>CAZABC010000016.1:0-35199 GCA_964483405.1 uncultured Anaerolineaceae bacterium
CGCTCGTCATGTACTCGACGGTGTAGTTCGCCTTGAGGTAGGCCGTCTGGTAGGCGACGAGGCCGTAGCAGGTGGCGTGGGCCTTGTTGAAGCCGTAGCGCTCGAACGGCTCGAACGCCTTGAAGACCGCATCGATCGTCGCCGCCGGGACGCCGCGCTCGGCGGCCCGCTCGACGAACTTCTCCTTCTGGGCTCGCAGGACGGCCGACTTCTTCTTCCGGATCGCGTAGCCGAGGGTGTCCGCCTCGGGGCCGCTGAACCCGCCGAGGGCCATGGCCGCGGCCATGATGTCCTCCTGGTAGACGAAGATCCCGTACGTCCGGGCGAGGAACGGCTCGAGGAGCGGGTGGAGGTAGACGACCGGCTCCTGGCCGTGCTTGCGCCGGATGTAGGCCGGGATGTTGTCCATCGGGCCGGGCCGGTACAGGGCGACCATCGCCGCGAGGTCGTAGACCGAGGTCGGCCGGAGCTCGCGGATGTACCGCCGCATCCCCGCCGACTCGAGCTGGAAGATGCCGGTCGTCTCGCCCGAGGCGAGGAGCTCGAAGGTCCGGGCGTCATCGAGCGGGATGTGCTCGATGTCGATGGCGATGCCCCGGTGGTCCCGGATGAGGTCGACGGCCTGGCGGAGGATCGTCAGGTTCGAGAGGCCGAGGAAGTCGAACTTGAGCAGGCCGAGCGCCTCGACGGCATGCATCTCGTACTGCGTCATCAGCGACTCGGAGTTCGTCGCCCGCTGGAGCGGCATGATCTCGGTCAGCGGCTCGCGGCTGATGACGACGCCGGCGGCGTGCGTCGAGGCGTTCCGGGCGACGCCCTCGAGCTGGCGGGCGAGGTCGACGAGCCGGCCGACCTGGGGATCGGCCTCGGTCATCTCGCGGAGGGCCGGGGCGATCTCGAGCGCCTCGTCGAGCTTGATCCCGAGCTGGTTGGGGACCGCCTTGGCGATCCGGTCGACCTCGCCGTAGCCGAGCCCGAGGACCCGCCCGACGTCGCGGATCGCCGCTCGGGCGAGCATCGTGCCGAAGGTGATGATCTGGGCGACGTGGTCGGTCCCGTACTTCCGGGTGACGTAGGCGATGACCTCGTCGCGGCGACCGTCCTCGAAGTCGACGTCGATGTCGGGCATCGTCACCCGGTCGGGGTTGAGGAAGCGCTCGAACGGCAGCCCGTAGCTGATCGGATCGACCGGGGTGATGCCGAGGGTGTAGGTCACGATCGATCCCGGCGCCGAGCCGCGGCAGGTCGTGTAGATCCCCGACTCGCGGGCGAACCGGACGAAGTCGGCGACGATCAGGAAGTAGCCGGCGTAGCCCATCCGGTTGATGACCCCGAGCTCGTAGTCGAGGCGGGCCTCGAGCTCGGGCGTCGCGGTGCCGTAGCGGGCGACGAGGCCGCGCCGGCACTCGGCGAGCAGCCAGCTCTCCGCGGTCTCGCCGTCGGGGACCGGGAAGTGCGGGATGCGGTTCACCCCGAGCGGCAGCTCGACCGCGCACATCTCGGCGATCGCCCTCGAGTTCCGGATCGCCTCGGGCTGATCGGGGAAGAGGGCGGCCATCTCGGCCGCGGACTTGACGTAGAACTCGGGCGACTCGAAGCGCAGCCGGCCGGGCGTGTCGAGGTTGGAGCCCGTGCCGACGCAGAGGAGGACATCGTGAGCCTCGGCCTGGCCCCGGTGGACGTAGTGGAGATCGTTCGTCGCCACGAGCCCGAGCCCGACCTGCGGGGCGAGCCGGACGAGCTGCTCGTTCAGGCGGCGCTGCTCGGGCAGCCCATGGTCCTGGAGCTCGAGGTAGAAGCCGTCCGGCCCGAGGATGTCCCGGTACTCGCCGGCGATGCGCACGGCGCTCTCGTGGTCATCCACCTCGAGGGCCCGGGCGATCTCGCCGTTGAGGCAGGCCGACAGCCCGACGAGCCCCTCGCTGTACCGGGCGAGGTGCTCGCGGTCGATCCGCGGCTTGTAGTAGTAGCCGTCGACGTGAGCGTCGGTGATGAGCCGCGACAGGTTCTGGTAGCCGGTCCAGTCCTTGGCGAGGAGGACGAGGTGGAACGGCTGGGCGTCGGCCTTGCCCTCCTTGTCCCGCATCGACCGGCGGGCGACATACGTCTCGACGCCGATGATCGGCTTGATCCCCTTCGCGACACAGGCCTGGTGGAAGGCGACCGCGCCGTAGAGGGCGCCGTGGTCGGTGATCGCGAGGCTGCCGAACCCCTGCGCCGCGGCCGCGTCGACGAGGTCGGGGATCCGCCCGAGGCCGTCGAGGAGACTGAACTCCGAGTGGACGTGGAGATGGACGAAGTCGTTCGGAGCCGGGGTCACGACGCGAATGGTAGCCGGGTCCCGGCCGGGTCGGGGCGGGGGTCGTCGGGGGGTCGGTGCCGGTGGCGCGGGCGCTTCAGGGGCGCGTTCGCGGCGGCCCGGGCATGATGCGCAGATGGAGCCGCGTCCCGTGCCCGCATCGCCCATCGAGCCCGACTTCGGGTCGCTCGTCGAGGCCGCCCTCGACAGCCTGCCCGAGGCGTTCCGCGTCCAGCTCGGCCGGGTCGCGATCGTCGTCGAGGACGAGCCGTCGGCGGCCCAGCTCGCGTCGACCGGGGCGCGCGGCCTGTTCGGGCTCTACCAGGGCGTGCCGACGACCGCGTTCGGCGCCGACCACGCGCCGTTCGCGAGCAAGATCACGATCTTCCGCGGACCGCACCTGCGCGCCTACGGGACCGGGTCCCGCCTCGCGCCAGGCGTGGCCGGGACGGTCCGCCACGAGATCGCCCATCACTTCGGGATCTCCGACGCGCGGCTGCGCGAGCTCGACGCGGAGCGCGGCAGCCGCTGAGCGCGGGCGGCCCGTCGGCCACCGCCCCCTCAGCCGGGCGTGAGCCCGAGCAGCCGCTCGACGACGGGCGCGATCCGGTCGACCCAGCGGGCGTACTGGATCCCGCTCGGATGGAGGCCATCGGCGGCGACGAGGGCCCGGTCCGTCGCCGCCCCGAGCGAGAGGTCGTGGATGTCGACGACGGCGACGGCGTGCCGGCCCCCGATCCCGGCAAGGACGCCGTTCGCCGCGCGGATCGCCGCCGATCGAGCGACCGGGTCGCCATAGTCGGCGCCGGCCGGGGTGACCGTGTAGTCGGGCGTCGTGACGAGCAGCAGGCGGTCGGCCGGCAGGCGCCCGAGCAGGTCGGCGAGGATCGCCTCCAGCCGCGCGGCGTAGTCGGCCATCGGCACGCCCTGGACGACGTCGTTCACCCCGACGAGCAGCGAAACGAAGCCCGGGCCGAGGGTATCGAGCGCGGGCAGCTCGCGCTCGATGACGTCGCGGCTCGTGTAGCCGTTCACGGCCAGGTTCGCGACGAGGTCGATCGCCGCCCCGCTGGCGCGCAGGCGGGTGACCAGGCGATCGGGCCAGCGATCGCGGGGCTCGACGGCCGTGCCGATCGTGTACGAGTCGCCCAGCGCGACCCAGCGCAGCGCCGGTCCGCTCGCCCGGGTCGGACCGTCGGTCGCGGCCGCCCCGGTCACCGCACCGCGGCGGCGCCCACCGTCGCGACCGCGTCGACGAGCAGGTCGACGAACCGGCCGCGGTCGATGGCCACCCCGACGTCGGCGTTGGGCGGTGGTCCCGCAACGCCCCGGATGTCGACGACCGTCCGACCCCGCGTGAGCGAGCCGGTCGTCTCGACGTCGACGTGATACCGGCGGGTCTCGACGAGCCCGGGCACGGCGAGGTGGGCGACGGCCACCGCGTCGTGGATCGGCGATCCGTCCCAGCCGTACCGCTCGAGGTGGAACCGGGCGAAGAAGCGGAGGAGGTCGGCGAAGACCGTCGCCGTCCGTGTCCCGAGGGCCGCGAGGCGCTCGACATCGGCCGGGCCGAAGCGGGCACGGTGGGTCACGTCCAGGCCGATCATCGTGATCGGGCGGCCGGACGCGAACACGATCCTGGCCGCCTCCGGGTCGACCCAGATGTTGAACTCGGCCGACGGCGTCCAGTTGCCCTCCCCGATGGCGCCGCCCATCAGGCAGATCCGGCCGATCCGGGGGGCGAGCTCGGGGTACCCGAGAAGGAGCTCGGCGACGTTCGTCAGCGGCCCCGTCGGCACGAGCGTCACCGGCTCCGCGCTTGCCTCGAGGGTCGCCCGCAGGAAGGCGAGCGCCCCCTCGGGTCGCGGGTCCGACCGCGGTTCGGGGAGGTCGGCCCCCTCGAGCCCGCTGACGCCGTGGACGTTGGCGGCGACCTCGAGCGGCCGCGACAGGGGGCTCGCGGCGCCGGCCGCGACCGGGACGTCGGGCCGACCGAGCAGGGCGAGGACGGACAGGGCGTTGCGGGTCGTCGCCTCGAGCGGCGCGTTCCCGGCGACCGTCGTCACCCCGAGCAGGCGCAGCTCGGGCCGGGCCAGGGCGAGGACGAGCGCCAGCGCGTCGTCGTGGCCCGGGTCGCAGTCGAGGACGATCGGGATCGGGTTCGTGGACACCGCGCGGAGTATGCGCCACGGGCCCGGCGATGCGGTAGGATGCGGACGAAGCCCGCCGATACGGCGGGTCCTGCCGTGCCGGTCGCCGAGCCTCGCGCCGGCGCCGTCGACGCTCCTGGAGGAGGAAGCATGCAGAAGCGCCTCGGCCTGCTCGTCGCGAGCCTGGCCATCATCGTCGCCGCCTGTTCGAGCGGCGCAACGCCCGAGCCGTCGCCCGAGCCGTCGGCCGAGCCGTCCCCGTCGGCCGCCGCGTCGGTCGAGCCGTCCGCGGAGCCGTCCCCGTCGCCGGACGCCGCGACCTGCGAGCAGCCGCTCAAGGTCGGTCTCGTCACCGACGTCGGCCGGATCAACGACAAGGGGTTCAACCAGTCGGCGTACGAGGGCATGGAGGCCGCCAAGGCCCTCGCCCCGACGTGCTTCGATACCGACTACATCGAGACGACCAGCCAGTCCGACTACGCGAAGAACATCGCGGAGTTCGCCGACAACGGCTACGACGTCGTCATCGGCGTCGGCTTCCTCCTCGGCGACGCGATGGGCGACGCCGCGAAGGAGTACCCGGACGCCAAGTTCATCAGCGTCGACGGCATCCCGAGCACGGGCCACGACGAGAGCTGGGCCACGAACGGCCAGTCGCTCTTCTACGCCGAGGACGAGGCCGGCTACCTGGCCGGCGTCCTCGCCGCGTCGATCAGCGAGTCCAAGACCATCGGCGTCGTCGGCGGCCTGCTCGTCGTCCCGCCGGTCGAGCGCTTCGTCGAGGGCTACATCAACGGCGCCAAGGCGACCGTGGCCGACATCGACGTCAAGTTCACCTACACCAGCTCGTTCGTCGAGCCCGAGCAGGGCAAGGCGGCCGCGCAGCAGATGATCGACGCCGGTGCGGACGTCATCTTCGCGGCCGGCGGCCTGACCGGCAACGGCGCCCTCCTCGCGGCCTGCGACGCCGGCATCCTCGCCATCGGCGTCGACACCGACCAGTTCCTGACCCTGCCCGAGGCGAGCAAGTGCCTCGTCTCGAGCGCGACGAAGAACATCGTCGGCTCGGTCCAGGCGGCCCTGCTCCGGATCGCCCTGGGCCAGTTCAAGGGCGGCGTCAACGTCGACAACGCGGCCACCAACGGCATCGGCCTCGCCCCGTTCCACGACAACGCGGACAAGGTCCCGGCCGACGTCGTCACCCTCCTCGACGAGACCTTCGCCGGCCTCGCCGACGGCTCCATCAAGACCAACGTCGTGGTCGACGGCAAGACGGAGTAGCCACCGGCTGCACCTGACGCCAACCCGACGGCGAGGCTCTCCGGAGCCTCGCCGTCGTCGTTCACTCGGGCCAGGCCGGGCATCGAGGGAGGAGGGAGAGCCACGGTGACCGCGCAGTCGAACCCGCCACTCGAGGCGGGACCGCCCGGGACCCCCAGCGCGGGACCGGTGCCCGCCCCCGCGGTGGATCCCCACGCCGGGCCGGTCGCGCCCGCCACCCACGTCGTCGCTCCGGCCCTCGAGATGCGCGGCATCACGAAGCGGTTCCCCGGGGTCGTCGCCAACGACGGGATCGACCTGGAGGTCCGACCGGGCGAGATCCACGCCCTGCTCGGCGAGAACGGCGCCGGCAAGAGCACGCTGATGAACGTCCTCTACGGGCTCCTGACGCCCGACGAGGGCGAGATCCTCATCGACGGCCAGGTCGTCCGGATCGCCGACCCGTCCGACGCCATCTCCCGCGGCATCGGCATGGTCCACCAGCACTTCATGCTCGTGCCCGTCTTCACCGTCGCCGAGAACATCATCCTCGGCCGGGAGACGATGGCGAACCCGGTCATGCTCGACGAGGAGACCGCCGAGACCCGGATCCGCGAGCTCGCGGAGCAGTTCGGCTTCGAGATCGACCCCCACGCCAAGGTCGGCGACCTCCCGGTCGGCATCCAGCAGCGGATCGAGATCCTCAAGGCCCTCTACCGCGGCGCGAATGTCCTCATCCTCGACGAGCCGACGGCCGTCCTCACGCCGCAGGAGACCGCCGAGATCTTCGGGGTCCTGCGGCGGCTCGCGAGCGAGGGGACGAGCATCGTCTTCATCAGCCACAAGCTGTACGAGGTCCTCGAGATCGCCGACCGGATCACCGTCATCCGGCGCGGCAAGGTCGTCGGCCAGGCCGACCCGAAGACCGCGACCGAGGAGACGCTGGCCGAGATGATGGTCGGCCGCGAGGTGTCGCTCACCGTCGAGAAGGGCCCGGCCAGCCCGGGCGACGTCGTGCTCGAGGTCGCCGACCTGACCGTCGCGGACGACCGCGGCTCGATCGTCGTGAGCGGCTGCTCCTTCGACGTCCGGGCCGGCGAGATCCTTGGCATCGCCGGCGTCGCCGGCAACGGCCAGGAGGAGCTGGTCGAGGCGCTGACCGGGCTGCGCAAGGCCCGGGCGGGCGCGATCAGGCTGGCGGGCGAGGTCGTGACGAACCACTCCTCGCGCGACATGTCCGAGCGTGGCCAGGCGTACATCCCGGGCGACCGCCAGCGCTACGGCCTCGTCCTGACCTACCCGGTCGAGGACAACCTCGTCCTGCGCAGCTACCACAAGCCGCCGTACTCGCGCTTCGGGGTCATCCGCGGCGCCGAGATCGACAAGCGGGCCGAGGCGCTCATCCCGGAGTTCGACATCCGGACGCCGTCGGCCTCGGTCGCGGCGGCCACGCTGTCCGGCGGCAACCAGCAGAAGGTCATCGTCGCCCGCGAGTTCAGCCGCGACATCGTCCTGCTCATCGCCGACCAGCCGACCCGTGGCCTCGACGTCGGGTCGATCGAGTTCATCCACAAGCAGATCGTCGCCAAGCGCGACGCCGGGGCCGCGGTCCTCCTCGTCTCGGCCGAGCTCGACGAGATCCTCGAGCTGTCCGACCGGATCGGGATCATGTATCGCGGCCACCTCGTCGCGACGATCGACGGCGCGACCGCCGTCAAGGACCAGGTCGGCCTGATGATGGCCACCGGCCAGGTCGTCGCCGAGCGGACGGAAGGTGCGGCATGAGCGAAGCCACTCCCTCCGGCGGCGGCGTCAGCGGAGGCATGAGCCTCAACACCGCCACGATCCTCACCGGCGGCGGCCTCGGCCGCCAGCTCGCGAGCACCGTCGTCGCGGTCCTCCTGGGCCTCGGCGTCGGCGTCCTCCTCATCTGGCTCTCGAGCGCGCTCTCGGAGGAGGGCTTCGACTTCTTCCTGCCGTTCACCGCCTACAAGGCGCTCCTCGACGGGTCGCTGTTCTGCGCGGAGGGCTTCCAGGAAGGGTCGCTCCAGTGCAACGAGGGCGGCATCCTCGACATCCGGGCCATCGGCAACACGATGAACGCGACCACGCCGCTCATCCTGACCGGCCTCTCGGTCGCCGTCGGCTTCCGGGCCGGCCTCTTCAACATCGGCGCCCAGGGCCAGTTCTACCTCGGCGCCTTCGGTGCGGCGGTCATCGGCGCGGCGATCGGCCTGCCGTTCCCCGCGGCGCTCCTCGTCACGCTCTTCGGCGGCTTCCTCGCCGGCGCCTTCTGGGGCTTCATCCCCGGCGCCCTTAAGGCCGTGTCGGGCGCCCACGAGGTCGTCACGACGATCATGCTCAACACGATCGCCGCCCTCGGCCTCAACCTGCTGGCGAGCACGATCTTCAAGAACCCGACGGCGTCGTTCCCCAAGACCAACGACGTCGTCGAGGCGGCCCAGCTGCCGATCCTCATCGACGGCACGAAGATGCACGCCGGGATCATCGTCGCGCTCGTCGCCGCGGTCGTCATCTGGTTCGTCCTGTTCAAGACGACGCTCGGCTTCGAGATCCGGACGGTCGGCCAGAACCCGAACGCGGCCCGCTATGCCGGCATCCGGCCGAACCTGATCATCGTCCTGACGATGTCGCTCGCCGGCGGCCTGGCCGGCCTCGCCGGCGCCTGCGAGATCCTCGGGATCACGAAGAGCTATCCGGCCGAGTACAACACGACGTACGGCTTCGACGGCATCGCCGTCGCCCTCCTCGGGCGGGCCCACCCGTTCGGGGTGGTCGGCGCGGCCCTGCTCTTCGGTGTCCTGCGCGCGGGGGCCGGCACGATGCAGCGTGAGACCGGCATCCCGATCGACGTGATCTTCATCGTCCAGGCGGCGATCATCCTGTTCGTCGCCGCGGAGGCGGTCATCCGGAAGCTGCTGCCACGGTTCGGGCGCCGTCGCCCGGTCGCGGCCGCGCCGGCGGGAGGTGTGGCGTGACCACCCTGGCCGCCTCGCTCCGCCGGCGCCCGTCGGTCTCTCGGGGCTGGACCATCAGCCTCGGGGTGCTCGTCGCCCTGCTCGTCCTCGCCCTGATCGCCGGCTACGGTCCGGCGCTGTGGGACCTCGTCGTCTGGTTCGTCGACTTCCTCGCGACCCGGCCGTACATCATCCTCGGCTTCGCCGTCCCCATCGCCTACGGCGCACTGTGTGGCGTCATGAACGAGCGGTCGGGCGTCGTGAACATCGGCATCGAGGGGATGATCCTCTCATCGGCGTTCACCGGCTTCCTCGTCGGCGCGTACCTGAACCCGTCGCTCGGTCACGGCGCGGCGGCCTGGATCGGCATCCTCGTCGCGGTCCTGACGGCGATGGCCCTCTCGGCGCTCCATGCCTGGCTGTCGATCACCGTCAAGGCCGACCAGATCATCAGCGGCACGGTCATCAACATCCTCGCCCTCGGCGCGACGGCCTACTTCAACCAGCTCCTCATCTCGACCGCCGGGGTCACCGGCGCCGAGACCCTCAAGGGCATCGACCTGCCCGAGACGATCCTCGCGATCCCGGTCATCGGGCCGCTCGTGAACGCGGTGTTCGGCCAGGGACCGATCCAGATGTCGCTCATCTTCGCGGTGATCTTCCTCCAGGTGATGCTCTTTCGGTCTCGCTGGGGCCTCCGGACGCGGGCCGTCGGCGAGCACCCCAAGGCGGCCGACACGGTCGGCATCGACGTCATCCGGACGCGCTATCGCAACGTCATCGTGGGCGGAATCTTCGCGGGGCTGGCGGGTGCCTACCTGACCCTCGAATCCACGGGCTCGTTCCAGGACAACATGTCGGCGGGCGTCGGCTTCATCGCCCTCGCGGCGATGATCTTCGGCCGCTGGACCCCGATCGGGGCCTTCGGCGCGGCGCTGATCTTCGGCGGCGCGCGGACGCTCGGACAGGCGGTCCAGATCGACGCCCCGCCCGGCCAGATCGGCGAGTGGATCGCCTCGTGGCCGGCCCAGATCTTCGGGATGTTCCCCTACATCCTCACGATCATCATCCTCGCCGGCGTCGTCGGGCGGGCGGTCCCGCCGGCCGCCGACGGCATCCCGTACGACAAGGAGCAGCGCGGCTAGCCCACCGGCCGGCCGTCGTCGCTCCGTGGGCGCAGACGAACGGGCCCGGGCCCGCGACGTCCTGGACCTCCAGGAGGGCCGCGGCCCGGTCCCGGTGCTCGATGAGGCCGGGGCGCTCGAGGTCCTCCGCGCCGCGCGGCGGATCGCGATCGTCGGCGCGTCGGCCCGTCCCGATCGCCCGTCGCACGACGTGATGGCCTACCTCCAGCGGCACGGGTACGACTGCGTCCCGGTCAACCCGACCGAGCCACGGATCCGCGGGGTCGCGTGCTTCCCGACGCTCGAGGCCGCGGTCGCCGCGACCGGGCCGATCGACATCGTCGACGTCTTCCGCCGCCCCGAGCTGTGCCCGCCCCATGCCGAGGAGGCGGTCGCCGTCGGCGCCCGCTGCCTCTGGCTCCAGCTCGGGGTCGTCTCCTGGGCGGCGGCCGCCATCGCCCATGCCGGCGGGGTCGCCGTCGTCATGGATCGCTGCACCGCGATCGAGCACCGCAAGCTGGGCGGCTGAGGGGCGTCGCCGGGCCGGGGACCGGGCGCCCGGGACGCGGTCCGACGGCGGCGCGGGGGCCAGGCTACGTGCCGGGGCGGGGCGGCGAGGCCCGTCATGGCAAGGGCCGCGCCGTGCCGGGGCAGGCGAGGGCCGTGCCGGGGCGAGGGCCGTGCCGGGGCGCAGGCGAGGGCCGCGCCGGGGCGGGCAGGCGAGGGCCGTGCCGGGGCAGGCAGTCGATCGCCCCTGGCCGTGGTCCCGGCGGCCTTGGGTGAGGCCCGGGCGTCGGCCCCTAGCCGACCCCTATGTCAGGTGCATGGACAGCGTGATCGTCTCCCGCACCCACGGCGAAGTCGCCAGGGTCGCGCGGTCGGCCGTTGACGATCGCCGGTCGACTGCATGGACGTCGCGAGCGCGCGGGCTGCGACTTCGGTCACCGAGGCGGTGGCACAGGCGGGGCGTTCCCCCGATGTCGGCGGCGGTGCGCTCGGGGCGACCACGCAGCCGACACGAGCAGCCGCATCGGCGCATGTGGGGGGCGTGTCCGGACCGCCCCGTCGAGCGACCCGGCTGCGCGATCACCGGTCGCGGACCCGACGGGTCGCGACGGGGAGGCGTCAGCGGAGCAGGAAGCCGAGGAACACGAGGACGACGCCGCAGATCGCGATCGCCGCGCCGATCCGGGCCTGGCGGCGGAGCATCGCCATCGCCACCGAGGCACCGGTCTTCGGGTCGTTGCGGACGCCGCCGCGCCACGCTTCGTAGCGGGCGATGTTCTCGTCCTGGGCCTTGAGCGCCTGGTAGCGTCGCCACGGCTCGCGCGCCCGCAGGTAGCCGGCGGCGATGAGGACCACACCGGCGCCCCACAGGAGCAGGTTGAGCGGACCCATCGGTTCAGCCCTCCCGGTCGAGTCGCGCGCGGAGCTCGGCCCCGACGACGGCCGCGTTCGCCTGACCGCGGGTCGCCTTCATGGCCTGCCCGACGAGGAAGCCGATCGCCTGGGCCTTGCCGGCCCGGTAGTCGGCGACCGCGGCCGGGTTCGCGGCGAGGACATCGTCGAGGATCGCCCCGAGCGCGTCGGTGTCGCTGATCTGGCGAAGACCGCGCTCGGCGATGATCTCCGCGGTCGTCGTCCCGCTGGCGAGATGCTCGACGAGGACCTCCTTCGCGTTCGCCCGCGACAGCTCGCCGTCCGCGACGCGCCGCAGCAGGTCCGCGAGCTCGGCCGCCGATGCGCGCCCGACGAGCCCGTCGGCCGTCCGCTCGGTCGTCTCCTTCGCCGCCCGGCCGTAGTCGCCGGTGACGAGGTTCGCGACCTCCTTCGCCGGCAGCCCGGCATCCGCCGCGAGGATCGCTTCGAAGGCGGCCGCCATCGTCGGGTCGGCGACGATCACCGCCGCGTCGTACGCCGACAGGCCGAGCCCGTCCCGGTAGCGCGCCCGGCGGGCCGCCGGGAGCTCGGGCAGGGCGGCTCGGATCCCCTCGAGCCAGGCGGCGTCGACGCGGAGCGGCGGCAGGTCCGGCTCGGGGAAGTACCGGTAGTCGTGCGAATCCTCCTTGGAGCGCATCACGTACGTCGCCCCGCGGTCCTCGGACCAGCCGCGCGTCTCCTGGCGGAGCGTCTCGCCCGCATCGAGGGCCGCCGCCTGGCGCTCGATCTCGAAGGCGATCGCCCGCTCGACCGCCCGGAACGAGTTCATGTTCTTGACCTCGGTCCGGGTCCCGAGCGTCGCCGAGCCGTGCGGCCGGATCGAGACGTTCGCCTCGACCCGCATCTGGCCGCGCTCCATGTCGGCGTCCGACGCGCCGATCGTCCGGAGGAGGAGCTGGAGCTCCTCGGCGTAGCGGCGGGCCTGCTCGGCCGACCGGACGTCGGGCTCGGTGACGATCTCCATGAGCGGGGCACCGGACCGGTTGAAGTCGACCAGGCTGACCCGGCGACCGTCGGGCGTCGTCGCGTGGACGAGCCGGGCCGTGTCCTCCTCGAGATGGGCCCGCCGGATCCGGATCGCGACCGGCCCAGCCGAGGTCTCGAAGGCGAGCCGACCGGCCGAGGCGAGCGGCAGGTCGTACTGGCTGATCTGGTAGCCCTTCGGGAGGTCCGGGTAGAAGTAGTTCTTGCGGTCCCAGCGCGTCGCCGGCGGCACCGTCGCCTCGATCGCGAGCCCCGTCGCGAGGACGAGCTCGACGGCCCGCCGATTGATGACCGGCAGGGTGCCGGGCAGCCCGAGGCAGACCGGGCAGACGTGGGTGTTCGGCGGCGCGCCGTCGTAGGCGGTCGAGCAGCCGCAGAACATCTTGCTCGCGGTCCGCAGCTGGCAGTGGACCTCGATCCCGACGACGACCTCGTAGCGGTCGAGCGCCGCCGAGCCGGAGGATCGGGTCGGCGCGGTCGTCATCCGGCGCCCTCGGCCCGGACCCGCTCGACGAACCGGCCGATCCGCCGGAGCGCCTCCTCGAGCTGGTCGTAGGCCGTCGCGTAGCACATCCGGACGTGGCCGGCGCCCGACGGCCCGAAGGCGTCGCCCGGGACGACGGCGACCTTCTCCTCCATGAGCAGCCGCTCGGTGAACGCCTCGGACGAGAGCCCGGTCGAGGAGATCCGGGGGAAGGCGTAGAAGGCGCCGCGCGGCTCGAACGTCTCGAGCCCGAGCGCGTTCAGCCCGTCCACGAGGAGGCGCCGGCGGCGGTCGTACTCGGCGACCATCGACTCGACCGCCGGCTCGCCGTCGACGAGGGCGACGAGGGCCGCGTCCTGGGCGACCGTCGGGGCCGACATGATCCCGTACTGGTGGACCTTGATGATGCCCTCGAGGATCGGCGCCGGGGCGCACAGCCAGCCGACCCGCCAGCCGGTCATCGCGTAGGCCTTGCTGAAGCCGCCCATCAGGACCGTCCGGTCGCGCATCCCGGGCATGGCGCTGAACGCCCGGTGGGTGTACGTCCCGTAGGCGAGCCGGTCGTAGATCTCGTCGCTGTAGACGAGGAGGTCGTGGCGCTCGGCGATCGCGGCAAGCTCGTCCTGGACCGCGGGCGGCAGGACGGCGCCGGTCGGGTTGCACGGGTAGCCGAGGAAGAGCGCTTTCGTCCGCGGCGTGATCGCCGCCTCGACGGCCGCGGGGTCGAGGGCGAAGTCGTCCTCGAAGCGGGTCGGGACGTGGCGGACGACACCGCCGGCGAAGACGATCGCCGGGACGTAGGCGACATACGAGGGCTCGTGGAGGATCACCTCGTCGCCGGGGTCGCAGGTCGCCCGCAGGGCGAGGTCGACCGCCTCCGAGGCGCCGACGGTGACGAGGATCTCGGTCGCGGGGTCGTAGCGGACGCCGTACCGTCGCTCGAGATGGGCCGACAGCGCGCGCCGCAGCTCGATCGTCCCGAAGTTGCTCGTGTAGTGGGTCCGGCCCTCGCGGAGGCTCTCGACGCCGGCCTCGACGATCTCGCGCGGCGTGTCGAAGTCGGGCTCCCCCACCCCGAGGCTGATGACGTCCTGCATCGTCGCGAGGATGTCGAAGAAGCGGCGGATCCCCGACGGCGGGACGATGCGGACGCGCTCGGCGAGCGCGCGCTCGGCGAGCGGCGGGCGGACGGTCGCCGGGGTTGTGGGCTCGGTCGACATCGGCGTGCCTCCGGTCAGGCCGCCCCGGCCAGGGCGGCGGCGCGCGTGGCGGGCGTCGGGGCGTCCGGGTCCGCCGCGAGGGGGAGCTGGGTGGGCTCGAGCCGGCGCCAGTCGGCGTCGGCGGTGATCGCCTCGAAGCCGCGGCCGAGCCGGAGCAGCTCGAGCTCGGACCAGGCCGGTCCGATGAGCTGGAGTCCGACCGGCAGGCCGTCCGAGAGGCCGCACGGGATCGACACGCCCGGCAGCCCGGCCATGTTGACCGGGAGCGTGCAGGCGTCCGACAGGTACATCGCCACCGGGTCGACCAGGCGGGCGCCGAAGCGGAACGCGACGGTCGCGCTCGTCGGGGCCACGAGCGCGTCAACGCCCGAGGCGAAGATCGCGTCGAAGTCGGCCTTGATCAGGGTCCGGACCTTCTGGGCCTTCAGGTAGTAGGCGTCGTAGTAGCCGGCCGACAGGGCGTACGTCCCGAGCATGATCCGGCGCTTCACCTCGGCGCCGAACCCGTCGCCGCGGGTCGCGAGGTACCCGGCGAGGACGTCGTCGGCGCCCAGCCGACGACCGAAGCGGATGCCGTCGTAGCGGGCGAGGTTCGCCGATGCCTCAGCCGGGGCGACGATGTAGTAGGTCGCGAGGCCGTAGTCCGTGTGCGGCAGGCTGACGTCCTCGACCGCGGCGCCGGCCGCCTCCAGGGCCGCGACCGCCGCCCGGATGCTCGCCTCGACGCCGGGCTCCATCCCGGCCACGAAGTACTCGCGCGGCAGGCCGAGCCGCAGGCCGCGGAGCGACGCCGCGGCCTCGTCGTCGGAGGCCGGCAGCGACAGCAGGCCGTCGGGGACCGGGACGGGCGCCGAGGTCGAGTCGCGGCCGTCCCGCCCGGCGACCGCGTGGAGAAGCGCGGCGGCGTCCCGGACGTCGCGGGCGAACGGCCCGATCTGGTCGAGCGAACTGGCGAAGGCGACGATCCCGTAGCGGCTCACCCGCCCGTACGTCGGCTTCATGCCGACGATGCCCGACAGCGAGGCCGGCTGGCGGATCGACCCGCCGGTGTCGGTCCCGAGCGCGAGCGGCGCATGGTACGCGGCGACCGCGACCGCCGAGCCGCCGCTGCTGCCGCCGGGGACCCGATCGAGATCCCACGGGTTGCTGACCGGACCGTAGGCGCTGAACTCGTTCGACGAGCCCATCGCGAACTCGTCCATGTTCGTCTTGCCGAGGACGACCGCGCCGGCGTCGCGGAGCCGCTCGACGATGTGGGCGTCGTACGGCGAGCGGTAGCCGGCCAGGATCCGCGAGCCGGCCGTGGCCTGGCCGCCGGCGACCGAGATGAGGTCCTTGAGGGCGACCGGCACGCCGAGCAGCGGGTGGGTCGCCGCAAGCGCCGTCTCGCCATCGCGACGCGCGGCCGCGAGCCGGGCGTCGGCGGCGCCCGCGGCCGCGAGCGCGCCGTCGCGGTCGATGACGAGCCAGTCGTTGAGGGCGCGGTTGTCGCGTTCGGCCGCGGCGAGGTGGGCCTCGGCCAGCTCGCGGGCGGACGTCTCGCCGGCTCGCAGGCGCGCCGCCATGGCGTGCGCGGTCAGCCGGGTGAGGTCGTCCGGGGCCGGTCCGCCCGCGCTCGTCACGGCCGGCTCACTCGGTCAGGATCGCCGGCACGACGATGAAGCCGCCGTCGTGCTCGGCGGCGTTGGCGACGATCGCCTCGACCGGCAGCGACGGCGTCACCTCGTCCTCGCGGAGGATGTTCTCGAGCTCGATCACCTGGGCCGTCGGCGGGATCGCCTCGGTGTCGAGCCGCGCGAGGATCGCGTACTGGTCGAGGATGTGGTTGAGCTGCCCCTCGAGCCGGGCGAGCTCGTCATCGGTCATGCCGAGGCGGGCGAGGTGGGCGACGTGCTCGACGTCGGCGCGGGACAGCGTGGCCACGGGCCGATGATAGCCGACGCGACCCGCTACCCTGCCGCCCATGACCGTCCGGATCCGCCCGATGACGCCCGCCGACGTCGACCCCGCGGCCGACGCCGTCCTCCGCGGCGACTGGGGCGACCGGCGCTCGTGGTTCGCCTTCGCGGTCGAGCACCCGGCGTGCGCCCCGGTCGTGGCGGTCGACGGCGACGCGATCGTCGGCACGGGCGTCGGCACGTGCTACGGCGCGTCGGGCTGGGTCGGGACGATCTTCGTCTCGCCCGAGCGGCGCGGCGAGGGGCTCGGCCTCGAGCTGAGCCGCGTCGTCGCCGACGAGCTGACGGCCGCCGGCTGCCGGACGCTCGTCCTGGCCGCGACACCGGCCGGGCGCCCCGTCTACGAGCGCCTCGGGTTCGCGGTGACCGACACGTACGTCGTCGTCGAGCATGCCGGCGGGCCGGATCGGTCGGCCGGGCCGGTCGCGGCGGGACCCGAGCGCGCGGACGGGCCGGCGCGAACCGACGAGCCGGGCTCGCCCGAGGGCGGCATCCGCCCGTTCACCGCCGACGACCTCGCCGAGGCGATCGCCCTCGACCGGGCGGCGACCGGCGAGGACCGGGCGGCCGTGATCGAAGCGCTCGTCGGCACCGCCGACGGAGCCGCCGGCGGCCTGGTCCTGCGCGCTGCCGACGGGGCGCTGCGGGCCTTCCTCCTCCGCGGGCCGTGGCCGGGCGGCGCGACGATCGCCGTCGACGCCGCGGCCGGGCTCGCGGTCGCCCGGGCGCGCGTCGCCGCTCACCCCGATGGCCGGGTCGTGACCGGCCTGCTCGCCTCGAACGGCGCGGGCATCGAACGGTTCGCCGCCGACGGCTGGACCGAGATCCGGCGCGTCGCCCGGATGGAGCGCGGCGACCCGCTCCCCTGGCGACCCGACCGGATCTACGGCCAGCTCAACTACGCCCTCGGCTGAGGGACGGTCGGCGCGGCCGCGACCGCTACGCGACGAGGCGCGTCAGCGCCCACCAGGCGAGCGATGCGACCGCCAGCGCGACGGCCGCCCGTACGATCCGGCGATCGGTCGGGCCGAGCGGCGGGGCGGCTGGACGCGGGGCCGCGACGAGGACGAACCCGGCGGCGATGGCGAGGAACGGCAGGTTCACCTCGCCCGATCCGAGCGAGACCGCCAGCTGGGCGATCCCAGAGACGATGAGCAGCCACAGACCGAGGATCGCGACCGGGCGGCCCCACGGCCGTTGCCGGACGAGCCCGATCAGCCCGAGCGTCGGGACCGCCGCCGCGAGGGCCGCCCCGACCGCGATCGCGACCGGTCCGCCCGAGCCGCCGGCGCCCGGCACGACCGCCAGCACCGCGAGGGCGACGACGACGAGGGCGAACCCGAGGACCATGCCCGCCAGCCGGTCGAACCGATCGCCCGGCTCGAGCGGTGGGGCCGGCGGTCGGGGTGCCCGGCCTCGCCTCAGCACCCCGGCCACTCCGCGGTCGGCATCGGCTCCCCTACTCCCCGCCGACGATCCGACGGTAGGCCGCGCCGAGGCGAAGCTCGGCGGCCGCGACCATCAGCGCCCGGTACGCGTCGAGGCTCGTCTCGCCGGTCGCCTCGATCGCGCGGACCATCCCGTCGACGAAGATGGCGGCCCGCATCGCGACCGGGCCGTAGCCGGCGATCTCGAGGTCGGCGACCGCGAGACCCGGACCGAGCACGCGCTCGAGATCGTCAGCGAGCCGGGCGGCGAAGGCCGCCTCGGCCTCCGTCATCGCGACCGCCTCGCCCGCGTCCCCGTCGTCGCGGTCCTCGTCGTCTCGATCGTCGTCCCAGGTCGCGTCGTCGCTCATCCCGGCTCCTCCGCTGCGAGCAGCGCCCGGAAGCCGGCCTCGTCGAGGACCGTGACCCCCAGCGCCTCGGCCTTCGCCAGCTTCGAGCCCGCGCCCGGGCCGGCGACGACGTAGTCCGTCTTCTTCGAGACCGAGCCCGCCGCATGGCCGCCGGCCGCCCGGACCGCGTCCTCGGCCTCCTGGCGGCTGAAGCCCTCGAGCGAGCCGGTGACGACGACCGTCTTCCCCGAGAGCGGGCCCTCGGCGCCCGTCCCCGCCGGACCCGCCGCGCGCACGGCTGGTCGCTCCGCCTCGACGCCGGCGGCCACCAGCGCCTCGAGCAGCCCGCCTCGCTCCGGGTCGGCGAACCACCCGGCGAGGCTCGCCGAGACGACCCCGCCGATGCCCGGCACCGCCGTCAGCCGCTCCGGGTCCTCGAGCGCCGTCGTCCGCAGCGCGGCGGCGACCCGCGCCGTCCAGCCGTCGGGGCCACCCATCGGCTCATCGGGTCCGGGCGGCCACTCCGAGGCCAGCCATGACGCGAGGTCGATGGCCGTCTGCTCGCCGATCTGGGGGATGCCGAGCGCGGCCAGGATCCGGGCCAGCGGCCGTCGCCGCGACCGCTCGATCGCCGCGACGAGGTTCTCGGCGCTCTTCCGGGCGAACCGCTCGAGCCCCTCGAGCTGCTCGACGGTCAGGCCGTAGAGGTCGGCCGGCGTCCGAACCAGCCCCCGAGCGAGGAGCTGGCTGACGACCGCGTAGCCGGCCCCCTCGATGTCCATCCCGCCCCGGCTCGTGAAGTGGAGGAAGCCCTCCATGACCTTGGCCGGACAGACCGGGTTCGGGCAGTAGTGGCGGACCGCGCCCTCGTCGCGAACGACGGCGGTGCCGCAGATCGGGCAGGCCGGCGGGACCTCGTACTCGCGCTCGGCGCCCGTCCGGCGCTCGGGCAGGGAGCGGACGACCTCGGGGATGACGTCGCCGGCCTTCTGGAGGACGACGGTGTCGCCGATCCGGATGTCCTTGCGACGGACCTCGTCGAGGTTGTGGAGGGTCGCCCGGGCGACGGTCGAGCCGGCGACGACGACCGGCCGCAGGTGGGCGACCGGCGTCAGCGTCCCGGTCCGCCCGACGTACGCGACGATGTCCTCGACGACCGTCTCGACCTGCTCGGGCGGGTACTTGAAGGCGATCGCCCAGCGCGGTGCCCGGGCGACCATCCCGAGGCGGGCCTGGAGGTCGAACCGGTCGACCTTGACGACGACGCCGTCGGTCTGGTACGGCAGCTCGTGACGGGCCTCGCGCCAGCGCTCGGTGAAGGCGATCACGCCCTCGATGTCGAGGCCCGCCTCGTGGTCGGGGTCGACCGGGAAGCCGAGCGCATCGAGGCGGTCGAGGGCGGCCGATTGGCGATCGACGACCACGACGGCGCCCGAGGCGTCGGTGGCTGGCGGGCCGGCGTCGAACAGGGTGGCCTGCTCCCCTTCCCCGCCCTCGAGGAGCTGGTACAACCACGCCGACAGCAGGCGGCTGGCGGTGACCGCCGGATCCTTCTGGCGCAGCGAGCCGGCGCCGCTGTTGCGCGGGTTGGCGTAGCGCGGCAGCCCGGCCTCCTCGCGCTCGGCGTTGATGCGCGCGAATTCCGCCTTGGGCATGAACACCTCGCCGCGCGCCTCCAGGGTCGCGGGCTCGGTGAGCTGCGCGGGGATGGCCCGGATCGTCCGCAGGTTCGCGGTCACGTCCTCGCCCGTCGTGCCGTCGCCGCGGGTCGCGCCCTGGATGAAGCGACCGCGTTCGTAGCGCAGCGAGATGGCCAGGCCGTCGATCTTGAGCTCGGCGACGTAGGTCAGGTCCGGGGCCGGCTCGGGGGCGGCCGCCAGACCCAGCCCTTTGCGCACCCGGGCGTCGAACGCCCGCAGCTCGTCGTGGCTGAAGGCGTTGGAGAGCGACAGCATCGGCCGCGCGTGACGCACCTCCGCGAACTGGCCCGTCGGCGCGCCGCCCACCCGCTGGGTCGGTGAGTCCGGCGTGCGCAGCGCGGGGTACGCCGTCTCGAGCGCGACCAGCTCGCGAAAGAGGGCGTCGTACTCGGCGTCGCTCAGCTCCGGCGCGTCCTCGACGTAGTACAGCCGGTTCGCCCGCTCGACGGCAGCGACCAGCTCGGCGTGGCGCGCCCGCGCCGCGTCGGGATCGAGGGCGATGGCCGCCTCGACGAGGACGCCGTCGACGGGCAGGTCGGAGGATGTCATCGCCGACCGAGGATACGGCAGCCGCGTCGACCGCTGCCGGTCAGGCGAGGTGCCGGCGGGTGATCGATGCGATCGACGGTGTGCCGAGGAGCGCCATCCCGAGCTCGAGCTCCTCGCGCAGGATCGCCAGCACCCGCTCGACGCCGACTTCGCCGCCGGCAGCCAGGCCCCACAGCACCGGCCGCCCGACGAGCACGGCGTCGGCGCCGAGGGCGAGCGCCACGAGGATGTCGAGGCCGCGCCGGATGCCGCCGTCGACCCAGACCGGCAGGCGGCCCCCGACCTCGTCGACGATCTCCTCCAGCACGTCGGCCGTCGCCGGCACTCGGTCGAGCTGGCGGGCACCGTGGTTCGACACCACGATCGCGTCGACACCGTGCTCGACCGCGAGTCGCGCGTCCTCGGCGGTCATGATCCCCTTGAGCACGATCGGCAGGCCGGACCACTCGCGCACGACCGCCACATCCCCCCAGGTCAGCCCGAGGTGCTGCTGGTGGCCGAGGGCCTCGTAGCCGGTCTCGCCGCCTGGCGCGTCGCCCGACCGGCCCGGATGTCCGCCCGGGAAGTTGCCGAGATGGACGTCGAGCTCGAAGCGGTTCCGGCGGTCGCGCTCGCGGTAGCCGACGACGGGCAGGTCCACGGTCAGCACCAGCGCCCGGTAGCCGGCATCGACAGCGCGCCGGCACAGGTCGGCGGTGAAGGCGCGCTCGCGGTGCTCGTAGAGCTGGAACCAGCGGACGCCGTCGGGGACCGCCTCCGCCACCTCCTCGATGGACCGCGTCGAGACCGTCGACAGGGTGAACGGCACGCCGGCTGCGGCCGCCGCCCGCGCGGTCGCGATCTCGGCGTCGGGGTGCGCCAGCCCGTGGGCCGCCATCGGCGCGATCGCGAGCGGCATCGACGCCTGGCTCCCGAGCAGGATCGCGGCCGGGTCGATCCGCGAGACATCCACGAGCACCCGGGGCCGGAAGCGGCGGTGCCGCCAGGCGGCGTCGTTCTCGGCGAGGCTGAGCTCGTCCCACGAGCCGCCCGCGACGTAGTCCCAGGCAGACGGTCGCATGCGGGCGCGCGCCAGCGGCTCCAGCTCGGCCAGCGAGACGACCGCGTCAAGATCGATCCCGGCGCGGTCGGTCATGCCTCGACCGATCCTGCGGGGACGATCCAGCGGGTCGCCTGGCCGGTCACGCCGGCGATCCGGTCGTAGTCGGCGTCGTAGTGGACGACCGCGACGCCGTGCCGCTCGGCGGTCGCGGCGATCAGCAGATCCGGGATGCCGACGCTCCGCTGGTAGCCGCCCGCCACGAACGACATCGCCCGCGAGACTTCGACGGCCCGGTCCCAGTCCGCCGGCAGCACGCTGAGCCACGGCAGCGATCGGAGCGTCTGCTCGTAGATCGTGAACTCGGATGCGTTGCGCGCGCCGCGTAGATACTCGAGCGCTACCGGATCGCAGATCGCCACCTCACCATCGGTCAGCGCACGACGCAGCCACTCCAGGAGCTCCGGTCGGCGCCAGCTCACGATCAGGGCCGACGTGTCCAGCAGCTCCATCAGCCGCGGTTCGGACCGGCGTCCCGCTCCGCCTGCTCGGCGTCGAACAACGCATCGAACCGGCCGCGACGCATCTCGCGAAGGTCGGCCAGGTCGAGGTCAGGGCGAAGATCGAGGAGCCGCAGCCGGCGTCGGATGTTGACGACCTCGCGAAGCGCCTCGTGGATGGTGTCGGTCGTTCGAGTCGTACCGAGCACGTCGGCTGCCTCGCGCACGAGGTCCGTGTCGAGATCGATGGTGGTGTGCTTCTTCATGGGTCGATGGTATGCAGAGGCGCCTTCGCGTCAAGCATATTCACCCCACCACCTCGAGGTTCGCCATGCTCGCGAGCATCGTCTTGCGGCCGACCGTCGTGTCGCGGAACGCCACCGTCACCTCCTCGTCGTCGCGGGTGAGCTTGCTCGTCACGACGATGCCGTCGCCGAACCGAGAATGGCGGACCCGGTCGCCGTCGCGATAGCGGCGCTCGCCGGGGACGATCGGACGCGGAGGGACGACGCCCCGCGCCGGCGTCGAGCCAGCGCCGCCCGGCACCAGGCCAGCGCCGCCCGGTGACGCGCCGCCGCCCGGCAGCTCGCCGGATCGCGCGCCGGCCGCGTAGGCGTCGCGCTTCGCCTGCAGGTCACGGGTCGGCCGGAACGACTCCCCCGCGGCCGGCGCCCCGGGCCGCCCGCTGCCCTGCCGGTACGCCGCGCCGCCCGCCCGGACCGGCGTCCCGAAGCGCGAGGTCCGGCGCGCCCCGAAGACCATGTCGAGTTCGAGGTGGTCGCCGTCGTCCATCCCGGGCTCGAGGCGCGGCCCGGCCATGAGCTCGGGCGGGATCTCGAGCAGGAAGCGGCTCGGCACGCTCGCCTGGCCCATCCCCCAGGTCGCCCGGCGCCAGGCGTGCGAGAGGAAGAGGCGACGCTTGGCCCGGGTGATCCCGACGTACGCCAGCCGGCGCTCCTCCTCGAGCTCCTGCTCGTCGTCGAGGGCCCGGCTGTGCGGGAAGACGCCCTCCTCGAGCCCGGCGATGAAGACGACCGGGAACTCGAGCCCCTTGGCCGCGTGGAGGGTGATGAGCGTCGCCGCGTCGGCACCGCCCTCGTAGGCGTCCTGGTCGGCCACGAGCGCGGTCTCCTCGAGGAACCGGTCGAGCGCGTCGTCGGGGGTCAGGTCGTCGTAGCGGGTCGTGACCGAGCGCAGCTCGAGCAGGTTCGCCCAGCGCTCCTCGCCGTCCTCGGAGCCGTCGGCCAGCATCGCCCGGTAGCCGGACGCCTCGAGCACCTCGTCGAGCAGCTCGGGCAGCGGCAGGACGCCGATCCGGGTCCGCAGCCGCTCGACGAGCCCGACGAAGCCGGTGAGGGCCGCGCGCGCGCGCCCGCCGAGGTCGCCGGCCTCGCCCCGGGCCGCCGCGCCGAGGGCGGACCAGACGTCGCCCTCGCGGGCCGCGGTGAGGACCCGGATCTCCTCGATCGTCCGGTCGCCGATCGCCCGGGCCGGCACGTTCGCGATCCGCTCGAAGCTGACGACGTCGCGGTCCGAGCGCAGGACGCGCAGGTAGGCCAGGGCGTCCTTGACCTCGCGGCGCTGGTAGAAGCGGGTGCCGCCGACGAGCTGGTAGCGGATCCCGTAGCGGAGGAACGCTTCCTCGATCGCCCGGGACTGGGCGTTCATCCGGTACATGACGGCGACGTCCTGGGCCTGCAGCGCACCGGCGTCGTCGTCGGCCCGCCGGGTGAGGAGCGATCCCTTGCCGCCCACCAGGCCCTCGACCTGGCGGGCGATCCACTCGGCCTCCTCCTCCTCGTTGTAGGCCTCGAAGCGCTGGATCGGGACGCCGCCGGCGTTCTCCGTCCAGAGCTTCTTGTCGGTCCGCGCCGCGTTGCGCGAGACGACCGCGTGGGCGGCGTCGAGGATGAGCTGGGTGCTCCGGTAGTTCTGCTCGAGCTTGACGACCGCGGCGTCGGGGTAGTCGCGCTCGAAGTCGAGGATGTTCCGGATGTCGGCGCCGCGCCACGAGTAGATCGACTGGTCGTCGTCGCCGACGACGCAGAGGTTGCGGTGGCGGGCGGCAAGCGAGCGGACCCACAGGTACTGCGGCCGGTTCGTGTCCTGGTACTCGTCGACATGGAGGTACCGCCAGCGCTCCTGGTAGCGACGGAGGACGTCGGGCGCCTCGTCGAAGAGCCGGACCGCCGCGATGAGGAGGTCGTCGAAGTCGAGCGCGCCCGCGGTCCGGAGGCGGTCCCGGTAGCGGCCGGCGAGCCGGGCGACGATCCGCTCGTGGTGGCTGATCGCGTGCTCGGCGAGGAAGGCCGCGTCGAGCATCTCGTTCTTGGCCCGGCTGATCGCCCCGAGGACCACCGACGGCCGGAACTCGCCGGTGCTCGGGAGGTCCTCCTCGCGGAGGAGCTGCTTCATCAGCTGCTGCTGGTCGTCGGTGTCGTAGATGACGAAGCGGCGGTCGATCCCGATCGCCTCGCCGTCGCGGCGGAGGACCCGCGCGCAGAGCGAGTGGAACGTGCCGGCCTGGACGTCCTTGCCGGGCTCGCCGACGAGGGCGACGATCCGCTCCCGGAGCTCGGCCGCGGCGCGGTTCGTGAACGTCACGGCGAGGATCTGCCAGGGCCGGACGCCCTTGACCCCGACGAGGTAGGCGACCCGGTGGGCAAGGACGCGGGTCTTGCCCGACCCGGCCCCGGCGAGGATCAGGACGGGGCCGTCGGTCGTCTCGACCGCGCGCGCCTGCTCGGGGTTGAGGTTCCGGACGATCCGCGCGGCGAGCGCGGCCGTGGCCGCCTGGCGCTCCTCTGGGCTCGGGGCGACGACCGGCGCGCCCGGGTCCGGGAGCGGTGGCGCGTCGGCCAGGTACTCCGGCTCGACGGGCACCGCACCGGCCTCGACGACGTGCGAGGCCGCGAACCAGTGGCCGTCCTCGGCCGCCGGATCGTCGTCGGGCGCGAACGCCTCGTCGGGCGCGAACGGAGCTTCGTCGGGCGCGGACGGCGCCTCGGCGACCGGCTCTGACGGGGGGTCCTTCCTGGGCACGGGCCGATTCTAGGGGCGAGCGCTCGACCGGGCACCGGCGGCGCTCGGTATCCTCCCGACGTGACGACCGACGAGGACCTCAAGACGGCGGTCAGCCGTGCCTGGGACGCCGGCGCCCCGACATACGACGCGACGCCGCGCCACGGCCTCCGCCACGACGACGAGTGGGTCGCCTGGCGCCGGCTCGTCGCGGCGATCCTCGGCGACCCGTCCCACGCCGACGTCCCGCGGCTCCGGGTCCTCGACGTCGGCACCGGGACCGGCGTCCTCGCCCTGCTCGCCGCGGAGCTCGGCCACGACGTCACCGGCGTCGACCTCTCGACGGGCATGCTCGAGATCGCCCGCCGGCGGGCGGCCGAGGCGGGCCTCGCGGTCGAGCTGCGGGTCGCCGACGCCGAGGCCCTCCCGGCGGGCCTCGTCGGCTTCGACGCCGTCGTGAGTCGGCACGTGCTGTGGACGCTCCCCCACCCCGACCGCGCCCTCGCCGCCTGGCGGGACGCGACCCGGCCCGGCGGCCTCGTCGCCGTCATCGACGGCACCGAGCGACCGGGCCCGCTGCCCCTCGCCGCGGCCCGCCGGCTCGCCGGAGCGATCGTCGAGCGGCGCCGGCGCCCCGACCCGGGGCACGACTACGACGAGGCGACGGCGGGGCGGCTCCCGCTCGCGGGGCTCCGCGAGACGGCGACGGTCGAGACGCTCATGCGCGACGCAGGGCTCGAGCACGTCCGGGTCCGCGACGTCGGCGAGGTCGACCGGGTCGAGCTCGCCCACCTGTCGCCCCTCGAGCGATTCGCCGACGCCTGGCGCCGCTACCTCGCGACCGGGCGGTCGCCGCGGGTGGTCGCCGGCTGAGACGCGACGGCACGGGACGGCGACCGGCGC
The DNA here is from genome assembly GCA_964483405.1 of uncultured Anaerolineaceae bacterium. Lineage (GTDB taxonomy): Bacteria > Chloroflexota > Limnocylindria > Limnocylindrales > CSP1-4 > CAZABC01. The sequence goes on from CAZABC010000016.1 coordinate 25,387, forward strand.
AGCTTGCCGCAGGGGCGGTGGATCCCCCGGTCAGCCGCCGAGGTCGGGGAGCTCGAGCGGCTCGTCGGTGACCTGGTCGGCCGGCGGCGCCTCGATCGTCAGGTCGGCGTCGTAGTTCGAAAAGACGACCGTCGCGCTCGCCTCGCCGGCGCCGGCGTCGCTGGTGACGATGACCTGCGAGACGCGCAGGTCGCTCTTGCGGACCCACACGTCGACGGTGGCCGGGCCGGTCTCGGTCGGGAGCATCGACGGCAGCTCCTCGTCGTCGGGCAGGTCCTCGGGGTCGATGACGAGCCGGACGTGGTAGCAGTCGGTGTCGCCGCAGGCCTCGTCGGCGAGCTTCTCGGGCGGCGTCGCGAGATCCGCGAGCGCCTCGCGCAGCTCGGCTGCCGGATCGACCGAGGCGGTCGGCTCGGGCGACGGCGTCGCCTCGTCCTCGGGCTCCATCCGGAAGTACTCGTCGCCGAGGATCGAGGCCTTGATGTAGACGACCTCGTCGACGGCGATGATCTCGCCGCTCACGTCGAGCAGGGCGGGCGCCGCGAACTGGACGCGGAACGCCTCGGCCGGCTTGTCGATCTCGGCGACGATCGTCGTCCCGCTGAGGTCGATCGTGCCGGCCGTGCCGTCCGTGCCGGGCTCGAGCGAGGGGACCTCCTGGCCGAAGATCTCGAGGCCCTCGGTGAGACCGAGCGGAGCCTCGCCCTCGAGCGCGATGTCGACGCGAGCGGTCTCGACGTCCTGCATCGCCTCGTAGCTCCCGACGAGGATGTCGGTCGGGTCGTCGATGGTCGACGCCCCACCGGAGCAGGCGCCGGCGATCAGGCCGACGGCGGCGAGGGTGACGGCGAGGCGCTGGAACGAGCGCCGGCCGATCGGGCGGGCGCCGAGGGTGTCGAGGGGGAGCATCCGGTCCTCCGGGTCATGGCCACGCCGGTCGGCTGGCCCCCCCAAGCGTCGGCGAGGTGCGCCGCGCCGTCAACCGTCGTTCGGATCGTTCGGCGACCGCCGAACGACACGGCCGATCGGCGGGCCGGGACATGCCGAGGCCCGGACCGTCGCCGGTCCGGGCCTCGAGTGCGGTGCGGATGGAGCGGACTAGAAGTCCATGTCGCCACCGTGGCCGTGGCCGCCGGCGGGCGCTTCCTTCTTCTCGGGGATGTCGGTGACGAGCGTCTCGGTCGTCAGGACCATCGCCGCGATCGAGGCGGCGTTCTGGAGCGCGGACCGGGTGACCTTGGCGGCGTCGACGATGCCCTTCTTGAACATGTCGCCGTACTCGCCCTTGAGGGCGTCGAAGCCCTCGCCGGTCTTGAGGCCCTTGACCTTCTCGACGATGACCTCGCCGGGCGCGCCGGCGTTGTCGGCGATCTGGCGGGCGGGTGCCTCGAGGGCCTTGCGGACGATGTCGACGCCGACCGCCTCGTCGCCCTTGAGCTTGACCTTGTCGAGCGCCGGGATCGCCTGGAGGAGGGTCGTGCCGCCGCCGGCGACGAGCCCCTCCTCGACGGCCGCGCGGGTCGTCGAGAGGGCGTCCTCGATGCGGTGCTTCTTCTCCTTCAGCTCGACCTCGGTGGCCGCGCCGACCTTGATGACCGCGACGCCGCCCGACAGCTTGGCGAGGCGCTCCTGGAGCTTCTCACGGTCGTAGTCGGAAGTCGTGTCCTCGATCTGGGCCTTGATCTGGGTCATCCGGGCCTTGATCGCGTCGGGCGAGCCGGCGCCGTCGACGATCGTCGTGTCGTCCTTGGTGGCGACGACGCGGCGGGCGCTGCCGAGGTCCTCGAGGGTGACCGAGTCGAGCTTCCGCCCGATCTCCTCGCTGATGACCGTGCCGCCGGTCAGGGTGGCGATGTCGCGGAGCATCTCCTTGCGGCGATCGCCGAAGCCCGGCGCCTTGACGGCGAGGACCTGGACCGTGCCGCGGAGCTTGTTCACGACGAGGGTCGCGAGCGCCTCACCGTCGATGTCCTCGGCGATGATGAGCATCGGCTTGCCGACCTGGACCGACTTCTCGAGGGCCGGGAGCATGTCCTGGACGCTCGAGATCTTCTTGTCGGTGATGAGGATCCGCGGATCCTCGAGGACGGCCTCCATCCGGTCGGGATTGGTGACGAAGTACGCCGAGATGTAGCCCCGGTCGAACTGCATCCCCTCCGTGTACTCCTCCTCGAGGCCGAGGGTCTGGCCCTCCTCGACGGTGATGACGCCGTCCTTGCCGACCTTGTCCATGACACCGGCGATGATCTCGCCGACCTCGGGGTCGGCCGCCGAGATCGCCGCGACGGCGGCGACCTGGTCGTGGGTCAGGACCGGGCGGGCGGTGCTCTTGATCTGCTCGACGACCGCCTCGACCGCCTTCTCGATGCCGCGCTTGATGACCATCGGGTTCGCCCCGGCGGTCACGACGCGGAGGCCCTCGGCGACCATCGCCTGGCCGAGGACGACCGCGGTGGTCGTGCCGTCGCCGGCGACGTCGTCGGTCTTGGTCGCGACCTCCTTGAGGAGCTGCGCGCCCATGTTCTCGAACGGGTCCTCGAGCTCGATGTCGCGGGCGATGGTGACGCCGTCGTTCGTGATCGTCGGGGATCCGAACTTCTTGTCGAGGACGACGTTCCGGCCCTTCGGGCCGAGGGTCACCTTCACCGCGTCGGCGAGGCGGTCGATGCCCCGCTTCAGCGAGCGACGAGCCGTCTCGTCGAAGATCAGCTGCTTTGCCAAGTGATGTTCCCTCCGGGATGTGCTGGTGGCCGTGGGCCCGTCACCGGCCTCGCAGGACGGGCGCGGCCGGTCAACCCTCGACGATCGCGAGGATGTCCTTCTGGCTGACGATGAGAAGTTCGTCGCCGTCGACCTTGAACTCGGTCCCGGCGTACTTGGCGTAGAGGACCTTCATGCCCTCCTTGACGTCCATCGCCTCGCGCTTGCCGTCGTCGAGGATCCGGCCGGGCCCGACGGCGAGGATCTCGCCCTCCTGGGGCTTCTCCTTCGCGGTGTCCGGCAGGACGATCCCGCTCTTCGTCATCTCCTCGCGGGGCGTCGGCTTGATGACGACGCGGTCGCCGAGCGGGCGCAGTTTGTTCGCAGTGGCCTTTGCCAAGGTGCGATCCCTCCTGTGACGGCCTGGGGCGGCCGTCCGCCTGGACTGGCGCGACGTCCCGACCGGGTTGGTGGGCGGGCCGTCCCGTTCACGATCCGGTGCTGGCGGCGCCTGGCGATCGGCGGGCCCGGCGATCGATATCGCCGGTCGCCCGTGGGGGTCGTTCGCGGTCCGCTAGCACTCTCATACCGAGAGTGCTAATACGCTAGCCGAGGCGGGGCCCCGGTGTCAAGCCGGGTGTCCCCGGCGGCCGGCCGCGCTCGCGCTACGGGGCGGCGCTCACCCGGATCGCCGCGCTCGTCCCGGTCGAGGGCGACGTCGTCACGCAGCCGGGGCCGTCGAAACCGATGAGCCAGCTCGAGACGCCCTCGAACTCGCCCTCCCGGACGACGCCCCGGATCGCGGCCGCGCCGGCCGGCTCGATCCGCTCGTCGCCGGTGAACGTGGGCACGCCGGCCTCGTCGTACAGGATCATCCCGCTGAAGCGGACCCGGACGAAGCGCTCGCCCGGCACCTCGAGCGGCAGGCCGCTCGGGTCGGCGGTGAACGGCGGCTCGGCCGCCTCGAGCCGGGCGGTCGGCTGGGCCGTGCCGGTCGGCGCGTCGAAGTCGAAGGTGAAGACGACGAGATCGCCGTCGACGCCCGGCATCACCGCGACCGACACGAGCTTGCGCGAGCGGAGGGCGCCCTCGTCGGCGACGATCGGGCAGGGCGTGACGGCGGCCGACGGTTCGGTCGATGCGCCGGGCGAGGCCGACGGCGACGGCGTGGTCCCCGGGGCGCAGCCGCCGACGGCGATGAGGATGCCGGCGACGACGATCGCGGCCCGGATGCGCCGTGGGTCGTCCATCGGCTCAGTCTGCACCAACGGCCGGCCGATGACCACTGCCGAAGGTCCGGTCGTACGCGGCGACGAGCTCGGCGCCGAGCGCCTCGGGGTCGACGCCGCGCCGCTCGGCGACCCAGCGGGCCGTCAGGCCGACGAAGGCGGGCTCGTTGCGGCGGCTCGGCGCGGCCGGGGGCGCGAGGAACGGGGCGTCGGTCTCCACGAGGAGGCGGTCGGCCGGCACCATCCGGGCGACCTCGGCGGAGGGCTCCTCGCCCTTCCGCCAGACGAGCCCCGAGAAGCTCACCGCGCAGCCGAGCTCGAGCATCGCCGCGGCGTAGTCGACGGGTCCCGAGAACGAGTGGACGATCGCCGGCGGGCGGTCGCCGAAGGTCGCCCGCCACTCCCCCGCCCCGACGCCCGCCGCGCGGAGCTCGGCGAGGAGCGCGTCCTGGCCGTCGCGGGCGCCCGCCCGCGAGCGGCAGTGGAGGATCGCGGGCTTGCCGGTCGCGAGGGCGAGATCGAGGTTGCGCCGGAGGTTCGCGAGCTGGTCGGGGATCGGGCTGAACATCCGGTCGTGGTCGAGGCCGGTCTCGCCGATGGCGACGACCCGGGGGTCCGAGGCGAGCTCGACGATCCTGCCCCACCCCGCGTCGTCCACCCTGGCCGCGTCGTGCGGGTGGACGCCGACCGCGGCGTGGATCCACTCGTGGCGACCGGCGAGCTCGAGCGCCCGGTCCGAGGAGTGGACGTTCCAGCCCGGCACGAGGAGCCGCTCGACACCCGCGTCGCGGGCGGCGTCGATCACCGCGTCGGCGTCGTCCTCGAAGCGGTCGGCGTTGACGTGCCCGTGCGAGTCGATGAGGCGCATGACGGCATGCTACGACCCGCACCGGCCGGCGGCGTCGCGCCGATGGGCCGCCGGTTCGCCGCGGTGATCGACCGAGGCAGCCTCAGTTGACGACGAACCAGGCGACGCTCGTGTCCGCGGCGGGCGCCTTGGAGAGCCGGATCGTGAACGACGAGCCGGCGACGCTCAAGGCCACGTTCCGGACATAGAGACCGGACTCGCCGACGCCCTGGATCGTCGCGAGCACGAGGCTCGACGACGTGAGCGGGATGCCGGTCATCGTCACCTGGGTCGATCCGCCGGCGACGGTGATCTTGCCCGAACGGCTGAACGCGGCCTTGCCGGTCACCTGGAGGGCCGTCCCGCTCGTCGCCTCGGCGAGGACGCCGATGCCCGAGGTGGTGTAGCCATGCAAGCCGCGGGCGCTGACGCTACCGGTCGCGCGTCCGTAGACCGCCGTCCGAGCCCGGCCGGCCGGCGTCGCACCGGTCCCGATCCAGCCCATGACCGCCGTGCCGGCCGGAGCATGCCCCACGATCGCTCGAGCGGCGGTCGACGATGCGAGCGTGTCTCCGAGCACGGCATAGCCGTCCGGGCTCGAGACCTGGCCGAGCAGGCCCGCCGACTCGCCGAATGCACCCTCGGCGAACCCCGCGACGCCGGCGCCACCGCTCGACGCCTTGTTGGTGCCGCGCACCGCATACCCGTCGGGGCTGTAGCTACGGCCCTCGACGCCGACCGCATCGCCGGTCGTCGCGTAGTTCTCGCCCTCGACGCCGATCCCGGCGGGGCTGCCGGACAGCGCCGAGACGCCGCGGGTCTGGCCGGTCGGGCTCGTGGCGTCACCGACGACGGCGATGCCCGTCGACGTCGTCCCCCTGACACCGACGGAGCTGTCGCTCTCACCCGACACGCCGTAGCCCGAGGTGCTGACGCCCCGGACGCCTGTCTGCGAGGAGCTGGTCCCATGCACGCCGGACCCGGAGGTGCTGGCGCCACGGACGCCGGTGCCCAGCGGCGACGACCCGAATACGCCACGTGCGGAGGCGTCCTGGTTGGCTAGGCCGTACACGCCGACCTTGGCGGGCACCGTCGGGTCGACACCGGTGCCGCTGTAGCCGATCACGCCGCTCCGGTGCCCGTTCGACCGACCCAGGATCGCCGCGGCGGACGTCGAATCGCTACGGCCGACGATCGCGGTCCCGGTGACGGCAGAGCCATAGACCCCGATCCCCGACACGGCATGCCCGTCGATGCCGTAGCCCGAACTCGACACGCCATACACGCCGAAGCCGATGCTGCTGACACCCCAGATGGTCGCCGAGCCGTTGGATGCGCCGCTGGTGATCTTGGTGGGCGTGCTGGAGGTGTATTCGCCACCCACCTGGACGGTCTGGCCGTCCGCGGCCCGCGCTGCGAGCGGTCTCCCGAGCGCCTGGGCTGCGGTCGCGGCGACTGCGCCGATCGCTGCCCCGAGCAGGGCCCGGCGGGAGCGTGGAACGGTGGTGTCGGTGGTCATGCCGCAGATCTCCCTCAGTTGACGACGAACCAGGCGACGGTGGTGTTGGCCGTGGCGCTCGCGACCTTGTTGAGGTACACCGTGAACGAGCCGGCCCCGACGTTGGGGACCGCGGCCTGGACGAAGACGCCGGCCCGGTTCGACTGGAGGACGGCGAGGACGAGGCTGGTCGAGGTGAGCGCCACGCCGGTCTTCGTCGCGCTCGTCGCGTTCGCCGGGATCGTCAGCTTGCCCGAGCGGCTGAACTTGGCGATCCCGGCGACCTGGAGCGCGGCGCTCGCGGTCGTGGCGGCCGCGGCGTACACGCCGACGCCGTTCGCGGCACCGGCGTAGCCGTACACCCCGCGGCCGCTCGTCGCCTGGCCGTAGACGCCGCGGCCGGCGGTGCTGTACCCGTGCACGCCGCGGGCGTTGGCGTCCTGGGTCGCCCGGCCGTAGACACCGGTCTTGGGCACGCCCGCGGGGGTCGCGCCGATCCCGGACCAGCCGAGCACCCCGGTCCCGGCCGGCGCGTGGCCGACGATGGCCCGAGCGGCAGGATCCTCCGACTGCGTGTCGCCGAGGACCCCGTAGCCGTCACCGCTCACGACCTGGCCGATGACGCCGGCCGTCTCGCCCGCGGTGGCGGCCGTCCCTCCGTACACCCCCGCGCCGCCGGAGTCGGCGCCGTTGCTGCCGACGACGCCGTACCCGTCGGGACTGAACGACAGTCCCTCCACGCCCCTGGTCGCGCCGCTCGTCGCCAGGCTCTCCCCGACCACGCCGATCCCGCTGGCGCTCGAGCCGACGATCGCGTTCCCGGCTCCCGGGTGCTCGCCGAGCACGCCGTTGTTGCCGCCGAGGCGGCCGTACGTGTCCGAGGTCGAGTTGTGCCCGACCACCCCGAACGCGAATGGCGCCGCCGCCACGCCTGACACGCCGATCCCGTCCGGCGAGAACGTGAGACCGACCACGCCCTTGGTCGGACCGCTGTCCGCGAGGCTCTCGCCGACGACGCCGATCCCGCTGGCGCTCGAGCCGACGACGGCGTTGCCGGCTCCCGGGTGCTCGCCGAGCACGCCGTTGTTGCCGCCGAGGTAGCCGGTCGTGCCGGTCGCGATGTTGTGGCCGTGGACGCCGTAGCCACCGATGACGCTGTTCTCGCCGTACACACCGTACTGGCCTGCAGCGTCCGAGCGCCCCTTGACCCCGATGCCGGTGTTGCTGAGCCCGCGAACCCCGATGCCCCCCTCGCCGAACACGCCCTCCCCGCCGGAGGACCCCCACACGCCCCGACCGGTGACGCTCGTGCCGCGGATGCCGGCGTAGCTGCCGCCGGCGCCGACGACGAGGCAGTTGAAGTCGAGGTTGGTCAGCTGGGTCAGCGACGTGGCGGTGTTCGACTGGCCGAGATAGAGCGGGTCGCCATTCGCGGCGCGCGTGGGGATCGGTCGCCCGAGGGCCTGTGCCGCGGTCGCGGCGATCGCGCCGATGGCGGCTCCGAGCAGGGCGCGGCGGGAACGCGGGACGGTGGTGTCGACGGCCATGGCGGCTCTCCCCGATGGGGCGCCACGGCGGTCCCTCGCGATCGCCGGACGCGCGATGCGACGGTGGGTCGGGCGGGACGCGGCCCGACGATCCGTGCACGATGGAGGTCCGAGCCTGCGGCGTCAATACCCGGGCACGGGTCGGCGGGGTCGGGGCGCACCGCCCGCCGGGCCGCCGCGGCGCCCGATCGCGATCGTGGCCGGCGGTCAGGCCTCGGTCTCGGCCTCCGTCTCGACCTCGAGCCGCGGGAAGAGCGGCTCTGGCGCCGCCAGACGTCCGGCGACGTCGGCGTGGGCGCCCCAGGCGAGCTCGTCGAGGAGCGGCGGCCCGCCGTTGCCGTCGGGCTGGTACGGGTACGGGTGGCCGAGCTGGGCGAGGACCCGCGGGGCGATCGTCGGCATGACCGGCGCCGCGGCGAGCCCGACGAGCCGGCAGGCCTCGACGAGATCGCCGAGGACGCCGCGAAGGCGCTCGGCGGCCACCTCGTCACCGGCCCTGGCCGCCTTCGCCAGCACCCACGGCTGCTCGCTGTCGACGACCTTGTTCGCGCCGCCGACGAACTCCCACAGCTCCGCGAGCGCCTCGTCGAGGCTCGACCGGTCGATCGCCTCGCCGACGGCCCGCAGCGTGTCGGTCCAGCCCTCGGCCAGCGGCGACTCCGCGGCCGGGCGCGGTGTCGGGCGCTCGCCGTCGAGGTAGCGGCCGGCCATCGACACGACCCGGTTGACGAGGTTGCCGAAGTCGTTGGCGAGGTCGGCGTTGTAGCGGCGGACGAACGAGTCCCACGACACCTCGGTGTCGCGGGCGAAGGCGACCTCGCGCAGGGCGACGTAGCGGGCGCCGTCGGCCCCGAACGCCGCCACGAAGTCGGCCGGGTCGAGGAAGTTGCCGCGGCTCTTGCTCATCCGCTCGCCGCCGGCGGCGAGGAGCCAGCCGTGGGCATAGACGTGGCGGGGCGCCTCGAGCCCGGCGCTCCACAGCATCGCCGGCCAGAAGACCGTGTGGAAGCGGGCGATGTCCTTGCCGATGACGTGGAGGTCGGCCGGCCACCAGTGGGCGAACGACGCGGGGTCGTCGGGGAATCCCGCGCCCGTGACGTAGTTGATGAGGGCGTCGTACCAGACGTAGATCGTGCCGGCCTCGGGATCCCAGGTCCCATCCTGGAGCTGGGCGCTCGAACCGTCCTCGCGGATCGGGAACGGGATGCCCCATCCCGCCCCGGCCCGGCTGATCGAGAAGTCCTCGAGCCCCTGGCGGATGAAGCCGAGCATCTCGTTGCGCCGGAACTCGGGCTGGACGAAGTCGGGGTGCTGGGCGTAGTGGCGCTCGAGGCGATCCTGGTAGGCCGACAGCCGGAAGAACCAGTTCCGCTCGGTCAGCCACTGGAGCGGGACCTCGGGGTGGTTCGGGCAGATCGTGCCGCGGGCCGTCTCCTGGACGTCGGCCGCGGCCCGGAACCCCTCGTTGGGGCAGTACCAGCCCTCGTACGTGCCCAGGTAGATGTCGCCGTTGGCGTGCGCCCGGCGGACCATCTCCTGGGCCGACCGGACGTGGTCGGGGTCGGTCGTCCGGATGAACCGGTCGGGGCTGATGAGGAATGCGTCCTCGGCGGCCCGGAAGCGGGCGACCTGGGCGTCGACGAAGTCGCGCGGGGTCATCCCCTCCTCCGCCGCCCGCATCGCGATGTTGACCGAGTGCTCGTCGGTGCCGGTCAGGAAGCGGGTGTCGTCGCCCGTCATCCGGTGCCAGCGCGCGATCGCATCGGCGGCGATCACCTCGTGGAGGGTGTGCAGCCCCGGCTTGTTGTTGGCGTAGGCGATCGCGGTCGTGATGTAGAAGCGTCGCTGGTCCGGCATGGCCGCGCGATCGTAGCAGGGGGGAGAGATGCGGCGGGGGTGGACCGCGAGCGGGGCGGCGCAGGGCGGCGTCGCGGGGCGGCGTCGCGGCAACGTCACGCGGTAGCGTCACGCGGTAGCGTCGCGCGGCAGCGT
>CAZABC010000016.1:35299-49989 GCA_964483405.1 uncultured Anaerolineaceae bacterium
GGCGACGAGCGACGAGGGGCGACGAGCTACGAGGGGCGACGAGCGACGAGGCGAACGGCGAGAGGCGAGGGCTGGGAGGCAACGGGCCAGGGCCGGGAGGCGAGGGGCGAGGGCCGGGCGGCGAGGGGCGAGGGCGCGCGAAACTCGGCCGGACGGTCGACAGGAGCGCCGCAGCGGCGGGAGCGCCAGGGCCCGGGGCGCGCCGGTGCTACTCGAGCGCCTTGGCGAGCTGTACCTCGATGTCCTCCGGCAACGACGTCTGGCGGATCGTGCCCTCGAACGGGCGCATCGCCGCGACGATCAGGCCGGCATCGCCGGTCTTGAGCAGGACGAAGAGCGCGGAACCCCCCGGCTGCAGGTCGTCCGCGACGCCCTTGACGAACGCGCCGTCGATGCCGGGGGCGAGCGAGCGGCCGACTAGGCCGCCGACGACCGCGCCGCCGACGAGTCCGGCGACCGGGAAGATGAGGAAGAGGAGGACGCCCATGACCGCGCCGAAGACCGCGCCGGCCTGGGTCCCGCTGGCCGCCGTGTCCTTGCGGTGGACCTTGCCCTCCGCGTCCTTCACGACGGTCGCGATGTCCGCGACCTCGAGCTTGCCCGCAGCCTGGAGGGACTGGATCGCCCCGGCCGCCGCCGCGGCGTCGCCCTCGCCCTTGAAGGTGATGGCGATGAACTCCGACATCGTGGCTCCTGTGGTGACGGTGCCTGTCCGCCTAGGATGCCATCGGTCGCGAGTGGCCGCAGCCGTTCGGCGACACCGCGCCGCAGCCGTTCGGCGACACCGCCCGTCAGTGGCGGAAGTGGCGGGTCCCCGTCACGAGCATCGTCGCGCCCGCCGCGTCAACGGCGGCGATGGTCTTCGCATCGTTGATCGAGCCACCCGGCTGGACGAACGCGGTCACGCCGGCGGCGAGACAGACCTCGACGGCGTCGGGGAACGGGAAGAACGCGTCCGAGGCGCAGGCCGCGCCGCGCACCGCCTCCTCGCCGAGGATCGAGCGGGCCTTCTCGACGGCCTGGCGCGCAGCGTCGACCCGGCTCGTCTGGCCCGAGCCGAGCCCGACCTGGCGGCCGTCCTTCACCAGCACGATCGCGTTGGAGGTCACGCCACGGCAGAGACGCCAGGCGAGGTCGAGGTCGGCCAGCTCGCGCGCGTCGGGGTCACGGCGGGTGACGCAGACCCACTGGCTCGGGTCGTCCGGCCGCGAATCGGGTGCCGTCACGAGGACGGCCCCGCCGGCCGTCCGGAACGAGCCGGTCCGGGAGGGATACGGCGCGGTGTCGTCCGGCGGCGGGTCGTCCGCCAGCAGCTCGTCGACGAGCACGCGCAGGTTCGGCTTCGTCGCCAGCACGGCGAGCGCGTCCGGCGTGTACCCGGGCGCGACGACGATCTCGAGGAAGATCGACACCAGCGCCTCGGCCATCGGGTGGTCGACCTCGCGGGTCAGCGCGACGACCCCGCCGAAGGCGCTGACCGGGTCTGCCTCGAGGGCGGCCGACCATGCCTCGAGGAGCGTCGGTCGCTCGGCTGCGCCGCACGGGTTGGTGTGCTTGACGACGACGCAGGCCGCCCCGTGCATCGCGCGCCCGAGCGCGTCGGCCGCTGCCGCGTCGAGGACGTTGTTGTACGACAGCGCCTTGCCCTGGAGCGGCGGCCGCTCGACCCCGAACGGGCCGTCGGCGAGCGTCGAGCCGGGGCGGCGATAGCGGGCGGCCGGCTGGTGCGGGTTCTCGCCGTAGCGGAGCGTCTCGACCTTCTCGAGGGCGATCGCCAGCGAGTCCGGGTAGCCGTCCTCGCTCCGCGGCAGCCCGGGCTCCGGCGGCAGGGCGACCCCCGCTCGGTCCATGCAGCACGGCAGCTCCTGCGCGATCCGGGCGTCGTAGGCGGCGGTGTGGCGGAAGGCCTCGATCGCCAGGGCGCTCCGCAGCTCGAGCGGGACCGCGCCGTGCTCGTCGAGCGCCGCGAGGATGGCGCCGTAGCGGGCCGGCGCGGTGACGATCGCGACGCTGGCGTGGTTCTTGGCAGCCGCTCGGACCATCGACGGACCGCCGATGTCGATCTCCTCGACGACCTCGTCGAGGGTGACGCCGGGCCGCTCGACGGTCGCGGCGAACGGGTAGAGGTTGACGACGACGAGCTCGAACGGGGCGATGCCGGCGGCGATGACGGCTTCCCGGTGGGCGGCCAGGCGGCGGTCGGCGAGGATCCCGCCGTGGACCCGCGGATGGAGCGTCTTGATCCGGCCGTCGAGCATCTCCGGGAAGCCGGTCACCGACGAGACGTCGGTCACGGGCAGGCCGGCCTCGCGGACCGCCCGGGCGGTCCCGCCCGTCGAGACGAGCTCGAAGCCGCGAGCCACGAGCCCCCGGGCGAGATCGACCAGGCCGGTCTTGTCCGACACCGACAGGAGCGCCCGGCGCGGGACGGGCACCGCCGCATCCGCCAGCGCGGTGTCGAGGGCGACGGTCCGGCCGTCCGACGCGACCCGCAGCGCGCCGGCCAGCAGGTTCGCCACGGCCCGCGGCAGGAGGCGGTGCTCGACGGCCCGGATCCGGTCGTGGAGGGTCGGCTCGTCGTCGCCGGGCAGGACCGGCACCGCCTCCTGGGCCACGATCGGCCCGCCGTCGAGCGTCGCGTCGACGAGATGGACCGTGCAGCCGGTCACCTTCGCGCCGTGGGCGAGGGCGTCGCGGACGGCATGGCCGCCGGGGAACGCCGGCAGGAGGCTCGGGTGGGTGTTGAGGATCCGGCCGGCGAAGGCCCCGAGGACCGCCGGCCCGACGATCCGCATGTAGCCGGCGAGGACGACGACGTCGACATCGGCGGCGGCGAGCGTCGCGGCCAGGGCGGCGTCGGCGGCGGCCCGGTCGGCGGGATCCGGCGCCCCGAGGTCCGGCAGGACGGCGGTCTCGAGCCCCTCGTCCGCGGCCCACGCGATCGCCGGGCAGTCACGATCGGCGAAGACGAGGACGATCGACCCACCGAGATCGCCCCGGTCGGCGGCGGCCGCGAGGGCTCGCAGGTTCGAGCCGGCGCCCGAGACGCCGACGGCGATCCGGCCGGCGGCGACCCGACCGGCGACCATGCCGCTAGCGGCGTCGGCCAGCGCGGGTCGGGGCGGGGCGGGTTCGTCCATCATCGATCCTCCGCCGCCTCGAGCGGCTCCTCGACGTAGCGCCGGCCGCCGAGCGCGGCCTCGGTCGTCACCTCGCCGACGAGCGTCGCGGCGATCCCGTGGTCGGACAGGACCGCGATCGCGGTCGACACGCCGGCCCTCGGCAGGACGGCCACCATCCCGATCCCGCCGTTGAAGGTCGCCCGGATCTCCTCGTCGTCGAGCCCGCCGAGGGCCCCGACGAGCCGCATGACCGAGGGCATCCGCCAGCGCCCCGGGTCGAGACGCGCCGCGAGGCCGGCCGGCAGCGCCCGCGGCACGTTGCCCGGCAGCCCGCCGCCGGTGACGTGGGCCAGTCCGGCGAGCGGCGTCCCGGCGGCGTCGAGCGCCTCCCGCATCGCGAGGACCGCGAGGGCGTAGATCGCGGTCGGGCGCAGGAGCACCTCGCCGAGCGTCGCCATGGCGAGGTGCGGCTCGTCGGCCAGCGCCTCGGCGACCTCGGCGGCGCCGAGCGAGCGCTGGAGCGACTCGAGGTATGGCCGGCCGAGGTCGAGGTCGTGCTCGGTCACCACCGTCCGGACGAGCGAGAACCCGTTCGCGTGGAGCCCGCTCGAGCGCAGCCCGACGATCGCGTCGCCGGCGCGGACGGCCGACCCGTCGAGGACGCGGCCGCGCTCGATGACGCCGACGCAGAACCCCGCAAGGTCGAACTCGTCCTCGCCCATCAGCCCGGGGTGCTCGGCCGTCTCGCCGCCGACGAGCGCGCAGCCGGCCAGGCGACAGCCGGCCGCGATCCCGCCGACGAGGTCGGCGACCTGCTCGGGGACGAGTCGCCCGACCGCGACGTAGTCGAGGAAGAAGAGCGGCGCGGCGCCGCTGCAGACGACGTCGTCGGCGCACATCGCGACGAGGTCGATGCCGATCGTGTCGAACCGCCCGAGCGCCCCGGCGATCGCGGTCTTCGTGCCGACGCCGTCGGTCGCCGACACGAGGAGCGGGTCGCGCAGGCCCGCGGGCAGGGCCATCGCCCCGGCGAACCCGCCGAGGCCGCCGACGACCTCGGGCCGTCGGGTCGACTCGACGGCGGCCCGCATCAGCTCGACTGCCCGCTCGCCGGAGGCGACGTCGACCCCCGACCGGGCGTACGCCGACCGGTCAGGCATGGCCGGCCACCGGCGCGCCGTCGGGGGCCGGATCGCCGGTCCCGGGTGCCGCTCCACTCGTCCCTGTCGCGGGCTCCCCCGTCCCGGTCGTGGCTGGCTCCTCGAGCAGGAACTTGCGGTGGTGGGCGTCGTACGGCACCGGGACCGGGTAGTTGCCGTCGAAGCAGGCGAAGCAGAACCGCTCGTACGGCAGCTCGAGCGCGGTCAGCACGCCCTTGATCGAGAGATAGCCGAGCGAATCGGCCTCGACGAAGGCCCGGATCTCCTCGGTCGTGTGGCTCGCGGCGATCAGCTCGGTCTCGACCTGCGTGTCGATGCCGTAGAAGCAGGGGTGGTGGATCGGCGGGGCGCTGATCCGGAGGTGGACCTCGGCGGCGCCCGCCCGGCGGAGGAGCCCGACGATCTGCTGCGTGGTCGTGCCGCGGACGATCGAGTCGTCGACCACGACGAGCCGCCGGCCCCGGACGACCTCGCGGAGGGGGCTCAGCTTGACGTTGACGCCGCGCTGGCGCATCGCCTGCGAGGGCTGGATGAAGGTCCGCCCGGTGTAGCGGTTGCGGACCATCCCCTCCCGGAACGGCAGGCCGGCGGCCTCGGCATAGCCCGCCGCCGCCGGGGCGCCCGTGTCGGGCACCGGCATGACCATGTCGGCCTCGACCGGGTGCTCGTCGGCGAGCTGCATCCCCATCCGGCGGCGCGCCTCGTAGAGGTTGCGGCCTTCCATGTACGAGTCCGGCCGGGCGAAGTAGATGAGCTCGAAGACGCACAGCGCCGGCCGCGGCTCGGCGAAGCGGAGCGAGCGCGGCGCCCGCCCCGGCTCGAGGACGACGACCTCGCCGGGCTCGACGTCGCGGACGTACTCGGCGCCGACGATGTCGAGGCCCGCGGTCTCCGACGAGAGGACCCAGGCGTGGCGGCCGTCATCGTCGCCGAAGAGCCCGGGCGCGGTCGTCTCGCCGGCGGCGAGCAGGTCGCCGACGTCGATCCGGCCGAGGACGAGCGGCCGGAAGCCGTGCCGGTCGCGGACCCCGATGACGCGCCGCTCGTCGAGGACGACGAGCGAGAAGGCGCCCTCCAGGCGGGGCAGGACGGCGAGCAGCGCGTCGACCGTGTCGGTCGCCGGATCGTCGGCGAGGAGGGCGGTCAGGAGCTCGGTGTCGGTCGAGGCCGGCAGGCGCGCCCGGCCGCCGCTCAGCTCGCCGAGGAGCTGGCGGGTGTTGACGAGGTTGCCGTTGTGGCCGACGGCGATGGCCCGACGCGGACCGAGCCGGAAGGTCGGCTGGGCGTTCTCCCAGACCGTCGAGCCGGTCGTCGAGTAGCGGCAGTGGGCGATGGCGAGGTTGCCGTGGAGCGACGGCAGGCGGCGCTCGTCGAGGACCGAGCCGATGAGCCCGAGGTCCTTGTAGAGCATGAGCTGGGCGCCGTCGCTCACCGCGAGGCCGGCCGACTCCTGGCCCCGGTGCTGGAGGGCGAACAGCCCGAGCGCGGCGACGCTCGCGGCCTCGGCCCGGGCGGGATCGACGCCCGACGGGAGGACGGCCCCGAAGACGCCGCACACGGCTCAGCCCTCCTGCCCGAGCGCCCGGGCGAGGCCGTGCTTCCAGGCGTGGGCGAGATCGGCGACCGGGACGTCGATCGCGTCGGCGACCCGGCTGCCACGCCCCTCCGCGGCGCCGGTGGCCCCCTCGCCGGCGAGCTCGATGACGAAGCGGTCGCCGTCGACCGTACCGAGCGGCTCGACCGGCAGCCCGTGCTGGCGGGCGAGCAGCGCCAGGGCCGGGGCGTGGCGGGGCGCACAGCCGAGGATGACCCGGCTCGGACTCTCCCCGAAGAGCTCGACGGCCGGCGAGCCCGGGACCCCGACCCGCAGGCGCACCCCGAGACCCGACCAGATCGCCATCTCGGCGAGGGCGGTCGCGAGGCCGCCGGCGGCGACGTCCTGGGCGCAGCCGACGAGGCCTCGATCGATGGCCTCGCGGACGAACGCCTGGAGCCGGCGCTCGCGGTCGAGGTCGAGGTCTGGTGGGCGATCCTCGTCCGAGAGACCGGCGATCGAGGCGTACGCGCTGCCGGCCAACCCCGGGGTCGCCTCGCCGACGAGGAGCACGGCGTCGCCCTCGGCGCCGAACGCCGGCCCGACGAGCCGCTCGACGTCGTCGAGGAGCCCGACGACCCCGATCTCCGGGGTCGGGGCGATCGCGCCGGCCGGCGATTCGTTGTACAGGGAGACGTTGCCGCCGGTGACCGGCAGCCCGAGCGCCCGGCAGGCGTCGCCGAGCCCGCGGACCGCCTCGGACAGCTGCCAGAACGCCTCGGGTCGGGTCGGGTCGCCGAAGTTCAGGCAGTTCGTGACGCCGAGCGGTCGGGCCCCGGTGATCGAGACGTTGCGGGTCGCCTCGGCGACGCTCATCGCCGCGCCGAGGTACGGGTCGTGGACGCCGATGCCCTCGGAGCAGTCCGTCGTGGCGACGAGCGCCTTGCAGGTCCCCTTGACCCGGATGACCGCGGCGCCGCGGCCGGGTCCGGCCACGGTGTTCGTCATGACGTGGTGGTCGTACTGACCATAGACCCAGCGGCGCGAGGCGAGGTTCGCCGACCCGACGAGCGCGAGGAGGACCGCGCCGGGATCCATCCCCCGCTCCGGGAGCCGCTCGGACGCCTCGTCGGGGACCCCGGGGGCCGGGGCGGCGCGGCGTCGGGCGGGCGGCGCGGCGAGGCGCTCGTGGACGATCGCATCCGACGTCAGGGCCGCCGCGGGGATCCGGGCCAGCTCGGTCGCCCCGGGCATGGGCGCCCCATCCGGACCGATCCCGCCGGTCACGACGACGATGTCGCCGTCGTCGGTGACCCGGCCGACGATCGCGCACGGGAGGCCCCACCGCTCGCAGACCTCGCGGACGTCGTCGTAGCGGTCCGGGAGGACCACGGCGACCATCCGCTCCTGCGACTCGGAGATCATGACCTCGAACGGGGCCATCCCCGGCTCCCGGCGCGGGATCGCGTCGAGGTCGACGAGCATCCCCGTCCCGGCCCGGTCGGCCGTCTCGGAGGTCCCGCAGGTGATCCCGCCGGCGCCGAGGTCCTGGAGTCCCTCGACGAGCCCGCGCTCGATGAGCTCGAGCGACGCCTCGATGAGCAGCTTCTCGGCGAACGGGTCGCCGACCTGGACGGACGGGCGCTTCGATGGATCATCGTCGGTGAAGGTCGCGCTCGCGAGGACCGACGCGCCGCCGATCCCGTCACGCCCGGTCGTCGAGCCGAAGAGGACGACGAGGTTGCCGGGGCCGGGCGCCCGGGCGAGCGTCAGCAGCCGCTCCTCGAGCAGCCCGATCGCCATGACGTTGACGAGCGGGTTGCCCTGGTAGCTCGGGTCGAAGACGAGCTCGCCGCCGACGGTCGGGACGCCGACGCAGTTGCCGTAGCCGCCGACGCCGCGGACGACGCCGTCGACGAGGTGCCGCGTCCGCGGGTCGGCCGGGTCGCCGAAGCGGAGCGCGTCGAGGATCGCGACCGGCCGGGCGCCCATCGTGAAGATGTCGCGGAGGATGCCGCCGACGCCGGTCGCGGCGCCCTGGTACGGCTCGACCGCGCTCGGGTGGTTGTGCGACTCGATCTTGAAGGCGACCGCGAGCCCGTCGCCGATCGAGATGACGCCGGCGTTCTCGCCGGGCCCGGCCATGACCCCCTCGCCGCCGGTCGGCAGCGTCCGCAGGAGCGGCTTGCTGCTCTTGTAGCTGCAGTGCTCGCTCCACATGACGCTGAACATCGCGAGCTCGAGGTCGTTGGGGTCCCGGCCCAGCCGGTCGCGGATCGCGTCGAGCTCGTCGTCGGTCAGGCCGAGCTGGCGGTGGAGCGGCTCGCCGACCGGCGGCATCGTCACCGCGCCACCTCGACAGCCCCACCGTCGGCCGCCCGCTCGGCGGCGCTCTCGACGAGCGAGCGGAGGATCCAGCGCCCGTCGTCCGAGCCGAGGATGGCCTCGGCGGCCCGCTCGGGGTGAGGCATGAGCCCCGCCACGTTGCCGGCCCGGTTGATGACCCCGGCGATGCCGCGGAGCGAGCCGTTCGGGTTGGCCGGGTCGTCGGGGTCGGCCGCGATCCGCCCGTCGGCGTCGGCATAGCGGACAAGGACGCCACCGTCGCGCTCGAGCGCATCGAGCGTCGCCTCGTCGGCATAGTAGCAGCCCTCGCCGTGGGCGACCGGCATCCGGAGCGGTCGGCCGGCGCCGGGCGCCCCCGCTGCGCCGAGCGCCCGGGTGAACGGCGTGTCCAGCCGCTCCGCGACGACGGCGACCTCGCGGCAGACGAAGCGCAGGCTCCGGTTGCGGAGCAGCGCGCCGGGCACGAGGCCGGCCTCGGCGAGGACCTGGAAGCCGTTGCAGATCCCGAGGACGAGCCCGCCGTCCGCGGCGAACGCGGCGACCGAGCGCATCACCGGGCTGAACCGGGCGATGACGCCGGCGCGGAGATAGTCGCCGTAGGCGAAGCCGCCGGGCAGGACGACCGCGGCGACACCCTCGAGGCTCGCCCGCTCGTGCCACAGCTCGACCGGCTCGGCACCGGCGAGGGCCAGGGCGTGCATCGTGTCCCGGTCGCAGTTGCTCCCCGGGAAGACGACGACGCCGACCCGGACGCTCATCCGCGCCCCTCCCCCGAGTCGATCGACGAGGTCGCGCCGAGCGGCTCGATCGCGAACGCCTCGATGAGGGGATTGCTGAGCAGGTCCCCGGCGAGCCGGTCGACGACCGCCCGGGCGGCCGCCTCGTCCGCGGCGTCGACGGTCAGCTCGACCCGCCGGCCGACGCGGACGTCGTGGACCCCCGCGATGCCGAGGTGGCCGAGGCTGCCCTCGACCGCCCGACCCTGCGGGTCGAGGATGCCGGGCTTGGGCGTGACGTTGACGGCGAAGCGGAACGACGCGGTCGGCTGGCTCATCGGGCGATGACGTCCTCCTCGAGGTAGCGGGCGAAGCTCGCGCCGGTGATCCGCTCGAACGCCTCGACGTAGCGGGCCCGGGTGCCGGCGACGATCTCGTCGGGCAGCTCGGGCCCGGGGGCGGTCTTGTCCCACGGCTGGACCTCGAGCCAGTCGCGGACGAACTGCTTGTCGTAGCTCGCCTGGGCGTGCCCCGGCTCCCAGGTCGCGGCGTCCCAGAACCGGCTCGAGTCGGGGGTCAGGACCTCGTCGACGAGCAGCAGCTCGCCCGACCCGGGCACGACCCCGAACTCGAACTTCGTGTCGGCGAGGATGATCCCCGCCCGCCCGCAGACGGCCGCGCCGTGGGCGTACAGCGCGAGCGACGCCTCGCGGACGCGGACCGCGAGGTCGTGGCTGACCAGGTCGACGACGCTCGCGAAGGGCACGTTCTCGTCGTGGACGCCGGCCGGCGCCTTCCAGGCCGGGGTGAAGATCGGCTCGGCGAGACGGTCGCCCTCGCGGAGTCCTGGGGGCAGCTCGATCCCGCAGACCTCGCCGGTCGCGACGTACTCGCGCCAGCCGGAGCCGCTCAGGTAGCCCCGGACGACGCACTCGACGGGCAGCACCTCGGCCCAGCGGCCGATCATCATCCGGCCGCGAAGCTCGGCGACGAGCGTCGGGTCGGCGACGAGCGCCTCCGGGAGCCCGGCGGGATCGGTTCCGAGGAGATGGTTGGCGACGATGCCGGCCGTCTCGGCGAACCAGAACCGCGAGAGGCCGGTGAGGACCCGGCCCTTGTCGGGGATCGGCGTCGGGAGGACGACGTCGAAGGCGCTGATCCGATCGGACGCGACGAGGAGCAGCCGCTCGTCGTCGATCCGGTACAGATCGCGGACCTTGCCCGAGCGCAGGAACAGCGACTCAGCGCGGAGCATGGGCGTCATCCTTCGTCGGTACCCTGGCCGCGTCGGCGGCGCGGGCGCGCAGGCCCGCCTCGATCGCGTCGAGACGGCCGATCACCGCCGGCACGTGGCGGAGGGCGGCCGCGTCGTCGAAGCAGGCGTCGAGCTCGGCGAGGGCGAGCTTCTGGGCGACGACCGGGTCGGTCGCGAGGAGGCCCTGGAGCGGGACCCGCTCGTCGGCGGCCCGGAGCGCGGCCCGCTGGACGACGGCATACGCCTCCTCGCGCGACAGCCCGCCCCGGTCGACGAGCGCGACGAGGACCCGCGACGAGGCGTGGAGCCCGAGCCCGCGCTCGATGTTCTCGAGCATCCGCTCCGGCCGGACGACGAGGCCCGCGACGAGCCCGGTCGTCTTGACGAGCATGTAGTCGAGGAGGATCGTCGCGTCGGGCAGGATGACCCGCTCGGCGCTCGAGTGGCTGATGTCGCGCTCGTGCCACAGCGGCTGGTCCTCGAGCGCGGCGAGCGCGTAGCCGCGGAGGAGCCGCGCCAGCCCCGCGATCCGCTCGCACAGGATCGGGTTCCGCTTGTGCGGCATCGCCGAACTGCCCTTCTGACCCGTCCGGAACGGCTCCATCAGCTCGCCGATCTCGGTGTGCTGGAGGTTGCGGATCTCGGTCGCGAACCGCTCGAGCGAGCCGCCGGTCACGGCGATCGCGGCAAGGAGCGCCGCATGGCGGTCGCGCTGGACGATCTGGGTGCTGACCTGGTCGACCCGGAGACCGAGCGTGGCGAGGACCTCGGCCTCGAGGTCGGGGTCGAGATGGCTGTACGTCCCGACCGGCCCGGAGATCTTGCCCGTCGCGATGTCGTCGACCGCGGCCGCCAGGCGGACCCGGTCGCGGTCGATCTCGAACGCCCAGCCGGCGATCTTGAGCCCGAGCGTCGTCGGCTCGGCGTGGACCGAGTGGGTCCGGCCCATCATCAGCGTGTCGGCCTCCGACCGCGCCCGCGCGACGAGCGCCGCGAGCAGCGCGTCGACGTCATCGAGGAGCCGCCGCCCGGCGTCCCGGAGCTGGAGCGCGAGTGCCGTGTCGACGACGTCGCTGCTCGTCAGCCCGAGGTGGAGGAACCGCCCCTCCGGCCCGACGCGCTCGGCGACCTGCGACACGAAGGCGATGACGTCGTGATCGGTCGTCCGCTCGATCTCGGCGATCCGCTCGACGTCGACGACGGCCCGCGCCTCGATCGCGGCGAGCGCCGCGGGCGGCACCAGGCCGCGACCGACCTGCGCCCGGGCGACGGCGATCTCCACCCGGAGCATCTGCTCGAAGCGGGCCTGGTCGGACCAGAGCGCGCCCATCTCGGGGAGCGTGTAGCGACGGATCATCGGCTCGCACCCACCGCATCGGCCGCGGCCGCCTCGGGCGGCGTCACCTCGAGCGGCGTCTCGGGGCCGTCGGGGACGGCGAGGCCGATGTCCCGGCGGCGCTGCATCCCGGGCCAGCCGACCGCGTCGGCGGCGCGCTCGGCGACGAGCCGCGCGGCCGCCACGTCGGGACCCCGGCCGACGACCGCGAGGACGCGGCCGCCATCGGTCCCGTACCCGCCCTCGGGTCGGCGCCGGGCGACCGTTCCGGCGTGGAAGACGAGCGCGCCGGTCGCCTCGGCCGCCTCGAGCCCCTCGATCGGGACGCCCCGCCGCGGCGTGCCCGGGTAGCCCTCTGCCGCGAGGACGACCGCGACCGACGCTCCCGGCAGGACCGGCAGGCGGGCCGGGGCGTCGGCCGGCAGCGATCCGCGGGCGGCGGCGAGGAGCCACGGCCCGAGTGCGCCGGCGAGCCGCGGGACGATCGCCTGGGCCTCCGGGTCGCCGAGCCGGGCGTTGCACTCGAGGAGCGCCGGCCCGTCGGCGGTGAGGATGAGCCCCGCGTACAGGAAGCCGCGGAACGGCGACCCGCGCCGGGCGAGCTCGGCGAGGATCGGCCGGTGGACGGTCGCGAGGATCCGCTCGACGGCGGGGTCGGGCAGGTCGGGCAACGGCGAGTAGGCGCCCATCCCGCCGGTGTTCGGGCCGCGGTCGCCGTCGCACAGCCGCTTGTGGTCGCGCGAGGCCGGCAGCGCGACGACCCGCTCCCCGTCGGCCAGGGCGATGACCGACGCCTCGCGCCCGACGAGCCGCTCCTCGACGACGAGCGCCGGCTCGTCGGGCGGGCGCCCGGCAAGGAACGAGGGCGCGAGCTCGAGCGCCTGGTCCGTCGTGTCGCAGACGACGACGCCCTTGCCGCCGGCGAGCCCGTCGGCCTTGAGGACGACCCCCGCCCCGGCGGCGGCGAGCGCCCGGACGAACGCCTCGGCCGCCGCGGTCTCGCCGCCGGCGAACGACCGGGCTCGGGCCATCCGGACCCCGGCGGCCTCGGCGACCAGGTGACAGAACGCCTTCGAGGTCTCGATCCGGGCGGCCGCCCGGACCGGCCCCAGGCACGGGATCCCGACCTCGGCGAGGGCGTCGGCGACCCCGGCGGCGAGCGGCGCCTCCGGCCCGACGACGACGAGCTCCGCGGCGACGGTCCGCGCCGCGGCGACGACCGCCGCCGGATCGAGCGGATCGACCTCGGCGAGGCGGCGGACCCGCGGCGTCCCGGCGATGGCGTCCGACCCCGGCGCGACGACGACCTCGTTGACTCCGGGCTCGGCGGCGAGCTTCCAGGCGAGCGCATGCTCGCGACCGCCCGAGCCGAGGAGCAGGATCCGGGTCGGGGTCGGGAGCGGCATCGGGCGATCCCCCGGCCTCACGCGATGCCGCCCGGCCGGTGGCGCATCGGCCGCCAGGCCCGCTCGATGGTCTGGGTCCGCTCCGGCCCGACCGAGACGAGGACGATCGGCACGCCGGCGTGCTCCTCGAGCGCGGTCACGTAGCGCCGCGCCTTCTCCGGCAGGTCGGCCAGCGAGCGGACGGCGTGGATCTCCTCGGGCCAGCCCTCGAACGACTCGTAGATCGGCACGGCCCGGGCCAGCGCCTCGGCCGACGAGGGCCAGGCCTCGACCCGCTCGCCGTCGATCTCGTAGGCGACGCACAGCCGGAGCTCGTCGATCCCGGCGAGGATGTCGAGCTTGTTGAGCATGATCGAGCTCACGCTGTTGACCGCGACCGCATAGCGGAGCGGGACCGCGTCGAACCAGCCGACCCGGCGGCGCCGGCCGGTCGTCGTCCCGACCTCGTGGCCGCGCGTCGCGATCCGGTCGCCGAGCTCGCCGTCGAGCTCGGTCGGGAACGGCCCGGCGCCGACGCGGGTCGCGTAGGCCTTCATCACCCCCATGACCTCGTCGACCTGGAGCGGGCCGATGCCGCCGCCGGTGCAGGCGCCACCGGCGACCGGGTTCGAGCTCGTGACGAACGGGTAGCTGCCGTGATCGAGGTCGAGGAGCGTGCCCTGGGCACCCTCGAGCAGGACGTGGTCGCCGCGCCGGAGGGCGTCCTGGACGAGCCAGGTGGCGTCGTCGAGGTGGGGCACGAGGCGGGCCGCCCAGGCGGTCGTCTGCTCGACCAGGGGCTCGACCTCGAACGGCTCGAGGCCATGGACGAGCGTCAGCAGCGCGTTCTTCTCGGGCAGGATCCGCTCGAGCTTGCCGCGGACGACCGCCGGGTCGACGAGGTCGCCCATCCGGAGCCCGATCCGGGTCGCCCGGTCGCCGTAGGCCGGCCCGATGCCGCGCTGCGTCGTCCCGACCTTCGCCCCGGCGAGGCGGGCCTCGCCGGCCCGGTCGAGGGCGACGTGGTACGGCATGATCACGTGGGCCGAGCGGCTCACCCGCAGCTTCGCGACGTCGATCCCGCGGTCGATGAGCCCGTCGAGCTCGCGGATGAGCGTCGCCGGGTTGACGACGACGCCCGAGCCGATGACCGAGGTGATGTGCGGGTAGAGGACGCCCGAGGGGACGAGGTGGAGCTTGAAGACCTCGTCGCCGAGCATGACCGTGTGACCGGCGTTGTCGCCGCCCTGGTAGCGGACGACCATCGCCACCTGCTCGGCGAGGAAGTCGGTCGTCTTGCCCTTGCCCTCGTCGCCCCACTGGAGCCCGACGACGACCGTGGCCGGCACGTCAGCAGCCCCCCGGGCGGCCGTGATGGCCGGTCGGCATCGATCGGTCGCGGGAAACGAAACGGCCCCTGGCCGCTGGGCCCGGGACCGGGATACACGCCCCCCTTGGGTCGCCGGCGGGCCGGCGATCGACGGTGTCGAAGGTGTCGGTCCGCCTCACGGGACGGCCCCGACCCCCTCCTCGAGCAACGGCTCCCCTCCCAAGGGTCTGCGGGACCTGCCCGCGTGTTCGAGGACGGCCGGAGTATAGCAGCGGGGTCCGGGCCCGGAGGTCCGGCGTCCGCCAGGGGACCCCTGCCCCATTGCCATGCCCCCCCGGGCGCCTACACTGGGTGGCATGCGACGACACCGAGTGCTCGGCTGGCCCGTCGTCCTCGTCGCCCTGCTGGCCTGCATCGGCGTGGTCGCCGTGGCGTACGCCGCGGCACCGGTCGGCCGGTGTCCTGCGTGCCCAACGCCCCCGACGCCTGCACGACGATCGATGGAG
>CAZABC010000017.1:0-26263 GCA_964483405.1 uncultured Anaerolineaceae bacterium
CGGAAGCCGAGCGGCAGGAGCGAGTAGATGCCGGACCCGAGCTGGCGGACGTAACCGGCCCGGACGAGGAGCCGGTGGCTCGGCATCTCCGCGTCGGCCGGGTCGTCGCGGAGCGAGGTGAAGAACAGCTGGCTCAAGCGCATGGCGCGAAGGATACCGGGCGCCGGCCGGATCGGGTCGGCCGCTCGCCACCGCAGCGCCCGCGGGTGTGCCCGACCGCCCGGAGGGCTCAGCCGCCGTGCGCCAGCCCGGTCGTCGGCGTCGGGCGGGCGGCCCTGCGCTCGGCCAGCTCCAGCCAGCGGATCGCGTACGCGACGGCCGCCGGCGTCGCCGCGAGGGTCGCCCCAGTGTCCGGGGCCGCCCGGAGGTGGAAGCTCTCGCGGGCGAACGACCGAGCCAGCAGCGCCCGGCTCCCGATCGGCTCCAGGTGCCACCGGACGCGCTCGACCTCGCGGGCGAAGCCGGGCTGGCTCCACCGCTCGGGTAGCGGCCCGACGGCGAGGAGGTGGGCGAGGACGATGCCCGATCGGGCGAGGCGGCGCCCCGGGTCGGCGATCAGCCGGCGATCCGCGACGGTACGGGACGAGCCGAGACGGCCGCTGGCCGACGGCGCGGTGGCCGGTGCCGGAGTCTCCATGCCATGAGCCTCGGTCGTCGTCGTCAACGGCACCGCAACGGCAGGTGAACCCGGGTCAGCGCCCGGTCAATCCCCGTGCAGCGTGCCCGTCACCGAGGGCGCCCCGGACGACGGATCCGGGTCCGATGCCGGCGACGGGCGACGCAGCACATAGCCGACGCCGCGGACCGTCTGGAGATACCGTGGGGCGCCCGGGTCCGCCTCGATCTCGCTGCGCAGCCAGTGCACGTGGACGTCGACCGTCCGCGTCTCGCCGGCGTAGTCGTAGCCCCAGACGTGCTCGAGCAGCTGGTCGCGGGTGAACACCTGGCCCGGGTTGCGGACGAGGAACGCGAGCAGCTCGAACGCCTTCGGCTTGACCGCCACGGCGCTCCCGTCGCGGAGGAGGCGGTGGCCGGCGAGGTCGACCTGGACCGGGCCCAGGTCGACGAGCGAGGCCGTCGTCTCCGGCGCCTGCTCGGACCGGCGGAACAGGGCCCGGATGCGAGCCGACAGTTCGCGGAGGCTGAACGGCTTCGTCACGTAGTCGTCTGCTCCGAGCTCGAGCCCGACGACCTTGTCGAGCTCGGAGTCCTTGGCGGTGAGCATGACGATCGGGACGCCGCTCTCCCGGCGGACGATGCGGCAGACCTCGATGCCCGACAGCTCGGGCAGCATCAGGTCGAGGACGATCAGGTCGGGCTGGTCGGCCCGGTAGCGGATCAACGCCTCGCGACCGTCGGCGGCGGTGACGACCCGGTAGCCGTCGGCCTCGAGGGCCTCGGCGAGCGTCTCGCGCAGGGTCGGCTCGTCGTCGACGACGAGGATCGTGCGTGGCATCCGGCCGTAGGGTCCGCCCACCGTGTTAACGCTCCGTTGTGGTCGGGTAAGCATCGCGGTCAGCGCTGGAGCCGCGGATCAGCTGCCTCGTCAAGGTGCCGGGTCTCGTTCGAGGGCCGCGACGGCGGCGTCGAGCCGCTCGAGCGTCCGGGCGCGGCCGAGGGCGACGAGCGTGTCGAAGAGCGGCGGCGCGGCGGTCTGACCCGTCACCGCGACGCGGATCGCCATGAACAGGTCGCCGGCCTTCCAGCCGCGGGACTCCCCCAGCGCCCGGACCGGCGGCTCGAGCTCGTCCGCCTCGAAGGCGACGTCGCCGAGGCTCTGGACGATCGCCCGGACGGCGGCGAGCGCCTCGCGCGTCGTCGCCACATCCCAGCGCTTCGGCACCAGGAGCGCCGGGTCGTACGAGAGCCGGTCACGGAAGAGGAACCCGACCAGGTCGCCGACGGCTCCGAGGGTCGGGAGCCGCTCCGCGATGATCGGGAGGAGCGCCCGGACCGCCTCCCGGTCCGGCAGCCGATCGATCCGCCCGGCGACATGCTCGGCCTCGAGGAACGGCAGCAGCCGGTCGAGCAGGTCCTCGGCGTCGAGCCGCCGGATCCACTGCCCGTTGAGCCATTCGAGCCGGTCGCGATCGAAGATCGCCCCGCCCTTCTGGACCCGCTCGATCTCGAAGCGCTCGACGAGCTCGGCGAGCGGGAGGACCTCCTCGTCGGTCCCGGTCGACCAGCCGAGGAGCGCGAGGTAGTTGACGAGGCCCTCGCGGACGAAGCCCTGGGCGACGTAGTCCGACACGGCGGTCTGGCTCTTCCGCTTGCTCATCTTCGTCCGGTCGGGGTTGAGGATGAGCGGCAGGTGGGCGAACCGCGGGATCGGGTGGCCGAGGGCCCGGAAGAGAAGGATGTGCTTCGGCGTGTTCGAGAGGTGGTCCTCGCCGCGGATGACGTGGCTGATCGCCATCTCGGCGTCGTCGACGACGACGGTGAAGTGATAGAGCGGCGTGCCGTCGGCGCGGACGATGACCATGTCGCCACCGAGCGCCGATGCGTCGATCTCGACGCGGCCGCGGATGAGGTCGTCGAAGCCGACCACGCCCTCGTCGACCCGGAAGCGGATCGCCGATGCCCGGGCCTCGGCCTCGAACGCCGCCCGCTCGGCCGGTGTGAGCCGGGCGCACCGACCGGAGTAGCGGGGCGGCAGCTTCGCCCTCTCGCGGGCGGCCCGGTCGGCCTCGAGGTCCGCCGGCGTGCAGTAGCAGCGATAGGCGAGGTCACGGGCGAGGAGCGAGTCGGCGGCCTCCCGGTATCGCTCGAGCCGTTGCATCTGGCGATACGGCCCGTGCGGCCCGACGTCGGCTCCGCCGGCGACGTCGGGACCCTCGTCCCAGGAGATCCCGAGCCAGTGGAGACCCTCGAGGATGTCGCGCTCGTACTCGAGCGAGCTTCGGGCGACGTCGGTGTCCTCGAGCCGGAGGATGAACGTCCCGCCGGTGTGCCGCGCGAACAGGAAGTTGAACAGCGCGGTCCGCGCGGTGCCGATGTGGAGGGGGCCCGTCGGGCTCGGCGCGATGCGGACGCGGATCGCGGAGCGGTCGGTCATCGGTGCACGTGGTGGAAGAGCGCCGGATCGGCCTCGCCGGGCAGGACCCGGATGAGCGCGGCCGGCCGGAGCCCGAGCGTCGCCCGGCCGATCGGCCCGTCGAGCGTCAGCGAGTCGAGCGACTCGGAGCGGGCGAGGACGGTGACGTGGGCGCCCGGGGTGAGCCGGCGCGCCTCGAGATACGACAGCAGGCCGGGGTCCTCCTCGGCCTCCTCGGTGATCCGGTAGATCGTCACGCGGCCCCCGGACTCGACCTCGTCGAGGCGGATCCCGGCCGGCCGCGACCTCGCCGTCTCGGCGTCGATCGGGTTGCCGTGGGGACACGTCTGCGGGTGGCCGAGCAGCTCGTCGAGGCGCGCCTCGACTCTTGGCGACAGGGCGCCCTGGAGGCGGGCCGCCTCCTCGTCGGACTCGGCCCAGCCGAGCCCGACGATCGAGGTGAGCAGCCACTCGAGCAGGGCGTGGCGCCGGAAGATCGCGTCGGCCGCGGCCCGGCCGGCGGCGGTCAGGCGGAGCTCGCGCGCCTCCGACTGGACGACCAGCCCGTCGGCGCCGAGCCGCTTGAACATCTCGCTCGCGGCCTGGGTCGTGACGCCCAGCCGACGGCCGACCTGAGAGGCGGTCACCCGGGCGTCATCGGCGGTCATGACCCGCAGGGCGAGCAGGTACTCCTGGGCGGCCGACGAGAGATCGGTGGTGTGGGCGCGTGGCATGGGGCGATCGTACGTCAGGCGTGGCCTCGACCGGTGGCAGCGGCGACGATCGCCGTGGCCGTACCGGCGACGAGCGGCAGGACGAGCGCCAGCCCGATGAGGACGGGCTCGTCGCCGCCGGCCCCGAGGACGAGCAGGCCGAGCGCCAGGATCAGCGCGATGAGCGCCGCGACGAGCCCCGCCGACGCGGGCGACGTGCCGCTCGGAGCGGGTGGGGCCGCCGCCCGGCCGGTCGCTGGGTCGTCGGCCCGGGGTGCGGGGCCGTCGTCGGTGCCGTCCGGGCCCCCGGCCGCCCACCCGGGCCCCGGCTCGTCCGCCCCCGGCGGCGGCGTCGCGGCCGGCTCGCCGTCGGGCGTCGTCCCGGGCCCCGCGCCCCCGGGGGTCGCCCCGAGCCCGGCCGCCCGGCGCGCCCGCGCCTGGTACTCGGGGCCGTGCTTGCGCGGATCGGCGTACTCCTTCGGGTTGATCGTCCAGTAGGTCCCACTCGAGGGGCCGTACCAGGTGGCGCCCGACCAGCCGGGCTCGAACGGCTCGTGGAGTGCCTCGTCGTAGGTGGTGGAGTTCAGCGTCGCCTTCTTCCGGCCGCCCGAACGCCGGCGGCGCCCGGTCCCGGCGCCCGGGGCTCCGGACGCACCGGCACCAGAGGGCGACGGGCCCGAGCGCCACCAGGCGCCGGGTCCCGCCGCGCTCCCGCCGCCGGGCGGACGCGTGCCGGTGTCGGTGGCCCCGTCGCGGGCCGGTCCGGCGCCAGCACCGGTGGCGGCACCCGATCCACCGGCGCCGCTCCAGCCGCGACCGGTCCGCGTCCGGTAGGCGTCGCGGGTCGCCCGGGCGCGGGTCGGGTCGGCCTGCGATGGCCGGGCAGCCGGTCGCGGGGCGCCACCGGGCCGGGCTCCGCCATCCCCGACGATCGTCTCGTAGGCCGCCTGGACCGCAAGGAACCGCGTCGTCGCCGCCTCGCCCGCCGTGTCGGGGTGGAGCTGCTTGGCAAGGCGCCGGTAGGCCCGCTTGACTTCGTCGAGCGGCGCGCCCGGCGGGAGCCCGAGTACGGCGTAGGGGTCGCTGCGGGCCATGCTCTCCCGATCGTTCCGCCGGCGGGCGTCGCCGGCCCGTTCGTCAGCCGATCAGCTCCCCGACCGGGACGAGCTCGAAGGACGCGATCGCCTCGGCGGACGGCCGGCCGTGCGGGTCGGTCTCGGTCGGCCGGTGGTAGCGCGCGAGCTGCCGGAGCGGCGCCCCGTCGAGGACGCCCGCCTGCCGGAGCACCTCGATCGAGGCCGCCCAAGTCGCCCGATCGTGTCCATCTCCGTCTTCGATCTTCACGGCGATCCCGGATGGGCCGCGGGTCCCGGATCCGGCGCCACGACCCTCCGTCCCGCGGACCCCCGAGAGCACGGCGACACCGCGGAGCGCCTCCATGCCGGCCTTGCTGACGATCCGGCCTGGGAGCGCCTTCATGAGCGAGGTGTCGAGGCGGTCGCGGGTCCCCCCGACGAGCTCGGGGTGGGCGAGCATCGCATCGCGGATCCGGGCGAGCGCGGGAGCGAGTGGGCGGCGCGGGTCCTTCGCGGCGAGCGCGGTCGGCTCGGCGAGCATCGCGTAGGCACGGGCGACCTCCCGGAGCGGGACCGCGTAGGTCGGGAGCCCGCAGCCGTCGATCGCGGTCCGGAGCGCCTCGGGCGCCGTCCCGAACGCCCGGGCGACGGCCGCCCGATAGACGACCTGGGCCGGGTGGTCGTCGAGCCAGTAGCCCTCGGGGTCCCAGCCGCGCAGTCGCGCGAGCAGGAGGAAGACCGCGTGCTGGCCCGAGCACATGTGACGGATCGGCCCGGCCTGCTCGCCGTCGCGAAGGAGCCGGGTCGCCGTCAGCTCGTCGAGGGGCATCCCCTCGGTCCCGCAGGCGAGCGCCGCCTGGCTCACCCTGGCCCGCCGGAAGAGCGCCTGGAGCGTCCGGACGTGGAGGTCCTCGCCGGAGTGCGAGCTCGCCATGATCGCGAGCTCGGCTGGCGTCAGGTCGAACGCCTCGATCCCGCCCGCGTCGAGCAGCGCGACGAGGCCGAACGGCTTGACGGTGCTGCGGAGCGTCACGACCCGGTCAGGGTCGCCGAGCGAGCGGATCAGCCGGCCGTCGATGTCGCACTCGACGACGTGGCCGCGATGGACGCTCTCCTCGATCCCGCCGCGAACCACCCGGACGAGAACGGGCGCGGGGCGGTCGACCGTCCGCCGGGACGAGCCACGCGGGGCGGCCGCGGCCCGCGACGGACGGGGCTGGCGAGCGGCGGGCACGGCCGGTCGGTCCTCCATCGGCTGGGCGGGCGACGCCCGCGTCCCCCGAGGATACCGCGCTGCTCGGCACCGGCCTCGTGATCGGCGCCGGCCGCACGCGACGTGGCCGCCGCGGGTCGCGCGGCGCATCGTCGAGGCTTCGGCGGCCGGTCCGCGGGCCACCGTCCGTGGGCACCCGTCCGGCGATCCACGACCGGCCGCTCGCGGCACCGTACGCCGCCCTTCGCGGCCGGTCAACGCGGTCGGTGCCGGGACGCACCGCGGTCGCCGCCCGGCGAGGCGGTCGCCAACCGGGGTCGAGCCGGTGCTAGCATCGGCCCGCTCCCCGATGCCCGTTCGCCGCCCTGCCGGAGGATGCCGTGACCGCCGCCGACCTGCCCCCGAACCTCCACGTCTCGAGCCATCCGGCGGTCCGCCACAAGCTCGCGATCCTGCGCGACGAGACCACCGAGCCGAAGAAGTTCCGCGAGGTCGTCCGCGAGCTCTCGTGGCTCCTCGGCTACGAGGCGCTCGCCGACGCGCGGGTCCATCCGCTGACCGTCCGGACCCCCCTCGAGACGATCGAGGCCGAGGAGCTCGGCGATCGGATCGGGCTCATCCCGATCCTCCGGGCCGGCCTCGGGATGGTCGACGCGATGCTCGAGCTCATGCCGACCGCGCAGGTCTGGCATCTCGGCCTCTTCCGCGATGAGCGGACCCTCCGGCCGGTCGAGTACTACAACAAGCTGCCGGACTCCGCGAACGTCGACCTCTGTCTCATCCTCGACCCGATGCTCGCGACCGGCGGCTCGGCGACGGCCGCCATCGAGGTCCTCAAGCGCTGGGGTGCCGTCCGGATCAAGCTCGTCAACCTGATCGCGGCGCCGGAGGGCGTCCGGGCGGTCTCGGCCGCGCACCCGGACGTCGACATCCACAGCGCGGCGCTCGATCGGGCGCTCAACGAGAAGGGCTACATCCTGCCCGGCCTCGGCGACGCCGGCGACCGCCAGTTCGGGACCGGCAACAGCGGCTGACGCGATGGACACGCCACGCGAGCGCCTCGACGCCCTGCCCGCGGCCGGGCTCGGGTCGTGGCCGACCCCGCTCCACCGCCTCGACCGCCTGAGCGCGCGGCTCGGGACCGAGGTCTGGATCAAGCGCGACGACGTCCAGGGCATCGCCCTCGCCGGCAACAAGATCCGCAAGTTCGACGTCGTCATCGGCCAGGCGCTCCGCGAGGCGGCCGACACGCTCGTCACGACCGGCGCCGCACAATCGAACTCCGCCCGCGCGGGAGCGGCGGCCGCGGCGGCCTCCGGTCTGCGGGCGGTCCTGCTGCTCGGCGGCGAGGCGCCGGCCGAGCCGACCGCCAACCTCTTGATCGACCATCTCGTCGGCGCCGAGATCCGGTGGGCCGGGGCGGCGTCGTGGGCCGCGCTGAACGAGGGCGTGGACCGGATCGTCGCCGAGCTGTGGGCCGCCGGGCAGCGGCCGTTCGCGGCCCCGCTCGGCTGCTCGTCGCCACTCGGTGCGCTCGGGTTCGCCCGGGCGTTCCTCGAGCTCGAGGGCCAGGCGGCCGTGGCCGGGCTGCGGGCCGAGGCGATCGTCCACACGACGACCTCCGGGGGCACCCACGCAGGGCTCCTCGTGGGGCGGGCCCTGGCCGGATCGGCCGTCCGCTTGGTCGGCGTCGATGCCGGGCGGCTGCACGTCGACCACCGGGCGGCCTGCGCGACCCTCGCCCGGGATGCCGCCGCCCTGCTCGGGCTGGACCTCAGGCTCGCGCCGGCGGACGTCGAGGTGATCGACGACCAGCTCGGCGACGGCTACGGCATCCCGACCGAGGCGGGCCTCGAGGCGATCGAGCTCCTCGCTCGGACCGAGGGGATCCTCCTCGACCCGGTCTACTCGGGCAAGGGCTTCGCCGGCCTCCTCCGGCTGGTCCGCGACGGGTCGCTGCGGGGACCGGTGGCGTTCTGGCACACCGGCGGGAACCACGTCCTCTTCGACCCGCGCTACGGGGCGCCGCTGGTCCGTCGCGATCGGGCCTGACCGATCGGCCATGCCGGCCGGCGGCGGGTCGGCGGCTCGGGGCGGAGGGCACAGCCGGCCGCCCGGCTCCTCCGGGTCGACGCGCGTCGATGCCATTTCGACGGCCGTCCATGCGATTCAGCACAGCCGTCGATGCGGCGCCTGCCGTCGATGTCGGTCCGAACCGCCGGTCCTCCACCGAGGATGACATCGACGACAACGGTCGCCTGGCAACCGGACCCGGAGAGCCGACATGCGCATCGAAGATCTTGTCGAGGACTTCGCACTCCTCTTGCCCATCGTGATGCTCGTCGTCAGCATCGTCGCCCTCGTCGTGTGGTTCGCGGCGGGTAGCGGGGGCGGACGGGGGGCTCGCTTCGCGGCATGGCTCGGCCTTGTCGTCCTGACACTGTGGTGCGGGTCGATCGCCGCCTTCGTCGGGATCCACATCCTGCTCTTCACCCTCGGCTCCACGGCCGCCCTCGTCGGCGTCGCCGTCACGACCGTCTTCATGGTCCTGATGCCGATCGGCTGGGCGCTCGTGATGCGCCACCGGGCACGATCGGAGACGACGCCGGTCGCGCCGTCCCGGACCGCGGCCCACTGACCCGGGCGGGATCGATGGCGACGGAGCCCCGGTCGGGCGGCAACGGGTCGGGTCAGCCGGCTCGCCTCGGCGTCCTCCTCTCGGTCTTCGGCTTCCCGATGGTCGAGGCGGGCCTGCGGGCGGTCATCGACGCCGAGCCGGACCTGCGCGTCGTCGGACGGGCCCGCGGTCCCGAGACGATCTGCGAGGACGTCGAGGCGACGGGCGCCGACCTCGTCATCACCGAGTGCATCCCGTTCGGCGGCTCCGGCTGCACGACGCTCGAGTCGATCGAGACGATCCGGCGGCTCTGCCCCGACAAGAAGATCATCGCCCTCGAGTGCCGCTGCAACCCCGAGCTCTTCTCGCTGGCCCTCCGTGCCGGCGCCCACGGCTTCCTGACCCGCGAGGCGGGTGAGCTCGACGTCGTCGCGGCCATCCGGAGCGTCGCTGCCGGGCACACATACGTGAGCCCGTCGATCGTCACCCGGATGGTCGACACGTACGTTCTGCGGACCTCGGACGTCGGCGTCGACGACCCGTACGAGGCGCTCTCCGACCGGGAGCGGGAGATCCTTCGGCTCGCCTCGATCGGGCACACGAACCGCGACATCGCCCGGGCGCTCCAGCTCTCCGAGCAGACCATCCACAACCACCGCGCGAGCATCATGGAGAAGCTCGGCCTGCACGACCGGGTCGAGCTCCTGCGGTACTCGCTGCGGCGCGGGCTCCTGGACCCGTCCAACGTATGAGCCGCTTCCGCGTCGCCGACCTGTGGGCGAGCGTCCGGCCCCGGACGCGGCGCGGCGCGGCCGTCGCGACGGCGGGGATCGTCGGGGGCGCGGCGTTCTTGGCGGTGGCGATCTACGCCGGTCTCGTCCTGTCGGCCCCGTATCTCGAGGTCTCCCTCCAGCCCCAGGCGAACGCGCGGTCGTGGGCGGCCCTCAAGCCCGAGTTCGGCGCCTCGAGCAGCTGCGGCCGCTGCCACGAGCCCGAGGCCCAGAAGGCCGCGGCCGCCAGCCACGAGGGGATCGGCTGCCAGAGCTGCCACGGCCCGCTGCTCGATCACTCGCTCGTCGCCGACGCGTCGCCCGGGGACGCGGACGACCTGGCCGTGCCGACCGACGAGCTCTGCGTCTCCTGCCATGTGGCGGTCGTCGGACGGCCCGACTCGGTCCGCCAGATCGTGCCGGCCGACCACTACGTCGCCGAGTGCCTCCAGTGCCACGACCCGCACACCGGCATCTCGAGGCCGCCGATGGTCGTCCTCCATCCGCTCGACCGGCTGCCGGCCTGCGTGACCTGCCACGGCCCGGAGGGCTTCAAGGCCCGCAACCAGCGCCACCCGGACGTCGGCGATCGCGACGCCGAATGCCTCGCCTGCCACGCCGCCGGCAGCGGCCCAGGACAGATCGAGTAGCGAGCCCACGATGACCGACGACCTCGATCGCCAGGACCCCACGACGCCGCTCGAGGGCTCGCACGCGCCCCTGGTCGAGCCCGAGTCGGACGAGCCCGCGCCGGTGGCGGCCGACGTCGACGCCGGGCCGGCGCTGCCGATCGCGACCGAGCCCGAGCCGGCCGAGCCGTCGGCCGAGGTGGCTGACGTCGACGCCGTGCCGGCGCTGCCGGTCACGCCGGAGCCGGCGGCCGTCCCGCTCGCGGTCCCCACGGCCCAGGTCGTGACCGCGACCCCGGACGACCTCGTCCCGCTCGACGAGCTCGCCCCCGCGATCGCGGCGGCGTCGGTCAGCCGCCGTCGGTTCCTCGGCTTCGGCCTCGCCGTCGGCGCCTCGCTCGCCGGCGGGCTCGCCGGCGCCGCCGTCCTTGCCCGCTACTTCCCGGTCTTCGCCGAGCCGGCCGCCGCGGCCGAGCCGATCGTCCCGACCTACGACCCGGCGAGCAAGCAGTGGGTCTTCGTCGTCGACACCGCCGCCTGCATCGGCTGCGGCCTGTGCGTGGCGGCGTGCAAGGAAGAGAACAAGGTGCCCGAGGAGGGGGCCTTCAACCGGACCTGGGTCGAGCGCCACACGGTCACCACCGACGGCACGGTCTACGTCGACTCACCCGAGGGCGGGATCGACGGGTTCCCACCGGAGTCGACCGCGCCCGGTGCCGCGGGCAAGCCGGTCGCCGACGCCTTCTTCGAGCCGCGACTGTGCATGCAGTGCAGCGCGTCGCCGTGCACGACGGTCTGCCCGGTCGGCGCGACGTACCGGACGGCCGACGGGGTGATCCTCGTCGACGCGCGCCGCTGCATCGGCTGCGGCTACTGCGTCGTCGCCTGCCCGTACGGCGCCCGCTACCTCGTCCCCGCCGGCCCGCATGCCCCGAACGACACGCCCGGCGTCGCCGACAAGTGCACCTGGTGCTACCACCGGATCAGCCGCGACCTCCTTCCGGCCTGTGTCGAGGTCTGCCCCGTCGGCGCCCGCAAGTTCGGCGACGCGGCCGACCCGAACAGCGAGATCGCGACGATCGTCCGCGAGCGGGACCCCCAGATGCTCGACCCGGAGTTCGGCACGCAGCCTCGCGTGCTCTATCTCGGCCCGTCGATCGAGGAAGCCTGAGCGATGCAGACCGTCGCCCCCTCGATCACCCTCAGCGGCCGCCGGATCGTCTTCTCGCCGCGGGCCGGCGTCGGCTTCCTCGTCGGCGAGATCCGGGGCATGTCGATCGGCCTGCGCCTCTGGTTCGCGTTCCTGCTCGGGATCCTCGGCCTGACGGCGATCGCCGCGCTCATCGCCCTGCCGCCCGGCTGGGAGGTCTTCGGGACGACGCCGTCGTTCGAGTGGGGTCTCCTCATCATCGGCTACGTCTTCTTCGCGATCATGACGAGCGGCCTTTGCCTCGCCTCGTCGCTCGGCACGGTCTTCGGGATCCAGCGCTTCATGCCGCTCGAGAAGCGGCACGCGATCCTCGCGGTCCTCTCGCTGACCGCCGCCTTCGGGATCATCGCCCTAGACCTCCACTACCCGATCCGGATGGTCTTCGGGGCGGTCCTCGTGCCCTCCCCCACCTCGCCGATGTGGTGGATGGGCGTCTTCTACGGAATCTACCTGTGCTGCCTCCTCGTCGAGGTCTGGAGCATGTTCACGGGCCACCCGCTGATCCACCAGTGGGCGTGCGTCGCATCGTCGTGCATGGCGATCATCGCCCCGGCGACGCTCGGCGCGGTCTTCGCGATCCTCGCCGTCCGCTCGTTCTGGCACGACCCGCTCTCGCCGGTCCTCATGGTCTCGTCGGCGCTCGCCCTCGGGACGTCGCTCCTCGGGATCGTGTTCTACGCGGTCTACCGGACCCGCCGGAGCGGCTGGGAGCGAGCCCGAAGCGTCGCGATGCCGTCGATCCGGATCCTCCTCGCCATCGCCATCGTGCTCGTGTCGGTCCTGCTCGCCCGGCACGTCCTCGTCGGGCTGAACGGGACCATGCCGGGCCAGGTCGAGGCGGCGGACGCGCTGGTGAGCGGGCCGCTCGCGGTACCGTTCTGGGGTCGGGTGGGCCTCGGCCTCCTCGTCCCGCTGGTCATCCTCGCCCTGCCCTGGACGAGCAACGTCCACGGCATCTTCATCGCCTCGGCGCTCGCCTTCACCGGCATCCTCGTCGACCGCTACCTCTTCGTCGCCGCCGGCCAGATCGCCCCGGTGACGACGTCGGCAGGGACCGTTTCCTACCCGTTCGCGCCGTACGTTCCGAGCCCGGTCGAGATCATGATCGTCATCGGTGCGGGCGCCTTCGTCGCCTTCGGCTACACCCTCGCCGAGCGGTACCTCGACCTGTCCGAGTCGGACGTCCACGTCGCGCCCGCGCAGTGGGTCTGGTACCGGATCAAGCAGCTCGCCGGGCGCGACGTCCCCGACGCCGCCCGGCATCCCGACCGCGCCGACGGCGCCGTGGTCGCCTCGGTCGGCGACGCGCCGACCCCGAGCCAGGTCTCCGTCCCTGAGCCGGTGGCGATCCGAGGCGAGCGATGATCGCCCGCTCGCTCGACGGCCGCGGCTACTGGGTCCTCGTCGCGTCGCTCGCCTTCGCCGTCGCCGTCGTCACGATCGTCCTGTTCAACGTCGCGGTCGTGCCCGAGCTCCGCCAGGGCGGGGCGATCGCCGCGCTGATCAACCCCTCACCCTCGCCGACCCCGACCCCGACGGCGACACCCGAGCCGACGCCGCTCTCGCCGATGTCCCCGAGCGGCCTCGCCATCGCCCCGGACTCCGACTGCGCCGGCTGCCACCTGACGACGTCGGGCGTCATCGACACGAAGCCGATCCCGCTCATGGGTCACCCGCTCGAAGGCTGGAAGGACTGCACGGCCTGCCATGCGCCCGGCCGGCTCGTCGAGACGGCGGAGGGGCACACCGGCCTCCACAAGGAGGACTGCCTCGTCTGCCACCAGGTCCGGCCGGCCGAGTCGTCCGCCGAGCCGCGGCCGCACCATGTCTACGCGGACCAGCCGTGCATCTCGTGTCACGGGGTCAAGGCGCCGCTGCCCACCGACATGGAGGGGCGGAACGACTGCTGGATCTGCCACGCCGGGACCGAGTTCGCCGACCTCTTCGGGGCGCCGGAGGCCTCGCCGGTCCCGTAACCGCGTTGCGGGCAGGCCCGTGCCCGGCGCGCCGGATCCGCGGTTGCGTTCCGATGGCACTTGCGCTCGTGCGTACCTCGCGTGACAGTGGGTCGCTGCCACGGGGGGCTGTGACACGCGGTGCAGATGCGAGCCGCCGGCTCCGCGCCGAGCCACTGGCGAGACCGACCCGCTGGCAGCTGCGGGCATCGCGTCAGGAGGTCGGTCGATGAGCGCCCACACCCCATCCGTCCAGCACCATGTCGTGCCGTTCCCGCTCGAGATGCTCGGCGCCGCCGTCATCGGCGCCGTCCTCATGTTCGGCGCCCTGGCGATCGCCGGCGACGTCGTGCCGACGACGATGCCGTGGGACACAGCGGGGACGCAGATCCCGCCGGAGACCGGGATGCTGATCCAGCGACACGGGGAGCAGGGGGCTTCCTGGGTGACCCCCGCCGTCCAGGTCTACCGGGCGGGCGAGATCGCCGGCGGGCGCTGACCGTCGCGCCAGCCGGGATCCGCCGCGCGGAGCGCTTCGCGGACCTCGGTGACGAGCTCGAAGTAGCGCGGCAGCTCCCGGGTCTCGGCCGTGCGCGCCCCCGGCAGGTCGACGGGCACGATCGCCGCCACTCGGCCGGGCCGGGGTGACATGACGACGACCCGCGTCGAGAGGAAGACCGCCTCGGGGATCGAGTGGGTCACGAACAGGATCGTCGTCGCGGTCCGGTCCCGGATCCGGAGCAGCTCGAGGTTCATCCGCTCGCGGGTCATCTCGTCGAGGGCACCGAACGGCTCGTCCATCAGCAGGACGGAGGGACCGAGCGCCAGCGCCCGGGCGATCGCGACCCGCTGGGCCATCCCACCCGAGAGCTGCGGGGGGCGGTGATCGGCGAACGCCTCGAGCTCGACGATGGCGAGCAGCTCGGTGGCCCGGGTGGCGCGCTCGGCCGCCGGCCGGCCGGCGATCTCGAGCGGCAGTTCGACGTTGCCGCGGATGGTCCGCCAGTCGAACAGGACGGGCGCCTGGAAGACCATCCCGAGGGCGCGGTCGGCCCGCGCCCGGGGCGCCGGCTTGCCGTTGACGGCGACGGTCCCGCTCGTCGCGGGCTCGAGGTCGGCGACGATCCGCAGGAGCGTCGACTTCCCGCAGCCGGACGGCCCGATGATCGAGACGAGCTCGCCCGGCGCCACCTCGAGGTCGAAGCCGGCGAGCGCCTCGACCCGGGTCGCGGCCCGGCCGGGCGTCTCGAAGACCTTCGAGACGCCGCGGAGGAGGACGACGGGTCCGGGCCGGGTCGCCACGGGTCCCGCGACCCCGGCGGCCTCGGCCCGGCTCCTCATGGGCAGCGGGGTCAGCCCACGACCGCCTGGTCGGCGATGTCGAGGGCGGCGTCGATGACGGCGAAGCCCTCGGCCAGCTCGTCCTCGGTGATGATGAGCGGCGGGTTGGTGTGGATCGAGTTGTTGGCGATCATCGCGTACACGCCGTTGTCGCGGAGGTGCTTGCCGACCGCCTTCATCTCGTCGCTCGTCCCGTTGAACGGGGTGAGCGGCGTCCACGGATCGTGGCTCCGGACGAGGTCGAGGACGCCGAACAGGCCGAGGTTCCGGTGGGCGCCGATCGAGGGGTGCTTCGCGGCGAGCCGCTCGTGGTGGGCCCGCATGACCTCGCCCATCCGGGCGCTCCGGGCGATGAGGTCGTCCTCCTCGTAGACCCGGATCGTCGCGAGCGCCGCGGCCAGACTGACCGGGTGGCTCGAGTAGGTCAGGCCACCGAAGAACATCTTCGACTCGAAGGCCTCGGCGATGTGGTGCCGCATCGCGACCGCGCCGAGCGGCAGGTAGCTCGAGGTGAGGCCCTTCGCCATCGTCATCAGGTCGGGCACGACGTCCCAGTGGTCGACCGCGAACCAGCGGCCGGTCCGGCCGAAGCCGGCCATGACCTCGTCGGCGACCATGAGGATCCCGTAGCGATCGCAGATCTCGCGGACGCCCTGGAGGTAGCCGTCGGGCGGGATGAGGATGCCGTTCGTCCCCACGACCGTCTCGAGGAAGACGGCGGCGACCGTATGCGGCCCCTCGTAGCGGATGACGTCCTCGAGCCCCTGGAGGCTCTCCTCGACCGGTCGCGGCTCCTTCTCGCCCCAGCGATGCGTGTCGGGGTAGCGGACGACGCCGACGAGCCCCGGCTCGTTCGCCCAGCGGCGCGGGTCGCCGGTCAGGGTCATCGCCCCGAAGGTCGCGCCGTGGTAGGCGCGGTAGCGGGCGAGGACCTTCGTCCGGCCGGTGTGGTGACGGGCGAGCTTGATCGCGTTCTCGATCGCCTCGGCGCCGCCGAGAGTGAAGAAGACCTTGTCCAGGTCGCCGGGCATGATCTCGGCCATCTTCGCCCCGAGCCGGGCGCGGACCTCCGTCGCGAACGCCGGCTGGACGTACTGGAGCCTGGTCGCCTGCTCGACGATGGCGTCGACGACGCGCTTGTCGCCGTGCCCGATGTTGACCGACATCAGCTGGCTGTTGAAGTCGAGGATCCGTCGACCCTCGGGCGTGTAGAGCCAGACGCCCTCGGCCCGGTCGATCGCGATGGGGTCGAGCGCGCCCTGGACGGACCAGCTGAAGAGCGTGTGCGCTCGCGACAGGCGGACGATCTCCTCGGACGTCGCCCGGTCGGTCTGGGCAGTCATTCGATGCACCTCTGGGTGGTCGGGGCCGGCGGGGAGCATGGCGGGACAAGCCACCGGCGCGGATGGTGCCCCGAGCGTACACCGACCGGGAAGGCCGAGACCCCTCCGTTCGGAGGGGTCTCGGGTGCCGTTCGGACCACCGCCAGGGAGGCCCGCGGATCGCTCCGTCGGGCCGTCGCCGGGACGGGGGCGTCAGGCGGGCGTCGGAGCCTCGACCGCTTCGGCGGCCGGGACGACCTGCTCCTTCTGCGGGATGAACCGGGCAAGGACCCAGTACAGCACGAACGCGACGATGAGCGCCGCGATCCAGCTGTAGTCGTAGAAGGGCTTGAGGAACGGGATGATCCCGTCGGCCGGGAACGGGCCGCCGGTGCCGGCCGGGGTATACGCCCCGCCGATACCGATGATCGCCCCGACGACGAGGGCGACGAGGGCCCGCCAGTTCCAGCCGCCGGCGTAGCGGTAGATGCCGTCCGCCCTGTAGAGGTCGGCCAGCTTGAGCTGCCGCTTCCGGATCAGCCAGTAGTCGGCGATGAGGACGCCGGCGATGGCGCCGGTCAGACCGCCGTAGGTGCCGAGCCAGGTGAAGATGTACAGCTCGGGCGTGGCCAGCAGGTTCCAGGGCATGATCAGGATCCCGATGATGCCCGTGATGATGCCGCCGGTCTTGAAGCTGATCTTGCTCGGCCAGGCGTTCGAGAAGTCGTACGACGGGCTGACGACGTTGGCCGCGACGTTCGTCGACAGGGTCGCCAGCATGAACGTGAAGAGCATGAAGACGACGATCAGGGTGTTGTCGATCCGCGAAACGAGGGCGGTCGGGTCCCAGATCGCCTCGCCGTAGACGACGATGGTCGCCGAGACGGTCAGGACACCGATGAGGGGGAACAGGGTCATCGTCGTCGGCAGCCCGGCCGCCTGGCCGACCGCCTGCTCGCGCTGGCTGCGGCCGAACCGGGTGAAGTCCGGCATGTTGAGCGAGAGGGTGGACCAGAAGGCGATCATCCCCATCAGCGAGATGGGGAAGACGGCCCAGAAGTCCGGGCCCCAGCCGAGCGTGCCCGCCTGCTCGACGACCGGACCGAGCCCGCCGGCCTGGACGACCATCCAGATCATGAGGGCGGTGAAGACGACGACGAGGAACGGTGCCGCCCAGTTCTCGAACCGCTTCACGGCGTTCATGCCGCGCAGGATGATCAGGATGTTGATGCCCCAGAAGATGAGGAAGCTCAGCCACATCGACCAGGGCTGCGCGGCCGCGTCACCGAAGCCGATCGAGATCTTGTCGGCCGCGCTCCAGAAGTTGCCCTCGCCGAGCAGGGCGTCGAAGACCGCCACGCCGATGCCGAAGACGGCCAGGGCGCCGATCCAGGTCTGGATGCCGAACCAGCCGCAGGCGACCCCGGCGCGGAGCAGGGCCGGCAGGTTGGCGCCCCAGACGCCGAACGAGGCCCGCGACAGGACCGGGTACGGGATCCCGTACTTGGTGCCCGCATGGCTGATCAGCAACATCGGGATGAGCACGATCAGGTTGCCGAGGCCGATCGTGATGATCGCCTGGACCCAGTCCATCCCGATGGCGATCAGGCCGGCGGCCAGCGCCCACGACGGGATGTTGATCGACATGCCCACCCACAGGGCCAGGTAGTTGTAGGTGGTCCAGGTGCGCTTGGGCAGCGCGACCGGCGCCAGGTCCCCGTTGTGGAGCGGGGATCCCGACATCGCCGCATCGGCTTCGGGCGTCAGCTCGTGACGCCCATCCGGGTAGACGATCTCCTCAAGGTTCGCCGCAGTCATGTACTCCCTCCACTGGTCGGGCCAGGGATCACGAACGGGCCGGGCGGCTACGCACCGGTAGTGGGCTACGGGTGGGTAACCGGGATCATCGTCGCTGGGCACCTCCTCCATGCCGATCCGTGATCCGGAACGAACCCCTCGGTTCGATAGTCTGCCCCAACCGATGGCGCCATGGAAGACGCAAACGCAGGCGCCGGCGGCGTCGCGAGGCCTCCCTCCGTACCCGGTCGGCAGACCGAGGTTGGCCGTATGAGACAACCACAAGGTGCCGCGACGCAAGGCCGCTGGACCCGGATTCGGGGCGCCGTTCGGACCCCGTGACCGTCGGGGGGCGCTGCCGGGATCGCCCACGGACGACCGACGCCGGTCAGGGTGCCGCGGCAGGGCCGGGCGTCGCGGCCGTTCGGGGCTTCCGGCCCATCCCGGCGGCCGGGCGCCGCGCGAGGCTATGGCCCGACCGAGGGGCGACCGCGTATGGTTCGTCCGATCGCTTCCGTATGGAGAGGTTCCGATGCCCCGGATCGTTCGCGGAGCGCTGCTGCAGGCCACCTGGACCGGCGACAAGGAGTCGATGATCCAGAAGCACGAGGGCTATGCCCACGAGGCGGCCAAGCAGGGCGCCCAGGTGATGCTCTTCCAGGAGCTCTTCTACGGGCCGTACTTCTGCCAGGTCCAGGAGCCGCAGTACTACAGCTACACCGAGCACATCCCGGACGGCCCGACGACGAAGCGGATGCAGGACCTCGCGAAGCAGACCGGCATGGTCCTCGTCGTCCCGATGTACGAAGAGGACGCG
Organism: uncultured Anaerolineaceae bacterium; assembly: GCA_964483405.1. Classification (GTDB taxonomy): domain Bacteria; phylum Chloroflexota; class Limnocylindria; order Limnocylindrales; family CSP1-4; genus CAZABC01. Next base: position 18,495 of record CAZABC010000017.1, read on the forward strand.
ACCACCGGGATCTACTACAACACCGCGGCCGTCATCGACTCGGACGGGAGCTACCGCGGCAAGTACCGCAAGACCCACATCCCGCACGTGAAGGGCTTCTGGGAGAAGTACTACTTCCGGCCCGGCAACCTCGGCTATCCGGTCTTCGAGACGGCGGTCGGCAAGGTCGGCGTCTACATCTGCTACGACCGCCACTTCCCCGAGGGCGCCCGCGCGCTCGGCCTCAACGGCGCCGAGATGGTGTTCATCCCGAGCGCGACCTCGCGCGGCCTATCCGAGTACCTCTGGCGGATCGAGCAGGTCAGCCACGCGGTCGCCAACGGCTACTTCGTCGGGACGATCAACCGGGTCGGCATCGAGGCCGAGATCGGCGACGACGACTTCTACGGCCAGAGCTACTTCTGCGATCCGCGCGGCCAGTTCGTCGGCTCGGTCGGCAGCCCGTACGAGGAGGAGCTCATCGTCCGGGACATGGACCTCGACCTCGTGACGCAGGTCCGCCAGACCTGGCAGTTCTACCGCGACCGGCGACCCGACCAGTACGACGACCTCGTCCGGCCGTAGCGCCGACGGACCCCCGACACGGACGGCGGGCGCCCGGCGACGGGCGCCCGCATCGTCTGCCGGTCGCCCGCAGGGCGGCCTACTCGCCGGTGACGGTCGGGTAGCCGGCCGCGGCCCAGTCGTTCATCCCGCCGGCCATCGAGGTCACGCCGGGGCGGCCGGCGGCGAGGAGGATGTCGCGACCGCTCGCGCTCCGATTGCCGGAGCGGCAGACGACGACGACCTGGCGGTCGGAGGGGACCTCGGCGACGCGGCCGGCGAGCTCGCCGAGCGGGATGAGCGTCGCGTCGGGGATGTGCCCGGCGACCCACTCGTCGGGCTGGCGCACGTCGAGGATGAACGCGCCGGCATCGCGGAGCGCGCTCGCCTCGGCGACGGCGACCTCCAGCGGGAGTGCCGCGACCGCGCCGGCGGACGTCGCCGCGCTCGCAGCCGGGCTCGCGGCCGGGCTCGCGGCCGGCGGCGCGACCGCCGTGGAGCAGGCGGCGATCGACGTGACGGCGGCGAGGAGGAGGGCGGCGAGCGCGGTGCGATGGGTCGGTCGAGACATCGGGCGTGACTCCGGTGTGCCGGCGTCGGCCGGCGGGTGATGCGGTCGGACCGGCGCGCCGGTCCGGCGCGGTCGTCCGGTGGAGGACCATCATCGCATCTACTTGCGTAGTTGCGCAACTACTTGGTCAATGGCGCCGTCGCGTCGCGACCCGGTCGGATCCGTCGCTGCGCCGGTCCATCGGGGTGTACCCTCTGCGGTCCATCGGCTGCCCGTCACGCCCGGAGGTCGTCGAAGCGATGCAGTTCGGTTTCACGCTCAAGCCTGATCACACGATCGAGCGGACGCTCGCGCTGACCCGCCAGGCGGAGGCCGCTGGGTTCGCCTACGGCTGGCTCTTCGACAGCCACGTGCTGTGGCGCGATCCCTACCCACTGCTGACGCTCATGGCCCAGGCGACGACGACGATGCGGCTCGGCACCTGCGTGACGAACCCGGCGACCCGCGAGCCGTCGGTCACCGCCTCGACGCTGGCGGTCCTCGGGGAGCTGTCCGGTGGTCGGATGGACCTCGGCATCGGCCGCGGCGACTCGGCGCGGCGGGTCCTCGGCAAGGCGCCGACGACGATGCGCGACCTCGAGGAGGCGGTCCACGTCATCCGGGCCCTCGTCGAGGGCCGGCCGATCGAGTTCGAGGGAACGACGCTCGAGCTCACCTGGACGCCCGCGCACCGGCTGCCCGTCTGGATCGCCGGCTACGGACCGGTCGCACTCAAGCTGACCGGCCGGATCGCCGACGGCGCGATGCTCCAGATCGCCGATCCCGACCTCGTCGGCTGGTTCGTGTCGCAGGTCCGGGCCTCGGCCGCCGAGGCCGGGCGCGATCCGGCCGCGGTCTCGATCATGGCCGCCGCGCCGGCCCACGTCGGCGATCTCGCGGATGGGCGCGACCGGGTCCGCTGGTTCCCGGCCCTCGTCGGCAACCACGTCGTCGACCTCGTCAACAAGTACGAGGGCGCGGACCTGCCCGAGTCGCTGACGCGCTACATCCGGGGCCGGCAGGGCTACGACTACCGGCACCATGCCGAGGTCGGCAGCTCGAACGCCGAGTTCGTGACCGACGACATCGTCGACCGGTTCGGGATCGTCGGCGGCGTCGACGCCCACATCGAGAAGCTCCATGCCCTCGCCGCGGCCGGGGTGGACCAGTTCAACGTCTACCTGATGAACGGCGACGAGGAGGCGCAGCTGGAGGTCTACGGGCGCGAGATCATCCCGGCGCTCCGCGATGTCGCAGCGAGCAGGACGACCTGACGCAGACCGCCGGCGGCCAGCCCGCCCCGCGCACCTCCGCCGTGTCGGGACCGGCGTCGACCGTATCCTGACCACCCGACCCTCGGAGGCAGGCGTGCGAACGACCGACCGGCCACCCAGCATCCACGACGCGGATGCTCCGTCGTTCCGCGTCCTGACCGACGACGGGCGCCGCCGGATCCATGACGCCGCGCTCGCGGTCCTCGAGGACCCCGGCGTCCGGATCGGATGGCCCCCGGCTGAGGGACGCTGGGCCCCTCTCCATGTCGTCGTGATGTGCCACGATGCGCCGGTGGCCGGCCACAGCGCCGGCAGGCCCATCTGCCAGGAGGGCGGAATGCGCACCCTGATCACCAACGGCACGATCGTCACCGCGGACGGCTCGTACGCGGCCGACGTCCTCGTCGACGGCGAGACCATCGCCCTCATCGGCAAGGACCTCGCCGCGACCGGGGTGACCGCCGACGAGACGATCGACGCGACCGATCGATACGTCATCCCCGGGGGCATCGACCCCCACACGCACATGGAGCTCCCGTTCGGGGGCACCTTCGCCAAGGACACCTTCGAGACCGGGTCGAAGGCGGCGGCCTTCGGCGGCACGACGACGATCGTCGACTTCGCCGTCCAGTCGAAGGGCAGCGCCCTCCACGCCGGGCTCGACACGTGGATGGCGAAGGCCGAGGGCAACGCCGTCATCGACTATGGCTTCCACATGATCATGAGCGACGTCACCGACGAGTCGCTCAAGGAGATGGACCAGCTCGTCGCCGAGGGCGTGCCGGACTTCAAGCTGTTCACCGCCTACCCGGGCGTCTTCCTCAGCGACGACGGCTCGATCTTCCGGGCGATGCAGCAGACCCAGAAGAACGGCGGGCTCATCCTGATGCACGCCGAGAACGGCATGGCGATCGACGTCGTCGCCAACCAGTACGCGGCCGCCGGCAAGACCGACCCGTATTACCACGGCGTCGTCCGCTACCCGGTCTTCGAGGGCGAGGCGACGAACCGGGTCATCCGGCTGGCCGAAGCTGCCGGCGCGCCGGTCTACATCGTCCACCTCTCATCCATCGACGCCCTCGACGCGGTCAAGGCGGCTCGCGACCGCGGCGCCAAGGCGTTCGCCGAGACGTGCCCGCAGTACCTCTTCCTGACGCTCGACGATCTCGGCAACGGCTTCGAGGGTGCGAAGTTCGTCTGCAGCCCGCCGCTTCGTCCGGCCGAGCACCTCGAGGCGCTCTGGACGGGCCTCGTCAAGGACGACCTCCAGCTCGTCGGGACCGACCACTGCCCGTTCGACTTCCACGGCCAGAAGGAGCTCGGGCGGGGCGACTTCCGAAAGATCCCGAACGGCCTCCCGGCCGTCGAGGACCGGGTCAACCTGATGCACGACGGTGGCGTCGTCGGTGGCCGGTTCACGAAGGAGCGCTGGGTCGAGGTCATCTCGACCGCGCCGGCGAAGATCTTCGGGATGTACCCCAGGAAGGGCCTGATCGCCGTCGGCTCGGACGCCGACATCGTCATCTACGACCCGAACAAGAAGCACACGATCAGCGCGGCGACCCACCACATGGACGTCGACTACTCGATCTTCGAGGGTCGCGAGGTCCAGGGCGCGGCCGAGGTCGTCATGAGCCGCGGCACGGTCGTCGTGCGTGGCGACGAGTTCGTCGGCCCGGCCGGCCACGGTCGCTTCCTCAAGCGCTCCCCGGCCGACTTCGTCCGGATGTCGTGACCGGCGGCGAGCGGCGGTCGCTCCCCGCGCCCGGCGAGGCCGTCGTCATCGACGGCGGCCTCGCGACCGAGCTCGAGGCCCGCGGTCACGACCTCGCCGACAGGCTGTGGTCCGCCCGGGTCCTCGTCGAGGACCCGGCGGCGATCGAAGCCGTCCATGCGGCGTACTTCGCGGCCGGCGCGCGCGTCGCGACGACGGCGAGCTACCAGGCGACGATCGAGGGCTTCGCCCGGGCCGGCATCGCCCGCGACGACGGGCTCGCCCTCATCCGGCGGAGCGCCGAGGTCGCACGCCGGGCGCGCGACCGGGCGGAGGCGCGGGCCCGGGCGGCCGGCGACGAGCGCCCGCGCTACGTCGCCGGGTCGGTCGGGCCGTACGGGGCGATGCTCGCCGACGGCTCGGAGTACACCGGCGCCTACGCCCTCGACGTGGCCGCCCTCGCCGACTTCCACCGGCCCCGGGTCGAGGCCCTCGTCGCGGCCGGCGTCGATCTGCTCGCGGTCGAGACGATCCCGACGGCGACCGAGGCGACGGCGATCGCCCGCCTCCTCGCCGAGCATCCCGGCGTCCCGGCGTGGATCTCGTTCCAGTGCCAGGACGGCGCGCGGACGGCGCGCGGCGAGCCGATCGGCGAGGCGATCGGCGCGGTCGCCGAGGCCGCGGCCGGTGGTGCCCCGATCGTCGCGGTCGGCGTCAACTGCACGGCGCCGGGCGACATGCCGGCGCTCCTCGAGGCGGCCCGCGCGGCGACGACGCTGCCGCTCGTCGCCTACCCGAACCGCGGTCGCGGCTGGGACGCCGAGTCGCGCCGCTGGCTCGATCCGACCGGCCCCGGCTTCGACCCGGCGACGACTGCCGGCTGGACCGCCCTCGGCGCGACCTGGCTCGGCGGCTGCTGCGGCGTCGGGCCGGCCGACATCGCCGCGCTCGCGAGCCGTCTCTCCACCTAGCCCGGTCCACGCCCCCGGACCGACCCGCCACGGAGGCCGCGATGTACGTCACCCTCGTCAGCGTCCACGTCCTGCCCGAGCACGTCGAGGCGTTCCTCGACGCGATCCGGGTCAACCACGAGGGCTCGATCCGCGAGCCCGGCTGTCTGCGGTTCGACGTCCTCCGCTCGCCCGACGACCCGACCCGGTTCCTCCTGTACGAGGCGTACGTGGACGAGGCGGCCGCGGCGGCCCACAAGGAGACGAGCCACTATCTCGCCTTCCGCGACGCCGCCGCGCCGTGGATGGCGGAGCCACGGACCGGCGTTCGCTGGGACGGCCTCTACCCCGAGCTCCCGCTCGACCCGGACGCCTGACCGGAGGCCGCCCGATGGCCGACGACTTCACGCTGGCCCGGCTACCCTCGATCGCCTTCGGCGCCGGCGCGGTCGAGCGGCTGCCCGATGCGATCGCCCGACACGGCCGGACGGCCATGATCGTCACCGGCGCCCGGTCGTTCCGGGCCGGCCCGCGCTGGCGGTGGCTCCTCGCCGCGCTCGCCGAGCGGGGTGTCGCCATCGTGGACGCCAGGGTGAGCGGCGAGCCGTCGCCGGCCGACGTCGACGCGATCGTCGCCGTCGGGCGGGCGGCCGGGGCCGACGTCGTCGTCGGGATCGGCGGCGGCAGCGCGCTCGATGCGGCCAAGGCGACCGCGGGGCTGCTCCGGACCGGCACCTCGGCGGGCGACCACCTCGAGGGCGTCGGGCCCGGGCTCCCCTACCCCGGCCCGACGGTCCCCTTCATCGCCGTCCCGACGACGGCCGGGACCGGCAGCGAGGCCACCAGGAACGCGGTCCTGTCGGTCATCGGGCCCGACGGGTACAAGCGCTCGTTCCGCGACGAGCGACTCGTCGCGGCCGAGGCGATCGTCGATCCCGACCTGCTCGTCGGCGCTTCCCCGGCCTCGATCGCGGCGAACGGGATGGACGCCCTCACCCAGCTCCTCGAGGCGCTCGTCTCGACCCGGGCGAGCCCGGTCACGACCGCGCTCGCGCTGCGCGGGCTCGAGGCGGTCCGCGACGGCCTGCTGCCGTGGCACGCGGCGGCGATGGGCGGCGCGACGGCGGATCCGGCGGCGGCAGCGACGGGTGCCGGCACGGCGGGCGGCGCGGCGGCGGACACGACCGTGGCGGCGCGGTCGGCGATGGCCCTCGCGGCGCTGCTCTCCGGGATCTGCCTCGCCAACGCCGGGCTCGGCGTCGTCCACGGGCTCGCCTCGCCCCTCGGCGCGGCCTTCCCGATCCCGCACGGCGCGGCCTGCGGCGCGGTGCTCGTCGCCGGCACGGAGGCCAACCTGCTGGCCCTTGCGAGTCGGGCATCGGGCTCGCCCGCCCTGGCGCGATACGCCGCCGCCGGGCGGATCCTCGCTTCCCTGCCAGCCGACACGCCGGCCGAGCTGGCCCGCGCGGCACTCGTCGACACGCTCCGTCGGTGGCGCCATGCGCTCGGGATCCCGGGCCTCGCGGCTTGGGGCATCGGCGGGGGGGAGGTACCTGCGCTCGTCGCCGGCTCGCGCGGGTCGTCGATGCGGACCAACCCGGTCGAGCTGACCGACGACGAGATCGCCGCGGTCGTCCGCGCCAGCCGCTGAGCCATCGCCCGGCACGCCGCACCGCTCGCGTGATCCGGGAGGGCCCCGGCGGCGTCAGCGTGCGCTTCGGCGCCGGGGGAACAGCGAGGTCGCGCCGACGTCGGACCAGACGAGTCCCGGCTCGGTCGGTGGCACCTCGCCCGTCGTGAGCGCCGCGGCCCACGCCCGACTGGACCCGGGGAAGCGAGCGTCGAAGACGGCGGGATACCGCCTGAGCAGCTCGCGGTTCCGCCGCGTCGCCCGGACGACCCAGCAGCTGGCGACCCGGAATGGGCGCTCGCGACCGACCGCGACGGCAAGGGCCTCGGCATCGGCGACCTTCCGGCTCGTCGAGCGGGCGGCGGTGCCGATGTCGCCGATCATGTTCCAGCACTCGACGAGGACGAGCAACCGACGGGCATCGTCCCGGAGGCCGACGTCGGCGCATCGGCGCGGCTCGGCGGGTCGCGTCGGCACCTCGAAGGACGTCCGGTAGCCGGCGGCACGACCGAGACGCAGGACGAGCTCCTGGATCGCGAGATGGCCGGCGTCGGCCGGTGCCTCGAGCGGGTCGCGACCGAGGTCGATGGCCAGCCCGATGCCGAGGGCGACCGCGATGCGCTGCCAGGTGTCGAGCGTCAGGCCCCCGCCGCGCCCACCCTCGATCGCCGATACCGTCGAGCGCGCGAGGCCGACCCGCCCGGCGAGCTGCGCCTGCGTCCATCGGCGCCGGCGCCGCGCGTCGCGGACCAGCCCGCCGAGTCGACCGAGCTGGATCAGGTTGCGGCGGGCCGCCTCCGCGGCGAGGGCCGGGCGCTTGTGCTTGACCATGTCGGCTGCATGGTCGGCGCACGCACTTGCCCGGCCCTTACCCGGGCGGAGCCGACGTGCCGCGCCGAGCCGTGTCTGCCGTTGTCGACCCCGGCACGCAGGACGCGACCATGCACTCGACACCACGACCGCCAACGGCCCGCGCCGGCTGCCGGGATCGACCCGGCTCCGACGCTACGTGCGCCGCTGACGCTCAGGCTGTCCATGCACCCGACCGCAGGTGGCCCAGGACGGGAAACGGGACGGCGGTCCGCCGGTGCCCGAACGGGACGGCGGT
>CAZABC010000017.1:26363-43462 GCA_964483405.1 uncultured Anaerolineaceae bacterium
GGCCCAGGACGGGAAACGGGACGGCGGTCCGCCGGTGCCCGAACGGGACGGCGGTGCGGCTGGCACGGCGGTCGTCGGCGCTCGGTGCGGCCGGCCCACCGGCCGGCGGGCCTCGCGACGCGGCGGTCGTCGCGCTCGGCGCGGCCGGCCCTTCCGGCCGGCGGTGCGGCCCGGAGCGCGCACCGCCCCGGCGAATCGGAAGGCCCGCCGGTCGCCCGGCGGGCCTTCGGTGTCGTCAGGCGAAGCCTGCGGATGCTACGGGGTGTCGACCCGGACGATCGTCGGGTTCGGCATGCCGGCCGAGCCGGCATAGGCGACCGAGCCGAGGTACTTCGTGCCGGCCGCGAGGCCGCTGAAGGTCAGCTCGATCGTCCCGGTCGCGCCGATCGATGCCGTCGCCGGCGCGGTCACCGTCATGTTCCCGGCGTCGTCACTGCCGAGCAGCCAGGTGAAGAGGGTGAAGTTCGCGTCGGGGCCATCGGTCTGCCAGCCGTGCACGTAGACCCGGTAGGTCGCCGCCGTCGGGTTGAGGAGGTTGACCTCCTCGGCCGACGTGCCCGAGCCGCTCGCCCCGACGAGGGTCGAGCCGCGGTACACGTACAGGTCGAGGTCGTCGGTGCCGTCCGTGTACTCGTCGAAGAGCGAGAACCGGGCGTAGGTGGTGCCTGCCGGGACGACGACGTCGATCGTCGTGATGCCCTGGCCGGTCGGGGAGAACGAGTCGTTGGGGTCGTCGAGGACGTTGCCGTCGGTCGTCGCCGCCGGCACGAGGCCACGAGCGGTCGCGCTGAACGAGCCCGCGTAGCCGAAGCCGACCTCGTACGCGATCGCCCCGCCGGTCCCGTTGACCTGCGTCGGCGCCGCGAGGGCGACCGGGCGGACGGTGAGCGGGCTGCGGACGGTGTGATCGCCGTCGGACCAGGTGAGCGCGCCGAACGCGTAGGCGTTGAGCGTCGCCGCACTGGTCGTCGTGAAGGTGACCTCGAAGGTCTTCTTGGCGCCCGCGGCGATCGTGAACGACGCCGGCGTGACCGCGACGTCGATCCCGGCCGGGGCCTGGACCGATGCCGTGTAGGTCGCCGCCGCTCCGCCGACGTTGGTGACCGTCCGCTTGATGGTCTGGGAGCCGGCGAGGCTGCCGATCGTGATCGACGGGTAGTTATGGTCGCTGGGGTCGGTCGAGTAGCCCATCCCCTGGAGCGCGGAGCAGGTCCCGGCGGAGAGGCCGGCCGTCCCGCAGAGGAACGCCAGCCAGTCGTTCCAGCCCGCGTCGTACACGAGGCCCGGATCGGTGGCAAGGCTCGGGGCCACCTGGCCCGCGCCGTAGCCGAAGGGGTTGCCGGGGATGGCCGACCCGTCGTTGCGGGTCTGGCTCGCCGTGGTCATGAGGGCCGACTTCATCGCCGCCGGCGACCAGCCGGGGTAGGCGTCCGTCAGGAGCGCCCCGAGGCCGGCCATGTGCGGGCTCGACATCGAGGTGCCCGACAGGAAGTCGTAGTTCCGGCCGTCGGAGCCCGCGGGCGAGACGGCGGCGAGGACGTCGACACCGGGCGCCATGATGTCGGGCTTGAGGAGATCGCTCGAGGCGAGGAGCGGGCCGCGCGACGAGAACGACGCGACGTCGGGTGCGAGCGACCCGAAGGTCGCCGTCCCGGCACCGATCGTCGCGGTCGCGGTGGCGACGTTCGCGTCGATGTAGTCGAGGATCGCGAACCCGTCGGTGTGCGAGACGTGGATCGTCGGCACGTAGTGGATATCGGCGTTGATCGAGTTCGGGCCGGTGTTGCCCATGATCATGCCGACGCCGCCGGCTTCCTTGACCGCCTTGCTCTTGTCGGTCCGGGCGATGACGCCGCGGAAGCAGAAGACGATCTTGCCGGTCACCTTGGCCGGGTCGAGCGTGCCGGGGTAGCACAGGGCCGCCTCGGTCGCGTCGGCGCCCGCCTTGGCGACGTACTCGCTGTAGACGAGCGGGGCCGGACCGGCGCCGCTGCCGCTCGACTGGCCGCTGTAGGACGCCCCGTTGCCGAGGGTCACGCTGGCCGGGTACGAGCGATCGTGCGTGCCGGCCGCGGTCGTCGTGAGCCACGGGCTCGGATGGGCGACCGTCGAGGCACCCGGGCCGGCGTTGCCGGCCGAGGCGGAGACGAAGACGCCGGCGTCGGCCGCGAAGAGGAACGCGACCTCGACCGGGTCGAGGAAGTTCGTCGAGGTGCCGGAGATCGAGTAGTTCAGGACGTCGACGCCGTCGGCGACGGCCTGGTCGATCGCGGCGACGCTGTCGCTGTTGAAGCAGCCGCCCTCGTCACCGCGGCCCCAGCAGACCTTGTAGGTCGCGATGCGGGCGCGCGGCGCCATGCCGCTGATCGTGCCGAAGCTCCTGCCGTCGACCGTCGCGGTCACGCCGTAGTTGCCGGCGGCCGTCGTCGACGTGTGGGTGCCGTGGCCGTCGGCGTCGCGGGCGGACCAGTACTCGTAGGCGAAGCTGGCCTTGATGCCGGCCTTGCCGCCCCATCCGGCGCCGAACCACTGCGCGCCGATGAGCTTCTGGTTGCACTTGCTCGCCGGGAACAGCTCACCGGGCGTGCACTTGCCGTGCCAGCCGGGGATCTGCTGGAAGATGAGCTTGCCGTTCGCGTCGCGGTCGCTGACGCTCGGGCTCTCCGGCCAGATCCCGCTGTCGAGGATCCCGACGATGACGCCCTCGCCGGCCTTCGAGGGGCCGCCGAGCTGCTGCCAGAGGCCGCCGGCGCCGTCGAGGCCGAGGAAGGTCGGCGTCCGCGACGTGTCGAGCTTCTGCTTCGTGTCCGGCGTGACCGAGACGACGCCCTTCACGCCGAGCAGCTTCGAGGCCTGGGCGCCGGTCAGGCGCGCCGCGAAGCCGTTGAAGCTGTAGCGGTAGCTGTAGAGCTGCTTCGTCGCGCCGACGGTCGCCATGGCCTTGGCATGGGTGCCGTCGAGATAGGCGACGTACTTGACGACCTTGGCCGATTGCGGGTCGACCTTCTGGCCCTTGGCCGGCTTCGTCGCCGGCAGGCCGGCGATGCCGCCCTCGTAGGCCACGACGGGCGCGTCCGCCATGCGGACGATGTAGACCCCGGCCTTCGTGAACTTCTTCGCCGAGGCACCCGCATCGAGGCCCGGCGACTTGGCAAGCGCGGCGCCCGGCAGGCTGGCGACCAACAGGGCCGTCATGCCGAGCGCGAGGATCAGCCTCCTCCGCATCGTCGATAGCGCTCCCTCTACTTGGCCCGGCGCGCGCGACTCCTCATCGGTGGCAGCGGGCACGGAGAACCCCGGGGCAGCAGGCTCCGGAGGTCAGTACCCGCAGTCTAGTACGGATGACGCTGGCGGCGGGAGGCGGACGCACCACTCGGCGGTGCGGGTGCGCACCGCCGGCACCGAGCCGGCGGTCAGGCGCCGCGCCAGGTCATGGCGGTCGCCTCCTCGGGCCAGGTCACTTGGTCCGGAGGGTCGCCGCCCGACGAAGCGCCGGGCCCGCCCTGCCCCCGACCGCGCCGGGCGAGCGCGAGCGCGACCGGAGCAAGCCCGATGAGCAGGGCGATCGAGATGAGCTGATCGGCGTTGAGCGAGCCGACGACCGCCGGGTCGCGCCAGGTCGTTGCGACCACGAGCCGGACGACGAGCCAGCCGCCCATCGCGACGACGAAGGCGCGACCGTCGAGCCGGCCGAACCCGCCGGCGGCGAGCGTGATCAGCAGGACGACCGCGACGAGTCCGGCGCCGCCGGCCTCGACGAGCTGCGACGGCAGGGACGGGACCGACGGCGCGAGCGAGCCCCACGGCCCGGCGCCGAGGTAGGCGGTCGCGAGCGGGCCGGCGCTCGGCACCCCCTGGCCCGAGCCGCCCCAGGCCATCGCCGCCTTGCCGCCCTCGATGCCGATGAGCAGCGGCAGCGCCGCCGCATGGAGCCACCGGCCGGCCGGCGCGTCGAGGAGCGCGGCGACGTAGACGCCCGTCAGCGCGCCCCCGGCGACGGCCAGCCCGAGCTGGAGCCCACCCTGCGCCGGGTCGAGGATGGCCCCCGGCTGGTCGAGGTAGTACTCCAGGTGGAGGAGGACGTAGCCGAGGCGACCACCGACGATCGCCCCGGGGACGACGCCGAGGGCGATGAAGAGGAGGTCGTCGCGCCGCAGGTGGCCGGCGGAGCGGTCCCGCGGGTCGCCGGCCGGCGTCCGACCGGCGACGATCGCCATCGCGACGAGCGCGACGAGGACGGCCCCCGCGATCCCGAGCGTCTCCCAGCGGACGGCGATCGCGTCGAGGCGCAGGGACGGATCGAACTCGAAGACGACGACGTCCGGCACGGCGACGCGAGTGTACCGGCCCCGGACGTGCCGAGGCCCCCGGACGCGCCGGGGGCCTCGGGATCGGGCGACCGTCGGGTCGAGCCCGATCAGTCCATGAACGTGGCGATCCAGGCGAGGTCGTCGGCCCGGTCGACGCGGTAGACGCCGCCGGTCCCGGCGCAGGTGCTGTTCAGGCCGAACGAGGTCACGGCGGCGACGACGTTCGAGGTCCCGAGGAAGTTCGGGCCGCCCGAGTCGCCGAAGCAGGTGCCGCCGGTCCGGGCGTTGTTCGACAGCATCAGCGAGCCGTCGCCGGTGAACCCGGTGTTGATCTGGAGCAGGTGCGGGCGGGCGACCATCCGCAGCCGCAGCGCGACCGTCTTCCACGACGCCGCGTCGGGGAAGCTCTGCTGGCGGCCGTAGCCGACCGCGGTGAAGGTCGTGTGCCGGCTCGGCTTGAGCGCGTCGAGCTGGTCGAGCGTCGGCAGGGCGCCGTACATCGCCATGGCGACCGGCTCGTCGAGGACGACGATGCCGAGGTCGTACAGGTAGAACGCCGCGTCGTCGTACTGCGGGTGGGTGTAGACGGTGCCGTCATGGCTCGTCGCGCCGCCGTACGGGTAGCCGATGGCCGCGCCGTCCCTCGCGTCGGCCTCGAACCAGATCGTCGCCCGGGCGGCGGGCGCCGAGGTGCAGTGGCCGGCGGTCAGGAAGACCGTCGGCGAGATGAGCGTGCCGGAGCACCGCCAGAGCGGGGTCCCGGCCGCGTCGTCGGCGACCATCAGGCCGACGTAGGGGTGGCCGTTCCCGTCGAGCTCGCCATCGGTGATGGCGATCGCGGGCGAGACCGTGAAGGCGGTCAGGGCGATGAGCCCGGCCAGGATCGCCACGATCGGCCGGGTCCGGCGTCGGTTGTCGTGCATCGATGCTCCCTCGTGCGGTGGTCCGCGAAGCCGAGGGGCGCGTCGGTCGGGGACTGGCCCGAAGGTACTACCGGACCCGGTACCGCGGAACGTGCCGAACCGCACCCATCTCCCCATCCGGTGCCGCGGCGCACCGGACCGGCGGGACGGGCGTGGGCATGAGGGCGAGGGTCAGGCCGGCAGCGCCGCGACGAGCTCGCGGACCGCCGCCGCGGACCGGTCGAAGGCGGCCTGCTCGTCCGGCGTGAGCTCGATCTCGAAGACCCGCTCCATCCCGGTCCGGCCGAGCACCACCGGCACCCCGACGAATAGCCCGTCGACGCCGAACTCGCCGGTGAGGTAGGTCGCGCACGGCAGCACCCGCTTCCGGTCGCGGAGGATCGCGTCGACCATCTCGTACGTCGCGGCGGCCGGGGCGTAGTAGGCCGAGCCGGTCTTGAGCAGGGCGACGATCTCGGCGCCGCCGTTGGCCGTCCGCGTCTCGAGGGCGGTGACCCGCTCGGGCGGCAGGAGCTCGGTGATCGGCACGCCGGCGACGGTCGAGTACCGCGAGAGCGGCACCATCGTGTCGCCGTGGCCGCCGAGGACGAAGGCGTGGACGTCCTCGACCGAGACGCCCATCTCCATCGCGATGAACGTCCGGAAGCGGGCGGAGTCGAGCACGCCGGCCATGCCGATGACCCGCTCGCGCGGGAACCCCGACGCGCGCATGGCGACGTGGCACATGACGTCGAGCGGGTTGGTGACGACGATGATGATCGCCTCCGGCGAGACCGCGGCGGAGGCCTTGACGACGTCGCCGACGATCCCGGCGTTCGTCGCGATGAGGTCATCGCGGCTCATCCCCGGCTTGCGCGGGATGCCCGACGTCACGACGATGATGTCCGAGCCGGTCGTGTCCGCGTAGTCGTTCGTGCCGACGATCGCGGCGTCGTGGCCGACGACCGGCGCCGCCTCGGCGAGGTCGAGCCCCTTGCCCTGCGGCAGCCCGTCGACGATGTCGACGAGGACGACGTCCGCGAGGCCGGCCTCGGCGATGCGCTGGGCGGTGGTGGCGCCGACGTGACCGGCGCCGATGACGGTGACCTTGTTGCGCGCCATCGCTTGCTCGCTCCTCGGTGCTAGGGGACGCGTGGTCCGGCGGTCCGGATCGCCTCGCCGACGCCGTCGGCGTACTGGACGAAGTTGGCCTCGAACATCCGCGCGAGCTCGGCGGCCTGGCGGTCGTAGGCCTCGGGATCGGCCCACGTGCCGCGCGGCTGGAGGACGTCGGGCGGGACGCCCGGGACCTCGACGGGGACCCGGACCCGGAAGATCGGGTCCTCGACGGTCGCGATCCCCTCGAGCTCGCCGTTGAGGGCCGCCCGGACCATGACCCGGGTGTGGTCGATGTTCATCCGGTGGCCGACGCCGTACGGCCCGCCGGTCCAGCCGGTGTTCACGAGCCAGACCGGCACGGCGTAGCGCTCGAGCCGCTCGACGAGCATGTGGGCGTACTCGCCCGGGTGGCGCGGCAGGAACGGCGCCCCGAAGCCGGCCGAGAAGGTCGCCTTCGGCTCCTTGATCCCGATCTCGGTCCCGGCGAGCTTGGCCGTGTAGCCGCTGATGAAGTGGTAGGCGGCCTGCTCGTGGGTCAGCCGGCTGATCGGCGGCAGGACCCCGAACGCGTCGGCGGTGAGGAAGACGACGTTCTTCGGCTGGCCGGCCATGCCGGTCTCGTCGGCGTTGCCGATGTAGTGGAGCGGGTAGGCGCCGCGGGTGTTCTCGGTGATGCGTTCGGAGTCGAGGTCGAGGGCCCGGGTCGCCGGGTCGAGGTCGACGTTCTCGAGGATCGTCCCGAATCGCTTCGTCGTCGCGAAGATGTCGGGCTCGTACATCGGCGACAGCCGGATCGTCTTGGCGTAGCAGCCGCCCTCGAAGTTGAAGACGCCGTCGACGCCCCAGCCGTGCTCGTCGTCCCCGATGAGCGAGCGGAGCGGGTCGGCGGAGAGCGTCGTCTTGCCGGTGCCCGAGAGGCCGAAGAAGATGACCGAGTCACCGGCTTGCCCGACGTTGACCGACGAGTGCATCGGCAGGACGCCCTCGTCGGGCATGAGGTAGTTCATCACGGTGAAGGCGGACTTCTTGATCTCGCCCGCGTACATCGTCCCGACGATGACGATCTCCATCCGGGCGAGGTTCAGGACGATCGCCGTCTCGGTCCGGGTGCCGTGGACGGCGGGGTCGGCCTTGAACGACGGGATGTCGAGGATCGTGAAGTTCGGGACGAACTCGGCGAGCTCGGCCTGGCTGGGACGCCGGAACAGGTTCTCCGCGAAGATGCTCGCCCAGGCTGTCTCGGTGTAGACGCGGAGCGAGCGGCGATGCGCCGGATGGGCGCCGATGAAGCAGTCCTGGGCATAGAGCTCGCTGCCGGAGACGTACCGGAGGACGTCGGCACGGAGCCGATCGTAGTGCGCCTCCGACAGTGGCGTGTTGACCTCGCCCCACCAGACCTTGTCCTCGGACGAGGGCTCGCGGACGATGAACTTGTCCTTGGGAGAACGGCCGGTGTGCTTGCCGGTCCGGACGACGAGCGGCCCGTCGGCGGCGATGATCCCCTCGCCGGCGACGATCGCGCGCTCGTACAGCTGGGCGGTCGACAGGTTGGCGTGGACGATGCGGCCGATGCGCTCTGGCGCGCCGACGGCGGGACGGGTCGTGGCGGTCACGTGTTCCTCGCTCCATGGGCGCCGCTGCACTCGACCGGCGCCAGGCTCGCTCGTGACCGGCCGCGCGTGACGGCCGTCCGGCCGACCCGCGAGCGGGCGACCGAGGCGACCGGGAGTCGGCTTCCGCAGTCCCGTCGATGATACGCCGCCCCGAGTCGGCCGGTCCAGCGAGGTTGCGGCCGGGTTGCGAGCCGCGCCGTACGCCTGGCGGTCCCCGCGCCCGGGAGTACGGGGTCGCCCTGGGTCGCCCGCTGGAGGCGAAGGCCTGCGCCTAATCGAGGGCCCCCGGCGCCGACGCCCGCTCCAGCCCTACGCCCGGTCGAGGGCCTGCGCGAGATCCGCGATGAGGTCCGTGGCCGCCTCGATCCCGACCGAGAGCCGGATCAGCGCCGGGTCCACCTCGAGCGGCGTGCCGGCGACCGAGCCGTGGGTCATCGCCGCCGGGACCTCGATGAGCGACTCGACGCCGCCGAGCGACTCGGCGAGGGTGAAGATCCGGGTCGCCTCGGCGATCGCCGTCGCGCGCTCCGCCGCCGAGCGGACGGCCGCTCCGCCCGCGCCCGCCGGCCCCCCGGGCCCCGGCGTGAACGACACCATCCCGCCGCGGCCCGGGTAGCGCACCTCGGCCACGTCGGAGCGGGCTCGGAGGAGGTCGGCGACGGCCCGGCCATTCGCGTCGTGCCGCTCCACCCGCAGGGCGAGGGTCCGCAGCCCTCGCAGGGCAAGGAAGCAGTCGAACGGCCCGGGCACGCCGCCCATCGCGTTCTGGAGGAACCGGAGCCGCTCGGCGATCGCGTCGTCCGAGGTCACGGCGATGCCGAGGATCGTGTCGGAGTGGCCGGCGAGGTACTTCGTCGCCGAGTGGAAGACGACGTCGGCACCAGCCGCGATCGGTCGCTGGAGGATCGGGGTGGCGAACGTGTTGTCGACGACGATCGTCGGCCGCCGCCCGCCCTGCGCGGCGCGGCGATCGACGGCGGCCACGGTCGCGGCGATGTCGACGACCTTGAGGAGCGGGTTCGTCGGCGTCTCGAACCAGACCAGCGCGGTCCGCTCGGAGAGCGCCTCCCAGAGCGCGTCGGGCCCCGCCCCGAGGTCCACGTACCGGGCCTCGACCCCACGCCGGCCGGCGACGCGGGTCAGGTAGCGGAATGTCCCCCCGTAGACGTCGTCGCCGACGACGACCTCCTCACCCGGTTCGGCGAGCTCCGCGAGTGCGGCCGTGACCGCCGAGCCCGAGGCGAAGGCGATCCCGTGGCGGCCACCTTCGAGCCGGGCGACCGCCCGCTCGAGCCGCTCACGGGTCGGGTTCTGCGAGCGACCGTACTCGTATCCCCGGATCGGGGCGCCGACGGCCGCCTGGCGATAGGTCGAGGTCTGGTAGATCGGCGGGGCGACCGCCCCGGTCAGCTCGTCCGGCTCCTGGCCGGCGTGGACGGCGAGCGTCTCGATGGCGACGTCGTCGAGGGCGTCGGGGTCTGGCATGGCGGCATCATCGCACGGCCGTGGCCGATCGCCGGACGTCGGGCATGATCGGCCCACCGAACGCCGCGCCGGATCGGCCGCCGGACCAGCCGGCCCGGCTCACCCCCGCCCGGGTCGATGGGCGAGGTACTCGAGGAGGTCGAGCCGGGTGACGACACCGATCGGGCGCCCTGCCCGGACGACGACCGCGGCCGGTGCGCCGCCGGCGAGGTGGTCGAACGCCTCGTCGAGGACGTCGGCGGCGTCGACGACCGGCAGCGGGGCGTCCATCACCTCGCCGACCGTCCGCTCGACGACGCCGGGATCGCGGTAGGCGCGCTCGAGGAGCCCCGTCTCGCTGACCGCGCCGACGATCGACGCGAGCGCGTCGCCGTCGTGTGCCTCGGACACCGGCAGTTGGCTGATGCCGAACCGCTGGAGCGTCTCGATCACCTCGCCGACCCGCTGGGTCGTCCGGGCGAGGACGAGGTCCGGGAGCGCACCCTGGTGATGGCGGTCGCCGAGCACGTCGCCGACCCGGACCACCGCTCCGGTCGTCGCCAGCAGCCCGTTGGCCCGCATCCACTCGTCGTTGTAGAGCTTCGAGAGGTAGTTCCGACCGCCGTCGGGGAGGATGACGACGAGGACGGCCTCGCGGGCGGCGACCCGGTCGGCGTCCATCAGCCGGCGCGCCTCGTCGAGGGCGGCGACGACCGCCGTGCCGCACGACTCCCCGGCCAGGATCCCCTCCTCGCGGGTGATCCGGCGCGCCATCGCAAAGGCCTCGCGGTCCGATACCCGGACCCAGCGGTCGACCACGGTCGGGTCGTACGTGCCGGGAAGGAAGTCCTCCCCCACCCCCTCGGTCAGGTACGGCCGGGCGGTGTCGCCCGAGAGGATGCTGCCCTCCGGGTCGGCGCCGACGACGACGAGGTCGGGCCGGCGGGTCCTGAGGTAGCGGGCCGTCCCGCTGATCGTGCCGCCGGTCCCGACGCTCGCGACGAGGTGGGTGATCCGGCCGTCGGTCTGCTCCCAGATCTCCGGGCCGGTCGTCGCCTCGTGGGCGGCCGGGTTCTCGGCGTTCCAGTATTGGTCCGGCTTGAAGGCGCCCGGGATGTCGCGGGCGAGCCGCGCGGCGACCGAGTAGTAGCTCTCGGGCGACTCGGGCGGCACGTTCGTCGGGCAGAGGACGACCTCCGCGCCGTAGGCCCGGAGGAGGGCCTGCTTCTCGGCCGACTGCTTGTCGGCCATGACGAAGATGCAGCGGTAGCCCTTGAGCGCGGCCGCGATCGCGAGGCCGTGGCCGGTGTTGCCGCTCGTCGGCTCGACGATCGTCCCGCCGGGCCGGAGCAGCCCCGCCCGCTCGGCCGCCTCGATCATCGGCAGCCCGATCCGGTCCTTGACCGAGCCGCCGGGGTTGAGCGTCTCGAGCTTCGCGAGGACGAGCGGCCCGTCGTCGAGCGGGCCGAGGTCGCGGGTGACCCGGGTCAGCCGGACGAGCGGCGTCCCGCCGACGAGGTCGAGGATCGACTCCGCGTAGCGCATCGGGCGAGGATAGCGCCCGGGCTCAATGGAAGGCGCGGGTCAGGCCCAGCAGGCGCTTCCGCGTGCCGGGTGGCGGCTCGGTCGCCCGGTGGGCGTCGACGACGACCGGCGCCGTCCGAGCATGGAGCGCCTCGACGATGGCGTGGGCGAGCCGCCGCTCCTCGGCCGACCACGCCGCCGGCAGCGACGCGTCGGCGGGCAGCCCGGCCAGCTCGCGCGCGTCGGCCGGGGGGAGGACGACGAGCCGGATCCGACGACCGAGATAGAGCTCGTGGGTGCCGCCGAGGACGAGCGGGACGATCGGCGCGCCCGAGCGAAGCGCGAAGTAGGCGACGCCGAGCCCGAGCGGCCGGGCTGCCTCGACGGGTGCCGGTGGACCGGTCTCCGGGAAGAGGCAGAGGACCGCCCCGGCGTCGATGGCGGCGACCGCGCCGGCGAGGTGCGTCTCGACGGCGTCGCGCGCGCCCCCCGGCCAGATCGGGATGACGCCGCCGATGGCCGTGAAGACCCGCCGACGGAGCGCGGACCGGAAGATCGCCCGTCCGTCGCCGAAGTAGACCAGCCTCGGCTCGACCGGCAGCAGCGTCGCCACGACGAACGGGTCGACCCACGTCCGGTGCGGCAGCCCGGCCGCGATCCAGCGGCCGGCCGGTCGACCTTCGGGTGTCCGGGGCAGGTGCTCGGCCCCGACGAGCTCGACGCGGAACCGGAGGAGACGCCGCCCGGTGAGGCCTGCGGCAGCCAGCAGGAGTCGATACAGCCGTCCGGCGCGGGCCGACGGCGGGCCGAGGAGGCCGGGCCGACGGGCCGGGCGCGCGCGTGGATCGCTCACCGGACGATCGTACGGGTCGGGGCCGGCGCGGTCAGGTGCCGGACGGCGCTCCCGGGGCGGGCGTCGAGGTCGACGCCGGCTCGGCGTCGGGGTCGCTGCGGTCGAGCGGGCCGCGGGCGAGGAGGAGCCATGTCAGGCGATCGCGCCAGCGCTTGCGGTGTCCCGGCGGGTCGACGGTCGCGGCGTGGAGCTCGACGACGTGGGGTGAGAGGAGCGCCTGCAGGCGGTCGGTCAGGGCGTGGGCGAGATCGAGCTCGGCCCGGGTCCCGGGCTCGGGCGCGACGCCCGGCCAGGCCTCGCCGAGCAGCTCGGCGGCGGTCGTCGGCGGCAGGATGCGGGCCGCCATCCGCTTGCCGAGGTACAGCTCGTCGGTCCCGGCGACCGCGATCGGCACGATCGGCGCGCCGGTCCGGAGGATGATGATCGCCGCCCCGAGCCGGAACGTGCCGACCTTGCCGGCCGGGCCGCTGACCGTCCCCTCGGGCATCTGGATGAAGACGCCGCCGCCCTCGAGGACCGCCGCGGCCGAGCGGACGTGGTGGTCGATCCGGATCCCGCCGCGCCAGACCGGCAGGACGCCCCCGATGTGGCGCAGGGCGACCTCCTTCCAGCGCGCGGAGAACGCGGCGGCGGCCCCGCCGAGGAACCAGCCGCGCGGCTCGATCGGCTGGGCGTGGAGGACGAGGAGCGGGTCCATCCAGCCCCGGTGGGCCGCGGCGATGACGATGTAGCGACCGCCGGCGGGGAGCCGATCGCGACCCTGGATGTCGGCCTTGAACCGGAAGAGCCCGAAGGCGATGAACCGGCCGAGCAGGTTCGTCAGCCGGTAGACGAGCCCGGCCCGGGCCTCGGGCGGGTGGCCGAGCCAGTCGATCCCCTCGCGGGTGTCCCGGTGGTTCGCGGCGACCTCCGAGACGCGCATCCGGGCCGGCAGCGGGCGAGCCCGCTTCGGGCGGGCGGTCCCGATTTCCCCGGGCGCGCCGTTCGCGGCCGGCGCCGCCGGGTCGGCCGCGCTCACCGCGGCGGCGCCGCTCGCATCGTCGGCGCCGGTCGGCGGCTCGAGGCTGGTCGGCGGCTCGAGGCTGGTCGGCGGCTCGAGGCTGGTCGGCGAGCCGGTCACGGTCGTTCCTTCCGTTCCTCCGCTCCGATCGGACCGGGCGCGGGGTCCGGCGCGGGCGCGGGCCCCGGCGCCGACTCCGTCGGGGGGTCTGCCACCGTCCCGGTCGCGTCGCCGGCGGCACGCTCGGCCAGCCGGCGCGCGTCCTCCGCCGCGACCGACGGGCCCCCGCGGAGCCGGTTCCAGCCGAGGATCACGAGGCCGAGCCCGACCGCGCCGACCGAGAAGTACCACGCGGTCGGCACGCCGCCGACGACCCAGTTCTCCGTCCGCAGCGCCTCGAGGGCGAAGCGAACGGCGCCGTACCAGACGAAGAAGATGCCGAGCAGGTCACCCGGGCGCAGCCGCGACGCGGCATGGCGGGCGAGCCAGAGGAGGGTGGCGAGGCCGGCGATGGCCGCGAGCGACTCGTACAGGAAGAGCGGGTGGAAGCGGGTCGTCTCGAACGGGTACGCCGCGCATGGGTAGGACGCGATCCGGTAGGCGCAGTCGATCGGGATCCCCCATGGCAGACCGGTCGGCGGGCCGTACAGCTCCTGGTTGAAGAAGTTGCCCCACCGGCCGATCGCCTGCATCGCGAAGAGGGCCGGGGCAACGACGTCCGCCCAGGCTGCGACCGACTGGCGCTTGTGCTTGATCCAGCCGATCCCGACGAGGGTCCCGAGCAGCAGGCCGCCGAAGACGCCGAGGCCGGTGTACGGCGGCAGGACGATCGCCAGCCAGTCGTCGGCGTACAGGTCCCAGCGGTCGATGACGTGGTAGAGCCGGCCGCCGATGAGCGCCGCGATGGCGATGACGATCATGGCGTCGACGACGAGCCCCGCGTCGAGACCCTTGCGGGTCGCCTCCCGGGTCACGACGACGTAGACGGCGATCAGCCCGAGGGCGTAGCAGATCCCGTACCAGTAGACGGGGATCGGCCCGAGCTGAACCAGGATCGGGTCCGGGGTGAGGAGGTCGGCCATCGAGCGGCGAGTGTACCGCTCCCATTCCTATACTGGCCGTCGATGTCGCACCACCGATCGCGTCCGGCGCGCCGATGACCGCCGCCTACCCCGTCTGGCTGCTGCTCGTCGGCCTCGCCGTCGGCGCCGCGCTGACCTGGCTGGTGCTCGCCGACCTCGGCCGGCGCGAGGCGTCGCTCGACGCCGACCAGCTCGAGGACGAGGCCGACTGGATCGCCGATGCGCTCGCTGCGGAGGGCCGGCCGACCTCCCGCGACTCGATCGGCCGGATCCTCCGCCTCGACCGCTCGTACCGCCGGGACGACGGTCCGGCCCACCCGCCACCGGCCGCCAGGGCCGCGACCGACGTCGCCGCCGACGTGACGGCCCCAGGGTCCGACGCCGGTCGGTAGCTACTCGGCGTCGTGGCCGGCCGCCGAGCCGCGCCGCGCGCGACGGGACACGGGCTCACCGGTGGCCGCCGCATCGGACCGCGGCGCCGGCGGCAGCGGCCGACGCTCGAACGCGGTCGAGAGGACCACGTCGGTCTCGGTCGCGAAGACGTGTCGCGTCGCCTGGACGCCGTGGAGGACACGCTCGAGGTCGAGCGTGTCCCGGGCGCGGATCTTCAGGAGGTAGTCGGCCTCGCCGGCGATGTGGTGGCAGTCCTCGATCTCGGGGATCGAGGCGAAGTCGCCGGTCAGGTCGGTCGCCACGGTCCCGGGCGCCTGGGTGACCCAGACGAAGGCGAGGATCCCGTAGCCGGCGAGACGCGGGTCGACGATCGCGCCGTAGCCGCGGATGAGCCCGCGGGCCTCGAGCTTCTTGACCCGCTCGTGGGCCGAGGGCCCGCTGATCCCGACCTCGGCGCCGAGCTCGGCATACGGCCGGCGGCCGTCCGCCTGGAGCAGCTCGATGAGCCGGGCGTCGATGAGGTCGGTCCGGTGACGTTCGGTCATGACTCGCTATCCATTAGGTACTATCGCCTTGCGTACTACACTTCATTAGGCTAGCATACGCAGTACGGCCTCTCGGATGTCGGCCGGTCGCACCAAGCGGCGAGCCCTCGGGCCACGGCATCCGCGCGACAGGAGACTTGACGATGCTCGGATTGGGTATCGGGCTCCTGGCGCTGTTCTCGTTGATCAGCATCTTCGCTGGCAGTGAGGATCCGCGCCGGGGCGCCGATCCACGTGACGACCTCGCATATTGGATCCGCCTCCGCTGACGCGAGCGTCGCCAGCGTAGCCTCGGGGCCCCGGATCGTCCGGGGCCTCGCGATTCCGGGGCGACCGCGACCGGGCTGTGCACGGCTGCCGGCCGCCGCGCTCACCAGGACCCGGCGGGTCGCCGTCGCAGGGCCGCCAGCCGGCCGGGGGGCAGGTGCGCCTCGAGACAGCGGACGCCTGCGGGACCGACGCGCGCGTCGTGGTCCGTGCCGGCCGGCAGCTCGAGCCGGTCGCCGGCCGCGAGCGCGACCGAGCCGCCCGGCGTCCCGAACTCGATCGAGCCCGTCTCGACGACGATCACCTTGTCGTAGCCGTGGGCGTGGGTCCCGTACCGATCGCCCGGGCCGTTCGACCAGGGAGCCGGCTCGAGCCCCTCTGCCCGCAGCCGCGCGGCGGGATCCGGCGGGACCGCGGTCACGCGACCCCGACGCCGATCAGCGAGCCGACCGCGTACGTCACGATCGCAGCCCCGAGGCCGATGCCCGCCTGGCGAAGCCCGGAGAAGAGGAGGCCGCGACCGGTCAGCAGGCTGACCCCGGCGCCGACGCCGAAGAGGGCGATGAGGCTGACGATCAGCGAGGTCCAGAACGCGACCGGCCCGTTCCCGAAGAGGTACGGCACGACGGGCACGATCGCCCCGAGGGCGAAGGCGACGAACGATCCGCCGGCGGCGCCCCACGGCGATCCGAGCTCGTCGGGGTTCAGCCCGAGCTCCTCGCGGACGAGCGTCGAGAGCGCCATCTCCGGGTCGACCATCAGCCGCTCGGCCACCCGCCGCGCCTCGTCGTCGGGGAAGCCCTTCGCCCGGTAGACGGCCGCGAGCTCGGCCTCCTGCTCGTCCGGCATCGCCTCGAGCTCGGCGCGCTCGAGCTGGATCTGCCGCTCGAAGAGCTCGCGCTGGCTCTGCATCGAGATGTACTCGCCCGCCGCCATGCTGAACGCGCCGGCGAGCAGCCCGGCGACGCCGGCGAGCAGGACGAAGCTGCCTTCAGCCGAGGCCCCGGCGACCCCCATGACGAGCGCGAGGTTGCTGACCAGGCCGTCCGAGACGCCGAAGATGACCGCCCGGAAGGTGCCCGACCGGCCGGCCCGGTGCCACTGCTCGCCGATGGCGACGTCGCCGGCGGCCGCGCGCTCGGCCGCGAGGCGACTCCACGTCTCGGCATGCTCGCGCTCGTCGGCGATGATCGCCTCGGAGCCCGGCCAGGCCTGCTCGGCGTAGTACCGCTCCTCGTCGCCCTCGAGGGCCCTAACCATGTCGCCGACCGAGCCGGTGCCGAAGACGCGGGCGAGGAAGGCGATGAACCGGATCCGGGGCCGGGGCCCGCGGTCGGGCGGGACGACGACGCCGGCCTCGGCGAGGACCGTCTCCCAGGTCGCGGCGTGGCGACGATCATTGGCCGCGATCCGCCGGAACGCCGCGGCCCGGCCGCGGTCCTTCTCGATCGCGGCGAGGCGGTCGTAGAGCCAGATCGCCTCGCGCTCGAGGCGCAGGTTCTGGAGGCAGGTCGCCGGGTCGGTGACGGGCACGAGGGTCAGTCTAGGGAGCCGCTCGCGACCGCGCCCGTCCGGCCGGTCCCCTCGGATCGGGTCTTCCGGCCCCGGCTGTCGGGCCCGTCCCGCGGGCCGGTCGGACCACGGACGGCGGTCGGCGGCCGCTATCCTCCCGCCATGACCGCCCTGCCGCCGCTCCGCTGGCTGTCGAGCGCCGACGTGGCCGCGGCGATGCCCGACCTTCCGGTCCGGCTCGCCCTCGCCGAGCGGACGATGACGGCGCTCGTCGCCGACGCCGACCTGCCGGCGAAGATCGCCGTCCACCCGCGGCCCGATGGCTCGTTCGGCCACGCGATGCCGGCATTCCTCCGCGGGGCCGACCCGTCGGGTGACCGGCTCGGGATCAAGTGGGTCACCGGCTACGACACGAACCGGTCGCTCGGCCTGCCGGCGATCCACGCGGTCGTCGCCCTGTCGGACGCCGCCACCGGGATGCCGCTCGCGCTCCTCGACGGCGGACCGATCACGGC
>CAZABC010000017.1:43562-49946 GCA_964483405.1 uncultured Anaerolineaceae bacterium
GCCAGTTCCTCGCCAACCGCGACGCCGGACTCTTCGACGACTACCCCGATCCGGCGGCGACGCTCGGGGAGGACGTGATCGCGGACGTCGGGCGGCCGCCGGGCATCGTCCTGGTCACCCACCTCGGCGTCGGTCTCGCCGACGTCGTCTTCGGCGCGGCGATCCTCGAGCGCGCCGAGCGGGATGGCCTCGGGACGATCCTGCCACGCTGAGTCGCCCGGCGCGGCACGCAGCCACGGCATGCGGGCGCGGCACGTCCCCGGCGACTGCCATACTTCGCGGGTCGTCGAAGGGTGGCTGCCGGAGGAGGGCGGGGTGCGCGTCCTACGTGGGCTCGGTGCGGTCGGGCTGATCGCCGTCGTCGTCATCGCGATCGTGGTCGTCGGCGGCCTGGCATGGATCACCGGCCGTGGCCAGGCGCCGGCGAGCGGGTCGATCGCGCTGGCCGGGCTCGACGCTCCGGTCACGATCGCCCGCGACATCAACGGGATCGTCCAGATCACCGCCGAGACGCCGCACGACCTCTTCGTCGCCCAGGGCTGGGTCCACGCGTCGGAGCGGCTGTGGCAGATGGAGGTCTGGCGCCATATCGGCGCCGGGCGACTCTCGGAGCTCTTCGGGAGCAGCCAGGTCGAGACCGACGCCTTCGTCCGGACGCTCGGCTGGCGCCGGGCTGCCGAGCGCGACCTCGCCGCGCTGTCGCCGGGGACCCGCGAGATCCTCGGCTGGTACGCGGACGGCGTGAACGCCTTCATCGAGGGCCGGGCCGGGGCGCTCGGGCTGCCGTTCGTCGTGGCCGGGGCGCTGACCGGCGAGGGCGAGGGGCTCGACGGGTACACACCCGAGCCGTGGACGCCGCTCGACACGGCGACCTGGCAGAAGGTCCAGGCCTGGAACCTCGCCGGCGAGTGGCGGACCGAGATCGTCAGGATGCTCCTCGACGACCGGCTCGGCGACCCGGCGCGGACCGACCAGCTGACGCCGCCCTACCCCGACGGAGCGCCGATCGTGGCGCCGAGCGAGCTCCTCGCCGAGGCCGGTGGGACGGCGGCCGCGGAGGCAGCGGGCGACCCCGATGGCGGCGTGGATGGCAAGGGCGGCTCGGTGGCCGCGGCGGGTGACTCGCCGCGCCGCCTGACCGCCGACGAGCGGACCGGCCTGCGGCGCCTGGCCGCGATCGGGGCCTCGATCCCGGCCATCGCCGGCCTCGACGCCGGTGGCGCCCTCCTCGGCGACCGCGGGATCGGCTCGAACGACTGGGTCGTCGCGCCCGAGCGGTCGGCGACCGGGCGGGCGCTCCTCGGCAACGACCCGCACCTCGGCGTGTCCAACCCGTCGGTCTGGTTCATGAACGGGCTCCACTGCCGATCCGTGTCGGACGCCTGTCCGTGGGACGTCGTCGGGGTCTCGTTCCCGGGCGCGCCGGCGGTCATCCTCGGGCACAACGCCCGGATCGCCTGGGGCGCGACGAACGTCGGGCCGGACGTCCAGGACCTCTTCATCGAGCGGGCCGACCCGGCCGACCCGAGCCGATACCTCACCGAGTCGGGCTCGGAACCGTTCGTCGTCCGCGAGGAGACGATCGCCGTTCGCGGCGGAGAGCCGGTGACGATCACCATCCGCGAGACCCGCCACGGTCCGGTCGTCAACGATCTCGAGCCGCTCCTCGAGGGATCGGACGACCTGTTCGCCGTCCGCTGGACCGCGACGGCCGACGCGGACCGGACATACGAATCGTTCCTCGACCTGAACCTCGCATCGGACTGGGACGACTTCCGCGCGGCGCTCGCGTCGTACGTCGCACCATCGCAGAACTTCGTCTACGCCGACGTCGACGGTCACATCGGCTGGCAGGTCCCCGGCTGGATCCCCGTCCGCGCCGGCGGTGACCCGTCGGGACGGCCGGTCCCGGGCTGGGACGGCGCCCACGAATGGACGGGCCGGGTCCCGTTCGACGAGCTGCCACGCCTCTTCGACCCGCCGGCCGGGCTGATCGTGACCGCGAACAACGCCGTCGTCGACGACGCGTATCCCCACTTCATCGGCCGCGACTGGGACCCGGGCGACCGGGCCGCGCGCATCCTCGAGGCGCTCGAGGCCCGGGCCGCCGACGGCGGGGTCCGGGTCGAGGACGTCGAGACGATCCAGATGGACGCCCGGGTCCTGCGCGCCGGGCGCCTCGTGCCGTCGCTGGCGGGGATCGAGCCAGCGACCGAGGATGGTCGGCGGGTCCTCGGGCGGATCCGCACCTGGGACACCGAGTGCGGCGTCGACAGCCTCGGCTGCGCGGCGTACATGGCCTTCGAGCTCGCCCTCCAGCGGGCGATGTTCGACGACGACCTCGGCCCTGAGCTGGCCCGCGAGTACGTCGGGCAGGCACCCTCGTGGCCGGCGGTCCAGGCGCTGCTCGCCGACCCCGACGACCCGTTCTGGGACGACACGACGACCCCCGTCGTCGAGCGCGCCCCGGACATCCTCCGCCGGGCCCTCGACACGGCCGGGGCCACCCTGCGAGCCGACGTCGGCGATCCGGCCCGCTGGGTCTGGGGTCGGCTCCACACGGTCACCTTCGCCGAGCCGACGCTGGGCTCGAGCGGGATCGGGCCGCTGGAGTGGTACTTCACCCAGGGCCCGTACCCGGTCGGCGGCGCCGCCGGGGCGCCGGACAACACCTACTGGCAGGCCGACGCCGCCTACCCGGACCCGGACGACCCGGACGCCGAGCCGGCCGGCCTCGAGACGGTCTTCTCGGTCACGAACCTGCCGAGCTACCGCCTGGCGGTCGACATGGGCGACCTCGACGGGGCGCGGATCGTCATCACGACCGGCAACAGCGGCCATCCGTTCTCGGCCCACTACGGCGACCTGATCGACGAGTGGCGGACCGGCAGGACGGTCCCCCTGCCGTTCAGCCCCGCGGCGATCGAGGCCGCGACCACCGAGGTCCTGACGCTGACGCCCTAGCGGCGTCCGCGCCCGGGCGTCGGGAACGGCGGCCTACTCGTAGAGGTCGAGCGGGCCGTCGTGGACCTCGATGCAGATCCGACCGTCCTCGACGACGACCGGATAGACCGCGAGCGGCAGCTCGGCCGGCGGGTCGAGCGGCTCGCCGCTCTCGAAGTCGAACCGCGAGAGATGGAGCGCGCAGGTCAGCGTGCCGGCCGTCAGGAAGCCCTTGTCGAGCTCGAAATACTCGTGGCTGCAGGTGCCCTGCACGGCGTGGAACACGCCGTCGGCATTGATGACGAGGACCGGCGAGGTCTCGTCCACCCAGGCCAGCCGCATCGTGCCCTCTGCGACATCCTCGGCGGCGAACAGGTCGATGCGTCTCACGCCGACACGATAGCGGGTCGGCCGCGGGTCAGGCGACCGCCGTCGTCCGGCGCGGCGTCCCCCACTTCGCCTCGAGCCGCTCGCGCAGGCGGGCCTGGGCGTCGGCGAGCGGGACCCGCGCGACGACCGGCTCGAGGAAACCCAGGACGATGAACTTGCGGGCCTCGTCCTCCGGGATGCCCCGGCTCTCGAGGTAGAAGACCTGGGTCTCGTCGATCGGCCCCACCGAGGAGCTGTGGGCGGCCCGGCGGCAGTCGGGCTGGTCGATCTCGAGCGAGGGGATGGCGACCGATCGGCTCTTCTTGCTGAGGTTCATCCCGAACTCGCCGAGGAAGCTGTCGGTCCCGACGGCGCTCTGGTCGATCGTGATGAGACCCTTCATGAAGCTGCGGGCCCGGTCGGCGTGGACGCCCTTGGCGAGGAGGTCGCCGGCCGTGTCGCGCCCGATGTGGCGGGTGTAGCTCGTCAGGTCGAACAGCTGATCGTCGGTGCCGAAGACGATCTCGACCTGCTCGACGGAGCTCCGGTCGCCCTCGAGCCGGTTGTCGACGCGGGAGCGGACGAGTCGCCCGCCGAGCTGGCCGAGCGCCCAGTGGAGCGTCGCCCCCTCGCCGATCGCGGCGCGGCGATGCTGGAACGCGACCTGGCCCGGTCCGAGCTCCTGGATGCC
Source organism: uncultured Anaerolineaceae bacterium (assembly GCA_964483405.1). GTDB lineage: Bacteria > Chloroflexota > Limnocylindria > Limnocylindrales > CSP1-4 > CAZABC01. The sequence continues at coordinate 47,566 of CAZABC010000017.1, forward strand.
GGCGACCTCGAGCGACGCCCCGGCGCCGACGACGACCTCGGTCGTGCCGGTCAGGAGCGCCTGCGGGACCGTCTCGCCGGCGGCGCAGCCGATCGCCGGGCCGCTCGGGAGGAGCTCCTCGACGAGCGAGACCTCGGCACCGGCGCCGATCGTGACGAGGGTCCGCGTCAGCAGCGCTCGGTCGGGCACGCCGGCCAGCCAGCGGACGAGGATGGGGCGCTCCAGGTGGACGCCGGCCGGCACGGACAGCCGGACGCCCTGGGACCAGGCGGCACGCGTCAGCTGGGCGAGCTTGTCGTCCGCCGGGAGCCGCCCGCCACCGGCGAGCTCGGCCCGCAGGCCGTCGGGGTCGCGGACCAGGGCCGCACCGAGCGTCTCGAGGACGACGCCGGCGGCCGTCGCCGCCGGCGAGAGCGCGAGCGCAACGACCCCGTCCTCGCGGAGCTCGATCAGGCCGTCGGTCCCGTCGGCGGACGGCGCGACCGCGGGCGCGACGGGCGCGACCGCCGTCTCGAGATACGGGCGGACGGTCTCGAGGGCTAGCGCCCGGAGGTCGACGTACGGCGTGTAGAGCAGGTTCGACTCGACCGGCAGCGCCTCGAAGGCGGCCAGCGCCGCGAGGCGATCCTCGAGGAGCCAGGCCGGCTCGCCGCGGGCGGCGACGAGCGCCTCGACGAAGGCGCGGTCGAGGAACGTCAGCGGCAGGTCGGCCGGGCCGCGACGGGCCGGGCGGGCGGGCGCCTCGGCGGTCATCCGAGCGAGCCCTCCATCTCGAGCTTGACGAGCCGGTTGAACTCGATCGCGTACTCCATCGGGAGCTCCTTGGTGAAGACCTCGAGGAAGCCCTGGACGATCAGGTTCGTCGCCTCGTTCTCGGTGAGGCCGCGGCTCATCAGGTAGAACACCTGATCTGCGCTCACCTTGCCGACGGTGGCCTCGTGGGTCATCGTCGTGTCGTCTTCCTGGATGTCGATGTATGGGTACGTGTCGCTCCGGCTCTGGTCGTCGAGCATGAGCGCGTCGCAGCGGACCGAGGCGACGACGCCGGTCGCGCCGGGGGCCACCCGGAGCTGGCCGCGGTACGTCGCCCGGCCGCCGTCCTTGCTGACCGACTTGCTGACGATCCGGCTCGTCGTGTTCGGGGCGAGATGGACCGCCTTCGCGCCGGTGTCCTGGTGCTGGCCCTGCCCCGCGACGGCGACGCTGATGACCTCGGCCGTCGCGCCCTCGCCACGGAGGTAGATGGCCGGGTACTTCATCGTCAGCTTCGAGCCGGTGTTCGCGTCGACCCACTCGACGGTCGCGCGCTCATGGGCGTGGGCCCGCTTCGTCACGAGGTTGTAGACGTCGTTGCTCCAGTTCTGAATCGTCGTGTAGCGGACCTTCGAGCCCGGCAGCGCGATGACCTCGACGACGGCCGCGTGGAGCGAGTCGGTCGCGTAGATCGGGGCCGTGCAGCCCTCGATGTAGTGGACCTTCGCCCCCTCGTCGACGACGATCAGCGTCCGCTCGAATTGGCCGGTGTTCTCGCCGTTGATCCGGAAGTATGCCTGGAGCGGCAGCGGGACCTCGACGCCCTTGGGGACGTAGACGAACGAACCGCCCGACCAGACCGCGCTGTTGAGCGCGGCGAACTTGTTGTCCTCGGGCGGGACGACGGTGCCGAAGTGCTGCCGGAAGAGGTCCGGGTGCTCCTTGAGCCCCTGGTCCGTGCCCATGAAGACGACGCCGAGCTTGCTTAGCTCCTCGCGGACCGAGTGGTAGACGACCTCACTGTCGTACTGGGCGCCGACGCCGGCGAGGAACTTGCGCTCCGCCTCGGGGATACCGAGTCGCTCGAACGTCTGCTTGATCTTCTCGGGGACGTCGTCCCAGGACTTCTCTTCGCGCTCGGACGGCTTCCGGTAGTAGACGATGTTCTCGAAGATGATCTTCGAGAGATCGCCGCCCCACTCCGGCATCGGGCGGGCCAGGAAGTGGTCGTAGGCGCGCAGCCGGAAGTCGAGCATCCAGCCCGGCTCGTCCTTGAACCGGCTGATCTCCTCGACGGTCTCGCGGGTCAGGCCGCGCTTCGTCTCGGCGAGATAGGCGATGTCGTCGTGGAACGCGAACTGCTCGCGCTGATCCTGGACGAGGTCGCGAGTGGAGGTCATCGGGTTCGCTCCGGTCGGGCGCTGCTGGAGGGCGTCGGCCCGGCGGGCCTCGGCCAGGGAGCACGCCGGAGGGGGCCCGGCGCTAATCCCGACCCAGATTATCGGGATTACGGGCGAGACCGTCAACGCCGGTGCCTCGAAGGAGGCGCCTCGACTTCATACCTTCGGGGCGATGGCGCGTCCGCCGCGCGGTGGTGTCATGCTCCCATCGCGGAACCCCTGGAGGAC
>CAZABC010000018.1:0-49019 GCA_964483405.1 uncultured Anaerolineaceae bacterium
GTCCGAGCATTTGATGCAGCGTATCGCGCGGCTGGCGCGGCAGAGCACCTATCGGATGCAGGCCGAGCAGGCGGCGCTGGCGGAGCGCCAGGCGGCTGCGCCGGATTCCCCGATCACCGTCGCCCAATTCGAACGCCTGCTGGCCGACTCAACGGAGAAAATGGCGCGGGCTGCGGGTGAGGCTGTGCGCCGCCCCGGCGTCCCGGGTGGGCGGCGGGGGGTACCGACGGGGGGGGCGCGCGCGGGGGTCTACCGGGCGCTCGCCCGGAACTCGGCCTGGAGCGCGCCGTCCTCGGCCCGGAGCTGGAGGCGGTCCCCGTCGATCTCGTAGCGGGCGACCCGCCCGAGCGCCGCGAGGAACGCCGACTCCTGCTCCATGACGCCCGGGTCAGGGCAGGCCATCCGCGTGGAGGCGGCCGGGCCGATCGACAGCACCGGGCCGTCGAGCGTGTACGGCGCGGCGAAGCGGTTGCAGCCGCCGCTGCCGGTGACCCGGCCGTCGTCGCCGAAGACCGCGGTGATCTCCGAGCCCTCGACGAGGCTCGACACCGCGCCGCGGCCGTTGTTGACCATCGTCGCCGACCAGGTCGTCCCGACGAGCGTCGGCGTCGCCTCGACCGCGAGGCGCAGGATCACCGTCCCGTCGGCGTCGCGGAGGCGAAGCTCGCCGGCGGCCCCGATCGACCAGCCGACGACCCCATCGAGCGCCGCGAGGAAGGCGGCCTCGACCGTGCTCGCCGGTGGGGGGCAGGCCATCATCGTCGAGGCGACGCCGGCGATCGCCAGCCGGTCCCCGTCGACCTCCGCGCCGCCGCGGATCCGGTTGCAGCCACCGCTCCCAGACACGGCCCCGGCGGCGAAGACGGCGGTCGCCCGGACCTCCGCCGGCACTGGCACGTCCCCGCCCGTGTCGGGATCCCGGTAGGCGACGAGGCGCCAGGTCCGGCCCTCGAGGCCACCATCGGGCGGGACGCCGGCGCCGATGAGGAACGCGAGATCGGCCGTCGCGTCGAGCTCGATCGGCGCGTGTCCGTGGCGGAACACGCGACACGGCCGGCCGCCGGCGAGCCGGATCGCCCCGTCGACGACCTCGAGCATCGTCCCCTCCCGGAGCCCGACGACGGTGACCTCCGGATGGACCGCGAGGAGCTCCGTGATGCGGGCCTCGCGCGTCTCGCCCTCGAAGCCGGGCGGGTTGCCGTGGAGGTAGTGCGGGTTCAGCTGGAACGGGACGAGATCGAGCGCATCGAGGCCGCGCGGGTCGACGATCGGCATGTCGTTCGTCGTCCGGATCGTCGGGCAGGCGAGGTTCGCGCCGGCGCTCCAGCCGACGTACGGGACGCCAGCGAGGACCCGCTCGCGGATGAGCGGCAGGAGCGCCTCGGCCCGGAGGGTCGCGAGCAGCTTCCAGGTGTTGCCGCCACCGACGGCGATGGCGTCGGCGTCGCGGACGAGGGCTGCCCGCTCGGCCTCGGGCACGGCGTGGAGGCCGACGACCTCGCGGCCCGCCGGCCCGGCGAGGGCGGGGGCGGCGATCGCGAGGTACGCGTCGTACGACTCGGTCACGGCGGCGTACGGGACGAAGACGACCCGTCGCACGCCGGGCGGCAGGAGCGCCTCGATCGCCGCTCGCGCATGGCCGAGGTAGCCCGTCGCCGGGCCCACGCCGTTGCTGATGAGGAGGAGTCGCATCGGGAGGGCCTCGTCGGTCTGCGGAGGAGGGATCGCCGGGGGTCCTCGGTATCATCGCGGAGTGACGCCCGAGCCGCCCGCCCCGACGCCTGCTCCGGCCCCGGTCGCGGCTCCGGCCCCGGATCCGACGGACGGCCCCGGCGCGCACCGCGTCCTCGAGCTCATCCGGCGCCTCGGCGTGACGATGCTCGGCAGCGGCGCCCAGACCGCCGAGATCGAGGGGTCGCTCGAGGACCTCGCCGGCGACCTCGGGCTCGAGGGTGTCCAGGTCAACGTCACCTTCGCGACGATCGCGATCTCGCACACGTCGCCGGGCCGCAGGACGCCGACGACGATCATCGAGCTCGTTCGTGAGCGGACGGCCGACTTCTCCCGGCTCGCGGCCGTCTCGGCGCTCATCCGCGATCTCGGCTCGGGGCGCGTCGACGTCCCGGCCGCCGAGGCGGCCCTCGAGTCGATCGAGACGTCGAGCGTCGACGATCGGACGCTCCTGCCGATCCTCGCGCCGGCCGTCTCGGCCGCGGCCACGGCGATCCTGTTCGGCGGCGACCCGATCGACGCCATCGCGACGTTCGGCGTCGCGATCGTCGTGCAGGCCGCCATCACGATCCTCGTCCGGGGCGGGATCCCGCCGTTCTTCACGCTCCTGCTTGGGACGGCGATCGCGACGGTGCTCGCGGGGATCGTCGGGGCGATCGGGGGGCTCGCCGTCCAGGCCCCGATCATCATGACCGCAAGCCTGCTCCGGTTCCTGCCGGGCGCGGCCCTGACGGGCGGCGTCCGCGACCTCATCGACGGCGAGATCATGTCGGGGTCGGCGCGGCTCGCCGAGGCGCTGATGATCGGCGCCGGCGTGGCGGCCGGGGCGACCGTCGGGATCTTCGTCGCCGCCGGGCTCGGGATCGACATCTCGCTCGGGACGGTCGGCACGCGCGGCTGGGGCCCGGTCGTCGAGCTCGTCGCGGCGGCGATCGCCACCGGCGCCTATGCCCTCCGGCTCGGCGTGCCCGGCTTCGCCCTGCCGGCGGGGGCAGCCCTCGGTGCCGTGGCCTGGGCGATCTTCGCGGCCGGACCGACCGTCGTGGTCGGCACCCTGCTCGCGGCGACGGTCGTCGGCGCGGCGGCGCGGCTGCTGGCGTGGACCCGCCGGGCCCCGGCCGGTCTGTGGGTCGTCCCGGCGATCCTGACGCTCCAGCCGGGGCTCGCCCTGGTCAAGGCGCTGCTCGCGCCCGACGACGTGCAGCGCTTCGCCGGGATCTGGGATGCCCTGCTCATCGCCTTCATCCTCGGCGTCGGCGTTGCCGCCGGCGACATCGCGGTGACGACGATCCGGCGCGTCCGGCGGCGGGTCCTGGCGCCGGCCGTCGGGGCGGTGTCGCGGCGGATCGAGCTCGTCGTCGCCTCGCGGGGCGGCGAGGACGACGAGGCGGACGAGGCGGACGCCCCGGGTGCGGCGACGGAGCGGGGCGACGCGACGGAACGCGGTCAAGCGACGGAGCGCGGCGGGGACGGCTGAGCGGCCGGGCAGGGCTGAGCGGGGCGAGTAGGGTCGTGCCGGCGAGCCAAGGCTGCGCGAGGCTCGCTGACGGGCCATGCCGGTGGAGCATGCAAGAGCGCGCCACGGCATCCCACCGCCCAGGCCCATGACGCTCCGGACATGATCGGGCCCTCGATCGCCCCGCCGTGCGCCAGACCATGCGGGGACGACATGTCGGTCCTGGCCGACACCCGGCGCCGCCTATGTCGCCGCACGTCGCCGCCGTGTCGGCGCCGCTTCATGCCCCGGCGACATGCGGCCATGCGGCTGTGCGGCCGCGGCGCTGCGGGCCCTCAGGTCCCGTTACCGACACCCCAGCGATAGCCCTGGTCGGCGATCGCGGCGATCAGGTCGTCGGTCACCGTCGGCCCTCCGCCGGTGAGCGCCGCGATCCGGTCCAGCGCGTCGGCGAGCGGCGCGTCTCCGCCGGGCGAACCGGTGTGGAACGCGAGGCGCTCGAGGCCGGCCATCCGGGCCGCGAGGACCTGGAGCATGGCCATCAGCACGCGGTCGCCGCCGAACGCGCCGCAGCCCCAGTAGCCGGTGTGGACGACCACGCGAGGGCGGCCGCCGGCCAGGCGCGCCGACTCCAGCACGGCGGCCCGGAAGCCCGTGTACGCGGTGACGAGGGTCCGGCGGATCTCGTCACGCGTGTAGCGGCCCCGGCCGCCGGCGACGGCCGCGATGGCAACCAGGTTGGTGACGGTCGGCGGGTCGATCGGGGTCGTCGCTCGCCGAACGGCTGCCGCCTCGGCGGCAGCGAAGGCGTTGCCGTACAGGCCGTGCGGGCGCCCCGCGGCGGGGTCCGGGTCGGTCTCGATGGAGACCCGCCGCTCGACGCCGGTCACCACGACCGGCGTCGGTCCCGCCGGCCCGTCGGTCCGTGGCTCGACCCCGGCCGCCCGGAGCGCCTGCCTCAGCGCGGCCAGGGCCGGGTGCTCGGCCACCTGCATCTCGTCCTGGGCGAAGAGCCCGCCGGCGTAGGCGACGAACAGGCACGGGTCCGCGAAGTTGACGTGCCACTCGACGACATCGCCGCCGTCGAGGGTGGGCCGGTAGTCGAAGAACCCGGCCCGCGGCAGGACGAGGTCTGCCGGCACGGGCTCGAGGCGGTCCGGGAGCTCCATCGCGGCCCAGCGCGTGTACCCGATCGTGCCCCGGTGGATGGCACCGGGTGGGCAGGCGGTGTCGAGGACGACCTGCTTGTTCGCGTCGTGGACGCGGGGCGGGTGGTCCGCCAGCAGCGCGGCGGCGTCGAAGTCCCGCCGGTCCAGGGGCGTCGGGTCGGTCATGTCGCGAATGGTGCGGCGTCGGGGCACGTCGCGAGGTACTCGCACCAGCGACACGCAGCCCCCGGGCGCGGCGCGAACTCGCGACGGCGGATGGCCCCGACCTGGGCGACGAGGCGGGTGCCGAAGGCCGCCAGCTCGTCCCCGGATCGCGTGGTCCAGACCGTGAGCCCGGGCTCGGCGAAGTGGAGCCCGAGGCGCGCCGCGGCCGGCAGCACCTCGCCGGTCGCCGGGTCGCGCAGGCCGCCCCGGGCGCAGGCGAAGGCGTAGGCCGTGAGCTGGCGGTCGCGATCGACCTCGTCCTGCGAGCGAGGCTTGCCGGTCTTGTGGTCGATGATCTCGACCCCACCGTCGCTCCGGCGGTCGACGCGGTCGATGTAGCCGACGAAGTGTACCGGCCCGCCGTCGCCGACCACGGGGACATCCACCCCGAAGCCGAGCTCGACGCCCAGCGGCTCGGTGTCCGACGCAGACGCCTGCTCCAGGTAAACGCGGAGCACGGGCTCGCCCCGGGCGCGGTAGCTGGCGGCCTCGTCAGCGTCGCACCCGGCGCGATCGACCGCCTCGCCGAAGGCCTCCGCGAGGACCTCGTACCCGGGCGCCGGCGTGCCGTCCTGCCGGGCGTGAATCCGGGCCCGATCGAAGGCCTCGAAGGCGCGATGGACCGCGGAACCGAAGGTGAACCACCAGCGGGGCACCTCGCCTGGCAGGCGCTCGACATAGCGGAAGGCGTACCGACGCGGGCACGCCGCGTAGGTCGAGAGCGACGAGTGGCTCTCGCGCGCCGGCAGGGGCAGGGTCGCGAGGTCGCCGGGAGCGTTCGGGTCGATCACGGGGCCATCGTCGCCCCGGGTCGTGACACCTAGGCCGTCACGGCGGCCTCGGCCGGGAGTCAGCCAGGGGCCCGCCATGACGGGCCTGCTAGAATGCCCACCGCGCCGACATAGCTCAGCGGTAGAGCAGCTGTTTCGTAAACAGCAGGTCCTCGGTTCAAATCCGAGTGTCGGCTCCAGCGATCCGAACCGGAGCCGGCCGCAAGGCCGGCTTCTCCGTGTCACCCGTCAGCGGAGGCAGCACCAAGATGTTCACCCGCCGATCGACCGCCGGCTACCGCACCGTCGCGCCCGGCATCGAGCTGCGGACGCTCTGCCACGGTGACGTCACCCTGATGGCCGAGTTCCGGCTCGCGGCCGGCCACGAGCTGCCGACGCACCACCATCCGCACGAGCAGACCGGCTATCTGGTCAGTGGCCGGATGGTCCTCCGGATCGGCGACGACGCACACGAGGTGGTCCCGGGCGACAGCTGGACCATCGCCGGGAGCACCCAGCACGGGGCGACGGTCATCGAGGACTCGGTCGCGATCGAGGTGTTCTCGCCCGTCCGGGAGGACCTCCTGGCGACGTGATCGGCGGCCCCCGGCCGGTCAGGCCGTTGGCGGGGTCTCCTCGAGCCGGCCGCCCTGCCAGGCGAAGTCCCAGGCGTCGATCTCGGGTGGCTCGATGCCGAGGCTCGTGAGCGCGGTGCAGACCTGGCTCCGGTGATCCGTGCCGTGGTGGACGACCTGGGCGAGCCGGATCCCGAGCGGCGCCGAGCTCGTCGAGCCGTCGTCCCGATGGCGGACGACGACCGCGTCCGGGTCGAGGTCCCGGGCGACGACCGACTGCCAGACCGGTCCGTTCGCCTCCATCGCGGTGCGGAGCTCGGCCAGCCCCATCGCATCTTCCTCGATCTCCGCCACCTCGCCACCGGAGAGCAGCCAGAGATACGAGCAGTCGGCGCCGACCGTGTGCCGCAGCGTGTCGATGATCGTGCCGTAGGTCCCGGGCACGGTCGTCGCGAGCTGCTCCTCGGTCAGCCCGAGACACGCGTCGATGACCTTGAGCGTCGCCCAGACGTGGTGGCCGAACGCGTCGGCAAGGATCGATCGGGTCACATGCTGCCTCCCTCCTCGTGCAGGGTCGTGCCGGACGGCCGGTGACCCCGACTGTTCACGATCCTGCCGACACAGCGTACCGGGCGACGGTCTCGCTCATCCGGCGCTCACGGACGGGCTCGGTGACCAGCTCGATGTCGGTCAGCGCGAAGTCGACGCCCTTGAACAGCAGCGGCTCGCCGAGGTCGCGAGCGAGCGCGTAGGCGAAGCAGTCGCCGAGGTCCAGCTGTGCCGGGTGGCCGGTCCCGCGACCGAAGCGCCGGTACGCCTCGCGGGCGAGCCGGCCCTGGGCGACCGACAGCGGCGCGATCTCGATCCGCCAGGCCGCGAGCCAGGCGTCGAGCGCCCCCGTCAGGACCGGGTCGCCCCGCCCGTCGACGACCGCCGCCAGCTCGACGTAGGTCGCCGCGGACAGCAGGCGCCGAGGCGCCGACCGGAGCAGCTCCGCGAACGCATCGGCGTCCGGCTCGGCCCGCAGGAGCGCGATGAGCGCCGACGTGTCGACGATCACAGCGGCAGTCCCCGCTCGTCGTACAGGACCGCTTCGAAGTCCCGGCCGAGGTACTCCGTCCCGAGCCGGGCGCGCAGCTCCTCGGTCAGCGCGAGCGCTTCGTCGATCGCGAACCCCGTCTCGCCGCGGTCGGCGCGGACCTCGTCGAGGCGCCGTCGGACCGCGTCGGTCACCGCCGCCGTCATCGACACGCCGGTCGCGTCGGCGAGCTCCTTCACGAGTCGATGGGTCTCGGCATTCTTGATGTTGAGGCTCATGGTGGAAGCCCACCATTCAGATGGTGGATGTCCACCCTGCAGGTTCGCGGACGGATACCGGCGCACCCCCCGCCACTTGCCCCCTTCGGCGGGGGGCACTCGGCCCGCCAGCCGGACGCTGTGGACCCTCAGCGCACGCACTCCGGCACGGGTCCGGCGGTCCGGGACGCGCCACAATGGGTCCTCGGCGCCGGCGTGCGCGGCGGACCCGTGCGCGCCATCGTCCGCCTCGAAATCCGGACCGCCACTCGATGGGTCCACCCGGACGCCCGGAGCCCATCGCGACCAGCACGGGAGGCATGGGACCTCGACATGGACCAGCGATGGGAATGCCTCGACGGCAACGAGGCGGCGGCACGGGTCGCGTACGCGGTGAGCGAGGTCGTCTCGATCTTCCCGATCACCCCGGCCTCGCCGATGGCGGAGCACGCCGACGACTGGGCGGCCGCCGGCCGGCCGAACCTGTGGGGCTCGGTGCCCGACGTCATCGAGATGCAGTCGGAGGCCGGCGCCGCGGGCGCCATGCACGGCGCGCTCCAGAAGGGCGCCCTGGCGACGACGTTCACCGCGTCGCAGGGCCTGCTCCTGATGATCCCGAACATGTTCAAGATCGCCGGCGAGCTGACGCCGGCCGTCATCCACGTGGCGGCCCGGACGATCGCGACCCACGCCCTGTCGATCTTCGGCGACCACAGCGACGTCATGCACGCCCGGGCGACCGGCTGGGCGATGCTCGCCGCCGGCTCGGTCCAGGAGGCCCACGACTTCGCCCTCGTCGCCCACGCGGCGACCCTCCGCTCGCGGGTGCCGTTCCTCCACTACTTCGACGGCTTCCGCACCTCGCACGAGGTCAACAAGATCGCCGTCCTCGAGGATGACGACCTGCGGGCGCTCGTCCGCGACGAGGACATCCTCGCCTTCCGCGCGCGCGGCCTGACGCCCGACGCGCCGGTGGTCCGCGGCACGGCCCAGAACCCCGACGCCTTCTTCCAGGCCCGCGAGGCGTCGAACCCGTTCCACCTGGCCGTTCCCGGCATCGTCGAGGAGGTCCTCGACGAGCTCGCCGCCCGGACCGGCCGGCGCTACGGCCTCGTCGACTACCACGGCGCCCCCGACGCCGAGCGGGTCATCGTCCTGATGGGCTCGGCGATCGGCGCCGCCGAGGAGACCGTCGACACGCTCAACGCCGCCGGCGCGCGCGTCGGCGCCCTCAAGGTCCGCCTCTTCCAGCCGTTCCCCGTCGACCAGGTCATGGCCGCCCTCCCGCCGACCGTGCGGGCGATCGCGGTCCTCGACCGGACGAAGGAGCCGGGCGCGGTCGGCGAGCCGCTCTACCAGGCGATGGTCACCGCGATCGCCGAGCGGATGGACACCGACGAGCCCCCCTTCCCGACGCAGCCCCGGATCATCGGCGGTCGCTACGGCCTGTCCTCGAAGGAGGTCACGCCGGGGATGCTCAAGCCGGTCTTCGACGAGCTCGCGAGCGAGCGGCCGAAGCGGCACTTCACCGTCGGCATCTACGACGACGTCACCCGCCTCAGCCTGCCGATCGACGCGGAGTTCCGGCGACCGCGACCGGCCGGCGAGGTCCAGGCCGTCTTCTTCGGCCTCGGCTCCGACGGCACCGTCGGCGCGAACAAGGCCTCGGTCAAGATCATCGGCGAGGGGACCGACCTCCACGCCCAGGGCTACTTCGTCTACGACTCGAAGAAGTCGGGCGGGATCACCGTCTCGCACCTGCGCTTCGGGCCGGAGCCGATCCGGTCGGCCTACCTCATCGACGCGGCGGACTTCGTGGCCTGCCACCAGTTCGGGCTGCTCGAGAAGACCGACGTCCTCGGCTACGCGAAGCCCGGCGCGACGTTCCTCCTCAACTCGCCCTACGGCCCCGACGAGGTCTGGGATCGCCTGCCACGCGAGGTCCAGCAGCAGCTCATCGACAAGGCGATCGACCTGTGGGTCATCGACGCCTTCGCGGTCGCCACCGAGGTCGGGATGGGCAACCGCATCAACACGGTCATGCAGCCGTGCTTCTTCCACCTGGCGAACATCCTGCCGGCGGAGGAGGCGATCGCCCGGATCAAGGGCTTCGTCGAGAAGACGTACGCGAAGCGCGGCCAGGCGGTGGTCGACCGCAACTTCGCCGCCATCGACGCCTCGATCGCCCGACTGGGCCGGGTGACGCTCGGGGCCGTGGCGACCGGCGCGCCGATCCCGCCCGTCGTGCCGGCCGATGCGCCGGACTTCGTCCGGAACGTCACGGCGGTCCTGATGGCCGGCAAGGGTGACCTGCTGCCGGTCAGCGCGTTCCCCGTCGACGGCACGTTCCCGACCGGCACGACCGCCTTCGAGAAGCGCGCGATCGCCCACGAGATCCCGATCTGGGACCCGTCGATCTGCATCGACTGCGGCAAGTGCGCGATGGTCTGCCCGCACGCGGCCATCCGGATGAAGGTCTACCCGGCCGACGCCGTCGCCGGTGCCCCGGCCGGTTTCAAGAGCAAGGAGTTCAAGTCCCGCGACCTGCTCGACCACCGGATCACGATCCAGGTCGCGCCCGACGACTGCACCGGCTGCGGCGTCTGCGTCGACGTCTGCCCGGCCAAGAGCAAGACCGAGGTCCGCCACAAGTCGATCAACATGGAGCCGGCCGAGGCCCATCGCGACGCGGAGCGCCCGAGCTGGGAGTTCTTCGGGTCGATCGCACCGCTGGACCGGAGCCTCATCCCGCACGACACGGTCAAGGGCGCCCAGGTGCTCGAGCCACTCTTCGAGTTCTCGCTCGCCTGCAGCGGCTGCGGCGAGACGCCGTACCTCAAGCTCGTCTCGCAGCTGTTCGGCGACCGGATGATCGTGGCCAACGCCACGGGCTGCTCGTCGATCTACGGGGCCAACCTGCCGACCACGCCGTGGACGGTCAACGCCGCCGGCCGCGGGCCGGCCTGGAACAACTCGCTGTTCGAGGACAACGCCGAGTTCGGCCTGGGCATGCGCCTTGCGCTCGACGCCCAGACCGGCCACGCGCGGACGCTCCTCGAGCGGCTGGCCCCCGTCGTCGGCGACGACCTCGTCCGGGCCATCCTCGACGCCGACCAGGAGACCGAGACCGGGATCAACCTCCAGCGCGAGCGGATCGAGCAGCTCCGGTCCGTCCTCGGCCGGGTCGACGGCGCGGCCGCGGCCGACGCCCGCCACCTGCTGGCGCTCGCCGGCGACCTCGTCCGCAAGGGCATCTGGATCGTCGGCGGCGACGGCTGGGCCTACGACATCGGCTACGGCGGCCTCGATCACGTCCTCGGCTCCGGCCGGAACGTGAACATCCTCGTCCTCGACACCGAGGTCTACTCGAACACCGGCGGCCAGGCCTCGAAGGCGACACCGCGCGGTGCGGTCGCGAAGTTCGCGGCCGCCGGTAAGTCGCGCGGCAAGAAGGACCTCGGCGCCGTCGCCCGGGCCTACGGCGACGTCTTCGTCGCCCAGGTCTCGATGGGCGCCAACGACGCCCAGACGGCCAAGGCCCTGCTCGAGGCCGACGCCTGGCCGGGCCCGTCGCTCGTCATCGCCTACAGCACCTGCATCGCCCACGGCATCGACATGGCCAAGTCGATGTCGCACCAGAAGGACGCCGTGAGGAGCGGCTACTGGCCGCTCTACCGGTTCCATCCGAGCGACATCGACGACGGGCAGCCGTTCAAGCTCGACTCGGCGAAGCCGTCGATCCCGGTCAGCGAGTTCGTCGCCGGCGAGACGCGCTTCGCGATCCTGGCCCGGACACAGCCCGAGCGGGCGGCCGAGCTGGCCGAGCTCGCCCAGGCCGACGTCGACGAGCGCTGGCGCTACTACGAGCAGCTCGCGGCGATGCACCGGAGCGTGCCCCACGTCCACCACGGCCCGGACTCGCTGCCGCCGTCCACGAGCGATCCGGCCCCGACCACCGACACGGGAGACGAGGCGTGACCGTCGACCTTCGCACCCGCTACCTCGGCCTCGATCTGCGGTCGCCGATCGTCGCCTCCCCCTCCCCGCTCACCCGCGAGCCGGAGACCGCCGCCCAGCTCGTCGAGGCCGGCGCCGCGGCGCTCGTCCTGCCGTCGCTCTTCGAGGAGGAGATCCTCCACGAGGAGCTCGAGCTCGACCGGTCGCTCGCGGCCGGGACCGAGCAGTTCGCCGAGGCCCTCGACTACTTCCCGGCCGTCGACACGTACGCCGGGACCGGCGACCAGTACCTCGACCGGCTGCGCCGGATCAAGGACGCGGTCGACGTGCCCGTCATCGCCAGCCTCAACGCCAGCACCCCTGGCGGTTGGGTCCGCTACGCCCGGCGGATGCAGGACGCCGGCGCCGATGCGGTCGAGCTCAACCTCTACCACCTCGCCGCCGACCCGTCGAAGACCGCCGACGACATGGAGACGCGCGACCTCGAGCTGATCTCGGCCGTCCGGGGCGCGATCGACGTCCCGCTCGCGGTGAAGCTCAGCCCGTACTACTCGGCGCTCGCGAGCTTCGCCGCGCGGGCGGTCGAGGCCGGGGCCGACGGGCTGGTCCTGTTCAACCGGTTCTACCAGCCCGACCTCGACCTCGAGTCGCTCGACGTCGTCCCGCGGATGGAGCTGAGCCGGCCATCCGAGCTGCGGCTGCCGATGCGCTGGATCGCGATCCTGCGCCCGCAGCTCCCGGCAGGCGTGTCGCTGGCGGCGACGTCGGGCATCCACGCCGGGGCCGACGCGATCAAGGCCCTCCTCGTCGGGGCCGACGTCACGATGATGACCTCGGCCCTCCTCCACCACGGGCCAGGGCACATCCGCGCCGTCGAGGACGGGATCCGGGCGTGGATGGAGGCCGGCGAGTACGAGTCCGTCGCCCAGCTCCGGGGCAGCGTCAGCCAGGCGGCGGTCGACGATCCGTCGGCGTTCGAGCGGGCCAACTACGTGGCGACGCTCCGCTCCTGGAGCACCCGCTAGGGCGAGCGGTCAGCGGCCACGGGCCGCCGCGGGCGTCCGCGCGTCCCCACTGGGGCTAGCCCCACCACGAAGACGCCGGGTGCCCGGCTGGGCGCCGGCCCGGCCGCGGCGTAGCGTCGGTGACGACAACGAACCACGTGCAGGGCCCGGCCCGACGGCCGCGGAGACACCGCGGCGGACCCACGCGGCGCCGGGCTCCTCGAAAGGGAAACCGGTCATGCGACGCCTGTTCTCGGCCGCGGCCTCGGTCGCGATCCTCCTCACCCTCTTCGCCCCGGCCGCGTTCGCGGCGGAGCCCATCGCCGTGTCGGGAAGCGTCGTCGTCGCCGCCGACGGCACCGTCGACGTGCCGGCCGGCCAGGACCTCGACCTTCTCGTCGTCGTCGCCGGGACGGCCTCGATCGCCGGGACGGTGGACACGGTCGTCATCACCGGCGGGTCGGCGACCCTGACCGGCGCGACGGTCGAGACGCTCGTCCTCGTCGACGGGTCCGCGGACCTCGCCGCCGGGACGGTCGTGACCGGCGACGTCCGGACGCTCCAGGGAACCGTCACCCAGCAGCCCGGCGCGGTCATCGAGGGCACGGTCGAGACGCTCGACGGCGACCTCGCGGCCATCGCCCTCGTCAGCATCCCGATCCTCATCGTCTTGTTCCTCGGCTTCGGCCTGCTGACGATCGCGGCCGCGCTCCTCGTCGCCGGCTTCGCCGCGCGCCAGGTCCGCGGCGTCGAGTCGCTCATCACCGACCGGCCCGGCCAGGTCCTCGTCGCCGGCATCGCCGGCTCGGTCGTCCTGCCGACGATCGCGATCCTGCTGATGCTGACCGTCGTCGGCGCCCCGATCGGGTTCGCGATGCTCTTCGTCCTCCTGCCCGCGCTCGCGGTCCTCGCCTGGATCGTCGCCGCGATCTGGATCGGCGACCGCCTCGTCGCCCGGATGCGCGGGTCGCAGGAGCCGGACCGTCCGTACCTCGCCGCGGTGCTCGGCGTCCTCGTCCTGACCCTCGCCGGGTTGATCCCGTTCGTCACGACCATCGCCACGCTCTTCGGCTTCGGCGGGCTGCTCCTGGCGGCCTGGCGGGTCCTCCGGCCCGAGACGCCGGCGGTCGGCGAGTCCGGCCCGGCCCTCCCGGCCGCCAGCCCGAGCTGACCCGCCGCTCCCCCTTCTCCGACCGCCGCCCCGGGGCGACCCGGGGCGGCGGTCCGGCGTTCCCGTCGATAATCGGTCGGTGGACCCGCTCGCCGTCTCCACCGCCGCCACCGCCGATCCCCTCTCGGCGATCCTGAACCTCGCGGTCGCCGTCGGCGCGGCGCTGCTCGGAGGAGCCGTCGCCGTGCGGCTCGGCCAGCCGGCGGTGGTCGGCTACCTCCTCGCGGGTGTCGCGATCGGGCCGTTCACGCCGGGCTTCGTCGGCGATGCCGACCAGATCCTCGTCCTGGCCGAGATCGGCGTCGTGCTGCTGCTGTTCGCGCTCGGGGTCGAGTTCTCGCTCGACGAGCTGGTCCGCGTCCGGCGGGTCGTCATCCCGGGCGGGATCGCCCAGATCGTCATCGTCCTCGGCGTCGGCGCGCTCGCGACGCTCGCCTTCGGGCTGGACCCGACGGCCGCGGTCGTGATCGGCGCCTGCCTGTCGATCTCATCGACGCTCGTCGTGCTCAAGGCGCTCATCGACCGGGGTGAGCTCGACAGCCTCCACGGTCGGACGGCGGTCGGCTGGATGATCCTCCAGGACATCGCGACGATCGTCTTCATCGTCGCCCTGCCCCCGCTCGCCGGCGGCGACCCCGTCGGCCCGTTCGTCTTCGCCATCGCGAAGGCGGCGCTCTTCCTGGGTCTCGCCTACGTCGTCGGGACGCGGCTGCTGCCGTGGGTCTTCGCGGCGGTCGCCCGGCTCCGGTCGCAGGAGCTGTTCCTGCTGGCGGTCTTCTCGACGGCGCTGCTCGCGGCCGTCCTCTCGAGCGTCCTGTTCGGGCTGTCGCTCGCCCTCGGCGCATTCGTGGCCGGGCTGCTCATCTCGAGCTCGGCGCTGTCCTACCAGGCCGCCGCCGAGGTCATCCCGTTCCGTGACCTGTTCGCCGTCCTGTTCTTCGTCTCGGTCGGGATGCTCGTGGACCCGGCGGCGCTCGTCGACCAGGCGCTCCTCGTGGCGGTCCTCGTCGTCGTCGCCGTCGGCGTCAAGTCCGTGGTCACCGGCGGCCTCGGGCGGCTGCTCGGGATGCCCTGGCGGTCGGCCCTCCTGCTCGGCGCGTCCGTCGCGCAGGTCGGCGAGTTCAGCTTCATCGTCGCCGAGGACGCTCTCGATCTCGGGATCCTCGACGCGGCCGGCTACAACCTCGTCCTGGGCACGGCCGGCATCAGCATCGTCCTCAGCCCGTTCGTCCTGCGCGGGACCACGGCGGCCATCGGCCGGCAGGCGCGGGGAGCGTCGCCGGTGTCGCCCGACCCGGTCCCGGCCACCGCGAGCCCGGCCCCGCGGAGCCGGGGCGAGCTGATCGAGGAACTCGGGCCCGAGGAGGCTCGCGCGAGCATCGTCGTCCTCGGCGCCGGGCGGGTCGGATCGCGGGTCATCCGGGCCGCGCGGGCCCGGGGCCTGCGCTGCGTCGTCATCGATCGCGACCAGCGGCGGCTCGACACGGCTGCGGCGCTCGGGGCGGCCACCCTCTACGGTGACGCCGCGAACGCGGCGATCCTCGCAAGGGCGGGTCTCGACCGGGCGCGCGTGCTCGTCGTCGCCATCGGCGACCCGCTCACCGCCCGGCTGGCCACGGAGCGGGCGCTCGCGATCAACCCGCGCCTCGATGTCGCCGCGCGGGCCCGCGGCAGCACCGAGACGCGCCGACTCCGCGGGGCGGGCGTCGGGCGGATCGCCGATCCGGAGGTCGAGGCCGGTCTCGAGCTCGCCCGCCATGCCCTCCAACGGATGGGTGTCTCGGGGCCGGAGCTCCAGGCGATCCTCGTCGGGCTGCGCCGCGACGCCTACGGGCGCTGACCGCCCTCGGTCGGTGGCGCTGCGCCGGCGCCGGCGAGGTGGGCCTCGAGCCGGTCGATGAACACCGCCTGGGCCGCCTTGACCGCCTCGCGCGCGGCCAGCGGCGCGAACCAGGCGACGCGGTCGATCTCGGGGACCTCGATCGATCGCCCCGAGTTCGCCGGCCACTCCATCGTGAACGTGTTGCTCGTGGCCGCCGATTCGTCGAGGTCGCCCTCGACCGCCCAGGCATGGACGAGCTTGCCGCCCTTCTGGCGGGTCTCGCCGAGCGGGATGAGCGTCGCCGGCCCCAGGGCATGGCCGGTCTCCTCCTCGAACTCCCGGCGGGCGACCTCCTCGAGTGCCTCACCGGGCTCGGTCTCGCCCTTGGGGATGGACCAGCAGCCGGCGTCCCTGGTCGCGTGGTACGGCCCGCCGGGATGGGCCAGCAGGACCTCGAGGCGACCGCCGGCGCGGCGGAAGAGGAGGATCCCGGCGCTGATCCGATCGGCCATCCGTCGATCCTAGCCTGTCCGGACCTAGCCGGCGGCGGGCGACCGGCGGCGGAGCGCGATGTCGAACCCGAGGAGGATCCGGCCCAGACCGTTCAGGGCGATGCCGAGGAGCGCGACCGGGGCGACCAGCCAGGCGAGCTCGCCGCGTCCGCCCACCCGTCGCGACGCCCGCGAAGATGAGGACCAGGCGGGACTCCGCCGGTCCGAGGCTCGATCACCCCCCGGGTGGGGAGCCCGCCGGCTCGGCGACGTCGGCGGCGGCACGCATCCGACGCCCGGTCGGCGCCGGGGCCGACGCAGCCTCGGCGATCGCCGGGTCGGCCGCGACGGCGCGCTCGAACCAGGTCGCGTAGCGGCGGGCGCCCCAGGCCGCCGTGACGCCGTGGACAAGGAGGCTGATCGCGACGGTCAGCAGGACGGCGTCGGCGATGACCGAGGCGTCGGGGACCGCCGCGGTGACGACGACGCTGGCGAAGACGATCGAGGCGAGCCCGCGCGGCCCGAACCAGCCGACGTACAGCACGGTCGGCCGGGCGAAGCCGGTCCGCCACATCGCGAGCGCGACCGGCAGGAGGCGGACGACGGTCAGGCTCAGGACCGCGTAGACGATCGTCTGCGGCGTGACCCGACCGACGACCGGCTCGAGCATCGCCAGACCGAGCATCAGGAAGCCGAGCGCCGCCAGCGCGTCGGCCAGCTGCTCGGGGAGGTGGAACGTCTCGTTCGGCACCGAGCCGCGGATGAGGTGGCCGGTCACAAGCCCGGCGACCCAGGCCGCCAGGAAGCCGCTCGCCTCGGCCTCGTCGGCGATCACGAACGCCAGGAGCGCGAGGGCGACCAGGACGATCGGCTGCCAGACCTCGGAGGCGAGTCCCCGGCGGGCAGCGGCCCGGAGCAGACCGCCCCCGACCGACCCGACGGCGAGGCCGATGGCCGTCGAGCCGAGGAGCGCCCGCACGAGGACCTCCACCGCGGTGACCTCGCTCTCGGCGCCGCTCGACACCAGGCCGACCGTGACGAGGATCGACACGAACGGCAGGGCGAGCCCGTCGTTCAGACCGCTCTCGACGTTGAGGGCGTTGCGGATGATCGCCGGCACGCGCGGGTTCGCGACGACCGCCTGGCCGAGGGCGGCGTCGGTCGGGGCGAGGATCACCCCGATGAGCGCGACCTGCCACAGGGCCGCCTCGGGGAAGACGATCGCACCGGCGATCGCACCGGCGACCATCGTCAGCGGCAGACCGATCCCGAGCAGCCGTCCGGCGAGGCTCGGCTCGCGGCTGAAGCGCCGCAGGTCGAGGCCCGACGCGTCGGCGAAGAGGACCATGACCAGGGCCGCCTCGAGCAGCAGGACCAGGCCCTCGTCGTCCGGCGCGAGGTCGACGATGCCGAGGACCGGGCCGGCGAGGAGCCCGACCGCCACGAAGAAGATCGGCGCCGTGACGATGGTCGTGGCCAGCCGCCGGGACACGAGCGCGTAGGCGACGACCGCGCTGGCGATGAGAACGACGGGCTCGATCACGATCGCATCCGACATGGGCCCGACACCGGGCGGGCAGGCCACCCGCAACGGTAGCGCGCCGGGCAGGTGCCGGGTGCGGGCTCCCGCATCCGCGCAGGCCCGGCCCGGTCAGGGCGCCCGTACCTGCTCGCGGAGCTGGAGCAGGGCCTCCTGGTTCACCTGGAGCAGGCCCTGGTACGGCCGGTCCAGGTCGACGATGAGGTTCATCGTCGCCGCGAACACGAGCGCCAGGAGGATGAGCGAGGGCGTGTTCCGCTTGCCGATCAGGCCGCTGTGGTAGCCGATCATCAGCATCGAGGCGCCGGCGATCACGTATGCCGCGAGCCAGAGCGTCCACGGCATCCGCCACGTCACGAGCGCGACCTCCCGCTTGGCCGCCATGTCGATCGTCTCGTTGACGGTCTCGACGAACAGGGCGACCGACTCGGAGTCCGGGTCGCCGCGGACGAGCGTCTCCGTCTGGGCCCACAGGTCCCCGAGCAGCTCGTTCGAGCGGGCCAGCGCCCCGGCCCGGCGTTCGTCGTCGACGAGGTCGAGGCGCGTGTCGACGTACTCGGCGAGGATCGCCCGGACCGTCGCCGGGTACGGCTCGTCGAGGTAACCAGCGCGCAGCCACGTCGTCCCGACCGCGTTCGCCTCGTCAGTGACCATCGCCCGCCGGGTATCGAAGCGATCGAGCGTCAACCCCACGAGGAAGGCGAGGAAGAAGGCCATGAGGGCGAGGGTGGCGCCGACCATGAGCCCGCCGGTCGGATCGTCGGCGCCATCCCGCTGGCCACGCCGCCGCGTCCCGATCCGGAAGCCCACCTCGAAGACGACGATGCAGAACCCGAAGGTCAGGACGAAGACGGCCCAGATCGGCAGCGGATCCAACGGCCCGACCCCGACCATGGTCACCTCGCTCTGAAGCGGCACCGCGCCGCGCACCGGACCACCGGGCCGGGTGGCCCGAGGATAGCGCGCCGCCGGCCGGCGGGGTCGGGCGACGGTGCGCGGAGCCACCGGTCGTGCGGCGGCAAGGCTTGTATCGGTGACCTCGATGGTGTTCCATCACCCATACGCCGCCGGCCGTCCCCCGACCGGCGCCCCTGGGAGGACCACATGCGCGCCCGTCTTGCCGTCGCCCTCGCCATCGTCCTGCTCGTCGCCCTGCCCGGCTCCGTCCTCGGCCGGGGCCCGGGCGACCGGTCGTCGGCGGAGCGGGAGCGGATCCTCGCCTACTGGACGTCGGAGCGGATCGCGAACGCCGTCCCGCGCGGCTTCGTCAGGGATGGCGGGCGCTACGTCCCGCTCGCCAAGCCCGGGGGCGGAGGCGGCGGCGGTGCCGTCAAGGGCGCGTCGTGGACCGGCAACGGGCTCGTCGAGACGCAGACCGGCCGGATCCTGTTCACGATGGGCGGGGTCGACTACATCTGCTCGGGCTCGGTCATCGACGACACGTCGGAGTCGAACGGCTACTCGACCGTCCTCTCGGCCGGCCACTGCGTGTACGACGCGGTCGACGGCTGGGCGACGAACTGGGTCTACATCCCGCGCTTCGACGACGCGCCGACGTACAGCTGCGCCAGCGCGTACTACGGCTGCTGGACGGCCACCCGGCTGGCGACGCATCACCGCTTCGTCACCGCCGGCGGCTTCAACGACCAGGCGGTCGAGGTCGACTTCGCCTTCGCCCGCGTCGCCCTCGGCGGCAAGGCCGCGCCCGGCACCCTCGAGCTCGATGCCACGACCCACGGCTACGGTCTCAAGATCGGCGGGGTGGCGCTGAGCGACACCCTCTGGGCGTTCGGCTATCCGGCGGCCGGCAAGTACCGGGGCAAGGATCTGACCTACTGCCGCGGGACCCTCATCGACGACCCGTACGGCGCGAACACGTGGGGGATGGCCTGCAACATGACCGGCGGCTCGTCGGGCGGCCCGTGGCTGGCCGACACGACCGACCCCGCCACGGTCGAGGGCCGGGTCGCCTCGCTCAACTCGTACGGCTACTCCGGCCTCACCTACATGTTCGGCCCGAAGTTCACGACCGACACCTCGACGATCCAGGCCGACGCGATCGACGGCACCGCGACCGCCGACGTCTCGCAGGTCCGGAACCTGGTCCCGTAGGACCGCCGGGGTGACGGACGGCCCGTCAGCCGTTCGCCGACCCTGCGGTCCGGCTCTGGACGACGCACGGCGGACCGGGCACCCTCGACCGGATACGGCGCGATCGCCGACCGGGAGGTAGACCATGGGCGTCGACTTGCGAAACCGCAGCCTCACCAAGCTGCTCGATCTCAGCCCGCCGGAGATCCGCTTCCTGCTCGACCTGGCGGCCGAGCTCAAGGCGGCCAGGTCCGGCGGGTCCGAGCAGCCGAGGCTGCGCGGCAGGAACATCGCCCTGATCTTCGAGAAGACGTCGACCCGGACCCGGATCGCCTTCGAGGTCGCCGCGTACGACCAGGGCGCCCACGTGACCTACCTCGGCCCGACGGGGACCCAGATCGGCCACAAGGAGTCGATGAAGGACACCGCCCGAGTCCTCGGCCGCCTGTACGACGGCATCGAGTACCGCGGCTTCGGCCAGGCGATCGTCGAGGAGCTCGCCGCGTACGCCGGGGTGCCGGTCTGGAACGGCCTGACCGACGAGTTCCACCCGACGCAGGTCCTCGCCGACGTCATGACGATGGCCGAGCACAGCGACAAGCCGATCGCGGCGATCTCGTACTGCTACCTCGGCGACGCCCGCAACAACATGGGCAATGACCTGCTGGTCGGCGGCAGCAAGCTCGGGATGGATGTCCGGCTGTGCGCGCCACGGACCCTCTGGCCGCACGACGACCTCATCGCGACCTGCCGGGCGATCGCGGCCGAGACCGGCGCCCGGATCACCCTGACCGAGGACCCGGCCGAGGGCGTGCAGGGCGTCGACTTCCTCTACACCGACGTCTGGGTCTCGATGGGCGAGGACGCGTCGGTGTGGGACGAGCGGGTCGCGCTCCTGCGGCCGTACCAGGTCAACGCCGACCTCGTCGCGCGCAGCGGCAACCCCGGTGTCAAGTTCATGCACTGCCTGCCGGCGTTCCACGACCGCGAGACGAAGGTCGGCCGGGAGATGTACGAGCGGTTCGGCCTCGACGGCATGGAGGTCTCGAACGAGGTCTTCGAGTCGGAGCGCTCGATCGTCTGGGACCAGGCCGAGAACCGGATGCACACGATCAAGGCGGTCATGGTCGCCACGATCGGGGACCGAGCGGAACCGGCCTGAGCCGCCGGCGCCGGCCCTTCGAGACCGCTCACCGGCGCCGCCGTCAGCCCTCGGCGAGGAGCTCCCCCCTGATCCGGAGCATCTCGTCGCGGGCCGCGGGGTCGATGACCGGGAACCTCGGATCGATGGCGACGATCGCATCGAGGATGACGGCCGCCGCCGCGACCCGCATGAACCACTTCCGATCGGCCGGGATGACGTACCACGGCGCCCACTCGGTGCTCGTGTTCGACAGGACGTCGGCGAACGCCGCCTGGTAGGCGTCCCAGTGCTGCCGCTCGAGGGCATCGCCGGCGGAGAACTTCCAGTTGCTCTCCGGCTCGTCGATCCGGTCGATGAACCGCTGGCGCTGCTCGTCCTTGCTGACGTTGAGGAAGAGCTTGACGATCCGGATCCCGTTGTCGACGAGGTAGCGCTCCCAGTCGTTCATCTCGCGGAAGCGGCGCTCCCAGACGTCCGGGCCCTTCGCCTTCGGCGGCAGCTTCTGGCCGGCGAGGATCGCGGGGTGGACGCGGACGACGAGGACCTCCTCGTAGTAGCTCCGGTTGAAGATCCCGATCATCCCCCGGGCGGGCAGGTTCTTCGCGTAGCGCCAGAGGTAGTCGTGGTCGAGCTCCTCGACCGACGGGACCTTGAACGAGTGGACGGCGACGCCCTGCGGGTTGACGCCGCTCATGACGTGCTTGATCGTGCCGTCCTTGCCGGCCGCGTCCATCGCCTGGAAGATGACGAGCAGGCCGTAGGTGTCCTGGGCGGCGAGTCGCGCCTGGTACTCCGCGAGCATCTCGACGCCCTCCTGGAGGAGCTCCTTCGCATCCTCCTTCCGGACGAGATCGGCGGTGTAGGCCGGGTCGAAGTCCTCCGGCAGGCGGACCCGCCGCCCCGGCTCGACCCGCAACGGCCCGATCATGTCGAGCAGCTGGCGGAGCCGCTCCTCGCGATCGGACGGCGGCGGGTCGTCGGCCATGGCGGTCTCCCCCTCGGCGGGGCGGCTGGGGCGCCGGATCAGGCGGCGGGGACCGCGGACGAGGCCGGGATGGCCTCGGCCGGGACCTCGTCGAGCGGCGTCTTCACGAGGAGCTTGCGGATCTCCGAGACCGGGACGATCAGGAGGCCAACCACGAGGCAGACCACCCACTGCTCGAGGTCGAGGTTCGTCGTGTCGAGGATGCGCCGGAAGAACGAGAACTCGGTCATCAGCACGATCGTCGCGATCGAGGCGGCCGTCGCGTAGAGGAACGGCCGATCGCCGAGGAGGTCGAGGCTGAAGACGGAGCGCCGCTCGTCCTTGGTGGTGAACGAGAAGGCGACGTTCGCGATCGAGAAGGTGATCATCCCCATCGTCCTGGCGACCGTCTCGTCGCCGTACGAGTCGCCGGCCCAGGTGATGACCGCGAGGGTGCAGCCGCCCATGACGAGCCCCACGACGCCGAGCCAGATCAGGAGCGGGCGCCCGAGGAGCGGCTCGTTCGACGGCCGCGGCTTGCGCGCCATCAGCCCCTCGGAGGGCTTGCCGTAGCCGAGCCCGACCGCCTGGAAGACCTGGTGGGTGAAGTTCATGAACAGCGTCTGGACCGGGACGAAGGGGACGCCGCCGAGGACGTTGAGGATGCTCGAGCCGAGGAAGGTGACGATGTAGCCGAGCAGCAGCCCGACCTGGAAGCGGATGAACTTCTTGAGGTTGTCGTACAGGCCGCGACCCTGCTCGACCGCCTTGACGATCGTCGCGAAGTCGTCGTCGGTGAGGATCATGACCGCGGCCTCCTTCGAGACCTCGGTGCCGGTGATGCCCATGGCCACGCCGATGTCGGCCTTCTTGAGGGCCGGCGCGTCGTTCACGCCGTCACCGGTCATCGCGACGATGTGGCCCTTCCGGCGGAGGATGTCCACCAGGTGGACCTTGTCCTCCGGCGTCACCCGGGCGATGACGCCGATCCCGTCGATCTCGCGGATGGCCTCCTCGTCGCTCATCGCCCGGAACTCGGCGCCGGTGATCGCCCGGCCGGTGATCCCGAGCTCCTTGGCGATCGCCTCGGCGGTGACGGCGTGGTCGCCGGTGATCATCCGGACCTGGATGCCGGCCCCGTGGGCGAGGGCGATCGACGTCTTCGCCGCGGGTCGCGGCGGATCGACGATGCCGACGAGCGCGAGCAGGGTCATCCCGTCGAGGAGCGGCAACAGGTCGGCGTTCGGGTCGAAGGTCGCCGGGTCGAAGTCCTTGCGCCCGGTCGCCATGACCCGCAGGCCCTTCGCCCCGAGCCGCTCGTTCTCCTCGAGGAACCGCTGGCGCATGGCGTCGTCGACCGGCCGGACCCCGGTCAGGTCGGGCGTGACGACGGTCGTGCCGCGGGCGAGCAGCTGGTCGGGGGCGCCCTTGACGAAGCAGCGGATGACCTCCCTGCCGGACTCGTCGGTCATCCGGTGGAAGGTGGCCATCATCTTGTAGGCCGCGTCGAACGGGAGCGTCGCCACCCGCGGGTACGCCTCGCGCGTCGCGACCGCGCTGACGCCGCCCTTCTCGCCGAGGACGACGAGGGCGCCCTCGGTCGGGTCGCCGATGAGGTCGCCGTCCCTGACGACGGCGTCCGAGGCGAGGACGCATGGCAGCAAGAAGGCGTCGAGCGGCACGTCGGTCTCGCCGGCCACTCGCTCGATCCGGCCCTCGATGCCGTAGCCCGTCCCCGAGATCGTGTAGCGACGGCCCGGGATGGCCATCTCGACGGCCGTCATCTGGTTGAGGGTCAGGGTTCCGGTCTTGTCCGAATTGATGGCCGACGTCGAGCCCAGCGTCTCGACCGAGCGGAGCTTCTTGACGATCGCGCCGGCTTTGGCCAGCTGCTGGGTGCCATACGAGAGGATCGTCGTGATGACGGCCGGCAGGCCGGTCGGGATCGCCGAGACGGCGAAGGCGATCGCCGTCACGAACAGGACGTCGAACGTCTGGCCGTACCGGAAGTAGCCGATGGCGATCGACGCGACGAGCGAGATGCCGGCGATGATCAGGAGCTGCTGGGTCAGGGCGTTGATCTGGCGGGTGAGCGGCGTCTCCTGGTCCTTGCCGGCCTGGAGCATCCCGGAGATGTGGCCGACCTCGGTGCTCATCCCGGTCGCGGTCACGACGAACTGCCCCGAACCCCGGGTCACGTTCGTGTTCATGTAGGCCATGCCGTGGCGATCGCCGAGCGGCGCGTCGGTGGCGACCGCCTCGGTGTCCTTGGACGTCGGCAGGCTCTCGCCGGTGAGGGCGGCCTCATCGACCTCGAGGGTGGCGGCGGAGATGATCCGGCCATCCGCGGTGACGAGATCGCCGGCTTCGAAGGCGACGATGTCGCCCGGGACCAGCTCCTCCGCCGGGACCTCCATGAGCTCGCCGTCGCGGCGCACGCGCGCCTTGACGACCATCATCTGCTGGAGCGCCGCCACGGCGGCGGCCGCCTTGCCTTCCTGGCTCAGGCCGAGATAGGCGTTGAGCAGCGTCAGCAGGATGAGCAGCACGCCGGTCGAGACCTGCCCGACCGGGTAGATGCTGAGCACGCCTGCCGCGAGCAGGACGATCTGCATCGGGTCGCGGTACTGCCGCAGGAACCGCTGGAGCCCCGGCTCCTGCTTCTGCTCGGCGAACTTGTTCGGGCCGGACTTCGCCCGGCGCGCCGTCACCTCGGCCGAGCTCAGGCCCGCCGCCGGCTCGACGCCCTGGGCGGCCAGGACCTCCTCGACCGACATCGCATGCCAGTCGACGGCGGGCGCCGTCGCGGCGGCGGCCTGCTGGGTCATCGATGCTCCTCCCTCGAACGGTCCCTCGGCGAGACCGGTCGACGTGACGGGTCGGGTGTCGGCGTGGCTGGTCGGGGTCCCGGTGCGGGCCGCCGGCGGGGTCGCCGGTCGACGCACGTGGGCTGATGCTACTCCGCGCGGCCGGCCGGGGGGGCGCCCGGCTGGCTGGGTCGTCGGCGGGGCATGTCACCCGCTCGGGCCCGGCCACAGCCACGCGGCCGGGCCACAGCCGCTCGGGCTTTGTCGCCGGTCGCCCTGGCCCCCTCACCGTGGATCGGGCATGTCACCGGTGCATGGAGCGATGAGCGAGGCGTGGTCGACGAGCGCGGCGGGATGCCGGGGGGCGCGGACGAGGCGCGATCGGGCTCGACACCGGTCGGGCTGATGCGCCACCCGCATCGATCCGGCTCACCTTGACGGCTCATGGGCCGTTCCATGTCTCCCCGGCATACACCGGCAGGTCGGCGGCGCGCCGCCGCGACGGACCGCGGCCGGGGCGGGGGCCGGGGCCGGGCGGACGAGCGACCGGGCCGGGGGCCGGAACGCGCGCCGGACCGCGGGCCGACGGCGCGAGAGCCTCGCTGGAACCCGAGGACGGCACGCCAGGCGAGTGCCATCCAGCGGTAGCCGGCAGCGTTCGCGTGGAAGTCCTGACCGCCCGTCGCGCAGACCCACGAACCGGCGCAGACCACCGCGACGTTCGTCGGCACGGCGCCGAGCCCGGGAACGGTCGTCTCGTCCCAGACCGTCGTCATGAAGGGGGCCTCGACGTCCGCGACCGACATCCCGAAGGCATCGGGTCGTCCGGTCATGGGACGCGGAGATCGCGCGTCCGTTGCAGCCGCCGTCGCGCGCGGGCGGGTTGGCGCGCGGGGGCTCGAGTGACCGCGGGCTCGGTGTGGGCCGGCCGCCCGCCGACGTCGGGCGCGTCGGGCCGGCGGGAGGCCGGTCAGCGATCGAGGGCGCGGTAGCGGCGGATACCGAGCGGGGCGAAGGTCGCGACGATCACGGCGATCCAGGCGAACGAGAGGGCGATCGGGTACTCGGCCGGCAGGCCCTCGGTGACGAACGGGTTCGGGTTCCCGAACAGGTCGCGCGTCGCGGCCGTGACGATGCTGATCGGGTTCCACTCGGCGATCGGCTGGAGCCACTCGGGCAGGGTCTCGATCGGCACGAAGACGTTCGAGATGAAGGTCAGCGGGAAGAGCGTCGTGAAGACGACCTGCTGGGCCACCTCCACCGTCGGCACCGACAGCCCGAGGAACACGCCGAGCCACGACATCGCGAGGGCGAACAGGAGGAGGATGACGACCCCGAGGAGGAACTCCGGGAGCGAGCTGTCGACCCGCCAGCCGACGACCACCCCGGCGCCCATCAGGACGACGAGGATGCCGGCGTTGTAGATGACGTCGGACAGCGTCCGACCCGAGAGGACGGCCGAGCGGGCCATCGGCAGCGAGCGGAACCGGTCGATGATGCCCTTGTGGGTGTCGTCGGCGATGCCGATCGCCGTCGTGGCGGCGGCGAAGGTCAGCGTCTGGACGAAGATCCCCGGCATCAGGTACTCGGTGTACGAGCCGCCGCCGGGCAACGGGATCGCCCCGCCGAAGACGAAGGCGAACAGCAGCACGAACATGATCGACTGGAGCACCGCGAAGATCGCGAGCTCCGGGATCCGCGGGATCCGCTTCAGGTTCCGCCAGGCGACGACGAGGCCGTCGCCGACCGCCTGTCGCGGGCCACCCGTCGCGGGACGCGCCCCGTCGGGGCCGGTCCGGGCCGCGCCGCCCGCCGATGCCTGGCCGCTCATGCCGCGCTCCGGCCGGGGCCCGCGCCGATCGTGACCGCGGCTGCCTCGGCCGCCTCGTCGACCGCGGCGTGCCCGGTCAGGGCCAGGAAGACGTCGTCGAGCGTCGGCCGGCGCAGCGCGATGTCGTCGATCCCGATCTCGGCTTCGTCGAGGTCCCGGACGACCTGGACGAGTCGCTGCGAGCCGCCATCGGTCGCGACGGTGAGCTTGCGGGTG
The DNA here is from genome assembly GCA_964483405.1 of uncultured Anaerolineaceae bacterium. Lineage (GTDB taxonomy): Bacteria > Chloroflexota > Limnocylindria > Limnocylindrales > CSP1-4 > CAZABC01. The sequence continues at coordinate 26,240 of CAZABC010000018.1, forward strand.
TGCTCGTCGAGCGTGACCTCGCCACGGCCATCGCGGCGAAGGACCTCCATCGCCGTCATGATGTCGGACCGGCCGTGGACGACGACCTCGATCCGCTCGCCGCCGACCTGGGCCTTCAGCTCGTCCGCGGTCCCGCGGGCGATGATCCGGCCGTGATCGACGACGGCGATCGAATCGGCCAACTCGTCGGCCTCCTCGAGGTACTGGGTCGTCAGGAGGAGCGTCGTCCCGGCGCGGACGAGATCGCGGATGACGCCCCACATCCCGAGCCGGCTACGCGGGTCGAGCCCGGTCGTCGGCTCGTCGAGGAAGATGATCCGGGGCCTGCCGATGAGGGCGCTCGCGAGGTCGAGCCGGCGCCGCATGCCGCCCGAGTACGTCTTGACCGTCCGGTCGGCCGCCTCGACGAGGTCGAAGCGCTCCAGCAGGTCGTCGGCCCGGCGGTGCGACTCGGCCGATGCGACCTGGTAGAGCCGGCCGAACATCCAGAGGTTCTCGCGGGCCGTGAGGTTCTCGTCGATCGCGGCGTACTGGCCGGACAGGCCGATGAGCGACCGGAGGGCCTGGGCGTCGCGGACGACGTCGTAGCCGGCGACCGTCGCCCGACCCGCGTCGGGCCGCAGCAGCGTCGCCAGGATCCGGACGGTCGTCGTCTTGCCGGCGCCGTTCGGTCCGAGCAGGCCGAGGACGGTCCCCTCGGCCACCGACAGGTCGACGCCGTCGAGCGCGCGGACCTCGGTCTTGCGGCCGCGGTAGACCTTGACGAGCCCTTCCGCGGTGATGACGTCCATGGAGCTGACAGGCTAGCAGGCGACGGCGATCCGCCTGCGGGTATGGCCGGCGCTGGGCGTGCGGAGGGGAGCCGTTCGCGGCGCTCGGCCGCGGCGGACGGATCCGGACCGACGCGGTACCCTCGGGCGGCCATGCGCCCCCTCGCCGCCCTCGTCCTCGCCGTCGCCGTCGTCGCCGGCCCGCTCGCCGGCAGCGCGACCGCGACCGGGCCCGCCACCACGCCGGAGGGCTCCGCGAGCACCGCGGCGGCCGCCCCGTACACGCTCGACCTCGCCGAGGCGCGCGACTGGGTGGCCCAGACGAACTTCGTCCAGTGCGTCGGGGCGAGCATGCAGATGATGGCCAACATCGTCGAGCCGGGGGCCGACCGGACGGCCGGGACCCAGCTCGATCTCCAGCAGCTCGCCCGCCGGCTCAGCGGCCCGAGCAACTTCGGCCGCGAGCGGCAGGGGGCGAGCATCCGCGGCTGGGTGGCCGGCCTCAACCACCTCGGCTACGGCCCGTACCGCATCGTCGGCGATGCCTCGCTCCAGGACGCGCTGCGGAGCGCGGCGCGGGCGATGCGGGCCACCGGCCGGCCGGTCGGCCTCCTCGTCTGGCGCGGTCGCCACGCCTGGGTCATGAGCGGGTTCCGGGCGACCGCCGACCCGGCGGCGACCGACCGCTTCCAGGTCACCGCGGTCCGGGTCCTCGACCCGCTCTACCCGCACGGCTCCGCGACCTGGGGGGCGAGCCCGTCGCCGAAGGGCTGGACGAGCGTCGAGGCGGTCGGCCGCCAGTTCGTCGCCCGCTCCATGAGCTCGTCGGGGCGCTGGCTGACGTCGGGTCTCGCCGGCAAGTGGGTGCTCGCGCTGCCGGTCAGCCCGCTCCCCACCCCGGTCGCGACCCGGGTCAGCTGACCGTCGCGCGCAGCCGGCGGACGAGCTCGGCACAGGCCTCGTAGCGGCCGAACGACGGCATCAGGTACGTCCCGGCGACGAGCGGCCGGACGGCCTCGAGCAGCTCGAGTGCGAGCGCCGTACCGACCTCGGTCCCGCGCTCGCCCGCGTCGCGCATCCGGGTCCGCGTCGCCTCGGGGATCGTGATCCCGGGGACCTCGTTGTGGAGGAACTCGGCGTGCCGAGCGCCGTGGAGCGGCAGGACGCCGAGCAGGACCGGCACCGGGAAGCCGCCCGGTCCGAACCGCCGGCGGGCCTCCGCGAGCATCACCTCGACCTGGGCGACGTCGTACAGCGGCTGGGTCATGACGAGGTGGGCGCCGGCGGCGAGCTTGCGCTCGAGCCGGTCCCACTCGGTCGCGGTGTCCGCCGCCGTCGGGTCGAGGGCGCAGGCGATCGTGAACCCGGCCCGCTGGCCGATCGGCGAGCCGGCCGCGTCCTCGCCCCGGTCGAGCCGGGCGAGGATCTCGATCAGCCCGATCGAGTCGACGTCCCAGACGCCCGTCCCGGTCGGATAGTCGCCGACGCGCGGCGGGTCGCCGGTCAGGGCGAGGACGTTCCGCACGCCGAGCGCGTGGGCTCCGAGCAGCTCCGACTCGAGGGCCATCAGGTTGCGGTCACGGGTCGTGACGTGGACGAGGCACTCGAGGTCGAGGTCGTGCTGGATCGCGAACGCCGAGGCCATCGCGCCCATCCGGACGCGGGCCATCGCCGAGTCGCTGATGTTCACGAGGTCGACGCCGGCCGTCCGGAGCAGCCGGGCGGCCTCGAGCGTCCGGTCGATGCGGATCGAGCGCGGCGGGTCGATCTCGACCGAGATGACGAACCGGCCCTCGGCCAGCGCCCGCGCGAGGCGGGTCGGGGACGGGGCGTCGCCGACGGTCAGGTCCTCGCCGCCGGTGGCCGCGGCCCTGACCGGGCCGGCCTCGATGACAGCCGGCTCGGCGGTCGCGGTCCCGGCTGCGTCGAGCGCCCGGCGCATCGCGGCGACGTGCTCGGGGGTGGTCCCGCAGCAGCCACCGACGATGGCGGCGCCCGCAGCGACGAAGCGGGGCGTCATCGCCGCGAGGTACTCGGGGCTGGCCGTGTAGACGAAGCGGCCCTCGAGTCGCTGCGGGAGCCCCGCGTTCGGCATGACCGAGACGGCGGAGCCGGCGAGCGCGGGGGCGATGACCTCGAGTGCCTCCAGGCACGCCTCCGGACCGGCGCCGCAGTTGACCCCGACCACGTCGACGCCGGCGGCGACGAGCGCGGCACCCGCCTCGGCCGGCCCGGTCCCGTCGGGCAGGACCAGCTCCTCGCCGAAGGTGAGCGAGGCGACGAGCGGCAGGTCGGCCGCCCGGCGAGCCTCGTCGACCGCGAGGAGGAGGTGCTCGAGGAGGGTGAAGGTCTCGAGGACGAGCAGGTCGACGCCACCCTCGAGGAGCCCCTCGATCGCCTCCCGGAACGCCGCCCGGACCTCCGCCTCGCCGAGGTGGAGGAGCTCCCGCGTCGGGGCGCCCAGCGGACCGACCGATCCGCCGACGAGCGCGTCGCGACCGCTGACGTCCCGCGCCTCACGGGCGAGCTGCGCGCCCCGCCGATTCAGCCGCCCGGCTCGGTCGGCCAGCCCGTGCCCGGCGAGCCGGACGCGGTTGGCCCCGAACGTCGCGGTCTCGACCATGTCGGCACCGGCCTCGAGGTACTCGCGGTGGACCGCCCCGATCAGGTCCGGGCGCGAGTCGACCAGCTCGTCGAGGGCGGCCCGCTGGGGGATGCCGCGGGCGTGGAGGAGCGTCCCCATCGCCCCGTCGGCGAGGAGCGGCCCGCGGGCCAGCCGGTCGCGGAGGCGTTGCCGGGCGTCCATCGGTCGGCAGCGTACACTCGGCCGACAGCCGATGTCCGCCACCGCCTTCGACCGCGCCACCCGAAACGAACGCCTGCCCGCCCTGCTCGCCGAGCGGATCCTCGTCATCGACGGCGCGATGGGCACGATGGTCCAGGCGTACGAGCTGTCCGAGGCCGACTTCCGTGGCGAGCGGTTCCGCGACCATCCGCGCGACCTGCAGGGCGACAGCGACGTCCTCGTCCTCACCCGGCCCGACGTCGTCTCGGCGATCCACGCGGCGTACCTCGAGGCGGGCGCCGACATCGTCGAGACGGACACCTTCAACGCGACGGCCATCGTCCAGGCCGACTACGGCCTCGAGACGATCTGCCGTGAGCTGAACCGCGAGGCGGCGCGGCTGGCCCGGGCCGCCGCGGACCTGGCCGAGGCCGCCGAGCCCGGCCGGCCGCGCTACGTCATGGGCGCCCTCGGGCCGACGAACCGGACCGCCTCGCTCTCGCCGGACGTCGCCGACCCGGCCGCGCGGAACGTGTCGTTCGAGGAGCTCGAGGCGGCCTACCGCGACGCCGCCGAGGGCCTGATCGAGGGCGGGGCCGATCTCCTCGTGATCGAGACGATCTTCGACACGCTCAACGCGAAGGCGGCGATCGCCGCGGTCGAGGCGGCGTTCGAGGCGACCGGCGTCCGGCTCCCGCTCGTCATCTCGGGGACCATCGTCGACGCGTCGGGGCGGACCCTCTCGGGCCAGACCGTCGAGGCATTCTGGGTCTCGGTCGCCCATGCCCGTCCGCTCGCCGTCGGGCTCAACTGCGCCCTCGGCGCCCGCCAGCTCCGGGGGCACCTGGCCGACCTCGCCCGGATCGCCGCCATCCCCGTCTCGGTCTACCCGAACGCGGGGCTGCCGAACGCCTTCGGCGGCTACGACGAGTCGCCGGCCGAGATGGCCGAGGCGATCGCCGAGTTCGCCCGGGCCGGGCTCGTCAACATCGTCGGATCGTGCTGCGGTTCGACGCCCGAGCACGTCCGGGCGATCGCGGCGGCCGTCCGCGGGATCGCCCCGCGGGTCGCCCCCGTCGTCGAGCCGGCGACGCGGCTGGCAGGACTCGAGGCGATGACGATCCCGGGGCCGGGCGGCACGTTCGTCAACGTCGGCGAGCGGACGAACGTCACCGGCTCACGGAAGTTCGCCCGGCTCATCCTCGAGGACCGCTTCGAGGAGGCCGTCGAGGTCGCCCGCCAGCAGGTCGAGGCCGGCGCCCAGGTCATCGACGTGAACATGGACGAGGCGATGCTCGACTCGCCCGCCGCGATGACCCGCTTCCTCCGGCGGATCGCCGCCGAGCCGGACATCAGCGCCGTCCCGGTCATGGTCGACAGCAGCCGCTGGGACGTCATCGAGGCCGGGCTGCGGTGCCTCCAGGGGCGCGGCGTCGTCAACTCGCTGAGCCTCAAGGAGGGCGAGGCGCCGTTCCTGGCCCAGGCCCGGGCCTGTCGCCGCTATGGCGCGGCCGTCGTCGTCATGGCCTTCGACGAGGCCGGCCAGGCCGAGACGGCCGAGCGCCGGGTCGACGTGCTCACGCGGGCCTACCGGCTCCTGACCGATGACGTCGGCTTCGCGCCGGAGGAGATCATCCTCGACCCGAACATCTTCGCCATCGGGACCGGGATCGAGGAGCACGCCGGGTACGCCCTGGCGTTCTTCGAGGCGACCCGCCGGCTGAAGGCGACGCTGCCGGGCGTCCGGATCTCGGGCGGCGTCAGCAACGTTTCGTTCGCCTTCCGCGGCAACGACCGCGTCCGCGAGGCGATCCACGCCGTCTTTCTCTACCACGCGATCCGCGCCGGCCTCGACATGGCGATCGTCAACGCCGGTGCCCTGACGCCGTACGACGACATCGACCCGGCCCTCCGCGACCTTGTCGAGGACCTCGTCCTCGACCGGCGGCCGGATGCGACGGAGCGCCTCCTCGCCGTGGCCGACACGTTCCGCGGCGAGCGAACGGCGGCGGCGACCGACGACGTCGCCTGGCGCTCGTGGCCGGTCCGGGAGCGGCTGACCCATGCCCTTGTCGAGGGCATCGACACCTGGATCGTCGAGGACGCCGAGGCCGCCCGGCTCGAGGTCGCCCACCCGATCGAGGTCATCGAGGGCCCGCTGATGGCCGGGATGGACATCGTCGGCGACCGCTTCGGCGCGGGTCGGATGTTCCTGCCCCAGGTCGTCAAGAGCGCCCGGGTCATGAAGAAGGCGGTCGCCCACCTCGTGCCATACATCGAGGCGGAGCAGGGGCCGGGCGAGACCCGCCGCAAGGCCGGCCGGATCGTCATGGCGACCGTGAAGGGCGACGTGCACGACATCGGCAAGAACATCGTCGGGGTCGTCCTCGCCTGCAACGACTTCGAGGTCGTCGACCTCGGCGTCATGGTCCCCGCGGCGCGGATCCTCGAGACGGCCCGCGAGATCGACGCGGACCTCATCGGCCTGTCGGGGCTCATCACGCCGTCGCTCGAGGAGATGCGCTCGGTCGCCGCCGAGCTGGAGCGCGCGAGCTTCCGGACGCCGCTCCTCATCGGCGGCGCGACGACCTCGAGGGCCCACACCGCGGTCCGGATCGAGCCCGCCTACTCGGCGCCGGTCGTCCACGTCGCGGACGCGTCGCGGGCGGTCGGTGTCGCCGCGAGCCTCGTCGACCCGGCGGCCCGGGCAGGGTTCGCGGCCGGGGTCCGGGAGGAGTACGAGACGATCCGGCGTGAGCGGGGCGACCGGGACGGTCGGGTGGTCCGGCTGCCGATCGATCGGGCCCGGGCCAACCGGCTCGTCATCGACCGGGCGGGCGAGGTCCCGCCCCGGCCGACCTTCCTCGGCGTGCGGACGATCGCGGACCAGCCGCTCGGCGAGCTCGTCGAACGCATCGACTGGTCGCCGTTCTTCGCGACCTGGGAGCTCGCCGGCCGCTACCCGGCGATCCTCGACGACCCGACCGTCGGCGCGGCGGCCCGGCAGCTCCATGCCGACGGCCTCGCCCTCCTCGACCGGATCGTCGCGGAGCGGCTCCTCGTGGCCTCGGCCGCGGTCGGCTTCTGGCCGGCGGCCGCGATCGACGACGACATCGCGCTCTTCGCCGACGAGACGCGGTCGAGCGTCGTCGCGACGATCCACACCCTCCGCCAGCAGATGGCCAAGCCGCCGGGCCGGCCGAACCTCGCCCTGGCCGACTTCGTCGCCCCGGCGGAGAGTGCGACAGCCGATCACGTCGGCGCGTTCGTCGTGACCGCCGGCCACGGACTCGACACGCTCGTCGCCGACTTCGAGGCGGCCCACGACGACTACGCCGCGATCATGGCCCGGGCGCTCGCCGACCGGCTCGCCGAGGCCTTCGCCGAGCGTCTTCACGAGATCGTCCGGCGCGAGCTGTGGGGCTACGCCCCCGACGAGGCGCTCGGCAACGACGACCTCATCGCCGAGCGGTACCAGGGCATCCGGCCGGCGCCGGGCTACCCGGCCTGCCCCGACCACACCGAGAAGGGGACGCTCTTCGCCCTCCTCGAGGCGGAGGCCCGGGCCGGCGTCCGGCTGACCGAGACGTACGCGATGCTCCCGGCCGCGTCGGTGTCGGGGTACTACTTCTGGCACCCGCAGGCGACGTACTTCGGCCTCGGCCGGATCGGGCGCGACCAGCTCGAGGATTACGCCCGCCGGAAGGGGATGGCGGTCGCGACGGCCGCCCGCTGGCTCGCCCCGAACCTTGCCGACGACTGACCCCCGGCGGCCGAAGGCGCGCCGTGTCCTCGTGGCGCACGCCGGCCTGACCGCGGCGCGACGTGGCGGCACGACCCACGGGTCGCTAGCCTGACCGCGTGGACGCCGAAGGACGCCTCGAGCTCACGGCACCCGGCGTGATCGCCCGGCTCGATCCCGGTGCCGGCGGCCGGGTCGCCGCGCTCGTCGTCGGCGGCCTCGACCTGCTCCTGACGGAGGGGTACGGTCCGATCGCCTGGGGCTGCTACCCGATGGTCCCCTGGGCCGGGCGGCTCCGCGACGGCCGGCTCCGCTGGGGCGGCGAGGAGCACCGACTGCCGACCACGATGCCCCCGCACGCGATCCACGGCACGACCTGGGACGCTCCGTGGCGGGTCGCCGAGGCCCGCCCGGACCGGGCCCGCCTCGAGATCGAGCTCGGGCCGCCCTGGCCGTTCGGCGGGCGCGCGGTCCACGAGGTCGTGCTCGGTCCGGATGCGCTGGCGCTCCGGCTCGAGGTCCACGCCGGCGACCGGCCGATGCCGGCGATCGTCGGCTGGCACCCGTGGTTCGCCCGACGCCTCGCCCGCGGCGACCCGGCCATCCTCGACCTCGCCGCCGGCGGGATGCTCGCCAAGGGCCCCGACGGCCTGCCGACCGGCGAGGTCGTCCCCCCGCCGCCGGGTCCGTGGGACGACTGCTTCATCGGCCTCGTCCGACCGCCGGTGGTCCGCTGGCCCGGGGCCGTCGCGGTGTCGGTGCGCTCGGACGCCGCCTGGTGGGTCGTCTACACCGAGCGCGAGGAGGGCATCTGCATCGAGCCGCAGACCGGTCCGCCGAACGGCTTCTGGACCGGCGAGCACGCCACGGTCTCGCCGGGTGAGCCGCTCGTCGCGACGATGACCCTGGCCTGGGAACGCCTCGGGAGGACGCCATGACCAAGCCCGCTGCCCTCGCGCCGGCGCCACGACCGGCCGCGGCGACCCCGGACGGGCCGCTGGCCGGCCGCGTCGCGCTCGTGACCGGCGCGGGAAGCCCGGTCGGCATCGGCTTCGCGTGCGCCCGAGCGCTCGCCCGCGACGGCGCGACCGTCGCCCTCATCTCGACGACCGAGCGGATCCTCGACCGGGCCGACGAGCTCGCCGCCGGGACCGGGGCGACCTCCCTCGGGCTCGTCGCCGACCTCGCCGACCCGACGCAGGCGACCGCCGCGGTGCGCTCGGTCGAGGAGCGCTTCGGCCGGCTCGACGTCCTCGTGAACAACGCCGGGATGACGTCGCAGCTGCGACCGGCGGTCAGTCGCGCCCTCGCCGCCTACAGCGACGACGAGTGGGCCGAGTCGATCGCCGCGAACCTGACGATCGCCTTCAGCGTGACCCGGGCCGCCCTCCCCGGGATGGTCGCCCGGGGCTGGGGCCGGGTCGTCAACATGTCGTCGGTGACGGGGCCGGTCGTCGCGATCGCCGAGGACGCGGCATACGCCGCCGGCAAGGCCGGGCTGACCGGCCTCACGCGGGCGCTCGCGATCGAGGTCGCCCGCCACGGGGTCACCGTGAACGCGGTCGGCCCGGGCTGGATCGCGACCGAGTCGAGCCCCGGGAGCGAGGTCGAGGCCGGCCGATACACCCCCGCGGGGCGGCCCGGGACCCCCGACGAGGTCGCCGCCTGCGTCCGCTTCCTCGCCTCGCCGGACGCGTCGTACGTCACCGGGATCCTGCTCGTCGTCGACGGCGGGAACACGCTCGTCGAGGACCATCGGCCCGAGGCCGCGAGGGTGACGTCGTGACCCGCCGTCGCGCGCCCGGCCCGCCGCCGACCGGCTCGCCCGTCCGGGTCGTCCTCGTCACCGGCGCGGCCGGTGGGATCGGCGGCGCCACGGTCGAGCGGTACGCCGCCGGCGGCTGGGCCGTGGCCCTCGTCGACCTCGACGGGGCGACCGTGGAGGCCCGGGCTGCCGGGCTCGTGGCTGCCGGGCACCCTGCGCTCGGGGTCACGGGCGACGTCCGCGTGGTCGCCGACTGCGACCGCGCCGTGGCGGCGACGATCGAGCGGTTCGGCCGGCTCGACGCCGTCGTCAACGCCGCCGGGATCTGGCGCGAGGGCCGCGCCGACCAGACGAGCGAGGCGGACTGGGACGACGTCATCGACGTGAACCTCAAGGGCACCTTCTTCATCGCCCGGGCCGCCATCCCCCACCTCGAGCGGACCGGGGGCGTCATCCTCAACCTCTCGTCGGACGCGGGGATCCAGGGCAACGCCGGGTCGGCGGTCTACGGCGCCTCGAAGGGCGGCGTCAGCATCCTGACCAAGGCGCTCGCGCTCGAGCTCGCGCCGCGCGGGGTCCGGGTCAACGCCGTCTGCCCCGGCGATGTCATGAGCCCGATGCTGCGGTTCCAGGCCGACCGCTACGGCGGCGGCGACCCGCAGGGCTATCTCGACACGCTGCTGCGGGGCTACCCGCAGGGCGAGCGGGCCAGGTTCATCCGGACCGACGAGGTCGCCGAGCTGCTCTGGTACCTCGCCCAGCCAGCGGCCGAGCCGATCACCGGAGCGCTGCTCTCCATCGACTTCGGGATCTCGGCCGGCCTCGGGCCGGACGTCGGGACAGGCGCGGGAGGGCGGTAGGGGCCAGGAGGCGGTCGCGGGCCGGAGGGCCGGCGGGCGCTACGGTGGGCCGGCGGATGCCGAGTCGGCACCCTCCGCCGACCGTCCCGACGGGACGATTCCGGGGGCGGCGACGGGCGCCTCCTCCCAGTCGATCCAGTCCTGGCCGGTGGCCTCGACGTACGCATCGACCGCCGTCCCGAGCGTGGGATACGTGCGGAGCGGCCCGAGCCGCTCGATCGCGCCGTAGCTCCGCAGCCGGTCCTTGACGAAGTCCTTGAGCTCGGCGAACGCGAGGACGACGCCGCGGGCGGCGAGATCGTCGTGGAGCTCGATCAGCATGTCCGAGGCGGTCGTGTCGATGTCGGTGATCGGTTCGGCGGCGACGATGACCCAGCGCGCCGGGGGGTCGGCCGTGGCGACCCGCTCGAGGATCCGGCGCTGGAAGACGTCGGCGTTGGCGAAGAAGAGCGGGGCGTCGAAGCGGTAGAGCACGAGGCCCGGGACCTGCCGAGCCTGCGGGTAGTAGTGGAGGTCGTGGTAGCCCTTCACGCCGGTCGCCCGACCGAGGACCGCGTCGTGCGGCCACCACGCCCGTCGGAGGAACGCGAGGAGCGACAGGACGATCGCGACGAAGATGCCGTCGATGACGCCGAGCATCGCCACGCCGGCGAAGCTCGCGGCCGCGAGGGCGAACTCCGAGCGCCGGGCGCGCCAGAGGTGGACGAACGCGTGCACGTCGACGAGCGACAGGGCGGCCGAGATGACGACGGCCCCGAGCGCCGCGTCCGGGAGCGCCGCCAGGAGGTTCGGCGCGAACAGGAGCAGGAGGGCGATCGCGACCGCGCCGACGACGCCGGTCAGCTGCGTCTTCGACCCGGCCGACTCGGCGACCGGGGTCCGCGACGAGCTGCTCGACACGGGGAACCCGCCGAAGAGCCCACCGAGGACGTTGGCTCCGCCGAGCGCGATGAGCTCGCGGTTCGGGTCGACGTCGTGGCCGGCGCGGCGGGCGAAGGTCCGCGAGAGGATGCTCGTGTCGGCCGCGGCGACGAGCGCGATCCCGATCGCGCCGGGCAGGAGGGCCATGATCGTCGCCGGGTCGAGCGGCGGCACCTCGAACGCGGGCAGCCCCTGCGGCAGCGGGCCGACGACCGCCAGATCGGCGGCGGTCTCGAGGTCGAGCGCGCCCGACACGACCGTCGCGCCGACGACCGCGACGAGCACGCCCGGGATCCGCGGCGCGAACGACTTGAAGCCGACGATCGTGGCGAAGCACGCCGCCCCGATGGCGAGCGCGACCGGGTCGGCCAGCCCGTCCACGATCCCCCGGACGAGCGAGACGGCTGCCTCGAAGACGTTGCCGCCCTGGAGGGGGATCCCGAAGACCCTGCCCAGCTGGCCGACGATGACCGTCAGCGCGATGCCGGCCAGGTAGCCGCTGCGGACCGGGTTCGACAGGAGGTCGGTGACGAAGCCGACCCGGATGAGGCCCGTCCCGGCAACGAGGATCCCGACGAGGACGGCGAGCGTCCCGGCGAGGGCGACGGCTGTCGCCTCGTCGCCGAGCGCGAGCGGCAGGATCGCGGCGGCGATCAGCGGGGCGAGCGACGAGTCCGGTCCGAGGACCAGGATGCGCGACGGCCCGAGGAGGGCGTAGGCGACGAGCGGGACCATCGTGGCGTAGAGGCCGGTGATCGGCGGCAGGCCCGCCGCCTGCGCGTAGCCCATCCCGGCCGGGACGAGGAGGGCCGTCAGGACCAGCCCGGCGACGATGTCGCGGGGCAGCCAGTCACGCTCATACCGCCGGGCGACGCCGAGGCCCGGGAGCCAGCGCTCGATCCGCGTTCGCCACCGCTCCACCACGGGCGGACCGGCCGATCCCGGATCGGGCCGGCCGGCGACCTGCTCTCCCATCACGACCCGACGGACGACCGGCCGGCGTCGACTCGCCGGCCTCGGACGGTCGTCCGCTTCGAGGCCGACCCTACTCCACCGGCGATGGCCACGTCCGGCCCCCCGGGCACGCCCTCGGTATGCTGGACCGGTCCCGGGTCATCCCACGTCCCGCCCACGCGCCGGGGGCGCCGTTCGCATCGCATCGGGGAGGTCGCCGTGTCGCGGTTCACCGACACCCTCAACGCCCAGGTCGCCAACGAGTTCGGGGCGGCCCAGCAGTACGTCGCGATCGCCGTCTGGTACGACGGCGAGACGCTGCCCCAGCTCGCCGCCCACTTCTACCGGCAGGCGCTCGAGGAGCGCAACCACGCGATGATGCTCGTCCAGTACCTGCTCGACTCGGATGCCACCCCGGTCATCCCCGGCGTCGAGGCCCCGAAGACGACCTTCGACTCCGCGGCCGAGCCGGTCGCCCTGGCGCTCGCCCAGGAGCAGCGGGTCACCGCGCAGATCAGCGACCTCGTCCGCATCGCCCGCGAGGACGGCGACCTGCTCGGCGAGCAGTTCCTCCAGTGGTTCCTCAAGGAGCAGGTCGAGGAGGTCGCGAGCATGACCGCCCTGCTCCGGACGCTCGAGCGGGCCGGGGCCGACAACCTCCTCCTCGTCGAGGAGCAGCTCGCCCGGACGAGCGCAGGCGGCGGGGGCGTCGACCCCACCGCGCCGGCCGCCGCGGGCGGCGCGATCTGACCGACCGGCGCTGATCCCGGGGCGCGCGGCGCTGATCCCGGGGCGCGCGACACGGGTCGCGGCCTCGACCGCCAGCGGTGCGTCCGGCGTGGCCTCGACCGCCCCGGTGCGTCCGGCGTGGCCTCTGAGTCTGCGTTTTCGGACCTCGCGATCGTCGCGACCGCTGGTGTGGTCTCTCCGTGGCCTACCGGGCCACGGTCTGTCGCGTCTTGCCCGCCGTCGCGTCCGTCCGTGGCCACCTAGACCGCGGAACGACGTCCCGGGGCCGTCAGGTCGGATCCTGCAGACTGCCAGGCCACATCGCGACGACGTCGGGGTGCAGGCGCCCCGCTCCTGCGCTGCCAGGCCGCTCCGGAGGCGAGGGGGCGCCCCGCCGCTGCACCGCCCCGCCGCTGCACCGCCCCGCCGCTGCACCGCCCCGCTTCGGCCGCCGTCATCGCCGCCCCCTCCGGACCCTCGGCGCCCGCCCGAGGCCCGACCGGGGCGCCCGTCCGTGCGGGCGGTGAAGCCCGACCCGGCGCCCATCCGTGCGGACGGCGAGGCCCGACCCGGACGCCTATCCGCTCGGGCGGTCCGGCAGGAGCAGCAGCAGCATCCGGAGCGGGGTCGTCGCCCGGATCGCGTGCGGCATCCCCGCCGGCATGTGGAACCAGGCGCCGGCAGCGAGGTGATGGGACGCGTCGCCGAGGACGACGTCGGCCTCGCCGTCGAGGATCTCGACGATCGCCGGGCTGGCCGCCGTGTGCTCGGACAGCTCCTGGCCGACGTCGAAGCCGAACAGGACCGCGGTGACGCGGTCGGAGGTGAAGATCGTCCGAGAAAGGATCCCGTCGCGTGGGATCTCGACCTCGGATCGCAGGTCGAGCGGTGTCGAACCTTCGGTCATGGCAGCTCCTTCCGGTGACGCGGAGCATGACGCGCCCGCGGTCGGCAGGGCGGGATGCAGCGTCGCGCGGGCGGCGGCCCAACCGGCGGCGGCTCCACCGGCTGCGGGCCCACCGGCGGATGCCCACGCCGGCGACGGGCCCGGCCGGGTATCGTTCGTGCCCATGGCGGCCCGGAAGGCGGAGATCGTCCGCGTCGGCGACCGGGAGGTGACGGTCACCAACCCCGACAAGGTCTACTTCCCGCGCGTCGGCCACACGAAGCTCGACCTCGTCCGCTACTTCCTCGCCGTGGCCGACGGCGCGCTCGTCGGCGTCCGCGGGCGCCCGATGGCGCTCAAGCGGTTCGTCGACGGGGCCGAGGCCGAGCCGTTCTTCCAGAAGCGGGCGCCGGCGAACCTTCCGCCGTTCATCCGGACGGCGACCCTCACCTTCCCGTCGGGTCGGACCGCCGACGAGGTGGTCGTCGACGACGCGGCCGGGCTCGCCTGGGTCGCGAACCTCGGCTGTCTCGACCTCAACCCGCACCCGGTCCGGGCCGACGACCTCGAGCACCCCGACGAGCTCCGGGTCGACCTCGACCCGGTCCCGGGTGTCCCCTGGTCGCAGGTCCGCGATGTCGCGCTCGTCGTCCGCGAGGCGCTCGCCGACGTCGGGCTCGTCGGCTGGCCGAAGACGTCGGGCTCGCGCGGGATCCACGTCAACGTCCGGATCGAGCGCCGTTGGACGTTCCCGCAGGTCCGCCGGGCCGCCCTCGCCCTCGCCCGCGACGTCGAGCGGCGCGCGCCCGCGATCGCGACGTCGAAGTGGTGGAAGGAGGAGCGCCACGGCGTCTTCCTCGACTACAACCAGAACGCGAAGGACCGCACGGTCGCCTCGGCCTGGTCGGTCCGGCCGACGCCGGACGCGCGGGTGTCCTTCCCGCTCCGCTGGGACGAGGTGGCCACCGTCGTCGCCGAGGACTACACGCTGGCGACGGTCCCCGCGATCTACGCCGAGCGCGGCGACGCCGGGGCCGGGATCGACGACGCGATCGGATCGCTCGAGGCGCTGCTCGAGCTGAGCGCTCGCGACGAGGCCGAGGGGCTCGGCGACGCACCGTGGCCACCGAACTACCGCAAGCAGGACGGCGAGCCGCCGCGGGTCCAGCCGTCCCGGAAGCGCCGGCCCGATGCCGACTACGACTCGCCTGGGGCGCGGGCGGACCGCGAGAAGGCGCGAGCGGCGATGGAGCGCCGGATGGCGGCCTGGGAGCGGGAGCGGGAGACGCGACGGGCCGCGGGTACGAGCGCGCCGACCCGCCCGACGCCGACCGGCCGCCGTCGCTCGACCGTCCCGGTGATCGAGATCGCCCGGGCGGTGAGGAAGGACGACGCTCTCGCCGGGCTCGACCGCTGGAGGGCGCGCTGGCCGGCCGCGGCAGCCGCGCTGGAGCCGGCCGACGTGCTCGTCGACGCGATGCGCGGCCGCTCGACGACCTGGACCCGGATCCGGGTCAACCTCGTCCACGTCCCGGAGGGCGATCGGCCGCCCCAGGAGCCGCTGGACCCGGACTACGACCCGTGGGTCGAGTGGGAGGGTCCCGACCGATCGGGGCAGGCCGAGCGCCCCGGTCGACGACGGTCGGCGGAGGTCCCTGACGGCGAAGGGTCGGAGGCGCCCCCGCAGGGGCTGCCCGACGAGCATCCCGACGGGTCGTGACCCAGCCGACGACCCCGGCCGCCGGGGCCGACGCGTCGGCGATCGTCGTCGAGGTCCGCGCGGTGGAGCCGCTCGTCGGGCCGTCGCGGCCCGGTTCCGGCTCGGCGGCGGCACCTCGGTCCCGGGGCCGGCAGCCGAGTGGCCTCGGTCCGCGGGTCCGGATGGCCCGTGACGGGTCTTGCGTCCACCCCGGATGATGGGGTGGATGCGGGACGTCCGTCCCGTTCCGTTCGTCGTCCGGTGCGTCCCATCGCCAGCCGGAAGCACCGAGTGATCAAGCACCGCCGAGGGAGGCGCCATCCATGACCACCGAGGCCACTCGTCCCGAGGTCGCGACGACCCCGCTGCCGATCCTGTCGCACTGGATCGACGGGCGTCCGGTCGAGGTCCTGCCCGAGGGCACCGGGCCCGTCTACAACCCTGCGACCGGTCAGGTCATCGCCCGCGTGCCGCGGGGTGGTCAGGCCGAGGTCGACCGGGCCGTCGCCGCCGCCAAGGCCGCCTTCCCGGCGTGGCGCGACACCCCGCTCATCGCCCGCAGCCAGATCTTCTTCGCCTTCCGCGAGCTCGCCTGGAAGCACCGCGAGGAGCTGGCCGCCCTCGTCACCAAGGACCACGGCAAGACGTTCCCGGACGCCCTCGCCGGCGTCACCCGCGGCATCGAGACCGTCGAGTACGCGTGCGGCCTGCCGGTCCACATGGCCGGCATGAACACACCGAACGTCGCGACCAACGTCGACGCCGTCACCCTCCGCCAGCCGCTCGGCGTCGTCGCCGCGATCACGCCGTTCAACTTCCCGGTGATGGTCCCGATGTGGATCATCCCGATCGCCCTCGCCGCCGGCAACGCGGTCATCCTCAAGCCGTCGTCGCACACGCCGCACGCGACCCAGCTCCAGGCCGAGCTGTGGCAGCAGGCCGGTCTCCCCGACGGCATCCTCAACGTCGTCTACGGCGGCCGTGAGGCGGTCACGGCGATCGTCGAGCACCCCGACATCCAGGCGATCCAGTTCGTCGGCTCGACGCCGGTCGGCAAGTACGTCTACGAAGAGGGCACCCGGCGCGGCAAGCGCGTCGGCGCGTTCACGAGCGCGAAGAACATGATGGTCGTGCTCCCGGATGCGGACATGGAGCTCACCGCAGACGCGGCCGTGGCCTCGGGCTTCGGCTCGGCCGGCGAGCGCTGCATGGCCCAGACGCTGATGATCGCGGTCGGTGGCGTCGCCGACACCCTCCGCCCGATGATCCTCGACCGGATCGCGAGGCTCAAGGTCGGCCCGGGCATGGAGCCGGGCGTCGACATGGGCCCGATCTACACCCGTGAGCACCGCGCCTCGGTGATGAAGTGGATCGACCGCGGCGTGGAGGAGGGCGCGGAGCTCGTCGTCGACGGGCGCCCGTTCGTCCACCCCGAGCATCCCGACGGGTTCTACCTCGGCGTCTCGCTGTTCGACCATGTCAAGCCGGGCATGGACATCTACAACGAGGAGATCTTCGGCCCGGTCTTCGGCATCGTCCGCGTCGACACGTACGACGAGGCGATCGAGCTCGTCAACTCGCACAAGTACGCCAACGGCACGGCGATCTTCACGACCGATGGTGGAGCCGCCCGGCGCTACCAGCTGGACGTCGAGGTCCCGATGGTCGGCGTCAACGTGCCGATCCCGGTCCCGGCCGGCTACCTCAGCTTCAGCGGCGCGAAGGAGTCCGCCTACGGCGACCTCCCGATGCGCGGCGAGGACGGCCTCCGGTTCTTCAGCCGGATCAAGGAGGTCACCGTGCGCTGGCCGGAGCCCGGCCGGCGCGAGGCGCTGAGCCTCGTCTTCCCCGGCAACCGCTGATCCCCGGGTCCGCCGGACCGGCGGCGGACCCGACCGGACCCGAGCATCGAGCCCCGGCCGCAAGGTCGGGGCTCGTTCGTGCCGAGCCGGATCCTCGATCGAGCCCGCGCTAACCCGCGCCGTCGGGGCCGAAGATCCGGCCGAGCTCGAACGCCGGCGTGACCTCGAGCTGGTCGTAGCGGCAGTCGGCCGGCGAGCGGTCGGGGCGCCAGCGACGGAATGTGGTCGCGTGACGGAAGCGGTCGCCCTGGAGGTGGTCGTAGGCGACCTCGACGACCCGCTCGGCACGAAGCGGCTCCCACGACAGGTCCTTGCCCCGGTTCCAACGCGACGCCGCGCCCGGCAGCCGCTGACCCGACGCGTCGGCGGCGCCGTAGCCGGCCCACTCGGCCCACTCGGCCCACGGGTGACCCTCGAGCGCGTCCTCGCGGAGCGGCGCGAGCTCCTCGACCAGCGCGCCCCGCCGGTCCCAGGTGAACGACGACGTGATCCCGACGTGGTGGAGCGCGCCGGCGTCGTCGAACAGCCCGAGGAGGAGCGACCCGACATGGGTCCCCGGTCCGTTCTTGTGCCAGCGGAAGCCGGCCACGACGCAGTCGGCCGTCCGGGCGTGCTTGACCTTGACCATCGCCCGCCTGCCGGGCTGATACGGCGCGTCGAGCCGCTTCGCGACGACCCCGTCGAGCCCGGCGCCCTCGAAGCGCTCGAACCAGTCGATCGCGGTCGCCCGGTCGGTCGTGGCCGGGGTCAGGTGGATCGGCGGCCGCGCGCCGCCGAGGACCGCCTCGAGCCGCTCCCGGCGCTCACCCTGCGGGACCGCCCGCAGGTCCACATCGTCGAGCGCGAGCAGGTCCCAGGCGACGTACGACGCCGGCGTCTCCGCGGCGAGCATCCGGACCCGGGACTCGGCCGGGTGGATCCGGAGGAGGAGCGCGTCGAAGTCGAGCGTCCCGGCGCGGGCGATGACGACCTCGCCATCGAGGACGCAGCGGGTCGGCAACGCCTCGCGGAGCGGTGCCGCGAGCTCCGGGAAGTAGCGGTCGAGCGGCTTGAGGTCGCGGCTCTGGATCAGGACCTCGTCACCGTCGCGAAAGACCAGCGCCCGGAAGCCGTCCCACTTCGGCTCGAACAGCCAGCCATCGCCGTCGGGCAGGCCGGCGGCCGCCTTGGCGAGCATCGGCTCGACCGGAGGATCGATCGGGAGTCGCACGGCGCGAGTGTAGCCCCGCCGGCGATCCGTCCGGCGCGGGCCGGCGGCGTCAGGCGGGCCGGTACGGTCGGTAGGCCGGCCACCAGATGGCCGCGTCGACGGTCGTCTCGATCGCCTCGTCGGGGATCTCGCGGCCCATCCCGGCGTCGCGGAGCGTCGCGACGACCGCGATCGCGATCGCCCGGGCCACGCGTCGGAGCTCGCCGACCGGCGGGTAGAGCGCCCCCGCGGCGATCCGCTCCGGGGCGACCATCGTGGCGAGCGTCTCGGCCGCCCGGACGAAGACGACGTCGGGGACACCGCGCGCCTCGGCGACGATCGCCCCGAGCCCGACGCCGGGGAAGACGTAGACGTTGTTCGCCTGGCCGATGACCCGCTCGCCGTCCGGGAGCCGGACCGGGTCGAACGGGCTCCCGGCGGCCACGAAGGCCCGACCGTCGGACCAGGCGAGGATGTCGGAGGGGACGGCCTCGGTGTTCGCGGTCGGGTTGGAGAGCGGCATGACGATCGGCCGGGCGACCGTCTCGGCGATCGCCCGGATCATCGACTCGGTGAACGAGCCCGGGACCGCCGTCGTGCCGATGAGGATGTCCGGTCGGACGGCCTTGACGACCGTCCCGAGGTCGATCAGCCCGCCGGTCGCGGGCAGGTCGCCGCCGCGGTGACCGCCGTCGGCGAGCCAGGCGGTCGGCCAGGCGTGCGGTCGCTTGTCGGCCTCGAGGTCGGTCCGGCCCTCGTGGAGCAGGCCCCGCGAGTCGACGAGCGCGATCGCCCGCCTGATGGCCTCGTCGGTCATCCCGGCATCCCGCATCGCCGCGGCGATCGCCCGGGCGATGCCGATCCCGGCCGCGCCGGCGCCGGCGATGACCACCCGGGTCCGGTCGAAGGGCGTTCCCACGGCGCGGAGCCCGGCCACGATGCCCGCCAGGACGACCGCACCGGTGCCCTGGATGTCGTCGTTGAACGAGGTGATCCGGTCGCGGTAGCGGTCGAGGAGGCGGATCGCGTTGTGCTGCTTGAAGTCCTCCCACTGGAGGACCGCTCGCGGGAAGACCTCGCGGACGCCGGCGACGAACGCCTCGACGACCGCGTCGTAGGCCGGGCCGCGGAGCCGCGGGCTGCGCCAGCCGACGTAGAGCGGGTCCTCGAGGAGGTGCTGGTTGTCGGTCCCGACGTCGAGCGAGACCGGCAGCGTGAACGCGGGGTGGATCCCGGCCGAGGCGGTGTAGAGGGCGAGCTTCCCGATCGGGATCGGCATGCCACCGGCACCCTGGTCGCCCAGGCCGAGGATGCGCTCGTTGTCGGTCACGACGATGAGGCGGACGTCGCCGCGCGCCGCGTCGGCGAGCCGCTGGGGGATGCGGGTGACGTCGGTCGGGTCGATCCAGACGCCGCGCGGGTCGCGCAGGATGTGGCTGAACTCCTGGCAGGCCCGGCCGACGGTCGGCGTGTAGACGATCGGCAGGAACTCCTCGAGGTGCTCGACGAGCACCCGGAAGAAGAGCGTCTCGTTGCGGTCGTGCAGCGCGGCGAGCCCGATGTACTGCTCGAGGGCGTCCTGCTTCCGGCGGAGGTGCTCGAGCTCGAGCGCGACCTGGTCCTCGATCGGCAGGATGCCCGGCGGGAGCAGCCCCGCGACGCCGAGCGCGACCCGCTCGTGGGCCGGGAAGGCCGAGTCCTTGTCGAGGAGCGGATCCGACAGGAGGGCGTGCCCGCGGAGGGTGACCGGGACCGGCCCCGGCCCGTAGGCCAGGGCGTCGATGACCGCGTCCGGCAGGCGCCGGTAGCCGACGGTAGTCAGTGCGCGATCACGACGGTCGCGTCCGCGTGGGTCGCGACGTGCTCGGACACGCTGCCCTGGAGGACCCGCTCGATCGCGCCGAGCTGCCGGGAGCCGATGACGATCGTATCGAACCCACCGTCGTCGGCGATCCGCTCGATCGTCTTCGCCGGGTCGCCGGCCGGCTCGAGGAGGTCGGCCTCGATCCCGTGTTCGAGGAGCATCGCCCTCGCCTCGAGGAGCTCCTCGGCGTGGACGCTGCGGTCGTCCCAGGGGTCGATCGGCGCGCGACCCGGGTGGACCGGGACCACGCTCACGACCGACATCGGCGCGTCGAATGCCTTCGCCAGCTCGATGGCCAGGGCGAGCGCCTTCTTCGCCGGCTCGCCGCCATCGTAGGCAACGAGGATCTTCTTCATCGCTGGTGCGACTCCTTTCGTCGAGGCGTCGGCGGCCGACGCCCCCACGTCTGAAGCGTGGCTGCTCACGTCGCCGGATGGCACCGTCAGCCGTCACCGGGCGGTGGGCCGGATGGCCC
Organism: uncultured Anaerolineaceae bacterium; assembly: GCA_964483405.1. Lineage (GTDB taxonomy): Bacteria > Chloroflexota > Limnocylindria > Limnocylindrales > CSP1-4 > CAZABC01. The sequence continues at coordinate 46,741 of CAZABC010000018.1, forward strand.
GTAGGTGGCACCCGGCCCCGGACATGGCACCATCGGGACCATGGGGACGATCACCGCCCGCTACGACCGCTCGGCGCTCGCCTACGACCGGTACTGGGGGCCAGTGCTCGCGCCGTCGGCCCGCGAGCTCCTCGCCTGGGCGGCGACCCTCAACGAGCGCGACCGCGGAGGGTCGCCCGGCCGGGTCCTCGACCTCGGGACGGGCACCGGCGTCCTGGCGATCGCCGCGGCCCGTCGCTGGCCGGCTGCGTCGATCGTCGGCCTCGACGGCTCCTCGGCGATGCTCGCGCTCGCGGCGGACCGGGCGGCCCGCGAGGTCGGACCCGGGGCGCAGGGCATCGAGTGGCGGACCGGGCTCGCCGAGTCCATCCCGCTGCCCGACGCGTCGGTCGACCTCGTCGTCTCGTCGTTCGTCGTCCAGCTCGTGCCGCACCGGCCGACCGCCCTCCGCGAGGTGCTCCGGGTCCTCCGGCCCGGCGGCCGGCTCGCCTACGTGACGTGGCGGACGGACGACGACGAGTTCGCGCCGCAGGTGGTCGTCGACGACGTCCTCGACGAGCTCGCGCCCGAGGGCGACGCCGCGGAGGCGGAGGTCGGGCGGGCCGGGGACGTCGTCTCGCCCGGGGCGGCGGCCGCGGAGCTTCGGCGAGCCGGGTTCCGCTCGGCGTCGGCGCACGAGGCGACGCTCGTCCACCGGTGGACCGCGCGGACCTACCTCGCCCTCGCGGAGCGCTACGACGCGGCGGACGACTTCCGGGCGATGCCCGTGGCGACCCGGCGGCTCGCCCGGGAGCGGATCGCGGCCCGGCTCGGGCGGCTCGGCCCGGCGGCGTTCACGTGGCGGACACCGCTCGTCCGGGCGACGGGTCGCCGTCCCGGCGGCTGACCGGCTCGCTCAGCCCTCGGTCGGCGCGGCCTCGGCAGCCTCGGCAGCCTCGGCACCCTCGGCGCCCTCGGCGCCCTCGGCCTCGACGACGACCGGCTCGGCCTCGATCCGCGGCGGAGCGACCTTGGCGGCCACCTCCTCGGGGTCGTTGAGCAGCGTCACGTCGCCGGGGATGGCCAGGTCGCCCACGCGAACGACGGCGTCGAAGTCGACGAGCGCATCGAGCGGAAGGGCGATCGCCTGCGGCAGGTGATCGGGCAGCGCCCTGACCTTGACCGACTCGACGATCTGGAGGAGCGTCCCGCCGTGGTCCTGGACCGCGACCGAGATCCCCTCCGGCACGAGCGGGACGTCGACGATCAGCTCCTCGGTCATCCGGACCTGGAACAGGTCGACGTGGATCGGGCGCTGGGTGAGCCGATGGACCTGGACGCCGTGGATGAGCACGGGGAGGGCCTTCTTGCCGTCGACCGACAGGTCGATGAGCGCGTTCTGCCCGGTCCTGCGGCGGAGCAGGTCGAAGTCGTGGGCGTCGAGCGTGACCGGCGTCGAGTCGACGCCGTGGCCGAAGACGACCGCCGGGAGGCGGCCCTCGCGGCGGAGCCTGGCGACGGCCTTGCCGGTCAGTTCGCGATGGTTCGCGGCGAGGGTGGGGCGAGTGCTGCTCATCGGGTCCTCGGGTCGGTGGCCGCGCCCAGCGGCGGGCGGCCGCGCGCGGCGTGATCGCGTTCGTGGGGCCCGGAGCGTACCACACGGCCCGTCCGGGCTATCATCGCGGCGCCGTGGCCGCCACCATCCTGATCGTCGAAGACGAAGCGCCCGTTGCGCGCGGGATCCAGTTCGCCCTTCAGCAGGAGGGTTACGACGTCCACATCGCGCGATCGGGAGCCGAGGGCCTCGAGCATGCGACGACCGAGGCGCCCGACCTCGTCGTCCTCGACGTGCGGCTGCCCGAGCTCGACGGGTTCGAGGTCCTGCGCCGCCTGCGGGCGACCGGATCGAAGGCGCCGGTGCTGATGCTGACCGCGCGCGACGACGAGTTCGACAAGGTCGTCGGCCTCGAGCTCGGCGCGGACGATTACCTGACGAAGCCGTTCAGCCTCCGCGAGCTGATGAGCCGGATCAAGGCCCTCCTCCGGCGGGCGTACGGCGACCTCTCGGACGCGGTCGGCGGGCGGGTCATCCGGCACCGCGACCTCGTCATCGACCTCGAGCGCCGACGGGTCAAGCGCGGCCAGCGGCGGGTGATGCTCACCGCGACCGAGTTCGAGATCCTCCGCCACCTCGCCGCCCGCCCCGGCCGGGTCTTCTCGCGCCGCGAGCTGCTCGAGCTCCTCCGCGACTACGAGGCGCTCGACCAGGACGAGAAGACGATCAACGTCCACGTCAGCCA
>CAZABC010000019.1:0-48999 GCA_964483405.1 uncultured Anaerolineaceae bacterium
TCCCCGTTGCACAAGCCACATTGGTGCCGCGCAGGGGGAGCGCCGGCCGCGCCCGTCGCGCAGGGGGAGCGCCCGCCGCGCCCGCCGCCGCGCCTGCCGCGCAGGGGGAGCGCCGGCCGCCGCGCCGCCCCGCCTGCCGCGGCACCTGCCGCGGCGACCGGCACGAGTGGCGAGTGCCCGCCGCAGCGCCGACCGCAGCGCGAGCGACCGGCACGAGTCCCGAGCGCTCGCCGCCGGTCGTGCGCCCTCCCGCCCTCCGCTCAGCCCAGCAGGTGGCGGTCGAACCAGTCGAGCATCCGGGTCATCCGGTCGATCCGACGGTCGGGACGGCCGGTGGTCGCGTAGACGTGGTACTCGTCGGGGTAGAGGACGTACTCGACCTCCCGGCCGAGCAGGCGGAGGGCGATGAACAGCTGCTCGTTGTCGCCGGCCGGGCAGCGCCGGTCGGCCTCGGCCTGGAGCATGAGGAGGGGTGTCCGGATCGCCGCGACGTTCCGGAGGGGCGACTGGCGCCACAGCTTCTCGACGCCCTCCGGCGTGAACGGGTCGCCGAGGAGCGAGGTCCGACAGTACTCGGGCCCGGTGTCGCTGTTCGCCCAGGCGCTGACCTGGTTGGCGACCCCGTTCTCGGACACGGCCGCCCGGAAGCGGTCCGTCGTCCCGACGAGCCAGTGGACCATGAACCCGCCGTACGACAGCCCGAGGACGCCGAGCCGCGCCGGATCGGCGAGCCCGGCGACGACGACGGCATCGAGCGCGGCGTGGACGTCGGCCGCGTCGACCCCGCCCCAGTCGCCGAGCTGCGGGGTGATCCAGTCGCGGCCGTACGTCGCGGAGCCGCGGATGTTCGGCAGGACGACCCGGTAGCCGCGCGAGACCAGCAGGAAGACCTCGAGCGAGGGGGTCGGCGCCCAGGCACCGAGCGGACCGCCGTGGACGTCGACGACGGTCGGCAGCGCCCGGTCCCCCGCACCCGGCGGCGAGACGACCCAGGTCTCGATCGGTCCACCATCGCCCGGGGCGACGAGCCGTCGGATCTCGGGGACGATCCGACCACGCTGCCAGGCCGAGCCGAGCGTCGTGACGGTGCGGAAGCGGCCATCCGCGGCGACGGTCCCACCACGGCCGGGGTCGACCACGAGGAGCTCCTGGGCCCGGCCGCCGAGGATGCCGAGCGCGCTGACCCGACCGCCGGCCGACCGGACCGTCCAGCACGCCGCATCCGCGGACGGGCCGCCCACGAGCGGCTCGGGGGGCGTGGTCGGTGCCCCGGTCGCGGGATCGACCGGGAACCGCCAGGGCACCGTCCTACCGCGGTCCGAGACGAGGGCGACGATCGTCGACGCATCGGCCCAGACGGGGCGGCTCTGGCCGCTCGTCATCCAGCCATTGAGGTCCGAGTCGTGCCAGACGCCGATCGGGCGGTCGAGGTCGGGGGCGAGCCGCCGGATCTCGGCGCGAGGGACCGGACCGGCCCGGCCGTCGAGGGGCACGACGACCAGCTCCGGCGACACGTCGTCGAGCGCGTCGTCGTCGACGAACCCGACCGCCGCGAGCCAGCGCCCGTCCGGCGAGGGGGCAGGCGCATAGACGTGACCGCCGAGCCCGAGGACCTCCTCCGGGCCGGCAGTCGCCCGCCCGCCGCCGCCCGCCGCCGGTCCACCGTCGACGACGACCCGCCAGATCGAGGTCCGGGGCCGCAGGTCGGCGTCGGGTCGCGGATTCGACACGAACAGGATCGACTCCCCGTCGGGGGCCCAGGCGATCGCCGAGGCGCCGCCCTCGATCGAGGTCAGCCTGCGAGGGCGCGCGCCGCCACGGGCGGCGACGACGAAGAGCTGGTCCCACCGATCGACGTGGCCGACGTTGTCGTATCGCCAGTCGATCCGCCGGATGCGCCGGCCGAGCGGCGACCGCCCGCCGGCGGATCCGACGGAACCGGCCGACCCTGCGGCGGGACCGGCCGACGCGGCCGCTCGGGCCGACGCGGCCACGCGGTGCGGCTCCGGGATGAGGAATCGCGGCGGATCGGCTTCGGCGGTGAAGGCGATCCGGCGGCCGTCGGGCGCCCACGCGAGCTCGCTCACGCCCTGGTCGGCACCCGTGATCGCGATCGGCTCGCCGACCGACCGACCCTCGGCGTCGAGCGGGAGGAGCATGAGCCGACCCTGCTCATGGGCGTGGTCGGCCGGGTGGTGGCCGACCGTCGAGCGCTTGAACGCCACCGCCCGGCCGTCCGGCCGGAAGCACGGCAGGGTGTCACGGACCGGGCCGTCGGTGAGCGCCCACGGCCGACCACCGTCGAGCGGCACCGCCCACAGGGCCGAGCCGTAGTCGTCGCCTCGGACATGGCGCCGGACGACGATCGCGAGCCGCCCGTCGGACCGCACGTCGTGCGCTTCGAGGACGACCTGCCGGCGGACGTCGGCGGGGGTGTAGGGGCGGGCGGCGCGGGCGCTCCGTGGCATCGGATGGCTCCTCTCGGGGGCGCCGGGCCGGCGAGCCTCCGCCGAGGCGAGTCGTGCCGTCGAGCGCCGCGGTGAGCGTACGCCGCTGCGGTCCGGTCCCGGGCGCCGTCCCGGGTCGCGCTACGCTTCGCGGATGGACCGCTCCGTACTCGCCGTCACCCCCGAGGTCGCCGAGGCGCTCGCCGCCGGCCGGCCGGTCGTCGCCCTCGAGTCGACGCTCATCAGCCATGGCCTGCCGTATCCCGCCAACGTCGAGGTCGCCCGGGCGTCGGAGGCCGCCGTCCGGCGATCGGGCGCCGTCCCGGCGACCGTCGCCGTGCTCGACGGCCGGATCCTCGTCGGGCTCGACGACGTGGCGCTCGAGGGGCTCGCGACGGCGCCGGCCGGGAGCGTCCGGAAGGTCTCCCGCCCGTCGCTCGCCGCGGCGCTCACTGCCGGCGGCTGGGCGGCCACGACCGTCAGCGCGACGATGCTCGCGGCGGACGCGGCGGGCATCCGAGTCTTCGCGACGGGCGGCATCGGCGGCGTCCATCGCGGCGCCCTCGGCGGGGCGACGCCGACGTTCGACGTCAGCGCCGACCTCGAGGAGCTTGCCCGGACCCCGGTCGCCGTCGTCTGCGCCGGCCCGAAGGCCATCCTCGACCTGCCGCACACGCTCGAGTACCTCGAGACCCGCGGCGTCCCGGTCCTGGCGGTCGGCCAGGACGAGGTCCCCGGGTTCTACAGCCGTCGTTCGGGCATCCCCGCTCCCGCCTCGGTGGCGTCGGTGGCCGAGGCGGCGGCGGTCGTCCGCTCGCACCTCGGGCTCGGCCTCGGGTCGGGGATCCTCGTCTGCACGCCGGTGCCGGAGGCGGCCGCCCTCCCGCTCGACGTCGCCCGGGCCGCGATCGAGCGAGCGATCGCCGACGCCGATGCCGCGGCCGTGGCCGGGCCGGCCCTCACGCCGTGGCTCCTCGCCCGGATCGCGACGCTGACCGACGGGCGGTCGGTCCGGGCGAACACCGCCCTCATCGAGCACGACGCGGAGGTCGCCGGCGCCCTCGCGGTCGCGCTCGCGGGCGGCCCGGCACCGGCGTAGACTGCGAAGCCCCGCCTCCCGCTCCGAGGTTCCCGTGTCACTGCCGTCCGGGCCGGCGGCCGTCCCCGCCGAACCCGACCTCCGGTCCGCCGAGGCGACGCCGGCCACCGGGGCCGCGCCGCAGACGTCGGCCGCCTCGACTACGCCGGTCGCCTCGGCGGCCCCGCCCGCGATCGTGGCCAGCGGGGTCCGCCGCGTCTACCGGACGAAGGACCGCGAGGTCGTCGCCCTCGACGGGATCGACCTCGAGGTCGGCGCCGGCGAGTTCTTCGGCCTGCTCGGCCCGAACGGCGCCGGCAAGACGACGCTCATCAAGATCCTCACGACGCTCCTCGCCCCGAGCGGCGGGACGGCCCACGTCTTCGGCTTCGACGTCGTCGGCGACACCCGCAAGATCCGCCGGATCATGAACATGGTCTCGGGCGGGGAGCAGTCGGGCTACGGGATCCTGACCGTCCGCGAGCAGCTCTGGATGTTCAGCCAGTTCTACGGGCTCCCCGGCGGCGAGGGCTGGCGGCGGGTGGACGAGCTCGTCGAGGCGGTCGGGCTGGGCGAGCAGCGGCTCCAGAAGGTCGGCACGCTCTCGACCGGCCAGCGCCAGAAGCTCAACTTCGCCCGCGGGCTCCTCAACGACCCGTGGATCCTCTTCCTCGACGAGCCGACCCTCGGCCTCGACGTCGCGGCCGCCCGAGCCGTCCGCGAGCTCGTCGTCGACTGGCAGCGCGCCGTTCCCGGTCGGACCGTCCTCCTCACGACCCACTACATGGCCGAGGCCGACGAGCTCTGCGAGCGGATCGCGATCGTCGACCATGGCCGGATCCTCGCGATCGGCTCACCGGCCGAGCTCAAGCGACGCGTCCAGCGCGAGTCGATCTTCCGGCTCGAGCTCGACAGGCTCGATGGCGGGCCCGCGGCCCTCGCCCGGCTGCCGGGCGTCGTCCGCGCCGTGGCCGCCGCCCTCGATGGGGCCGGGCAGCCGAGCGACGCCCGCCAGACCGTCGTCGTCAACCTCGTCCTGACCGGCGACGCCGCCCTCGGACCGGTCGTCGGCGCGCTCGGCTCGCTCGGGGCCCACATCGTCGCCCTCCAGAAGTCCGAGCCCAGCCTGGAGGACGTCTTCGTCGAGCTCGTCGGCCGCGGCTTCGACGACGACGGCGGCGGGGACGGCCGGGATGGCGCCGGTCCGGGCGACCGGGGCAACGCGACCCGCGACGGGACCGCGGGCGCCGGCGACCGCCACGAGGCCGGAACGTTCGGCCCGGAGATGGTCGAGGCGGCGCTCGCCGACGACGACGGGGAGCCGACCCGATGACGGGAGCGGGCGCGATCGGGGGGCGCCCGTGACCGCTGCCCGACGGCCGTGGGTCGGCCCCGAGAGCGCGACGCCGCAGGCGGCGGCGGACTGGTCGCGCCGCCGGATGCTCCTGACGGAGCTGCGAAGCGTGCGCGGCCGGGCCTATCCGCGGGTGATCGGCATGTTCCGCGAGAAGTCGTGGCTCGCCTTCGAGATCATCCTGCCGTTCATGACGACGTCCGCCTTCGTCTTCGTCTACCGCGCCCTCCAGGCCCCGGCCGACTACATCGGCTTCGTCGTCCTCGGCGGGGCGATGACGGCGTTCTGGCTCAACGTCGTCTGGATGATGGCCGCCCAGCTGTACTGGGAACGGGACATGGGCAACCTCGAGCTCTACTTCGCCGCGCCGATGGACGTCATGAGCGTCCTCTTCGGGATGGCCATCGGTGGCCTCGTCATGAGCTCGTTCCGGGCGGCTTCGGTCCTGGTGATCGCGACGGTCGTCTACGGGGTGGTCTTCGCCGTCGACCAGTGGCTCCTTCTCGGGGCGGTCTTCTTCCTGACCCTGTCGGCGCTGTACGGCCTCGGGATGATCCTCGCCAGCCTGTTCCTGATGTGGGGCCGCGAGGCCTGGCACCTGACCCAGGCGATGGTCGAGCCGGTCTACTTCGTATCGGGGCTGAACTTCCCGGTCGCCCGGCTCGGCGCGGTCGGGGCGCTCGCGGCGGCGACGATCCCGCTCGCGGTCGGTCTCGACGCGATGCGCCAGCTCGCCTTCGTCGGGACCGACGTCGCGCTCCTGCCGGCCCCCGTCGAGGCGCTCATCCTCGTGGCGATGACCGTCGTCTTCATCACGGCGGCCCGGATCAGCCTCCGCAAGCTCGAGCGGCGGGCCCGGGTCGAGGGACGCCTGACGGCCCGCTGGCGATGAGCGCGCCGGCGATCCCCGCGCCCGCGCCCGAGCGCCCTGCCGAGGGCGTTGCCGCCGCGTGGCGGGCCTTCACGACCGCGGTCCGCCTCGGCTGGGCGACGGAGGCCAACTGGACCGACCCGGTCCTCTTCCTCATCTACTCGGTCGCCAAGCCCGTCAGCGCCGCGCTGATCCTCGTGGCGATGCTCGAGGTCGTCGGCGGTGCCTCGACCCGCGAGTACCGGGCCTACGTCGTGACCGGCAGCGCCCTGTGGGCCTTCGTCGCGGCCGGCGTCGCAGGCCTCGCCTGGGTCATCCTCGACGACCGCGAACGATACCGGATGCTCAAGTACGTCTACGTCAGCCCGGCCTCGTTCCTCGTCGTCCTCGTCGGGCGGGCCGTCGCCCGCTCGCTCGTCGGGGCGATGGGGATGCTCATCACCTTCGGCGTCGGGGTGGTCGTCCTCGGCGTCCCGTTCGACCCGGCGGCCGTGGACTGGCCGGCGCTCGCCCTCGTCACGGCCCTCGGCTGGGCCTCGATCGTCGGGGTCGGGATCCTCGTCGCCGCGGTCGTCATGCAGACCCGCCAGGAGTCGTGGACGTACCCGGAGGCCGTCACGGGGGCCCTCTTCCTGCTGACCGGCGCGATCTTCCCGCTCGCCGTCCTCCCGGCGGCGCTCCAGGTCGTCGGCATGGCGATCCCGCTCACCTGGTGGATCGAGGGCACACGGCGGGCGCTCTTCGGCGACACGACGAGCGCCTTCGCCGGCGAGGGATCCGTCTGGCTGGGTTGGACCGGCTCGGTCCCGCCGATGGGAACGACCGTCGTCGCCTTGCTGGCCACCGGGGCGGTGGCTACACTCGGCGCAGGGCTCGCATTCGTCCTGAGCGAGCGGCGGGCCAAGGACCGGGGCCTGCTGGACCTGACCACCGGCTCCTGACCGGACGCCCGCAGCGCGGAGGCAGCGGATGCGCATCTACGAGGGCAGTCCGAGGCAGGACTTCGAGGAGGTCCTGCGCTCGATCGGCGCCTTCCTCGACCAGCGCGGGATGCGCGAGATGCTGCTGGTCGAGGTGGACGACGGCTTCGTCGTCCAGGGGATCGTCCACAGCGGCGGCAGCGGCACGTCCGGGGCCTGGTCCGAGAGCATGGGCCAGGAGCGCAAGGAGACGCTGACCTTCCTCGACGACGACATCGGCCGGTTCATGGACGAGGCGCTCACCCGCCGCGGCACGCCGGAGCCCGGTGGCTCCGCCTACAGGGCCGGCCGCTACGAGGAATCGCTGCGGGTCCTCGGCCGCTATCTCGACGGGCAGAAGCCGCACGACATCTTCTTCTTCGAGCAGGGCGGGGCCTTCGTCGTCCGGGTGATGAGCGCGACCCAGGCCGGCTACCACCACGAGCTCCTCGAGTTCACCGCCGACGACATCGCCCGGCTCGTCGCCGAGGCGCCCTCGCTCCGGGCGCCGGCCGGCGACCCGAAGGCGGGCTGACCAAGCCATCGAACCAGGAGGTCGCATGAAGCTCATGAAATCCATCGCCATCGTCGCCCTGGTCCTCGTGGCCGCCCTCGTCGTCATCCCGCTCGTCGTCCTGGCCGGGCTCTTCGTCTGGCTGAAGCTGACCGAGGAGGCCGACGAGGAAGCCCTCGAGCTCGAGCAGGAGATCGTCTGATCGCGTCGTCACCCGAAGGCGCCGCCCGGGAGCCCGCCGGTCGACCGGCGGGCTCCGTCGTGTCTGGCACGATCCCGGCCGCGGCCGACGAGCTGGCGCCGCCGACCGGCCTCGCCGCCGACCGACGCGTCGCCGAGGCCGGCGTCCTCCTCGTCGCGGTCTTCTGGGCCGGCAACTTCATCGTGGCCAAGGCGGCGATCGAGACGCTGCCGCCGATCGCGTTCGCGACCGTCCGGTTCGCCATCGCCTCGATCGTCCTCCTGGCGATCCTTCGCTGGCGGGAGGGGAGCGTCGGCCTGCCGCGCGAGGACATCCCCCGGATGGCACTCCTCGGCGGGATCGGCTTCGGCGTCTACCAGCTGCTCTGGATGATCGGGCTGCAATGGACGACCGCCGGCGACTCGGCCCTCCTGATCGCGGCGACGCCGGTCCTGACGGTCCTCATCGGGGTCCTCCTCGGGACCGACACGCTGACGCCGGCGAAGCTCGTCGGGGCGCTCGTCGCGTTCGCCGGCGTCGCGATCGTCGTCGGCGCCGTCGCCAAGGTCGACCTGGCGGCCTCGCTGCTCGGCGACGCCCTCACCCTCGCCGCCGCGCTGTGCTGGGCGATCTACACGGCCTGGGGTGCGGCGTTCCTGCGACGCCACTCGCCGCTGCGGACGACGACCTGGGCGCTGATCTTCGGGACGCTGACCATGGCCCCGATCGGGCTGGTCCAGCTCGCCGTGACGCCCGACGTCGGGACGCTCGTCCTGGCGGTCGTGCCAGCGCTGCTCTACTCGGGGATCCTGTCGGCCGGGCTGCCGAACGTCCTCGTCTTCCACGCCGTCCGGCTCCTCGGCCCGTTCCGGGTCAGCGCGTACCAGTTCCTCGTCCCGGCGTTCACCGTGGTGATGGCCGCCATCCTCCTCGACGAGCCGATCCTCGCGGCCCAGGTGGCCGGCGGCCTCGTCATCGTCGCGGGCGTGCTCGTCACCCGCCGGGCGAGCCTCATCCCGGGCCGCGCCCGACGCCGCCGGACCCGGGTATCCTCGCGGCCGTGATCGACCGCGAGCCCGAGCCGGGTCCGGCGCCGGCCATCCCCGCCCTCGCCCCGGTCCCGCCCGGCCCGGGCGAGGTGCCGCTGGCGATCCTCGTCGACTACGACGGGACGATCGCCCTGACCGACGTCGGCGACACGCTCATGGCCGAGTTCGTCCCCGGCGAGTGGGAGGCGGAGGCGGCGGCGTACGACGCCGGACACATCGGCTCGCGACAGCTCATGGAGCGCGAGGTCGTCCTCATGCCGCCGGACCCCGTCGGGCTCCTGGCGACGGCCGCCGCCCAGCCGCACGACGGCGGGTTCGTGCCGTTCGTCGCCCGGGCCCGCGCCGCCGGCATCCCGGTCGAGGTCGTGTCCGACGGCTTCGGCTTCTTCATCGGCCCCGCCCTGGCGCGGCTCGGCGTCCCCGACGTGCCGGTCGTGACGGCCGCGATGACGTTCGACCCGCCGGCGCCCCCGCGGATCGCCTACCCGAACGGCCATCCTCGCTGCTTCGTCTGCGGCACCTGCAAGCGGGCCCGGGTCCTCGCCCACCAGGCCGCCGGCCGGGCGGTCGTGTTCATCGGCGACGGCGAGAGCGATCGCTACGCCGCCGCGTACGCCGACGTCGTGTTCGCCAAGCGCAGCCTCGTCCCGTTCATGATCGCCGGCGGTCGGCCGTTCCGGCGCTGGACCGAGTTCGCCGAGATCGAGGCATGGCTGGCCGGGATCGTCGCGGCCTGGCGGGCCGATCCGACCTCCCCCGCGCTGCCTCGCCCCAGCGCCAAGCCGCCCTTCTGCGGGCCCGAGGTCTGGGGCGACGGGCGGTCCGACCCACCGCCGGGGTCGATCCTCGGCTGACCCGCCCCGGCATGCCCGGCCGACGCGGCGGGCCGGGAAACCGCGAACCCCCGCGCGGCGTCCGACCCGTGGTCCCCGAAACCGCGTCCGGCACCTCCGTCGCGTCCCCACGGATGCACCAGGAGTCCGCGCGATGCGCACCATCGGCGTTCTCGGCCTCGCCGCAGCGATCACGCTGGCGGCCTGCACGACGGGCGCGGCGAGCCCGTCACCATCCCGGGCACCAGCCCCGTCGCCCTCCCCGTCTCCCGAGCCATCGGCGAGCCCCTCGCCCGCCGCGGCCGCCGACTTCTCGATCGCGGTCACGCCGCCGGAGGCCCCACCCGAGGTCCGGATGGCGATCCCCGGCCAGCAGGTGTCGTTCCTCGTCGTCGTGACGAACGAGGACGGCGGCCGCGAGCCGGTGACCATCTCGGCGACGGCGACCGGGGCGACCGTCGGCCCGATCCTTCCGGAGACGCTCGGCCCCGGCGTCGTCGGCGAGGTCTGGGTCGTCCCGGATCCGGCGACGACCGAGACGACCGCCACGGTAGCGATCAGTGCGACGCGCGACGGCGCGACCGCGACCGAGACGCGGACGATCCCGGTCTTCCCGATGATCGACGAGCGCGCCGCCGACGCTCGACCGCACTTCGAGCGCTGGGCCGCCTGGCTCGCGAGCGAGCACCCCGAGCTCGGCATCACCGCCGACACCGCGTGGGACCCGCAGTTCGTGTCGACGCTCCTCGTCGTCTCCCACTACGCCTACTTCTCGGACGACTGGGAGCTGACGGTCGCCTGGCACAACATGATCCCGCCCGACGACTGGTCCGAGATCCACCTCCGGAAGCGCGGCGTGGACGTCCGCCCGTCGATCGCCTACCGGCAGGACTCGGTGGCCGACGCGACCGAGCCCTACGCGGTCGAGCCGCCGGAGGTCGTCGTCCGCTGAGGGCCGGGGCGCCGGTCATCGCCTGTGCGATCGCATCCGTGGAGCGTCCTTGACCGAAGCGCCAGCATGGGCTCCATGACCGATACCCGCGTCCCCGGCGGCCTCGACTCGCCCGAGTCGCTCGTGCCGCTGGCCCGGACGGGCGATCGGATCGCGTTCGCCCGGATCGTGCGGCTGCACCGGACCGCCATGGTCCGCGTGGCGTACGTCGTCGCCGGCGACCGCGATCTCGCGGTGGATGCCGTCGGCATGGCCTGGCCGATCGCCTCGAGCCGGCTCGGCGACCTGCGCGACCCGGCTCGGCTCGGCTCGTGGCTGTGCGGGATCGCGGCGCTGGAGGCGCGGTCGGCCGCCCGGCGGCGTCGGGCGCGCACGCCCGATCCCGGGCTCGACGCGGCCGATCCCGGACGGGGCGAGGCCGACCCCGGAGGCGGCGCGGCCGACCCTGAGCTCGCCCGCTCGCTCGCCTCGCTGACCGCCGACGAGCGGCTCCTCCTCGCGCTCCGCCATGTCGGCGGGTCCACGCCGGAGGAGCTCGCCCGCGTGGCCGGGCTCCCGCTGACCGTGGCCCTCGCGCGGCTCGCCTCGCTCGAGGCCCGGCTCGACGACGGCCGGGACGACCGCCGAGACGACGGCCGCCCCGACGGGCTCGGCGAGCGACTCCGGGCGCACGCGGCGATCCCGGTCCGGCACATCGACATCGACGTCGAGGCCCGGCGGGCGATCGTCACCCGCAACGATGACCGGATCCAGGTCGCCTCGGTCGCGATCGCGCTGGTCGCGGCGGTCGCCCTCGTCTCGATCTCGTACCTGGCGGGCGATCGGACGCTGCCGATGCCGGGCGTCGGCGCGCCGGCCTCGCCGTCGCCGTCGCCGACGACCGACCCGGCCGAGTCGAGGCCGGCCCCCGACGCCTGACGGCCGCCGGCGCCCCCCGCGGGCGAGCGCCCTGAACGACACCCGGCCGCGCCCCGGATTCGCGTCCGGGGCCCGGATTCGGTAGCATCGGAAAAACCCCGGAGGACCCCGACGCATGGCGAAGTATGTCTTTGTGACCGGAGGCGTGACCTCCTCGCTCGGCAAAGGCATCACCGCCGCCAGCATCGGCCGGATCCTCAAGGCCCGCGGCCTCTCCGTCTCGATCATCAAGCTCGACCCGTACATCAACGTCGACCCCGGGACGATGTCGCCGTACCAGCACGGCGAGGTCTTCGTCACCGACGACGGGGCGGAGACCGACCTCGATCTCGGCCACTACGAGCGGTTCATCGACGAGAACCTGACCCAGCTGTCGAACGTGACGACCGGCCGGATCTACCAGGCCGTCATCGCCAAGGAGCGCCGCGGCGACTACCTCGGCGGCACGGTCCAGGTCATCCCGCACATCACCAACGAGATCAAGGAGCGGGTCGTCCGGGTCGCCCGGGACCGCGATCCCGACGTCGTCATCGTCGAGGTCGGCGGGACGGTCGGCGACATCGAGTCGCTGCCCTTCCTCGAGGCCATCCGCCAGATGCGCAAGGACGTCGGCCGGGCGAACGTCGTCTACGTCCACGTGACGCTCCTGCCGGCGCTCGCGGCGACCGGCGAGCTCAAGACCAAGCCGACCCAGCACTCGGTCAAGGAGCTCCGCGGCATCGGCATCCAGCCCGACGTCATCGTCCTTCGCTCGGATCACCCGGTCAGCGACGAGATCCGCGACAAGATCGCGCTCTTCACCGACGTCGCCTCGGAGGCGGTCATCCCGGCCGAGACGGCCGACACGATCTACGAGGTCCCGCTGATGTTCGAGGCGGCCGGGCTGGGCCGGCTCCTCGTCCGCGATCTCGGGCTGGGCGACCCCGCGATCGAGCCCCAGCTCGACGGCTGGCGCGCCCTCGTCGAACGGATCAAGGCGCCCAAGCCGGCTCTCGAGATCGCCCTCGTCGGCAAGTACATCGAGCTTCCCGACGCCTACCTGTCGGTCACCGAGGCGCTCCGTCACGCGGCCTGGGCCCACGGCGTCGACGCGAAGGTCCGCTGGGTCGACTCGGAGGCGCTGACGACCGACAACGTCGGCGAGCGGCTCGCCGGCGTCGCCGGGGTCCTCGTCCCGGGCGGCTTCGGCCACCGAGGGATCGAGGGCAAGGTCCTCGCCGCCCACCACGCCCGCGACCACCGGCTGCCCTATCTCGGGCTGTGCCTCGGGCTCCAGTGCGCGGTCATCGAGTTCGCCCGCGAGGTCCTCGAGACCCGCGACGCCAACTCGACCGAGTTCGACATGTTCACCGAGCACCCGGTCATCGACTTCATGCCCGACCAGCGGGACATGGAGGACAAGGGCGGGACGATGCGGCTGGGGCTCTACCCGGCCCGCCTCGCCCCCGGCTCGAGGGCGGCCGCGGTGTACGGCCAGGAGGTCATCTACGAGCGGCACCGCCACCGCTTCGAGGTGAACAACCGCTACCGCCAGACGCTCGAGGCCGCGGGGATGATCCTCTCGGGCCAGTCGCCCGACGGCCGCCTCGTCGAGATCGTCGAGCTCCGCGACCACCCGTGGTTCGTCGCCAGCCAGTTCCACCCGGAGTTCAAGAGCCGCCCCGAGCGGCCGCACCCCCTCTTCGACGGCTTCGTCGCCGCCTCGCTGGCCGTCCGCGACGGGCGCGAGCCGGTCTTCGTCGCCCGCACCGGCGGGCTCCCGGCGGACGCGGACGCCGAGCCGGTCGAATCGGCCGCCGAGGCCGGCTGAGCCCGACGTCGGGGAGCGCCGGGCGACGACCCCGACGGCCCGGCCTGTAGAATCGCGGCTGACCCGACCGCACCCGGAGCCGTCACGCGATGAAGCTCTTCCTCGACACCGCCGAGCTCGACGAGATCCGGACCGCCGTCCGGTGGGGCGTCATCGACGGCGTGACGACCAACCCGACCCTCTTCGCCAAGGCCGGCGGCGGCTCGTACGACGACGTCCTGCGAGAGATCTGCTCGATCACCTCGGGTGCCGTCTCGGCCGAGGTCATCGCCGACGACGTCGAGGGGATGGTCGCCGAGGGCCGGCACTTCGCGGGCCTCGCCCCGAACATCTACGTGAAGATCGCGATGAGCGAGAACGGCCTCGAGGCCATCAGCCGCCTCCACGCCGAGGGGATCCGGACGAACTGCACCCTCATCTTCACGGCCAACCAGGGGCTCCTCGCGGCGAAGGCCGGGGCGAGCTTCCTGTCGCCGTTCGTCGGGCGCCTCGACGACATCAACGAGGACGGCCTCGTCGTCATCCGCGAGCTGGCCGAGATCGTCGCGATCCATGACCTCGAGACCGAGGTCCTCTCGGCGTCGATCCGACATCCGCGCCACGTGACCGAGTCGGCGCTCGCCGGGGCCCACATCGCGACGCTCCCCTTCAAGGTCCTCCAGCAGATGGTCCACCACCCGTTGACCGACCGGGGGATCGCCCAGTTCAAGGCCGACTGGGCCAAGGCGCAGGGGACCGCCGAGGGCTGACGCCCGGGCCCGGCAGCTGGTGCGGCACGGGAGCGCTGGGCGACCAGCGGCCGGTGCGAGGGTGTGGCGGTTCGCCACCGACCCGGTCACATCGACGCGACTTGAGCGCCCCGCGGTTCGGCACCGACCGGCGTCACCTTCACACGGCCTGAGCGCCCGCGGCCGCTCGAGCGCCCCGCGGCGTGCCGGGCGGCATCATTTTCACGCGGCTTGAGCGCCCCGCGGCGTCCCGAACGGCCCCGCTGTCCAGCGCGCCATCATCGTGCGCGGATGGGCCACCAGCCACGGTCCGACCCGGCCAGATGTTCGTCCAGGTGGGCACTCGGCGAGATGCCTGCCGGCCGAGTCGATCGAGTGCTCGACCCGCGTGAACGCGACCAGACGGTCGCGCCGCTGGACACCCCGGTCGCGCGTCCGCACCCGAGATCGAGGTCACGACGCGGGCTCGGGGCGCGTCTCGATCCGCCAGGCAGGATCCGTGCCCACGTCGCGTGGATCCGGACGGATCGCGCCGGTCTGACGGATGCCGCAGGTGCCCAGACGCCGCTCCCGCGCGCCGCCGCGCTCCGCTCCCGCGCGCCGCCGCTCCGCCGCTCTCGCGCTCCCGCGCACCGCCGCGCTCCGGCGCTCCCGTCCCGGACACTGCCGGCGCACGTGCCTGCGCTTCGCGGGCTGGGCCCGGCCCGGGCTCCGCACGTGGGCTCGGCCAGGCGCCCCACGTTTGCCCGACCACGGGTTGACGCCGGCGGGGCGGGACCCTATGCTCGCGCCATCCCCAACCGGCTCGCGCCCGCTCGCGCACCCCGTGCGCGCCGCGCAGCCGCAATGTGAGGGACCCGATCCCCGTTCCCGCACCCCCTGAGGTGTCCCGCACCCATGCCCGGACCTGACCAGCCGCGCGACCGCTCGCGCCGCCGCCCGCGCCGCCGCCCCCAGTCGGGCGGCCGCCTCCCGGTCACCGACAGCGACGAGCTGCTCGAAGCCGAAGCCGCGCGAGAGCGCAACGACATCGGCGCCGCCGAGCTGCGCGCGATGTCCGTAACCCAGCTCCGCTCGGTCACCCGCGAGCTCGACGTCGAGATCGCCACGGGCGTCGGCAAGGACGAGCTCGTCGACACGATCCTCCAGGTCCAGACCGAGCGGGCCGGCCTCGCCTACGCGACCGGCATCCTCGACATCGTCGACGAGGGCTTCGGCTTCCTCCGGCGCCACGGCCTCCTGCCCGGCCCCGACGACGTCTACGTCAGCTCGAGCCAGGTCCGCCGCTATGGCGTCCGCGTCGGCGACCGGATCTCCGGCGCCGTCCGGCCGCCCCGCGAGGGCGAGAAGTACGCGGGCATGCTCCGGATCGACGCCGTCAACGGCATCGACGTCGAGTCGGCCCGCCGGCGGCCGCAGTTCGGCGACCTGACCCCGGTCCATCCCGACGTCCTCATCAACCTCGAGAGCGACGCGAAGAACCTGAGCCAGCGCCTGGTCAACCTGGTCAACCCGATCGGCAAGGGCCAGCGCGCGCTCATCGTCAGCCCGCCGAAGGCCGGCAAGACGATGCTCCTCAAGAACATCGCCAACGGGATCTCGTCGAACTACCCCGAGATCCTCCTCATGGTCGCCCTCATCGGCGAGCGGCCCGAGGAGGTCACCGACATGCGGCGCTCGGTCAAGGGCGAGGTCATCAGCTCGACCTTCGACGAGCCGACCGAGAACCACACCCACGTCGCCGAGATGGCCCTCGAGATCGCCAAGCGGCAGGTCGAGACCGGGCGCGACGTCGTCATCCTGCTCGACTCGATCACCCGGCTCGCCCGGGCCTACAACCTGGCCCTCCCGCCGTCCGGCCGGACGCTGTCGGGCGGCCTCGACCCGATCGCCCTCTACCCGCCCAAGCGGTTCTTCGGCGCGGCCCGGAACATCGAGGAGGGCGGGTCGCTGACGATCATCGGCACCTGCCTCGTCGACACCGGCTCGCGGATGGACGACGTCATCTACGAGGAGTTCAAGGGCACCGGCAACAGCGAGCTCATCCTCGACCGGAGGCTCGCCGAGAAGCGCATCTTCCCGGCCATCGACGTCCAGCGATCGGGCACCCGCCGCGAGGAGCTGCTCCTCGAGGAAGGCACCCTCAAGATGGTATGGACGATGCGCCGGATGCTCGGCGCCGTCGGGACGAACGAGGGCATCGAGCTGCTCCTCAACCGACTCTCGAAGACGCAGACGAACGCCGAGTTCCTGGCCGGGCTGACGAAGAGCCTCGACTCGTAGCGCCGGCCCCGGAGCGCCGCCCCGGCGGGTCAGCACGCAGGGCCGACGCCGGCCAGGGAGGGCCATCCTGCCCGCAGTCGGACGCTTCCGACGCGTGCCCCGGCCCACGATCGGGCCGATCGGCCCGGGCCGGGGGGCATTGGACAGCCCCGACCGACCTCTGTTACGGTTCGTTTCCGTAAGCCACGCCCGCGTCAACGCGGGCCCCGAACGCACGTGTAGAGACCCCCAGCTCGATACTGCGAACCCGGAACGGCCCCCGAGCCCTGCCCCGTGCGCTCCCGCGCCCCCCGGCCGTTCCCCCTGAGGAGCCCGTATTGCCGAAACCGACGGCGGGCGTGCGACGCATCCTGATGCGCCTGCGCCCCGAAGCCCCACGAACCTCGAGCCTCGCCGCCGAGCTCCACCGTCGGAGCCTCGCGGCCGCGGACGGTCTCCGCGCTGCGCTCGAGACGATGCGACCGGACCGCGATCCGGACGCTCTCCCCGTCGAGCCGGACCCGGCGTTCCCGACGACGCCGGACGTCGCGCCGCGGCGCGCGGCCTTCGCCCACCGGGCGTCGGTCGTCGAGCGGCTGCCATCCCTCCGGCGCCTCCGCGGCACCGACCCGGCGGCCCTCGCCGCCGACCTCCCCGGCCACATCGCCCGATCGGGCGGACGGCTGCTCGGTCGCGAGCGCGCCGTGCCGGTCATCGTCGCCGGCTTCGTCCTCGTCGCCTCGATCGTCTCGGTCGCGCCGGCGGTCGGCACCGGTGGCGACGCGACCGCCGTCGCGGCCGCGGCGGACCGGCTCGTCGTCGGCGGTGGCGTCCTGGTCCCGGATGAGGACTTCAGCGCCGCCGAGGCGTACGAGGCCGTCCTCATCGACGAGCGCGACCCGGGCCAGCGCGTCCTTGCCGCCGAGGCGGGCCAGGACGAGCTCGTGCCGGTCGGCCAGTACCTCGCCGACGGGACGCTCCTCAAGCCGGTCGCCGTCGACACGACCGTGCCCGACGTGCGCGACCGGATGCAGACCTACGTCGTCCGCGCCGGCGACACGCTGACCGGCATCGCCAACAAGTTCGATCTCTCGATGATGACGATCTGGTGGGCGAACAAGCTCAAGGCGAAGGACGACCTGCACATCGGCCAGAAGCTGATCATCCCGCCGACCGATGGCGTCGTCGTCACCGTCGCCGAGGGCGACACGCTCACGTCGATCGCCGAGAAGACCGGTGGCGACCCCGCCGCGATCGCCGAGTACAACGGCATCCTCGATGGGACCGTCGTCATCGGCCAGATGCTGATGATCCCGGGCGCCCTCGGCGCCGCCATCGCCACGCCCACCCCCCGGCCCGTCGCGCCGAACGCCCCGCGGACATCGAGCGGCAGCTCGAGCGGATCGACGGTCAGACCCCCGAGCACCTACTCGGGCGGCCGACTGTATTGGCCGATCCCGGGCCACGGGGTCAACCAGTACTACCACTACGGCCACTACGGGATCGACATCCAGGGTAAGACCGGGGACCGCGTCCACGCGGCCGCGGGCGGGACCGTCATCTTCAGCGGCTGGAAGAGCAACGGGGGCGGCTACCAGGTCTGGCTCGCCCACGGCTCCGGCCTGTACACGACGTACAACCACCTGTCCGCCGTCAGCGTCCGGCGGGGCCAGGGCGTCGCGCGCGGCGCGGTCATCGGCCGCGTCGGGGCGACGGGCTGGGCGACCGGCTCGCACCTCCACTTCGAGGTCTGGAAGGGTCCGATCTGGAACGGCGGCCGGCGGGTCAACCCGATGGCCTATTACTGAGGCCGGATCCGGTCGCGGCGAGGCCGCGATCCCGAGCCCTCGCGAGTCCGGACGCGGTCGGGTCCCCCGGCCGCGTCGTCGTACCCGGGACCCCGTGCGATACTCGGCGCGATGTTCCTCGACCGCGTGAAGATCTGGTGCCGGGCCGGCGACGGCGGCGGCGGCGCGGCGACGTTCCGACGCGAGGCGCACGTCCCGCGGGGCGGACCCGACGGGGGCGACGGCGGGCGAGGCGGCTCGGTGTACGTCGTGGTCGACCCTGGCCAGACGACCCTCCGCGACTTCCAGTACAAGCACCACTTCCGGGCGGAGGCCGGTGGCCGCGGTGAGCGGGCGAAGCGGCACGGCAAGGCCGGCGCCGACCTCGTCCTCGCGGTGCCGCCCGGGACGGCGATCATCGACGACGCCTCGGGTGAGCTCGTCGCCGACCTGGTCGCGACCGGCCAGCGGGCGATGGTCGCCCGCGGCGGGCGGGGCGGGCTCGGCAACGTCCACTTCGCGACCGCGACCCATCGGACCCCGACCCACGCCCAGAAGGGCGAGCCGGGCGAGGAGCGCTGGCTTCGCCTCGAGCTGCGGCTCATCGCCGACATCGGGCTCGTCGGACTGCCGAACGCCGGCAAGTCGACGCTCCTCGCGGCGCTGACGGCGGCGCGCCCGAAGGTCGCGCCGTACCCGTTCACGACGCTCGAGCCGAACCTCGGCGTCATGGAGCTCGGCGACGACGACCTCCGTCGGCCGACCATCGCCGACGTCCCGGGCCTCATCGAGGGCGCGAGCGACGGCGCCGGGCTCGGCCACGCCTTCCTGCGCCACGTCGAGCGGACCCGGGTCCTCGTCCATCTCGTCGACGGGTCGTCGCGCGACCCCGACCGGGACCACGCGGTCATCCGCGACGAGCTCGAGGCCCACGATCCCGCGCTGCTCGAGAAGCCGCTCCTCGTCGCCTTCAACAAGGTCGACCTGCCCGAGGCGGCCGAGGCCTGGCCGGCGTTCCGCCGGGCCCGCGAGCGCGACGGGATCGACGCGATCGCCATCTCCGCCGACGCCGGGACCGGCCTCGACGCGCTCCGGGTACGGCTGGCCGAGCTGCTGCCCGACGCGGCCGAGCTCGCCGAGCCGCCCGAGCCGTCCGGCGTCGTCGTCCACCGGATCGAGACGATGGGCGACCGCTTCACGATCGTCGAGGATGCCGACGGCGCCATCCGGGTCCGGGGCAAGCGGATCGAGCGGATCGCGGCCCAGACGGACTTCGAGGTCGACGAGTCGGCCGAGCGGTTCCAGCGCGACCTGATTCGACTCGGGATCGACGCCGAGCTGCGCCGGCGCGGCGTCCGGCCCGGCGACACGGTCCGGATCGGGACGGTCGAGCTCGAGTGGGAGCCGGACCCGTGGGAGGGCCGGTGAGCGAGGCCAGTCGGCTCGGCATCCTCGGCGGCACCTTCGACCCGGTCCATCTCGGACACCTCGCCGTCGCCGCCGCGGCGCGGGACGCGCTGGGTCTCGCCCGGCTCCTGTTCGTCCCCGCCGGCGACCCGTGGCAGAAGCGCGACCGGCCGGTGACCGCCGCGTCGCACCGGGTCGCGATGATCGAGCTCGCGATCGCCGGCGCCAAGGGGTTCGCCTGTTCCCGGATCGAGGTCGACCGACCGGGGCCGTCGTACACCGTCGACACGCTCGAAGCGCTCGCCGCCGACGAGCGCGACGCCGGCCGCGACCCGGACCTGTGGCTCGTCCTCTCGGCCGAGTCGCTCGCCGGCCTGCCGACCTGGCGCGACCCGGAGCGGATCCTCGATCTCGCCCGGCTGGCCGTCGTCCCGCGCGGGACCGCCCCGTCGCTCGGCCCCGACGGCCGCCCCCGACCCGTCGCCGACCCGGCCTGGGTCGTCGCGACCTACCCCGGCCGCGAGGAGCGGTTCCGCTTCCTCGACGGCCCGCGCATCGACCTGTCGGCGACGGAGATCCGTGCCCGCGTCGCCGCCGGCCGCTCGATCGCTGGCCTCGTCCCCGATGCGGTCGCCGCCTACATCGGCGACCATGCCCTGTACACCGACCCGCCCAGGAGGATCGATCGCCCGTGACCGACGTCGTCAGCTCGCCCGCCCCGCGCCCGGACGGCCTGCCGAACCGTGCCGAGCCGGCGGCGCCCGGCGAGCGCCAGCCGCTCGAGCTCGCCCGCCGCGTCGTCGCGCTGGCCGAGGACAAGAAGGCGGCGGACATCGTCCTCCTCGAGCTCACCCCCCTGACGACGATGGCCGACTACTTCGTCATCTGCTCGGGCGGGTCGGAGCGTCAGATCGATGCGATCGCCGATGCGATCGCCGACGGCCTGCGGGCCGAGGGCGTCCGGCCGATCGGGCGCGAGGGGGCGCCGACGTCGCACTGGGTCCTCCTCGACTACGGCGCGGTCATCGTCCACGTCTTCACGCCGCCCGAGCGCGACTTCTACCAGCTCGAGCGGCACTGGTCCGAGGCGAAGACGATCCTCCGGGTCCAGTAGCGGCCGGCCCGCGAGGGCGCCCCTCGGGGACGCCGCCGCGGAGCCGGTCGCGGCATCGGTGCGGTACCGCACCGGACCGGTACCGTCGGGTCATGCCGGGACGCACCGCCGCACGCCTAGCATCCGGGTCGCATCGGGTGCCGCCATGGCGCCCACAGGCCCGGAGGCCCGGTCCCGGACGATGGCTCAGCACGAGCGCTGCCCCGGCTGCTCCCGCCGCCTCATCGTGTCGCGCTTCGACACGACGTTCCGGATGCCCGACCGCTCCGAGCGCCTCCATTTCGGGATCCCCGGCCGGCTCTGCGAGACGTGCAGCCAGCTGTACATCGACCCTGACCTCATCGAGCTGCTCGATCTCGGTCGCGGCCGCTGCGTCTTCGCGATCGAGAGCGACCTCGTGGTCCAGGAGCAGGCCGGCTCGTTCTAGCCGCGCTCCCGGGGGGCCGCCCGCCCCGCCAGCCAGAGGGTGAAGCCGAGGCGCCGCTGTGCCTCGGTCGCCGGCTCGAGCCCCTTGATCCGCTCGTCGAGCTCGAGCACGCCCTCGAGCGCCGCCTCGAGCTCCGGGAGCGTCCAGCGCCGCGCCTGCTCGACGAGCTTCTCGACCCGGAACGGCTTCTGGCCGAGGATCCGGACGAGCGCGGCCGGCTTCTCGCCCGCCGCCAGGTGGTCGGCGACCTCGATGAGCTCGCGGAGCCGGCGGTGGAGCAGGGCGACGATGACCGGCTCGGGCATCGTCTCGAGGATCCGCGGCAGCAGGTCGGCCGCGGCGGCCGTCCGCCGCTCGGCGATCGCGTCGAGGAAGGCCCACGAGCTCGCCGGGATGGCCTCGGGGACGAGCGTCCGGACGTCCTCGACCGTGACCTCGGCGCCGGCCCGGTAGAGGGCGAGCTTCTCGAGCTCGGCGACGGCCACGATGCCCATCCGGCGGCGGTCGACGTCGCCCTCTCGGACGAAGCCGCCGACGCGCGTCCCGAGCTCCTGCGCCGCCCCGCGGCCGAGATGGACGCCCCGCTCCGCCGCCCGCGCCTCGATCCAGGTCGCCAGCCGGCCCTCGGTCGGAGCCCGGAGCTCGGCGGTCTCACCGCCGGCCTTCGCCACCGCCGCCTTGAGCGCCTCGCTGCCGGCTCGCCGCCCCGGCCCGGAGCCGTCGAGCGGGTCGAGGAAGACGATCCCGTTGCCGGGCGCCACGTGGGCGATCACCGCCTCGAGGGCGGCCCGGTCGGCCGCGCTCCGGAGGAGCGGCCCGGGCTCGCTCACGGTCACGAGGGTACCGCCGCCGAACAGCGGCGCGGTCGCGACCCACTCCTCGAGCCGACCGAGGGTCACCTCGGTACCGGTCGTCCGGCGTCGCTCGGGCGGCACGCCGGTCGTCGTGGCGAGCCGCTCGGCCAGCCGGTCGGCCGCGCGCTCGAGCCCGTAGCCATCGTCGCCCCAGAAGTAGCCGATCGCCGTGCCCGTCGTCATGGCGACCCGCCCGGCCGGGTCGGCGCGGTGCCCGTCAGCATCCTGCCGCGCCAGAACCCCGAGGTCCACGCCAGCCGGCGGACGTCGCCCGGCCGGATCCGGAGGGCGTCGCAGACGGCGGTCTCGAGCGCGGCGGCCCGGGCGCGGACGGCGGCCCGGGTCGTCGGGTCCCAGCCGTCGGGGTAGCGCCGGTCCCACGACGCGAACCGCCGGGCCATCGGCTCGAGCCGCTGGCCGGCCCGCTTGTCGGCATAGGCGACTAGGCGCACCTCGGTCGGCGCCGCGTCGAGCAGCCAAGCGGCGGTCGCGTCGTCGGCGAGGACGGTGACGGGGTGGTGCTCGACCGCCGGGCCGAGCTCCGGCCAGCCCCGGGCCGCGAGCCAGGCGGCCGACGCCCGACCGTGGGGGAGGGCCCCGCCGGGACGTGCCGCCGGCAGCAGCTTGTCGACGTCGTGGAGGAGCGCTGCGCCCTCGACGAGCCGGCGGTCGACGGCGATCCCGGCCGCCCCGGCCCGGACCGCGAGCCAGGACGCGATCTCCGCGACCGCCCGCGAGTGGCGGAGGTGCCAGACCGGCGGATCGAGCGAGCGGAGGGCCGCCACGGCGGAGCGCCGATCGGGGATGGTCATCGGTCCGATGGTAGCCGAGGGCCGCGGGGCCGGGTACGTCCGGGGTCGCCGCCGGCGCTTCCGCCGGCGCGGTCGTCGCGTCGTCGGCCGGCCGGCGCTCGGTGGTGACCGACCAGGCCGTCC
Organism: uncultured Anaerolineaceae bacterium; assembly: GCA_964483405.1. GTDB lineage: Bacteria > Chloroflexota > Limnocylindria > Limnocylindrales > CSP1-4 > CAZABC01. Next base: position 22,481 of record CAZABC010000019.1, read on the forward strand.
CGTCGAAGGCCGCGCTGACCGTGCCGTCGCGGTCGGTCCGGAAGAGGCGGGTGCCGCCGGCCGCGATCCGCTCGAGCGTCGGCGGGGCCGGGTGCCCATAGGTGTTGCCCTCACCGGTCGAGACGATCGCGATCGCCGGCCGCAGCGCGCCGAGGAGCTGCTCGCTCGTCGCGGTCCGGCTGCCGTGGTGGGCGACCTTGAGGACGTCGACCCGTGGCAGGCCCCGTTCGACGAGCGCCTCGTCGACGTCGTCCTCCGCGTCGCCGGTCAGCAGGAACCGGCCCGAGCCGACGATCCCGAGCAGGACGATCGAGGCGCGGTTGACCGCCCGGCCCTCGTCGGGCGGCGCTTCGGGCACGGCGCCGCGGTCGGGCCACAGGACGCTGAACCGGATGCCGTCGAGCGCGAACCGGTCGCCGGTCCGGAGGCGGCCGCTCGGCAGGCCGAGCGTCGCGAGCCGCTCGGTCCAGGCGGCGTACGAGGGACCGGGCCCGCGCATCCCCGGTTCGAAGACCCGCCCGACGCGGTACCGGTCGAGCACCGCCGGTAACCCCGCCACGTGGTCCTCGTGGGGGTGGGTCAGGACGACGAGGTCGAGGCGCCGGTCCCACGGCGGGAGCTGGGCGTCGAGCGCGACGAGGAGCCGCTGGGGATCGGGTCCACCGTCGACCAGCAGCCGACCGCCGCGTTCGCCCTCGACGAGGATCGCGTCGCCCTGGCCGACGTCGAGGACGGTGACCCTGACCCGGCCGTCCGGCCGATGGACCGCGGCCAGCCCGACCGCGGCGACCGAGGCCGCGAGCAGGACCGCGGCGACGCGTGACGCCCGGGATGGCCGACGTGGCGGCCCGTGACCCGTCGGACGGATCGCCGGGGCGTCGGGAAGAGCCGGCTCCCGGGAGGCCGGCACCCGGGTCGGCCCTCGTCGGCGGGACTCGCCGAGCGCCGACCCGAGCCTGGGTCGGACCGCCGGCGTGAGGCCGAGCGCGACGATCGCCGCCAGCGACGCGAGGACGACGTCCCAGGGTGGGGTCACCTCGACGCTCGCGAACGGGATCGCCGCCGACACGTCGACGACGGCGATGAGGAGCCGCAGGAACGCCCACGCCGGGAGGCCGAGCAGCGTCCCGATCGCCGCCGGCGCGCCGAGCTCCGCCAGCCAGCCACCGCCGAGCGCGACCGCCCCGAGGGCCATCGTCGGCGGGACGAGCGGGGCGACGGCAAGGTTCGCGACCGGGGCGATGAGCGAGAGCCGCCCGAACGCCGCCAGCACGACCGGCAGCGTCGCGAGCTGGGCCGCCAGCGACAGGGCGAGCGTCTCGACGAGCCATCCCGGGAGGCGGCCGCCGAGCCGCCGGTCGAGGGCGTCGCGGAGCGGCGTCGCCCAGGCGAGGAGCCCGGCCGTCGCGAGCACCGACAGCTGGAACCCGGCGTCCGCCACGAGCCCCGGATCGGCGACGAGCAGGATGGCGACGCCCGCGCCGAGCGCGGCGGCCGCCCGGCCGGGACGGCCCGACTCGCGGGCGACGAGCACGACGGCGGCCATCGCCGCGGCCCGGACGACCGACGGCGACGCCCCGGCGAAGGCGGTGTAGGCGACGATCGCGAGGACGATCGCGACCGATCGCCGCCGGCGGGACGTCCGCCGCAGCATCGAGGCGGCCGCCGCCGCGACGATCGCGATGTTCCAGCCCGAGATCGCGACGACGTGGCTGACGCCGGCGGTCGTGAACGCCGCGGCGACCCGCCGGTCGACCTCGTCGCGGAGGCCGACGAGGATCCCGGCGGCCAGGCCGGCCTCGGGCTCCGGCAGCGCCGTGGCGAGGGCCCGCCCCGACCCGCGGCGGACCGACTCGAGGACGCCCGCCGCGTCGGCCGATGGCGGCAGCGGCTCCACGACGGCGGCCCGCAGCATCGCCACGACGCCGATCCGCCGGTACCACGCCCCGACGTCGCCGTCGGGCAGCGGCCGGAGACGACCGCCCACGAGGACCCGGTCGTGTGGGACGACCGTCGGGTACGGCGGAAGCTCGGCCGCGATCCGCGGCCCGCCGGCCGACTCGAGGGCCAGGGTCGCGACCTGGCGCCCCTCCCGCGGAGCCGACACGGCCGCCACCCGCGCCGGCCAGGGTCCCTCGCCGACCGGGATCGCGGGCGACGGCGGCGGCGCCAGACCGCCGAGCCAGAGCCTGACGGCGACGAGGAGCACGCCGGCGGCGACGGCCAGCAGCCGCGGGACGGCCACGACGCGCCACCGATCCGGTCCGGCCGCGGTCGCTGCCGCGGCGAGGAGGCCGGCGGCGAGCCCGGCGAGGAGGGTGGGGAGCGGTCCGACCGCCGGCCCGAGGAGCGCCATCGCCGCCGCGCCGACGGCGATCCAGCCACTGCGCGGCATCGCTCAGCGAACGACCAGGTGCGGCCGTGCCTTCTCGAAGATCGCCTTCCCGACGACGCCTCGCTCGAGGAGCTCCTCGACCGTCGCGAACGGGCGCTCGGCCCGCGCCTCGACGATCTTCGCCGCCGACGCCTCGCCGATCCCCGGCAGCGCTTCGAGCTCGGCGGCGGTCGCAAGGTTCAGGTCGACGAGGCCGTCCGGGCCGACGGCACCCGACCCAGCGGCGCCTGCGCCGGCGCCGGAGCCCGCGCCGGCACCCGACCCGCCGTCGGTCCCGCCCGCGCCACCCGACGCCGCGTCGTCGCGTGACGGGACGACGATCCGCTCGCCGTCGCTCACGGGCGCGGCAAGGTTCAGCCGACCGCCGACGAGCTCGGCGTCGACCCGTGGCCCGAGCCCACCGGCCGCGGCGATCGCGTCGGCGACCCGCGCTCCGGCCGGCAGCGTCACGAGCCCCGGTCGTCGGACGGCGCCCGCGACATGGACGACGAGGGGTGCCGGAGCCGCGGAGCCGGTGGGGCCGCTCGCCCCCGGGGCCCCGCTCGACCCGGCCGCGTCGCCGGTCGCCGCCACCGCCCCGACGTCGGTCGGCACGATGACGGCCGGGCCCGATCCACTCATCGCGATGACCCCGGCGAGGGCGATCAGCGCGATGGCCGCGCCGAGGGCGGCGAGGACCGGCCAGGGCGGCACGGCCGGGCCGCGTGGCTCGCCGGTCGTCGTCACCGCGGGATCGCGGCCGACCGACGCCGGACTCGAGGACTCGATCGCTCGCCAGGGCGTGTCCGGGTGGTCCATCGAGGCTCCCCGGCGGGATCGGGGTGGGCGGCGGGATCGGGGTGGGCGGGGAGGCCGGGCGACGACCCGCCGCGTCGGGGGCACCTCCGGCGCGGCCGGGCCGTCTGCGGTGACCGTACCGGGGACGACTTCACCGCCGCTTATCGGGTCGATGGGCCGGCCGGCCCTTGCCGTCGCGGGCTCGCCCTCGGCACGCTCCATCCGTCACCGGGGGCTGGTGCGACGGCGGTCCGTGTCCCCTCGCACGTCGCGTTCGGAGGATCGGACGATGGCGGACGAGCAGGGCATCCCGCGGACGCGGCGGGCGCTCCTCGCAGGCGGGCTCGGCGGGCTGGCGGCCCTCGTCGCCGCGGGGCTCGGACGGCCGCTCGCCGTCGACGCGATCGATGGCTCGACCGTCAAGGTCGGGACGATCTACTCGGGCACCCAGACGACCGGCGTCGCCAACAGCACGAACAGCGAGACCGTCCTCATCGGCCGGACGAAGACCGGCATCGGCGTCCACGGGCAGGCCACGACGTCAGGGACCGGGGTGACCGGCACGAGCATCGACGGCGGGGGCGTTTACGGGCACAGCGACCACGCCGCGGGCGTGGCCGGCCACAGCGACGACGCGATGGGCGTCTTCGGCTACACCGAGACCGGCATCGGCGTGAACGGTACGTCCGCCGCGCCGACGAGGCCGGCGGTCGCCGGCTGGACCATGGGCGACAGCACCGGCGTGCTCGGCTTCAGCGGTCCGGGTGCCTTCCCGGCGGCCTCGGCGAAGACCGGCGTGTACGGCGTGGCGATGCTCGACGCCTCGAGCTATGGCGTCCGCGGACGGTCGACGGCCGGCCGAGGCGTCTACGGCCATGCGACCACCGGCCAGGGCGTCCGCGGCTACTCGAGCCACGGGACGGGCGTCTACGCGATCACCGACCACGGCTACGCCCTCCGGACGTCGGGCCGCATCCGGGCGGACCAGGTCAGCGGCACCACGACGATCGCGGCCGGCACGTCGACGAGGGACATCGTCGTCGGCGTGGATGTCACCTCGAGCTCGTTCGTGCTCCTCACGCCCCGCGGCAACCTCGGCGGCCGGAGCCTCTGGTACACCCTCGACACGACGAACGACCGGATCACCGTCAAGGTGTCGAGCGCCGTCGCCGCCGACCTCAAGGTGGGCTGGCTGCTCATGGGCTGATGCCCGCCGCGGCCCGAGGGCGCCCGACGCAAGGTCGGCTGGCACGTCTTCGGCTGGGCGCGGCGGCTAGGCCGCCGGGGCATCCTCCGGATCCGATCCGGCTCGCTGCCTCGCCCGGTGACGGGCCGCCTTCGCCCGGTTGCCGCACGTCGTCATGTCGCACCAGCGTCGCCGGGCGGTACGCGATGCGTCGTAGAAGACCCAGCGACAGGTCTCGTTGTCGCACATGCGCAGTCGGTGGACGTCGCCGGAGGCGATGAGCCCGACGATCGGCTCGGCGAGATGGGCGAGCGCGTCCGTCACCGGATCGCCGCGATGGCGGGCCTGGACGGCGACCCCGTCGGGGGTGGGGGCGAGCTGGCGGACGTCGCCCGAGTCGAGGAGCTCGTTGACGACGCGGACAGCCCCGGGATCGGCCGGGGTCGCGTGGGCCACGGCGTCGACGACGGCCGCCAACGCGGATCGGACCGCGCGGACGCGGTCGATGGTCGCGGCCGAGACAGCCACCGGTGTCGTCGCGACGTCGCCCGCCATCGCCCCGTGCTCGACGAGCCAGGCGATCGCCGCAGGTGTGTCCGACAGGTGATCGGAATCGCCATCGCGGGAGTGCTCGAGCGTGTTGAGGAAGTCGAGGGCGGTCTCGAGCCCGACCGTCGCCTCCGGCGTGGTTCGCATGTCGATAACCACAGTAAACGACTTGACAGGTTACGTGCAAGTCGGTACCGTACGGAGTAACCACAGAGACCGACCAAGCCGGTTAGCACCAAGGAAGGAAGCCCACCCCATGGACGTCCCGTTCGCCGTCGTCTCGACCGCCCTCCTCGCGGTCGGACCGTTCCTCCTCCTCGCGGTCGCCGCCCAGGTCTTCGGCGCCGACTCGCGGACCGCGTACCCCGACGATCACCGCCGCTAGCAGGATCGACCGATGATGACCCCGCTCTCGCTGCTCTACCTCGAAACCGCCCTCACCACCGCGCGCGAGCACAACCTGGCCCTCGAGCGTCGGTACCGGCTGACCCACGACCTCGACGCCGACGGCCGGACGCCGGGTACCCTGCGACGCACCGCCGCCCGGCTGGTCGTCACGCTCGCCCGGGCGGCCCATGCCCTGGCGGCGCGGTTGGACGACTCGGTCGTCGTTCCGGCGGAGCCGCAGCTCGGCTGACCCGGAGGGATCGATGTCCGACACGACCGACACCGACACGGCCGTTCCGGCCCCGCCCGCAGGGCGCGGCCTGGCCGCCGTCTCCTGGGGGCCCGGGCGCCTCGACCTGTTCTGGGTCGATGCGGACCGGGCCCTCTGGCATCGGGCGTTCGACGCCGGTGCCTGGCTCGATCCGGAGCCGCTCGGCGGCGCCATCGTCGGCAACCCGGCCGTGACCGCCTGGGCGCCCGACCAGCTCGAGGTCTTCGCGGTCTTCGACGACGGCGAGCTCTGGGACCGCTACTGGGACGGCGAGAGCTGGCACCCGTGGGAGTCGCTCGGCGGCGAGCTCGCCGGGAACGCGGCCGCGTCCTCGTGGTCGGCCGACCGGCTCGACGTCTTCGCGACCGGCCGCGACGGCCTGACCTGGCACCGCTGGTGGGATGGCACCCGCTGGGTCGAGTGGGAGCGCCTGCCCGGCTGACGCGATCCTCGCGGAGACCCAACCCCGGACCCCTCCGCTTCGTCAGGTGACATACCGACCGGACGCCGCGGCCCGGTCGACCACCACCGGAACGACACGACGGAGGAACCACCGATGTCCCAGGCAACGCTCCAGCCCCGCACCGCCGTTCCCGCGATCACGTGGGGCCTCGGCGGCCTCGTCCTCGGCGCCGCGATCGTCATCGGCGCGGCCGGCGTCACGACCGGTCGCGGCCTGCCCGCCCTGTTCGAGGCGTCCCCGGTCCGGGCCTCCGCGCCGACCGCCGAGATCGTCGTGAACGGCTACCCGACCTCGCTTGGCTACGTCACCCGCCACGCTGCCCCGATCGCCGCCGCGAGCGGGTTCGTCGACCCGGCCACCGGCCGCTGGCGCGCCGGCGATCCGTTCCGACCAGCCGCCGCGACCGGCCACGTCGACCCGGTCACCGGGCGCTGGGTCAGCACCCCCTGACCGACGCCGGCCGCATCGGCCGGGCCACCGTCGCCGCTCCCGGACCGGGCGGGTCACCCGCCCGGTCCTCGTTCGCCCGGCACCGGCGTCGATCGACGCTCGGCGCCCGCCTCGACCTTCGCGCGTCGGGCCGCTGTCAGCCCATCCGCTCGACGAGCGGCTTCACCTCGGTGATGAGGCGGGTCATCGACTCCTCGTCGTAGACCGCGGGAACGCCGGCGATGAAGTGGCGGTAGCCGATCTCGAGGTACGGGGCGATCCGATCGGCGACGTCCTCCGGTGTCCCGACGGGCTGGTCCTCCCAGTGACGGGCCACCCGGTTGCGGTCGAAGGCCTCGCGGAACAGCCGCTCGGCCTCGGCCCGGTCGTCCCGGATGAAGACCGTCCCGATGCCCGTGGTCCGCTCGATCTCGGCCGGGTCGCGCCCGACCGTCTCGCAGTGCTGGAGGAGGACGGCCTCCTTCTGGCGCACGGTCTCGATCCCGCCGCCGACGTTGTTCATGTCGCCGTACTTGGCGACGAGCTTGAGGGTGACCTGCTCGCCGCCGCCGCCGATGCAGATCGGCAGGTGCGCCTGGACCGGCCCCGGCAGGTTCCGGGTGTGCTGCGAGACGTAGCGCGGTCCGGTGGCCGTCGGCTCGGTGCCGTCGAGCATCCCGCGCATGATCGGCAGGGCCTCGCCGAGCCAGCGGAGGCGCTCGGGGAAGCCCGAGCCGAACTCGAGCCCGAAGTCCGCGTGCTCCTCCTCGAACCACGCACCGCCGATGCCGAGGATCGCCCGGCCGCCGCTGATGTGGTCGAGCGTCGTCGCCATCTTCGCGGTGAGGGCCGGGTTCCGGAACGTGTTCGCCCCGACCATGAGGCCGATCCGGACCCGCTCGGTCCGGGCCGCCCAGGCGGTGATCGTCAGCCAGCCCTCGAAGTTCGGGCCGTGCGAGTCGCCGACGATCGGATACAGGTGATCCCAGGTCCAGAGGGTGTCGTAGCCGAGTCGGTCGGCCCGGATGCCGGCCTCGAGGAGCGACTCCCAGTCGGTGTACTGGTTCCAACAGAGCGCGCCGAACTTCACGTCAGTCATGGTCCAAGGATAGGACCGCGGTGCCATCCGAGCCGCCCGCGGGGGCATCCGCACCGAACCGACTACACTCGGGCGAGCCCCGCCCCTCCCGCGAGGGCCCGTACCGATCCGAGGTCCCCCCGTGCGAACCCCCACGATCCTGGCCGCCCTCGCCCTCGCCGCCGCCGTCGTCGCCGGTTGCGGCAGCGCCGCGTCCCCGAGCCCGTCCGCCGCCCCGTCGTCCCAGCCGTCGGCCGCGACGCCCGAGTCCGAGGTCTGCACCGCCATCGCCGACCTGCAGTCGTCGGTCGAGTCGATCAAGGACGTCAAGCCGGTCCAGGACGGCGTCGAGGGCTACAAGGCCGCGATCGAGGTCGTCAGGACGGACCTCAAGGCCGTCCGCGAGGCTGCCGGCGACGAGATCGGCGACCAGGTCGACGCCCTCGAGACGGCGATCGCCGACCTCGAGTCGACGCTCGACTCCGTCGGCGAGGCCGGCCTCGGCGAGAAGCTCGTCGAGGTCGGCGCCGGCGTGGCAGCCGTCGGGACCGCGATGGTCGACCTGCGGACCGAGGCGAAGGCCGCGTTCACCGAGTGCGCCATCGGCGACTGAGGGCGCCTTCTGCCGAGGTCGCCGGCGCCGGTCCGGGCCGCGCTCGCCCGGTCGCCGCTACTCGCAGGGCGCCTCGCTGCCGTCCGGCACGTCCGGCGGCACGACGTCCGGCCGCGTGTCGCCGGCCCAGACCGTGACCTCGCCGCAGGCGGTGTCCGCGGCCGCCCCCTCACCGGTCCCGGGCGCGGGCGCCGCGGCGACCTCGGCCGCCACGAGCACGAGCCCGGCGTCGGTCCTGGCCTCGATCCGCCACGGCGGACCGTCGTGGGCCCCGGTTGTGATGTCGCCGCGCTCGGCGCCGGCCGGGAAGGTGCCCACCCAGTCGCCGTTGACGTAGACGAGCACCGGGCGGTCGGTCGCGTTGTCGAGGCCGAGGGTGAGCGCCGGGTCGGCGGTGAAGCCGGCGCAGCCGGCGACGACGAGGGCGATGACCGCGACGGCGGCGCCGCGAGCCACGGACCGTCGAAGCACGGCCGCCTCGTCGGTCATCGGACGACGATGTTGACGAGCCGCCCCCCGCCGGCCTGGATGACCCGGTCGGGGGCGCGGCCGTCGAGGGCCGCGACGACCTTCGGGCGTTCGAGGACGAGCCGCTCGAGCGCGTCGGGCGCGATGTCGGCCGGGACGACGACCTTGTCCCGGAGCTTGCCGTTGACCTGGACCGGGACCTCCCGCGTCTCGGCCGTCGCCGCGGCGACGTCGAGGGTCGGCCACGCCTCGAGGTGGATCGACGACCAGTCGGAGCCGGCGGCCGCCAGCCGGCGCGACCACAGCTCCTCGGTGATGTGCGGCGCGGCCGGGGCGAGCATCAGGAGCAGCAGGCGGACCGCCTCGTCCCATGCCGGACCGCCGCCGACCGGCGTCCCGCGGTAGCGGGACAGGACGTTCGAGAGCTCCATCAGCTTGGCGACCATCGTGTTGAAGCGGAAGCCCTCGTAGTCGGCGGTCACGTCGCGCAGGGTCCGGTGGGCGGCGGCGCGGATCGCCCGCTCGGCCGCCGCCGGGTCCTCGCCCTCGGGCAGCTGCCCGGATCCCGGGTCGGAGGGCTCGGTGCCGGTCGGGTCGAGGACGAGCGTCCAGACCCGGTTGAGGAAGCGGTGGACCCCGCCGATGCCCGACGGGCTCCACGGGCCACCCTGGTCCCAGGGGCCCATGAACATCAGGAAGAGGCGGACCGTGTCGGCGCCGTAGCGGGCGATGAGATCGTCGGGGTCCTGGACGTTGCCCCGGCTCTTGCTCATCCGCTCGCCGTCCGCGCCGAGGACCTGGCCCTGGTTGAACAGGCGGAGGAAGGGCTCGCGGTGGCCGACGAGGCCGCAGTCGGCCATCGCCTTGGTGAAGAACCGGCTGTACAGCAGGTGCATCACGGCGTGCTCGGCGCCGCCGGTGTACTGGTCCACCGGCGTCCAGGCGTCGACCATCGCCCGGTCGAGCGGCCCGTCGGACTTCGCCGGCGACAGGTAGCGGAACCAGTACCAGGACGAGTCGATGAAGGTGTCCATCGTGTCGGTCTCGCGCCGGGCCGGACCGCCGCAGCGCGGGCAGGTGGTGGCGAGGAACGACTCGTCCCGGGTCAGCGGGCTGTCGCCGCGGCCGTGGTAGTCGACCGTCTCGGGCAGTCGCACCGGCAGCTGGTCGTCGGGGACCGGCACGATGCCGTCGGCCTCGCAGTAGACGATCGGGAACGGCGTGCCCCAGTAGCGCTGGCGGCTGATGAGCCAGTCGCGCAGGCGGTAGGTGACGGCGTTCCTGCCCAGGCCGCGCGACTCGAGGTCCGCGACGATGGCCCGCATCGCCTCGGGGGCCGCCATCCCGTTGTAGCCGCCCGAGTTGACGAGGATGTCCTCGGTCGACTTGCTGACGTAGGCCTCGGCCAGCGGCTCGGCGGTGTCGCCGGCCCGGGCGAGGGGTCGGATGACCTCGCGGATCTCGAGGCCGAACTGGGTCGCGAAGGCGAAGTCGCGCTCGTCGTGGGCGGGCACGGCCATGATCGCGCCGGTCCCGTAGCCGGCGAGGACGTAGTCGGCGATCCAGATCGGGATCCGCTCGCCGTTGACCGGGTTGATCGCGTCGGCGCCGAGCGGCACGCCCGTCTTGTCGCGGTCCGTCGAGAGGCGCTCGATCTCGGTCTCGCGGGCGGCCTGCTCGACGTACGCCCGGACGACGTCGCGCTGGCCGGGCGAGGTCAGCTTGGCGACGAGCGGGTGCTCCGGCGCGAGGACCATGAACGTCGCCCCGAAGAGCGTGTCCGGCCGGGTGGTGAAGACCCGGATCTCGTCGCCGCCCTCGAGATGGCTGTCCGGCGCGGAGTGGAAGACGACCTCGCCGCCCTCGCTCCGGCCGATCCAGTTCGTCTGCATGACCCGGATCGGCTCCGGCCAGTCGATGCCGCTGAAGTCGAGGAGCTCGTCGGCGTAGGCGGTCGTCCGGAGGTACCACTGGGGGAGCTCGCGCTTCTCCACCTTCGCGCCACAGCGCCAGCAGTGGCGGTCGACCCCCTCGACCTGCTCGCGGGCCAGCGTACCGTCGTTGGGGCACCAGTCGACGGGCGAGACCGAGCGATACGCCAGGCCGGCCTCGAGGAAGCGCAGGAACAGCCACTGGTTCCAGCGGTAGTAGGCCGGATCGCAGGTCACGACCTCGGCGTCCCAGTCCCACATCGCGCCCATCAGGCGCAGCTGGCGCCGCATGTTCTCGATGTTGCGCATCGTCCACTCGACCGGGTGGCGACCGCTCTTGATGGCGGCGTTCTCGGCCGGCAGCCCGAACGCGTCGAAGCCGATCGGCATGAACACGTTCGCGCCGTTCATCCGCCGATACCGGCCGATCGCATCGGTCGGCGTCTTGACGTACCAGTGGCCGATGTGGAGGTCGCCCGACGGGTAGTCGTACATCGTCAGGAGGTAGTAGCGCGGTCGGGACGCGTCGTGGAGATCGGTCCGGTACAGCCCGAGCTCGTCCCAGCGGGCCTGCCAGTGCGGCTCGATCGCCGTCGGCTCGTACCGCTCGATGCGGCGCCGCTCGCGGGTGGACTCGGCCATGTCGGTCACGATGTCGCCTCTACATGCGCAGACCCCCCGCCGAACCGGCAGGGGGTCATGGTGGTCGGCGTGTCAGCGGTTTGGTGGAGCTACGGGGATTCGAACCCCGGACCTTCTGAATGCCATTCAGACGCTCTCCCAGCTGAGCTATAGCCCCACGCCGGAGCGGGAGTATAGCGCACGCGCCGGTCGAGCCTTGGCTGCCGCGCTCACGGCGTCGGTCGCTGGCGCGGGTGGGCGCCGGCCACCGGGCTCAGGCCGCCGAGCTCCTCGACCGAGCCGTCGAGCGCGACCCGGCCAAGCGTGAGGCCACCGGTCAGGCGGTCGAGGATCGTCACCCACAGACCGTCGCCGTCGGGGGTCCAGTCGGCCATCGAGACGCCGTCGTCGGTCGGCCCGAGGTCGGTCAGCGGCTCGAGCTCGGAGCCGTCGGGGCGGACCGTCCAGAGGTTCGTGACGTCGGCCGTCGGGTCGAGGTGCTCGACGACGCCGGCGCTGAAGACGAGGCGAGCCTCGGTGGGGTGCCAGTCCGGGTACCAGGGGAAGGGCGGCAGCCCGTCGAGCCGTCGGACGGGGGCCGGGGTCGCGCCGAGATCGACGACCGCGATCGCCCGGCCGGTGATCGTCGCGGTGTCGTTGCCGTCGTCGGTGAACGTGTCGATGCCGACGACGAGCCGCGTGCCGTCAGGCGACCAGCGGGGACCCGCGAGGTAGTCGGCACCGTCGGTCGATGCGACCGTCGTCACCTCGCCGCTGGCGACGTCGAGCAGGTTCAGCGTCGAGCCCGGGTTGCGGCCGTCGACGAGGTCGATCCGGACGAAGGCGATCCGCCCACCGTCGGGCGACCACGCCGCGCCGTCGGCGTCGCGACATGGCGCGAAGCAGTCGAAGAGGCGCTTGGGATCGCTGCCGTCCCCGGCGGCCAGCCAGAGGTCCCGGGTGCCGTCCGCCTCATCGTTCGAGAAGGCGAGCCGCGACCCGTCGGGCGACCAGTCCGGGTGCAACGCGCGGCTCGGGCCTTCGGGCAGCGCCGGCTGCTGCCGGGCTCCGTCGGGGTCGACGAGCCACAGGCCGTTCGGCGACTGGTAGACGATCCAGGCGACGGCGTCGTCGGCCGGCGAGGGCGACGGCGAGGCCGACGATGGCGAGCCGCCGGCCGCCGAGGGCCTCGGGGTGGGCGTGGTCGTCACGCCCGAGCAGCCGGCGAGGAGAACGGCGGACGCCGCGAAGACAAGGGAGCGTGCGAGCATCTCGGTCCCTTCTCTGGTCGGCGACCGCGAAGGGCGGGTCGCTGTACCGGGTATGGCGTCGGCCGGCGCCGATCCGCTTCGCCATCCGAGCCGGGCGGGTGGTCGGATCGGGCCTTCGGCCGTCCGTGTCGGCGGCTGCGCTCGCCGACGGGCGACCGGGTCGACTCGCTACCATCGCGGCGATGCCCTTCGACCTCCTCGTCCGTGGCGGCACGCTCGTCGACGGCACCGGCGCGCCCGGCCGCCCCGCCGACATCGGCGTCACCGGCGGCCGCATCGCCGCGGTCGGCGACCTCGCGGCGGTCGACCCGGCGACCGTCGGCACCGTCATCGACGCGAGCGGCCACGTCGTCGCGCCCGGCTTCATCGACCCGCACGGCCACTCCGACGCGTCGGTCCTCCTCGACGGCGCGCTCGTCAGCCATCTCCGCCAGGGCTACACGACGCAGCTGTCGGGCAACTGCGGCGACACGCTCGCCCCGCTGACGCCGCTCGGGCGCCCGCTCCTCGCCCCCTTCCTCGCCGAGTTCGAGCTCGAGCCCGGCTGGACGACCTTCGGCGGCTACCTCGACGCGGTCGAGGCATCGCCGCTCGGCCCCAACCTCGCGTTCCTCGTCGGCCAGGGGACGATCCGCGGCGCCGTCCTCGGCGCGACCGACCGGCCGCCCGACGCCGCGGAGCTGCGGGCGATGCAGCGCGAGGTCGAGCTGGCGATGGACGCCGGGGCGTTCGGCCTCTCGAGCGGGCTCATCTACGCCCCGGGGATGCACGCCTCGGCGGACGAGGTGGCCTCACTCGTCTCGACGGTCGCGCGCCGTGGCGGCCTGTACGCGACCCACATGCGGAACGAGGCCGACGGCCTGTTCGAGGCGCTCGACGAGGCGATCGCCGCGACCCGCGCGGCGGGGGAGGGGGCCCGGCTCCAGGTCAGCCATCTCAAGGCGGCATCGCGCCCCGTCCACGGCCGTGGCGCCGAGGCGGTCGCGGTCATCGAGCGCGCCCGCGCCGAGGGCCTCGACGCGGCCGCCGACCAGTACCCGTACGTCGCCGCGGCGACGACGCTCGCGACGATCCTGCCGCCGGCGGTCCTCGCCCTCGACCCGCCCGAGGCGGCGGCGCTGCTCCGGACGCCGTCGGCGCGGCACGACGTCCGGGTCTCGATCGAGCGCGGCATCTCCGGCTGGGAGAACGTCGGCGCCGACCCGGGCTGGGACGGCATCGCGATCGCCTGGTCGCCGTCGCGGCCGGAGTGGGCCGGTCGGACGCTGGCGGAGCTCGGCCGCGACCTCGGCGCCGACCCGCTCGAGCTCACCCTCGACGTCCTCGCCGCCGACGACCTCGCCGTCGACTGCGTCATCGCCTGCATGACCGAGGCCGACGTCGAGGCGATCATGGCCGTGCCGTGGATCGCGGTCTGCACCGACGCCGAGGGTCGTCGGCCCGACCACCCGGTCCTCGGCCACGGCGTCCCGCACCCGCGGACGTACGGCTCCGCCCCGCGCGTCCTCGGCCATTACGTCCGCGAGCGCGGCGTCCTCCCGCTCGAGACCGCGATCGCGAAGCTGACCTCGGTGCCCGCCGAACGGCTCGGGCTGCGCGACCGCGGCGTCGTCCGCGAGGGCGCCGCCGCCGACCTCGTCGTGCTCGACCCGACGACCGTGCTCGACCGTGCGACCTTCGAGGCGCCGGCCCGCTACCCGACCGGCATCGCCCACGTGATCGTCAACGGCGTGGCGGCTGTCCTCGACGGCGCCGAGACCGGCGCCCGGCCCGGCCGCCTCCTTCGACGGACCTGACGGGCCGTCGCCGGCGATGCCCGACGAGACGATCCGCGTCGCCGCGCTGCCGGGCGGGCCGCTCCGCTACACGCTCCGACCGAACCCGCGGTCGCGCGGCATCCGGGTGACGGTCGATCCGCGGCGCGGCGTCCTCGTGTCCGTGCCGCCGCCGGCGCGCCGCGGCTGGGCGAGCCCCGAGCCGATCGTCGAGGCGTTCCTCGCCCACCGCGAGCGCTGGATCCGGCGACACCTCGACCGCGGGGCCGACGAGCTGGCGGCCATCGCCCGGCGCGGAGCGGTCGAGGACGGAGGCCGGGTCCGCTATCTCGGCGAGCTCCATGCCGTCCGCTTCGCGGCGCCGACGACCGACGGCCGGCGGTCGCTCGTCCAGCGACGCCTGGGCACGGGCGAGCCCGAGCTCCTCGTCCACCTCGCGCCGACCGACCGGCGGTCGCCGGCCGAGGTCGTCGCCGGGTGGTGCCGGGCGCAGGCGGCGGCCGCGATCGACCTCGCCATCTCCGCGCACGCGACCGAGCTCGCCGTGGCGCCGTCGCGGATCGCGATCCGCGACCCCCGCACGCGCTGGGGGAGCGCCTCGCGCGACGGCGCGCTGTCGTTCTCGTGGCGGCTCGTCCTCGCGCCGCCGGAGGCGCTCGAGACGGTCGTCGTCCACGAGCTCGCCCACCTGCGGGTCTTCGGGCACGGCCCGCGGTTCTGGGCGCTCGTCGAGCGGCGGATCCCGGACCACCAGGTGTGGCGACGCTGGCTCCGCGACCACTCGACCGAGCTCCACGCGGCGTTCGCCCCGGGGCCGGACGACCGACCCTGACCCGCCGGTCCCGAGGCGCTCAGGCCCCGGCGTCGGGGGCCGGCCGCCCGGCCGTCCCGCCGCGGTCGGCGCGGGTCCGCGGGCGCAGCCGTCCGACCTCGACCGCCCGGGCGACGTCCTCGGGCAGGACGAAGCCCGCGATCCGGCCCTCGTCGTCGAGGACGACCGCCCGGGCCCCGGTCTCGTCCTCGTCGAGCCGGCCGAGCAGTTCGACGAGCGGCTCGGCGACCGTCGTCGTCGCGAGGTCGGCGAGTGGGATCGCGAGGGCCCCGAGACGCACGTCCCGACGCTCCGTCCGCTTCACCCGGCCGAGTCGCTCGAGCGGCAGGAGCCCCGCCGGCTCGCCGTCGGGACCGGTGACGACCCAGGTCGACGCCCTCGACCCCGGCAGGAGATGCTCGACGAAGGCGTCGGCCGTGAGCGTGGCCGGGGCGCGCGGCAGCTCGCGACTCATCGCCTCCCCGACCGTCGCCCCCTCGAGGGCGTCGACGACCTCGGCCTGGCGCCGCTCGAGCCCGGCGGCGCTGGCGAGGAAGATGCCGAGGACGATCGACCAGAGCCCGCCGAGGTCGGCGCCGATGACGATCTCCGCGGCGCCCATGACGATGAGCCCCGCGCCGAGGAGCCGACCGAGGCCGCTCGCGACCCGGGTCGCGAGGAGCCGGTCGCCCCGCCAGGCCCAGACGATCGCCCGGGCGACCCGGCCGCCGTCGAGCGGCGCACCGGGCAGGAGGTTGAAGCCGCCCAGGACGAGGTTGACGACCGCCAGCCACTGGGCCCCGACGACGAGCAGCGCCGCCGGGCCGGTCAAGCCGAGCCCGCCGAGGGCGGTCGCGATCGCCCAGGCGACGCCGGCGATGACGAAGCTCGCCGCCGGACCGACGGCCGCGATCCGGGCATCCGCGCCGGGAGTCGCCGCCTCGCCGCGGAGCTTCGCGACGCCGCCGAGGAGCCAGAGGGTGATGCCCTCGACCTCCAGCCCGTTCCGCCGAGCCACGACCGCGTGGGCGAGCTCGTGGGCCAGGAGCGAGGCGAGGAAGAGCCCGGCCACGCCGATCCCGGTGGCCCAGTAGGCGACCGGCTCGAGCCCGGGGACGGTGCCGGGCAGCAGCCGCCCGGCGAGGCTCCAGGTGATGAGCCAGCCGATGGCGAGGACGGTCCAGTTGACCCCGATCGGGATGCCGGCGACCCGGCCGAGCCGGATGGTGTCGTTCACGATGGTCCCTTCGTGCCCGGGCTGCTCGAGGATGTCCTCGAACAGCCCGCCGGACAGCCCGCCCCGGCGGTGGCCGCCGGACCGGCGATCGTCGCCGCGGTCGTCATCGTCCCACGCCGGGCGCCCGCGGTCGACCGCGACGCTCCGACGACCGTCGCCCGGCGCACCGGGGGACCTCTGTCGCCTGACGCCCGGCCAGGTGCCCGCTCGAGGCGACGCGCTCCGTCCGCGACCTCGCCGAGGCGCTGGCCGACGTCCGGGCCTGACCGGCGGCGGGAACCCGCGCTCGCTCCGCCCCGTCGGTGGGCTGACGTTGCCGAGCTGGAGTCGACCCATGGCCACCCGGATCCGACCGGCGCTCCTCGCCGCGCTGGCGCTCGTCGTCGCGGCCTGCGCGAGCGGTGCACCGAGTCCCGCCTCGCCCGGTCCATCGCCGAGCCCGGGCCCGGACGACGCGGCGTTCCTCCTCCGGGCGACGTCGACCCAGGCGCTCCCGCCGCTCGCCCTGTTCGCCTGGGGCCCGAGCCTGCTGATCACCGCGGACCGCCGGGCGATCACCACCGGGCCGGTCCCAGCGATCTACCCGGGCCCGCTCGTGGTCCCGCTGCTCGAGCGCCCGATCTCCGAGGCCGGCTGGCGGACGATCGTCGACGCGGCCCGGGCGGCGGGCCTCCTGACGGGCCAGGCCGACTTCAGTGGCGGCGCCCTGATGCCCGGCGGGATCGCCGCCCGGCTCGAGATCGTCGTCGACGGCGTCCGCTACGACCTCGTCGGCGACCCGTCGCAGCTCGTCCGGTGCGGCGAGGGGATCGGCTGTCCGGACCCGGCCCCGGGAACCGCGGCGGCGTTCGCCGCGTTCTGGATGCGGCTCACCGATCTCGGTGGCTGGCTCGCCGGCGAGATCGGCCCCGAGACCGCCCACGAGCCCTCCGCCTATGCCCTCCTCGTCGGCCCGCCACCGGCCGAGGCCCCGCCGCTCGACCAGCCACCCGCGACATGGCCGCTCGCGACGCCGCTCGCCGACCTCGGCCGGCCGGTCCGCGGCGAGCCGAGCCTCCGCTGCGGGATCGTCTCCGGCGTCGACGCGGCGGCGCTCCGCCCGCTCGTCGACGCGGCCAGCCAGCTGACGCCCTGGCTCGACCCGGCCGCGCCCGGCCGGGAGCACGGGCTGACGGCGCGGGTCCTGCTCCCGGGCGACGAGGATCCGTGCGCCGGCCTCGTCGAGGGGTGAGCGGGACGCGCCAGGACGCGGACGCCCGCGAGCGGACGATGACGGGAGCGATGGTGGGCCGGGGCAGAATCGAACTGCCACAGTCGAAGACGAGGGTTTTACAGACCCTTGGGCTCACCACCTGCCCAACCGACCCACGGCTCGGTCCGCCGCGACCTCCGCTGGTGATGGTGGAGATGAGGGGACTCGAACCCCTGACCCCCGCGATGCGAACGCGGTGCTCTCCCAGCTGAGCTACATCCCCACTGGAGACACGGTGGCGCGCGCGGCGCCCCGGACCGGTCGGAGAGTGTAGCACGGGATGCGGCCGGCGCCCGCGGCCCCGGGGTGGTCCCGTAGACTCAGCCGCCCATGCCCAGCGGACTCGTCTACGGACTCGGCGCCGCGCTCGCCTGGGGGTTCACCGACATCTCGGCCGCCCTCTCGGGACGCCGGCTCGGGAGCCTCCGGACGCTCGTCGGCGCCCAGGTCGTCGCGATGATCGTCCTGTGGACGCTCGTCCCGGTCCTCGGCGCCGAGCCCTTCGCGATGCCGCCCTCGACGCTCCTGACCTCGCTCGGCCTGGGGGCCCTGTCGATGTGCGCCTACCTTGCCTTCTTCACCGCCCTCCGGATCGGCCCGATCGCCGTCGTGAGCCCGGTCGTCGCCGCCTTCGGCGGGCTGACCGTCGTCCTCGCCGTCATCTTCCGGGGCGAGTCCCTCACCCCGCCGCAGGCGTTCGGCGCGGCGACGGCGACGGCCGGCGTCGTCCTCGCCGGCGTCGTGATCGACGACGGCCTGCGCGGCGTCCGGCTCCGTGGCGCGGGGGTCGCCTTCGCCCTCGCGGCGGTCGTCCTCTTCGCCGTCCTGACCGTCGCGACGGCGGGGCCGATCGGCGAGGTCGGCTGGCTGCCGGTGGCGGCCATGTCCCGGCTGTCGAACACGGTCCTCTCGGCCGGTCTGCTCGCGATCGCGCTCCTCGCCCGCCCTCGGGTGATGGCGCCCCTCGTCCACGTCGAGGCGCCGGTCGGCCCGGCGGCGGCGCTCCTCGTCGTCATCCCGGCGGGTCTCCTCGACGTCCTCGGGTTGATCTCGTTCGGGATCGGGCTCGAGGTCGCCGAGACCTGGCTCGTCGGGCTCGCCTCGTCGTTCGGACCGGTCGTCGCGATCGCCGTCGCCGTCGCCGTCCTCCACGAGCGGCTCCGGCCGATCCAGTGGATCGGGCTTGCGCTCCTTGGGACGGGGATGCTCGTGATCGCGCTCGCCTGACGGTGCCCGGCCGTGGCATGGCCCCGGCTGGGCGATCCCCCGCCGTGCGGGGGCTCAGGCCGGGACGGTGAACCAGACGGTCGTCCGGCCCTCGTCCGACTCCGCGCCCACCCGGCCGCCGCCCTGCTCGACGAGCTGGCGGACGATCGCCAGGCCGATGCCGGCGCCGCCGCGGGCCCGGTCGCGGGACTTCTCGACCCGGTAGAACCGCTCGAAGAGCCGGTCGACGTCCTCGGCCGGGATCGGCTCGGAGGGGTTGACGACCGAGACGAGGCAGTCGCCGGGCCGCCGCTCGACGCGGACGACGACGCTCCCGCCGGGCCGCGAGTAGCGGGCGGCGTTCGACAGCAGATTCGCCAGGACCTGGGCGAGATGATCCGGGTCGGCCCGTGCCGGCACCCGCTCGGGCGCCTCGACGCGCACGCCGAGCCCGGCCCGCTCGAACGACGGCCCGGCCAGCTCGACGGCCGCCCGGACGGCGCCGACGAGATCGAGCTCGAGCGGCGCGGTCGGTCGCGCCCGGGCGTCGCCGTCGGCGAGCGTGTCGAGCGAGCGGCTCAGGCGGACGAGCCGCTCGGACTCCTCGAGGAGCGACTCGTACGTCGTCGGGTCGGCGTCGATGACGCCGTCGCGGAGCGCCTCGAGATAGCCCTGCAGGTTGGTCAGCGGCGTCCGCAGCTCGTGCGCCGCGTTCGCGATGAAGTCACGCCGCTGGCGCTCCTGGTCCTCGAGGCTGGCCGCCATCTGGTTGAACGAGTCGGCGAGGCTGGCGATCTCCTCGGGTCCGCTCCGCGGGACCCGGGCGGCGTAGTCGCCGTCGGCCACCCGGCGCGCCGCGGCGCCGACCGCCCGGAGCGGCCGGGCGAGGCGTCGGGCGAGGACGACCGCGAGGCCGAGGCTGGCGACCGCGGCGACGACCGCGGCCGCGAGGAGGGCCGCGACGACGGTCTGGTCGAACATCGCCTGGGCGTGCTCGAGCGTGTCCCCCGCGTCGACCATCATGTCGGTGAACCGGCCGCCGCCGACGACGAACGTCCCGATGACGACGATGGCGAGTCCGACCCCCGCCGCGGCGAACGCGGCGGCGGCGATCCGGAGGGCGAGCCCGTGGCCGCTCATCGGCCGGACCGCTCCGGCGGTACCGGGGCGGCGCGATAGCCGACCCCGCGGACGGTGGCGACGTAGCGCGGCCGTTCGGGGTCGTCGCCGAGCTTGTCGCGGAGGCGCCGGACGTGGACGTCGATCGTCCGGTCGAGCGCGTCACCGCCATCGCTGCCATGGACCGCGTCGAGCAGCTGGTCGCGGCTGAGGACCCGCCCGTCGGCCTCGAGGAGCGCGGCGAGGAGGAGCAGCTCGATCCGGGTCAGGCCGACCGACCGCCCGTCGATCCACGCCTCGTGACGATCCCGGTCGACGACGAGGTCGCCGTGGACGAGCGGCGCCCGGTCGCCGCCGGTCGAGCCGCTCGGCCCGGGCGCGGTCCGGCGCAGGATCGCCCCGACCCGCAGGACGAGCTCGGCGGGCGAGAACGGCTTTGGGAGGTAGTCGTCGGCCCCGTCCTCGAGGCCGGCGATCCGGTCGTCGAGCGAGCCGCGGGCGGAGAGGACGAGGATCGGCACGGTCGGCTCGGGCCCGTCGCGCCGGACGCGCCGGATGACGGCCCGGCCGTCGACCTCGGGGAGCATGAGGTCGAGGACGACGAGGGCCGGCCGCTCGGTCTCGATCGCCTCGAGCGCCCGGCGCCCGTCGGCGGCGACGACGACCCGGTACCCGTCGCGCTCGAGGTAGGTCCGGACCAGCTGGCGGATCTTCGGGTCGTCGTCGACGACGAGGATCGGATGGTCGGTCGGCATCGGGTGCATCGTAGGGCAGGAGGGTAGGGTGGCTCGATGACGGCTGCGTGACGCCATGCGGCGCCGGTCGCGGGACCGCCGGCCCGGTCCGGATGGGGTCATCCGGACCTTGCAGCCATCGAACGGATGTTCTATCGTAGCCGCGATGACCACCCCGGATCCCACCGTCGGCGCCGCTCTCGCGACGCTCCGCGCCCGCTGGGGCGTGGCCGCCCCGCGCCAGGGCCGGGAGGCGTTCGGACCGGTCGTCCCGGGCGGGCCGGAGGTCGAGGGGGCGCTCGCCGTGGCGCCGCTGCCCCTCGAGGACCCCTCGCCCCACGAGGCGCCGTCACCGATGGGGACGCCATCGCCGGCACGGCCGGCCGCGGTGCCGGTCGTCGGGACCGGCTTCCCGGCCCTCGATGCGCTCCTCGGGCCGGGAGGCGTCCCGCGGACCGCGAGCCTCGCCCTTCGCGGGCGGCCGTCGAGCGGCCGGACGACGCTCGCCCTCCGGCTCCTCGCCGAGGCCCAGGCCGGCGGCGCGATCGGCGCCTGGCTCGACGTCGACCGGGTGTTCGACCCGGTCGAGGCGGTCGCTCGGGGCGTCCGGCTCGAATGGCTCGTCGTCCTCGCGCCGGCCGACCTCGACGAGGGGCTCGCCCTCGCCGGGTCGCTCCTCGGGGCCCGGGCCGTCGACCTGCTCGTCGTCGACCTGCCGGCCCGGCTCGGCAGAGCCGCACGGCCCGGCGGTGGGGCCGCCCGGGTCGCCGAGCGCCTCACCCGGCTCACCGCCCTCGCCCGCCGCGCCGGGACGATGCTCGTCGTCCTCGACGGCGCCGAACGGAGCGGCGCCGAGCGCGACGGCACCGATCCGCTGACCGCCGCGGTCGGACTGCGGCTCGACCTGGTCCGCCGGTCGTGGATCCGGCTCGGCCGCGACGTCGTCGGCCAGCGGACGGAGGTGACGATCGCCCGGAACCGCTTCGGCCCGCCGGGCCGGCGGGCGGAGATCCGGATCCTCTACGCGGAAGGCTGGCCGCGGGATGCCTGCCTCCGGGCCGACGCGCTGCTGGCCGATGGGCCACCCGGCGTCGTCGGCACCCCCGAGCCCCCGACCCCGACCCGCCTGCCCGTGACCACGACCGATGCGACGTCTCCACCTCCACTGGCCGCACCTCCCGCTCCGACTGGCCCGGCGATGTTCCGAGTCGTTCCCGGCGGGGCCGGTCGTCCTCGGCGGCCAGCCGTGGACCGACGGGACGGTCCTGGACGCCGATCCGGCCGCCCGGGCGCTCGGCGTCCGGCGGGGGATGCCGCTGGGGACGGCGCACCGGCTCGCCCCGGAGGCGACCTTCCTCGACCCGGATCCGGCCGCTGACGGGCCCGTCGTCGAGGCGGCCTTCGAGCGGCTCGCGACGTTCAGCCCCGGGATCGCCGGGACCGCCGATCCGGCCGACCCCGCGTTCGGGCTCTTCGAGATCCAGGTCGACGGGCTGGCCCGGCTCTGGGGCCGCGACGACGCGCTCGTCGCCCGGCTCGCGGCCGCGCTCGCGCCGATCCTGCCCGGGCCGCCGCGGGCCGGGATCGCCGGGACGCGCTTCGCCGCCACGATCGCCGCCGCGCTCGCCGGGGATCCGCCGGACCCGGCCGGCCCGCCGGTCCCGGTCGTCGTGGCGCCGGGTGGCGAGGCCGGCTTCCTCGCCCCGCTCCCGGCCGGGCTCCTCACCCCGGACCCGGACATCCGGGTCCGGCTCATCCGGCTCGGCCTGCGCCGCATCGAGGCCGTCGCCGCGATCTCCCGGTCGGCCCTCGTCGCCCGGTTCGGCGACGAGGGCGCCCGGATGCACGCTCGGGCGAACGGCGAGGAGCTCGATCCCTTCCGACCCCGGCAGCGGCCCGAGCGGCTCGCCCTCGGGCTGCCGCTCGAGCCGCCGGTGGAGGACCTCGAGCCGCTCCGGTTCGTCCTGCGGCGGCTCGCCGGCGCGCTCGCCGACCAGGTCGCCGCCCGGGGGGCCGCGGCCGACCGCGTCCGCGTCCGGATCGTCCTCGAGGCCGGCCGGGTCCTGGGGACGCCCCCGTCGATCGAGCTCGTCCAGCGGTTCCCCGAGCCGACCGCCGACCCCGAGGCGATCGAGCGGCTGGTCCTCGCCCGGCTCGAGCGGACGCCACCCCCGGCCCCGGTCGAGCGGCTCGAGCTCGAGCTGCTCGGTGTCGCGCCGGCGGTCGGCCAGCAGCTGCCGCTCTTCGTCCCCCAGGCGGCCCGGGACGCCCGGCTCGGCTGGCAGCTCGCCCGGCTCGCCCTCGCCTACGGGGAGGATCGCCTCCTCCGCGCCGCGATCGACGACCCCGAGGCCGTCCTGCCCGAGCGGCGGGTCCGCTGGCGACCCGCCGCACCGCTCGACGACGTCACGGCCGAACCGTGACCCGGCTGCTGCGGGAGCACCCCGCGATCGACGTCGAGCTCGACCGGGCGGGGGCCCTCGTCGCGATCCGCTGGAACGGCCGGCGCGAGGCGGTCGAGGTCTGCAACCGCTGGCGGGTCGAGGAGACGTGGTGGCGGCGGCCGATCGCCCGGGAGTACTTCAAGATCGTCGGGGCGCGCTGGCTCGCGCTCGTCTACCTCGACCGGGTCGACGGGACCTGGCACCTCGAGCGCCTCTACGACTGAGGGCGCGGCCACGGGCCGCGCGCGTCAGCGGGGGCCGACGACGATCGTCACGACGAGCAGGATGAGGAACAGCGCCACGACGAGGATGAGCGCACCAACGTCGCGCGGCTGTGTGGTCTGCACGGAACCCCCCGGAGCTGCAAGGACGGCGCCCGTCGGCGTCCCCTCGATTCTACCCGGTCGGGCCGCTCGGGGCGGCGGCCGGCCCGGGTCGTCAGCCGACGAGCGCGGCCGCGACGACGAGGGCGACCAGCGCGAACAGGACGAGGACGAGCAGGCCGGCGGCGAGGGCGTCCCGGGGACGGAGCTCCATCGCCCTACTGTAGCCCGCCCCGGCGTCGCTCGTACTCGGGAAGGGACGTGACGAGGCCCCGTCGCTGCCCGGCGACGGGGCCTCGTCGGGGCCGTCGGACCCGCTCACCGGACCCGAGGCCAGGTCGGCGGTCCCGTTACCCCGCGGGACCGTCGCTGCGGCGTCCCGTACCCCCAGGCGCGGGACGTCTTCGTGATCAGCTCGTGGCCGACGCCCGGAGGAGGGCCGGAAGGATCACGAGGATGAGACCGCCCGCCAGCAGGAGGAGGATCGCCTCCTCGAAGAGCCGCCGGAGGACCGTCCGCCCGATCACGTCCGTATGACGCCTCGGCGCGCCGCCGTGTTGCATCCGAGGGCCCTCTGTCGCGTCGGTCGGTCGGCCGCCGGACCATGCGCATATCGAACGGATGTTCTAGATTCGGGACACGCCGATGCCGTACGCCGAGCTCCACTGCCACACCGCGTTCTCGTTCCTCGACGGCGCTTCGATGGCCGACGAGCTGGCCGACCGCGCCGTCGAGCTCGGGCTGACCGGTCTCGCCGTCACCGACCACCAGGGGCTCTACGGCGCCGTCCGGTTCGTCGAGGCGGCCCGGGACGCCGGGATCCACCCGGTCGTGGGGATCGAGATCGAGCTGCTCGACGCCGCGGCCCCCGACCCGCGCTCGATCGCCGTCCCGCATCGCCGCCGCCCGGCCCGCGGCCGCCGCCTCGACACCGTGCCGGACGGGGATGGCCGGCTCCCCGGGGCCGCCGACCGACCCGTCGAGGGCCTGCCGGCCCGGCCGCGCCCCGCGCGGGCCCGGCTGCCGGGCCACCGCGACCCGGTCCGCGAGGATCTCCGCGGCATCGGCGAGCCGCAGCGCGGCCCGCACCTCGTCCTCCTCGCCCGGGACGACACCGGGTACCGCAGCCTGTGCCGGCTCGTCTCTCGGGCGAACCTCGCCGGGACGAAGGGCGTGCCGCGCTTCGACCAGGCGCTCCTCGAGACGCATGCCGAGGGGCTGGTCGCCCTCTCGGGTTGCCGGGACGGCGAGATCGCCCGGCGGCTCCTCGCCGGTGACCGGGCCGGGGCCCGCTGCGTCGCGGAGCGCTACGCACGGATCTTCGGCCGGGGCGACGGCCCCGCGACGAGCGGCTTCCTCCTCGAGCTGTCGCACCATCTCCGGCCGGACGACGACTGGCTCATCGCCGAGACCGCCGGGCTGGCCGAGGCGCTCGGGCTGCCGGTCGTCGTCACGAACGACGTCCACTACGCCCGGCCCGAGGGCCGTGAGCTCGCCGACGTCCTCGTCGCGATCCGCCACGGCCGGACGCTCGACACGCTCGCCGACCTCCGGCGGCCCGACGGCGAGTCCTACCTCAAGGCCGAGGCGGACCTCCTGGCCCTGCCGCCGGGCGACCCCGCCACCGGGCGCGACGACCCCCGGACCGCCCGGGCCTGGCAGGAGGGGATCCGGACGGCCGGCGAGGTCGCGGCCGCCTGCTCGGTCGACCTCGGGTTCGAGCGCTACCGCTTCCCCGGCTTCCCGGTGCCGCGGGGCGAGACCCCGTTCAGCTACCTCTCGGAGCTGTGCTGGGCCGGCGCTCGGCGCCGCTACCACCCGATCTCGCGAGCGGTCGTCAACCAGCTCGCCCACGAGCTCGACGTCATCGAGCGGACCGGCCTCGCTGAGTTCTTCCTCATCTGCTGGGACCTGATGCGCTTCGCGAAGGGCCGCGGCATCCCGGCCCAGGGGCGCGGCAGCGCGGCCGACTCGATCGTCGCCTACGTCCTCGGCATCACCCGGGTGGACCCGATCCGCCACCACCTCCTGTTCGAGCGGTTCATCAACGAGGGCCGGACGACCTACCCCGACGTCGACATCGACTTCAGCTCGGAACGGCGGGAGGAGGTCATCCGGTACGTATACGACCGCTATGGTCCCGAGCACACCGGGATGGTCTGCAACGTCGTGACGTACCGGGCGCGATCGGCCGTCCGCGAGGTCGGCTACGCGCTCGGCTTCCCTCGCCCGCTCGTCGACCGCGTCGCCAAGGCGCTCGAGACGTACGACTCGGTCATGGTCCGGCGCGACCTCGAGGCCGATGGCGGCTTCGCCGAGTTCTTCCGCCGTCCGGGCGACGGGACGGCCGGCGAGGGGCCCGGCGCCGCCGGCGATGCCGTGGCGGCGTCGGCCGGGCTGGCGGGCGTGCGCGGGCTCGTCGACCGGATGGGCCGGCTCGAGCGCCCGGAGTCGGGCGGCCGCGGGCCGGGCGGCGGGACATGGGCCGGCGCGCCGGGCTCGGCGCCCGCGATCCGATCCGGCGGGATCGACGACAAGGGCGGCCCGGGCGACAGCCCCGCGAGCGTCGCCTGGCTGCGGTCCGGGCGGGGGACGGGGAGCGGGGCGCCCGATCGTCCGGCCGACCGGCTCGGCCGACCGGACCCGCATTCGAGCGTCGCCCGGCTCGAGCCGGCGCCGCTGCCCGGACCTCGCCGCGGGAGCACGGTCGGGCTGTCCGACTGGGAGCGCTGGCTCGAGCTGTGCGCCCGGATCGACGGCTTCCCGCGCCACCTCTCGATCCACAACGGCGGGATGCTCGTGACCGCGGCGCCGCTCGTCGACATCGCCCCGCTCGAACGGGCGACGATGCCCGGCCGGGTCGTCGTCCAGTACGACAAGCGCGACGTGGAGACGCTCAGGCTCATCAAGCTCGACCTGCTCGGCCTCGGGATGCTCGCCGCGATCGACGAGGCGCTCCGGCGGGTCGAGCACGACTGTGCCGTCTGCATCGACCTCGACCGGATCCCCGAGGACATCCCCGAGGTCTTCGCGATGCTCTGCGCGGCCGACACGGTCGGCGTCTTCCAGGTCGAGAGCCGGGCCCAGATGCAGACGCTGCCGAAGTCGCGCCCGGCGACGCTCGACGATCTCGTCATCGAGGTCGCGATCATCCGGCCGGGCCCGATCCAGGGCAACGC
>CAZABC010000020.1:0-48517 GCA_964483405.1 uncultured Anaerolineaceae bacterium
CGTCGGGATCTCGATCCCGTTGTCGCGGCAGACCTCGAGGATCGTCTGGCCCTCGAGCCCCTCCACGACCCGGCCATCGACCTCGATCCGGATCCGCGGCGTCGACAGGGGACGCTGCGGGCTCTGGGTCGTGATGAGCCGCTCGGCGAGGGTCTCCTCGAGCGGCGTCGTCGTGTCGAGCACGGCCGGGGCGTCCGGACGGATCTCCGGCCGGCTGATCAGATCCGCCATTCGGTCGCCTTCATTCGGCCGCACCAGCCGCCACCGCGATCGGGCGGCAGACGCCCGCGGGACAGGAGCTGCGGAGGATGTGGTCGTCGAGCTCGGGACGGAAGTATCGCATCCCGCTGGTGAGCGGAAGGGTCGCCAGGCGCTCGTGGTCGCACAGCGCGCTCGCCGCGACGTCGTGGGCGAGATCCTCGATGAGCGCCGGGTCGGTCGGCCGCGAGCGACCCTCGGCGATCCGGTCGCCGATCTCGAGCAGGCGGCGGACGCCGATCCGGCACGGGATCGTCTTGCCGCAGGCCTCGGTCGAGCAGAAGCGGGTCAGGACGCGGGCGAGGTCGACGACGCAGGCCCGCTCGTCGGCCACCAGGATCGCGCCGGAGCCGGCGTGGGCGCCGGCGGCGCGGAGGGCCGCGAAGGTGTACGGGGTGTCGAGCAGGTCCGCCGGCAGCAGTCCGCCGGACGGGCCGCCGACGACGAGGGCCTTGATGGCGTGGCCCGGACCGGCGCCGCCGGCGAGGTCGACGATGGCCCGCAACGTGGTCCCGGTCGGCACCTCGGCGACGCCGTCGCCCTGCGGGCCGTGGACATGGACGAGGACGGTGCCCGGCGCGTCGGCGTCGCCGATCGAGGCGAACGCCGCGGCGCCCTCGCGGGCGATCCACGGCACGGCCGCCAGCGTGGCGACGTTCTGGACGACGGTCGGGGCTCCGTACAGCCCGCGCTCGGCCGGGTAGGGCGGCCGCTGCTCGGGTTGGCCGCGCTTGCCCTCGAGCGCCTTGAGCAGCACCGTCTCCTCGCCGAGCAGGTAGGCGCCCGAGACCCCGCGGACCTCGACCCCGACCCGGCGGCCGCTGCCGACGACGTCCGGCCCGACGAACCCGGCCTCCTCGGCCGCGCCGACGGCCGCCTCGAGCGATCGGACGAGCGCCGCCTCCTCGCCGCGGACGGCGATGATGGCGTCCTCGGCCCCGACCGCGAGGGCCGCGATGACGAGCCCCTCGATGACCGCGTAGGGCCGGACCTCGAGGAGCGTCCGATCGGTCCGCGCGGCGGGGTCGGACTCGTAGCCGTTCGCCACGACGAAGCGCCGGCCGGCCGGCGCCGCCGCGGCCACCCGCCACTTCTCGGCCGCCGGGAACCCGGCGCCGCCGCGGCCACGGAGCCCGGAGGCGGCGATCGTGGCCAGCGTCGCGGTCGGCCCGAGGTCGCGGACCGCCCGTCGGAGCCCGTCGAAGGCGCCGCCCGCGACCGCCGCGTCGAGATCGAGCGGATCGGCCGGGGCCGATCGCGGCAGCAGGATCGACGGCCAGGCGGCCGGCACCGCGAGCAGGTCGGTCATGTCAGTGCGCCCGCCCCAGCGCCGTCGACAGCTCGGCCAGGTAGGCCGCCTCGCCAGGCCGGTGCGCCGCGAGCGCGGCCGCCTGGGCCCCGTCCGTCGGTGGCTCGAACCGGAACGTCGAGTAGTACGACGCCGTGCCATAGACCATCGCGTACCAGGCGCCGGTCCCGTGGGCGATCCGCTTCAGCGCCGCGACGGGCAGGTAGCCGTAGGCCGCCTGCGTCGCCGCGAGGATGTCGAGCATCCGCCCGGGATCGTGGTCGTGGTCGTCGAGGATCCCGTCGACCGCCGCGAGGTCGACCGCCTCGAAGATCGTGTAGGCCGCGTCGGGGACCGGCCGGCCCGACCGCCGGAGGGCCGACTCCTCGCGCCGCTCGCCGTACGTCTCGGGCGCCCCCCAGTGGACGTGGTAGCGGCCGCGGGTGTCGATGCCGCCCATGTCGATGCACTCGATCGGGCAGGCCTGCGCGCACTGGAAGCAGGTCTCGCACTTGAGCGTGCCCCACTCGTCGTAGAGCAGCTGGAGGCGGCCCCGGAACCTGCCAGGGATGGAGGCCTGGACCTCCGGGTAGCGGACCGTCGCCTTCGGCTCGAAGAAGCGGCGGAGGGTCAGGCCCATGCCCCGGACGATGCCGAGGCCGGGGATCGAGCTCATCGGTCGTTCCTCACGAGGCCACCACGACGATCGCCGCCGCCGTCACGAACAGGTTGAGGAGCGCGATCGGCAGGAGCCACTTCCAGGCGAAGTTCATCAGCTGGTCGATCCGGACGCGGGGGAGCGTCGCCCGCATCCAGACGAACAGGAACACGAAGACGTACGACTTGCCCATGAACCAGAGCAGGCCGGCGACCCACTCGATGCTGACGAAGGCCCAGCCCATGAGCGCCGCGACGGCGACCGCGTTGAAGGCGATGAAGCCGAGGACGAGCGCCTCCCGGCCGGGCCGGTCGCTCCGGGCCAGCCAGAACGGCGCTGCCAGGACGAGCGTCCCGACGACCGGCACGACGAGGGCGAGGACGAGGAGCCAGATCCCGAGCGAGGCGGGATCGAGGGCCGCGGTCACCTCGATCGGGACGTCGAACGGGGCGTTCCAGCCGCCGAGGAAGAAGGTCACGAAGAGGGCCGAGACGATGAACACGTTCACGTACTCGGCGAAGAAGAAGAACCCGAACCGCATCCCCGAGTACTCGGTCGCGAAGCCGGCGACGATCTCGGAATCCGCCTCGGTCAGGTCGAACGGCGTCCGGTTGGCCTCGGCCGTCGCGGCGATGAAGAAGACGATCGCCGCCGCCGGCTGCTGGAAGACGAACCAGTCGAGGAAGGAGCCGCCCTGCGCCTCGACGAGGGCGTCGAGGCTGAGCGTGCCGGCCAGCAGGACCACCCCGACGAGCGAGAGGGCGAGGGGGATCTCGTAGCTGACGATCTGGGCCGCCGAGCGGAGGCCGCCGAGGAGCGAGTACTTGTTGTAGCTCGCCCAGCCGCCCATGAGCAGGCCGACCACCGTCAGGCCGCCCACGGCGAGGAGGTAGACGAGGCCGATGTTCATGTCCAGCCCGGTCAGGCCAGGGGCGAACGGCACCACGACCAGGGTCATGATCGAGGCGAGGAAGGTGACGACCGGCGCCCAGGTGAAGACGATCCGGTCGGCCGCCGTCGGGGTGAAGTCCTCCTTCGTCAGGACCTTCAGCCCGTGGATCACCGACTGCGCCGCGCCGAACGGCCCCACCCGGTCCGGTCCGATCCGGAGGTTCATCCGGGCGATGACCTTCAGCTCCATGTAGATGATCAGGAAGGCGGACGGGATCGTCATGACGATGATCGCCGTCGCGGCGACGACGAAGCGGACGAGCGGCAGGTTGGCCGCGAGCAGGTCGACGGCGAACGGCAGGATGGCGATGAGGGCGATCGTCGAGCCGATGAGGACGAGTGCCGCGATCGGCAGGATCGCGAACAGGAGCTTCGCCGGGAGCGAGAGGTTGGCCCAGGTGCGGGTCGGCGAGGTCATCGGCCGGCTACTTGTCCACGCCGCCCATGATCGGGTCCAGCGAGGCGTTGACGGTCATCCAGTCGGCGATGAGATAGCCGGGCAGGAGGACCGGGAAGCTCTCGAGGTGGAGGAAGCTCGGGTCGTGGATCCGGAGCCGGAAGGGCTGGTCGGTCCCGTCCGAGATCGCATACACGCCGTACTGGCCGCGGGGCGCCTCGACGGCCGCCCAGGCCCGACCCGGCCGCGGCCGGAGGAGCCGCGGGAGCCTCGCCAGGACCGGCCCGTCGGGCATCTGGTGGAGGCACTGGTCGATGATCCGGAGGCTCTGCTTCACCTCGTCCATCCGGAGCAGGTAGCGGGCGAGCGCGTCGCCCTCCGACCGCGTCGGGATGTCGAAGTCGAGCTCGGGATAGACGCTGTACGGGTGGGCCCGTCGGATGTCGAACGGCACGCCGGTCGCCCGGAGGTTCGGGCCGCTCCAGCAGAGGCGGAGCGCCGTCTCGGTGTCGATGACGCCGAGGCCGCGGTTCCGGCGGACGAAGATCTCGTTCTCGTTCAGCAGCCCGAGGTTGGCCTCGATCTGGTTGCCGGCGCGGCTCATCCAGTCGCCGAGACGGCTCATGAAGTCGTGATTGAGGTCGCCGTTGACGCCGCCGATCCGGAAGTAGTTGAAGAGCATCCGCTGGCCGGTCAGGGCGGCGAGCATGTCGACGATCTCGTCGCGCTCGATGAAGCTGTAGAGGATCGGGGTGATCCCGCCGAGGTCGAGGGCATGGAAGCCGAGGGCGAGCAGGTGGCTCTGGACCCGGAGGATCTCGGCCGAGAGGACCCGGATGTACTCCGCCCGCCGGGGGACCTCCACGTCGAGCAGCTTCTCGTAGGCCATGACCGCCGGCCACTCGCAGAAGAGCGACGAGACGTACTCGAGCGGGTCGAGCTGGGTGATCGTCTGGTGGTAGTCGGCGTTCTCGCAGAGCTTCTCGACGCCGCGGTGGAGGTAGCCGATGACCGGGTCCAGGTCGACGATCTGCTCGCCGTTGAGCTTCATCACGATCCGCATCACCCCGTGGGTGGACGGGTGGTGCGGGCCGATGTTGATGAGCATCTCGCCGTCGCGGAGCGTGTAGAACTCGGCCTCGCGCTCCGTCCGCGGCGGGAAGGGCGGGACCGACTCGTAGACGCCGACCTGCTCCTCGAGGATGACCCGCGGGTCGTCGGCGGACGGGTGGGCGGGGATGTCGTAGTCGGTCCCGTCGTCCATCGCCGGCGGGCGCGGGGTCGTCGTCATCGGCTCAGCCCGCCTTCGACCGCCGGACCGTGGCGGCCGGGGCCGCGTTGCGCGGCGCGTGCGAGCGCTCCATCGGTCGGACGCCGGCCCCCGGCGAGCGAGCGGCGTCGTCCGGCAGGAAGAAGTCCTTCCGGAGCGGGAAGCTCGTGTAGTCGTACGGCATGAAGATCCGGCGCAGGTCGCGGTTGCCCTCGAAGACGATCCCGAACATGTCCCACGCCTCGCGCTCGAGCCACTCCGCGCCCTTCCAGAGGAAGGTCACCGACGGCACTCGGGGATCCTCGCGGGGCAGGCCGTCGGCGACGACCCGCAGCCAGTCGGGGGTCGTGTCGCTCCACAGGTGGTAGGCGACCTGCATCGTGGTCCCGGTGTCGACGCCGGCCAGGTCGGCGAGGTAGCGGAAGCGCAGGTCCGGCTCGTCGTGCAGCGCCCGCATCACGTCGGTCACGTCGGCCGGCCGGAGGCGGATCTCGGTCTCGTCGTGGCGCTGGCGGACGGGGCCGCTCAGCCGCTCGCCGAAGCGGGTCTCGAGGCGGCGACGGAGGACTCGGTCCACCGTCAGACGCCGTCCGGGACGGTCGGCCCGACGCGCCGGGTGTCCCAGTGGCCGCGGCGGTCCTTGACGATCTGCTGGAGCTTCATCATCCCGTAGATGAGGCCCTCCGGCCTGGGCGGGCAACCCGGCACGTAGACGTCCACCGGCATGATCCGGTCGATGCCCTGGACCGTCGAGTAGCTCCGCTTGTAGCGGCCGCCGGAGCAGGTGCAGTCGCCCATCGCGACGCACCACTTCGGCTCGGGCATCTGCTCCCAGAGGCGGAGGAGCGGGCCGGACATCTTCGTCGTCAGCGTGCCGGCGACGATGAGGACGTCCGCCTGCCGCGGGCTCGCCCGGAACGGGAACATGCCCCACCGGTCGATGTCGTTCTTCGACGTCGCCGACGACATCATCTCGAAGGCGCAGCAGGCGAGGCCCGACAGGAGCGGCCAGAGGCTGTTCGCCCGGATGAGGTCGAGGACGTAGTCGGCCTTCGTCGGGATGACCCCGAGCGCGCCCGACCAGCGCGCGTCCTCGAGGTGGGCGCGACCGGAGGCCTCGAACGCGGCGAGGTGGGTGATCTCGTGCCCGCGGTCCATGCCGGCGTAGGCCGTCGGGTCGTCGGCCCGCCAGAGCGAGTTGGGGACGACGATCGCCTCGACCAGCGCGTCGCCGCCCCGGGTGGTGAGGGCGCCGTCGGCCGGATCGGGGGCGGCGCCGCTGCCGCCCGGCTCGCGCGTCAGCGCCACTCGAGGACTCCCTTCCGCCAGGCGTAGGCCAGCCCGATGAGGAGGATCGCGACGAACACGAGCATGCTCACGAAGCCGCCGAGCAGCAGGTCCCGGAAGACCAGCGCCCACAGGAAGATGAAGACCACCTCGATGTCGAAGGCGACGAACAGCAGCGCGTAGATGTAGAACGACAGGCCGAACCGTCCGTGGGCGTCGCCGTACGAGTCGATGCCGGACTCGTACGGGAGGCCCTTGTGGATGTCGCCGCGGTTCCGGTGCGAGATGAGCCAGGCGAGGCCGATCGTCAGGAAGACGAACGACAACCCGGCGAACACGAACCCGACGACGTACCAGATGCCGTCCAACCGAACCTCGTCTCCGGCGGGCGCCGCTCGGGCGGGGCGCCTGCGCCGTGTTGTGCGACTCGGGGACCCAGCCACGCTGGGCGCGAGACCGCCACCAGACGGCCACGCGACCGCATCCTAGCACGGGGGCGGGGGCCGGAGCGCGCCGCCCGCGGGGGCCGTCGACGCCTCCGCGAGCCCGGCTCGGGCGACCCGGCGGCGGGCAGCGCGACCCGCCGGGAGGGGGGACCTGGAGGGTCGCGGGAGGAGGTCGGGGAACGAGCGCTGCCGAGCGCGCGTGCAGGTCGGCGCTCGTTCCCCGGCGGTGTCCTCACGGCCCGGCCGTGCCCAGCCGAAGCCGTGATGGGGCGAGCGTGCGGGGCGGCGGCGGCCGGTCGCAATAGGGAGAGCGCCCTATCGGGCCGATGCGCCGTCAGCGGTCGGCCGGACGGCCCGGCAGCTCGAAGGCGAAGCCGCGCAGCGGCGGTGCCGTCGCCAGCCCGCGACCGAGGGCGATCACCCGGAAGGCGCCCATCGCCCGCGGGTCGATGAGCCGGACGACGGCCGACCGGAGGGCGAGGTAGGCGTCGAGCGCTCCGGCGCCGTGGGCCGCCGCGCCGTGGGCCGCCGCGCCGTCGACCCCGGCACCGGGCCCGTCGAGGGGAGTCTCGCCAGCCGCCGCGAGGAGATCGCCGAGCCCGAGCCCGGCGAGGAAGGCGGCCTGGCTCGTCCGGCCGAGGACGTCGAGCCCGGCCCGGGTCGCGGCCCGCTCGAGCGCGGTCAGGTCGACATGCGCCGTCAGGTCCTGGCGACCGACCTCGACGAACGGGTCGTCGTGCACGCGGTGACGGGCGTAGGCGAGGAGGGTGCCAGCCCGCCGCCTCGGTCCGAAGAGGGTCTCGGCGGGATGACCGTAGTCGATGACGAGGGCGAGGCCGCGCTCGAGATCGGCCGCGACCGCTTCCACCCACGGCCCGAGCTCGAGGCAGATCTCGGCGACCTGGCCCTCGACCAGGGCGACCCCGTCGTCGGCGAGCCGGCCGGCGAGGGCGGGCGTGGTCGGGGGCGCGTCGACCTCGGCGAACCCGCCGGCGGTCGTCGTCACGAGCAGCTCGCGGAGCCGCCCGGCGCGGACGGTCACTCGGTGGACCGGCAGCGCATCGAGGAGCTCGTTCGCCACGACGGCGCCGACCATCGGGCCGGTCGGCTCGTCGAGCCGGTCCGCGAGGCCGGCGGCCGAGAACCGCTCGTGCAGCTCGGCCCGCCGGTGCGGGTTGACCTCGACCGGCTGGTAGCGGAGCGCGTCGGCGAGCCCCGAGCGGTCCACCCGGAGCCCGTCGAGGATCGCCAGCCCGAGCGTGCCGGCGCCGGCCCCATGCTCCCGGACGACGAAGGGGTCGGGTCGGCCGAGTCGCTCCCAGACCTCGGCCAGCTGGCGCCCGACGAGCCGCCCGAACACCGGGTGGAGCTCGGGCGCCGTCAGGAAGTCGCCGGCCCGGGTCGGCCGCGCGGTCGGGCTCGCGTAGTAGCCGCGCTCGCGGTCGTAGAGGGCGACGGCCATGAACCGGGCGAACGGGATCGGCCCGTCGCGCTCGATCTCGGCCCGCAGCCGCTCGACGAGCTCCGGGTCGCCCGGCCCTCGGTCCGGCTCCCCCGGCCGCGCGGCCGGGCCCTCCGGCTCGAGCTGGCCGGGCGTCACCCGCCGACTCCCGGGCGCCGTGCCCCGGCGCGAGCGACGAGCCGGATCCCGGGCCCGACGAGCGCGTGCCCGCCGAGCAGCACCGGGATCGGCGCCCGGAGCGCGGCGGCCGTCAGCTCCCGCAGCCACGGATCGTCGATCCGCTCCGGGTCGAGCAGGTCCGAGGCGAAGCGGTCCTCCGGCGGCGGCCAGGCCCGCTCGTCGGGGCCGAGCCGGTGGGCGAGGAGGACCCGGGTGTCGACGAGCGCCGCGTCGCCCAGCCGACCGAGGAGCGCGCCGAGCGAACCCGGCCCATCACGGTCGAGGAGCATGCCGAGGACCGACGCGGGCGGCCGCTCCGGGGCGTGCCCGCGATCGGCGGCGCGGGCCAGCCGGTCCGCGGATCGGAGCCCGCGCTCCTCGACGAGCGCCCGGACCCGCGCGGCGACCGCCCGCTCGAGCCAGGCGAGCGTCGTCGCCGAGGTCCGGCCGGCGACGACGACCTCCGCCCGCCGGTCGGCGAGCCGCGCGGCGACGGCGGCGAGCCGCGTCTCGACGACGCGGACCGGGACGCCGGCCGGGAGCGGGGCGCCGCCGGGCGCGCCGAGCCAGCGCGGAGCCGGCGGGACGCGGGCCGCGAGGAGCACGTCGAGCGGCCCGTCGAGGTCGAACGCGAGGCGCCACCGCCCGCGGAGGTCGGCGACCGTCGCTCCGGCGACCTCGTCGAGCCAGCGGGGGAGGGCGTTGTCGGCCTCGAGGTCCGGCAGCCCGGCGAGCAGGTCGCGCCGACCGACCGCGACGACGTCGGCCGAGTAGCGGTTGTTGGCGAGGGCCCGGGCCTCGCCGGACGCGGCGACCTCGACGAACGGCCGTCGGTCGGCGATCCCGGCCAGCGGGATCGCGCCCGACCCGAGGACGACGAGACCGTCGGTCCCCGACCGGTCGCCCGCGGCGCCCGGGTCGCGGGGATCGCGGCCGGTCGCGAGCCCGCGCACCCGGCGTCCGAACGGCGTATCGTCGGCCGGGCCGGCCACGACCCTGGCCGTCGTGGCGCCGCCGGCCAGGAACCCCGCCCGGTGATGCTCGGCGAGGCGGGCCCGGACCGCGGCGAGGGCGCGGGTGAGCGGCCCGGCCGTCGGACCGGGCTCGGGGTGGAGGATGACGACGTCGGCCCAGCCCACCGGGCGAGTCTAGCGAGGGCATCGATGGCGGCTCGACGGATCCGGGCGTACGTGGGCCTCGGGGCGAACGTCGGCGACCCGGACGCGACCCTCGCCGCCGCCGTCGGCGCGCTCGCGGCGCTGCCCGGGTCCCGGCTCCGCGGGGTCTCGCGGCTCTTCGCGACCGCGCCCATCGGGGTCGTCGACCAGCCGGCGTTCCGCAACGCCGTCGTCGCCCTCGACGTGCCCGCCGGTCCCGACCCGGCGACCGGCGCCCTCGCCCTCCTCGTCGCCCTCAAGGGTCTCGAGGCGGCGTTCGGCCGTCGCCGGCGGCGCCGCTGGGGCCCGCGCGAGCTCGACCTCGACCTGCTCGTCTTCGGTCGCCACGCGCTGTCGGTCGAGCGACCGCCCGCCGCCCGCACCACCGATCCCGCGCGCGCCGACCGGCCGGGGGCGCGCTGGCTCGTCGTGCCGCATCCGGAGGCGCGCGGGCGACTGTTCGTCCTCGCTCCGCTCGCAGACCTCGCGCCAGGGCTCGTCCCGCCCGGCTGGGGCGAGACCGTCGCGGGGGCAGCCGCCCGCCGGGCGCGGATCGACGGCCCCGACGCCGTCCGCCCGATCGGCGCCTGGGACTCGCAGACCGGCCGCTGGGCGATCGCCGCCGGCACTACCGGCTGAGCCAGGCCTCCGCGCCGCCGGACGCGACGAGCCGGACCCGGAACCCCTCGGCCTCGAGGAGGCTCGCGGCCATCGCCGCACGCAGCCCCGACTTGCAGAGGACGGTGACCTCGCGGTCGCGCGGCAGCTCGGCCAGCCGCTCGGGCAGGTCGCCGACGAAGATCCGGCGGGCGCCCGGGACCGTGCCCTCGTCGCGCCACTCGGTCGGCTGCCGGACGTCGAGCAGCTCGAGGTCGGCGCCCCGGCCCGCCTCGGCCGCCGCCTCGCGATCG
Source organism: uncultured Anaerolineaceae bacterium (assembly GCA_964483405.1). GTDB lineage: Bacteria > Chloroflexota > Limnocylindria > Limnocylindrales > CSP1-4 > CAZABC01. The sequence continues at coordinate 10,245 of CAZABC010000020.1, forward strand.
GAGAGCGTCGGGTACGTGCGGACGGCCCGTCCGTCGTCGACCCACGCCTCGACCCCGCCGTCGAGGACGCCCTCGATCCGGTCGTAGCCGATCCGGGCGAGCTGGGTGGCGGCCTCGGCGGCGGCCTCGGCGAGCGGCTCGGGCAGGACGAGCAGCAGTGGCGCGCCGAACGGCACGAGCCACCCCACGTAGGCGGCGAACGTGTCGCCGAGCTCGACGTTGAGGGCACCGGGCAGGTGGCCCCCGGCGAAGACGACCCGGTCCCGGGCGTCGACCACCCGCGCCCCGGCTGCCGCCCGCGCGGCGAAGGCGGCCGGGGCGAGGCGGGCCGGCCGGGGCACGCTGCCGATGAGCGGCGGTCCCGCCCGGTTGAGTGGCGCCATGTGGCGGTAGTAGCGCGGGTACTCGCCGAGTCCCGCGAGGAGCCGCTCGGCGAAGGTCGGCTCGTCGATCGCGGCGAGGAGGGGGTTGCGGGCACGCTCGAGGCCGAGCGTCGTCAGGCGCTCCTCGATGACCGGTCCGGCGACGCAGAACGAGCCCGAGCCGTGCGTCGGCAGGATCCGGACGTCGTCGGGCAGCGTCGCCAGGCGGCGGAGCGTCCGGTACTGGGCCGCGGTCAGCTCGGCGACCCGGTCGGCGCCGAGGAGGTCGGTCCGGCCGACGGACCCCGCCAGGAGGCTCCCGCCGGTGAGGATCGCCGTCGGCGTGGCCGGATCGGTCGCATCGGCATCGTGGACCTCCCAGCTGAGGTGCTCGGGGGTGTGGCCCGGCGTCGCCCGGGCGACGATGCGGAGCCCGCCGACCGCGATGCTGTCGCCCTCGCCGGCCGGCCGGTGGTCGAACGCGTAGTCCCCCAGGCCCGGCGCGACGATCCGCGCGCCGGTCCGGGCCCGGATCTCGAGGGCGCCCGACAGGTAGTCGTTGTGGACGTGCGTCTCGAGCACGGCGGCGATCCGCCAGCCGCGCCGGTCGGCCGCGGCGAGGAACCGATCGGCGTCGCGCTGCGGGTCGACGACGACCGCCTCGCCGCCCGCGCCGAGGACGTAGCTCGCGTCGCCGAGCCCGGGGGTGATGAAGACCTCGACCTCCATCGCCTCAGCCGAGCCGGAGCGCCGGCAGCACCTCGGCCCCGAAGGCCTCGATGAACTCGGCCTGGTTGCGGCCGACGTTGTGGAGGTGGATCTCGTCGAAGCCCATGTCGACGTAGTGCTGGATGTGGGCCCGGTGGGCGTCGAGGTCGGCGGTCATGAGGACCCGGTTCGCGAAGTCCTCGGGCCGGACGAGCTTCGCCATCGCCGCGAAGTCCTCGGGGTTCTTGATGTCCTGCTTCGGGAACGGCATCCCGCCGTTCGGCCACTCCCGGACGGCGGCCTCGACCGCCTCGTCGTCGGTCCGCGCCCAGCTGACGTGGATCTGGAGGAGCTTCGGCATCCCGACGGGGTCCTTGCCGGCCTCGCGGGCGCCCTCGTCGAACTTGCCCCAGAGCATCCCGATCTTCTCGTCGGCCGCGCCGACGGTGATCATCCCGTCGGCGAGGCGGCCGGTCCGCCTGGCGTTGACCGGTCCCGCGGTCGCGACGTAGATCGGCACCGGCCGCTCGGGCCGGGTGTACAGCCTGGCGCTCTCGAGGGTGAAGTACTCGCCGCGATGGCGGACGACGCCCCCGCCGAAGAGCTTCTCGATGACCTCGACCGCCTCGAACAGCATCGCGCTCCGGACGCCGATCTCCGGCCACGGTCCGCCGACGACGTGCTCGTTGAGCGCCTCGCCGGCGCCGAGGCCGAGCCAGAAGCGATCGGGGTACATCGCCCCGAGGGTCGCCGCGGCGTGGGCGATGACCGCCGGGTGATAGCGGAAGCCGGGGCACGTCACGGCCGTGCCGAACCGGAGCGACGTCCGCTGGCCGAGCGCGCCCATGAAGCTCCAGGCGAAGGCGCTCTGGCCCTGCTGCGGCGTCCAGGGGTGGAAGTGCTCCGAGACCATGAAGCCCGCCGAGAAGCCGGCGGCCTCGGCCTGTTCGCACCGATCGAGCAGCTCGGTCGGGTGGAACTGCTCGAGCATCGCGGCGTAGCCGATCGACGTCATGGGGGACTCCCTGGCTCCTGGGCCTGCTACAGCCGGACGGCCGGTGGCTTGTCGCGGTCGAGCATGTGGACGGTGTCGACGAACCGGACCTGCTTCGTCCGGTAGGCCATCACGAGCGAGTGCGTCCGGGCCCCGCCGCCGAAGAACCGGACACCGTTGAGGAGGTCGCCATCGGTCACGCCGGTCGCCGCGAAGACGAGGTGGTCGCCGGAGGCGAGCTCGTCGGTCGTGTAGACGTGGTCGTCGTCCGCGGCGCCCATCCGCCGGGCCCGCTCGCGCTCCTCCTCGTTCCGGAAGCGGAAGCGGGCCTGGATCTCGCCGCCGAGACAGCGCAGGGCGGCCGCCGTCAGGACCCCCTCGGGCGCGCCGCCGATCCCCATCACCGCGTGGACGCCGGTGCCCTGGACCGCGCAGCTGATCGCCGCCGAGAGATCGCCGTCGGAGATGAGCTTGATCCGGGCGCCGGCGGCCCTGACGGCCGCGATGAGCGCGTCGTGGCGTGGGCGCTCGAGGATGACGATCGTGATGTCGCCGACCTTCCGGCGGAGCGCCTCGGCGATCCGATGGACGTTCTCCGCCGGCGGCCGCCGGATGTCGACCGCGCCGGCGACGACCGGCCCGACGCAGAGCTTCTCGAGGTACGTGTCGGGGGCATGGAGGAGCCCGCCCCGCTCCGAGGCGGCAAGGACGGTGATCGCGTTCGCCTGGCCGGTCGCGACGAGGTTCGTCCCCTCGAGCGGATCGACGGCGATGTCGACCGCCGGCAGGTCGGCCCCGCGGGCGCCGACCTCCTCGCCGATGTAGAGCATCGGCGCCTCGTCGCGCTCGCCCTCGCCGATGACGATGCGGCCGCGGATGTCGGCCTCGTCCATCGCCAGGCGCATCGCTTCGGTCGCGGCCCGGTCGGCGCCGTCGCGGTCGCCCTGGCCCATCGTCCGGGCCGACGCGATCGCGGCGGCCTCCGTCACCCGGATCATCTCGAGCGCGAGCAGTTGCTCCATCGGCTGGACCTCCCCGGCGTCGGCGTCGGTCGACCGCCGCGCACATCGTACGGGGACCGGCCCCGTGAGCGTCGACCCGGTCAGTGCCGGAAGTGGCGGCGCCCCGTGAAGACCATCGCCAGGTGGTGCCGATCGGCGACCTCGATCGCCATCTCGTCGCGGATCGAGCCACCCGGCTGGATGATCGCCGTGACCCCGGCCATCGCCGCGAGGGCGATCCCGTCGGGGAACGGGAAGTACGCGTCGCTGGCCATGACCGCGAGGCGGGCCCGGTCGCCGGCCTTGCGCAGGGCGATCTCGACCGCCGTCTGGCGGCTGCCCTGCGCGGCGCCGATGCCGACCGCCGCGCCGCCCCGGGCGAGGACGATCGCGTTGCTCCGGACGTGGCGGACGGCCCGCCAGCCGAACAGCAGGTCGGTCAGCTCCTCGAGCGTCGGGCGGCGCTGGGTGACGACCTGGAGGTGGCCCTTGTCGAGGGCCAGCGCGTCGTGCTGCTCGACGAGGAGGCCGCCGCCGATCCGCTTGAAGTCGAGGTTCGCGATGCCGTAGTCGCGCATCCCGTCGGGCGGGTCGGGCGGGACGACGAGGACCTCGAGGCTCGCCCGCTCGCGCAGGAGGGTCAGCGCGTCGTCGGCGACCGCGGGCGCGACGACGGCCTCGTAGCTGTTGGCGAGGATCTCCCGGGCGAGCGCCAGGTCGACCGGCCGGTTCATCCCGACGACGCCGCCGAAGGCCGCGACGGGGTCGGTCTCGAGCGCGTGCCGGTAGGCCTCGACCGGGTCGTCGGCCGACCCGATGCCGACCGGGTCGGTGTGCTTGACGATCGCGACCGTCGGGGCGGTGAAGTCGCGGGCGATGCGGTAGGCGACGTCGAGGTCGAGCAGGTCGTTGAACGACGGCGCCGGCCCGGCCAGCTGCGCGGCGTCGACGAGGGCGCCGCTCCGGTGGGTCGTCTCGCGGTACATCGCCGCCCGCTGGTGGGGATTCTCGCCCGACCGGAGGTCCTCGACCTTCTGGAGGACGAGCGCGAGGCGCTCCGGGAAGACGGCGCCGGAGATCTGGTTGAGGTAGGCGGCGATCTCGGCGTGGTAGGCGGCGACGATGCCGAAGGCGCCGGCGGCGAGCCGGGCCCGGGTCTCGGCCGTGACCTGGCCGTGCTCGCGGAGCTCCTCGAGGACCGGCTCGTAGTGGGCCGGGTCGGCGACGGCGACGACGCCCGCGGCGTTCCGGGCGGCCGCCGAGAGGAGCGCCGCGCCACCGACGTCGATCATCTCGATCGCCTCATCGATCCCGACCAGGCGGGCCCCCACCTGCGGCGCGAACGGCGCAACGTTGACGACGACGAGATCGATGAGGCCGATGCCGTGCCCGGCCAGCTCGGCGAGCTGCTCGGGGCGGTCGCGACGGGCCAGGATCCCGGCGTAGATCGCCGGGTGGAACGTCTTGACCTGGCCGCCGACGAGGGTCGGGGTGTCGGTCAGGTCGGCGACGGTCCCGACCTCGATGCCCTCGCCCGAGAGGTGGTCGCGGGTGCCGTCGGTGGCGTACAGCTCGACGCCGAGGTCGAGGAGCGCCCGGGCGAAGTCGGCGACGCCGGCGCGGTTCGCGACCGACAGGAGCGCTCGCACCGACGACCTCCCTCCGGGACCCCTGGGGCGACGCGCGGGCGGCCTGGTCCGCCGTCGCGCATCCGGCGCCCGAGTATACCGCCGCGGCATGGCATACTCCCGAGCCGGGCCCATGCCGGGACCGACCGGAAGTCGCAGAAGGATCGTCCGCCGTGACGCTGCCGCCCTGGGAGTACCTGTTCCTCGCCTTCAACCGGCAGAACTTCCACGACATCTTCAACCTGATCTGGATCGCCGCGGTCGTCCTGCTGGTGGTCCTCGTCGTGCTCTACGCCGTCCGGACCCGGCAGCTTCGCCACCATCCGCCGTACCTCGAGCTGTACGGGTGGCTCCTGTGGACCGGGATCATCTTCTTCGGGATGGTCCTCGTCGCGAGCGTCTTCGTGTTCGAGTTCTTCCTCGTCCTCGCCATCCTCGGCACCGGTCTCGCCACGCTCGTCTGGATCCGCTTCATCCGGTTCCCGCCGGACCTCGCGGCCTACGAGCGCCAGCTCGCCAAGCAGCGCTACTACGACCGGCGGCTCTACGGCAAGCCCGAGAGCACCATCCGCCCGAAGGCGAGCAAGCGCCGCCGCCGGCGCTGAGACAGGGCCGCCGGACGCGGTCCGGCGGCATGGTCGGGGGCCGCCGATGCCGATCGAGATCCGCCGCTTCGGGGTCGGGCATCGCCGGGCGCACGGGCCCGACGGCACGACCGGCGTGACCGCCGCCGTGATCCACGCCGACGAGACGGGCGTCATCACGGAGCTCGCCTTCGGTCGCGGGGGCCGGCTCGTGCCGCACGCCGACGCGCACGCCGCCTGGTTCGTCGTCATCGAGGGCGGCGGCTGGGTCCAGGTCGGTGGCGAGCGGACCCTCGTCGCGGCGGGCGAGGCGGTCGCCTGGCCCGCCGACGTCGACCACGCGGCGTGGACCGAGCACGGCGAGATGCGGGCGATCCTCGTCGAGCTCGTCGCCGGTGGAGACACCACGCTCCTCCTCGATGGTCGCGCGATCCGGCTGCTCGCGACGGGCGCGAACGGGCGCCCGGCCGGGGACGTCGAGCGCGGCGACGGCGCGCTCCGCGAGGATCCCGCCCGGGGATCTCCCCGCTACGACCCGGCCGAGGGCGAGCCGCGCTGACGGCCCGCGACGGGCCGGCGTCCGGTCAGGCCCGGCTGGCGACGAGCGCGCCGAGCTGGCCGAGGATCCGGGCGGTGGCGCCCCAGACGAGCAGGTCGTCGATCGGGTACGCCCCGTAGCGGATCGGCACGCCGCGGACGTCGTCGTGGACGGTCACGATCGGCGAGCCCGGCAGGAACGCCTCGAGCGGGGCCTCGATGACCCGGACGACCTCGGCCGGGGCGGGCGCCCAGGGCGGCCGATGGCGGCTCGCGGCGACGATCGGCGTCACCCGGAACCCGCTCACCGGGATGGTGAACGTCTCGAGCCGACCGAGCACGTGGACCGAGCCGCGGGCCGGGTCGAAGCCGATCTCCTCGGCCGCCTCGCGGAGCGCCGCCCGCTCGGGTCCGCCATCGCCCGGCTCCACCGAGCCACCCGGCAGCGAGACCTCGCCGCTGTGGTGGCCGCCGCGGTCCGCCCGCTCGGTCAGGACGACGACCGCGTGGTGATCGTGATCGGGCACGATGAGGACGAGGACGGCCGCGTCGCGCGTGACCGCCGGGTCCTCGAACCCCGGCCGCCGCGCACCGGTCGCGGTGAGGACCGGCGTCAGCTCGTGCGGGGGGTCGGGCAGGGCCGCGGGGAACGGCTGCCCGAGCCGCGCGATGACGTCGTCGAACCGCATGCGCTGAGGCTACCCCGAACGGCCCTCGGGCGCGTCGGCGCGCAGGGTCGGCCGCCGGTCAGTTGACGAGCTCGCCCCCATCGTCGGACGGTTCGCCGCCCGGGACCCACAGGCCGCTCGACCGCCGGCCGGCCGGCGCGGCCTCGCGCCCCCGCCCCGCCCCGGCCGACCGGGCGTCACGGCGCGCGGCGTCGGCGACGACGGTCGCCGTGGCCGTCCGGAAGAGGAGCGTGCCGCCGATCGCGTCGGCGTCGGCGACGACCCGATCGCCCGGCTTGAACTCGCCGGCGACGAGGGCCCGGGCGAACGGGTTCTCGACGAGCCGCTGGATCGTCCGCTTGAGCGGCCGGGCCCCGTACGCCGGGTCGGTGCCCTCGCGGAGGATGAGCGACTTCGCCGCCGGGGTGAGCTCGAGGTCGAGGTCCTGGTCGGCGAGCCGCCGCCCGAGGTCGGCCAGGAGCAGGTCGACGATCGCCGCGAGGTCGGCCTCGCCGAGGCCGTGGAAGACGATGACCTCGTCGATCCGATTGAGGAACTCCGGCCGGAACTGGACCCGGAGCGCCTCGGTGATCTGGCGCTTCATCGCCTCGTACGCCGCGGCGTCCTCGGCCGCGTCGCCGCGCGGGGCGAAGCCGGCCACGAACTGGCTGCCGACGTTGCTCGTCATGATGACGACGGTGTTCCGGAAGTCGACGGTCCGGCCCTGCCCGTCGGTCAGCCGGCCGTCGTCGAGGACCTGCAGCAGGACGTTGAAGACGTCGGGGTGGGCCTTCTCGATCTCGTCGAGGAGGACGACCTGGTACGGCCGGCGTCGGACCGCCTCGGTCAGCTGACCGCCCTCCTCGTAGCCGACGTAGCCGGGCGGCGCGCCGACCAGCCGGGACACCGAGAACTTCTCCATGTACTCGCTCATGTCGATCCGGACCATCGCCGCCTCGTCGTCGAAGAGGAACTCGGCGAGGGCCCGGGCGAGCTCGGTCTTGCCGACGCCGGTCGGGCCGAGGAAGAGGAACGAGCCGATCGGCCGGCGCGGGTCCTTCAGCCCGGCCCTGGCGCGGCGGACCGCGTCGGAGACGGCCTGGATCGCCTCGTCCTGCCCGACGACCCGGGCGTGGAGCCGCTCCTCCATGTGGACGAGCTTCGCCGTCTCGCCCTCGAGGAGCTTCGTGACGGGCACCCCGGTCCAGGACGAGACGATCTTGGCGACGTCGTCCGCGTCGACCTCCTCCTTGAGCAACCGGCCCGGACCCTGGAGCGCCGCGAGGGCCGTCTCCTGCTCGGCCAGCCGCGCCTGCAGCTCGGGGAGGGACCCGTACTTCAGCTGAGCGGCCGTGCCGTAGTCGGTCTCGCGCTCGGCCTGCTCGATCCGGACCTGGAGCCCCTCGAGCTCGGACTTCGTGGCCCGGATGGCCGCGATGGCGGCCTTCTCGGCCTCCCAGCGCTGCTTCATCGCCCCGGCCGACTCGGACAGCTCGGCGAGCTCGCGCTCGAGCGCCTCGAGCCGGGCTTTCGAGGCGTCGTCGGACTCCTTGCGGAGTGCCTCGCGCTCGATCTCGAGCTGGATCCGCCGCCGCTCGAGCTCGTCGAGCTCGACCGGCATCGAGTCGATCTCCATCCGGAGGCGGCTGGCGGCCTCGTCGACGAGGTCGATCGCCTTGTCGGGCAGGAAGCGCTCGGTGATGTAGCGGTTCGAGAGGGTCGCCGCGGCGACGAGCGCCGAGTCGGTGATCCGGACGCCGTGGTGGACCTCGTAGCGCTCGCGGAGGCCGCGCAGGATCGAGATCGTGTCCTCGACCGTCGGCTGGTCGACGAGGACCGGCTGGAAGCGGCGCTCGAGCGCGGCGTCCTTCTCGATGTGCTTGCGGTACTCGTCGAGGGTCGTCGCCCCGATCGTGTGGAGCTCGCCCCGGGCGAGCATCGGCTTGAGGAGGTTCGAGGCGTCCATCGCCCCCTCGGCCGCGCCGGCACCGACGACGGTGTGCAGCTCGTCGATGAACAGGACGATCCGGCCCTCGGCGTCGTGGATCTCCTTGAGGACGGCCTTGAGCCGCTCCTCGAACTCGCCCCGGAACTTCGCCCCGGCGATGATCGAGCCGAGGTCGAGCGAGACGACGCGCTTGTCCTTCAGCGTCTCCGGGACGTCGCCCCGGACGATCCGCTGGGCGAGGCCCTCGACGATCGCGGTCTTGCCGACGCCGGGCTCGCCGATGAGGACCGGGTTGTTCTTCGTCCGCCGCGAGAGGACCTGGATGACCCGCCGGATCTCCTCGTCGCGGCCGACGACGGGATCGAGCTTGCCTGCCCGAGCGTCGGCGGTCAGGTCGCGCCCGTACTTCTCGAGCGCCTGGTAGGTGTCCTCGGGGTTCGGGCCCGTCACCCGCTGGCCGCCGCGGACCGAGGCGAGCGCCCCGAGGATGGCCTCGCGACCGGCGCCCGCCCGCTCGAGGATCGCCTGGCCCTCGCCGCCGACCTCGGCGACGCCGAGGAGAAGGTGCTCGGTCGAGGTGTAGTCGTCGCCGAGCCGGCGGGCCTCCGCCTGGGCGTGCTCGACGACACGCCGGGCTCGCGCGTCGAGGGTGAGCGAGCCGCCCGAGATCCGGGCGCGCCGGGCGAGCGCCGCGGCGATCTCGCCGCGGACGGCGGGCAGGTCGACCCCGATCCGCCGGAGCGTCTCGGCGGGGACCCCGTCGTCGGGCGCGAGGAGCGCCGAGAGGAGGTGCTCGGCGTCGAGCACCGGGCTCTCGAGGGATTCGGCGAGCCGCTGGGCGGCGAGGACGGCCTCCTGGGCCTTCTGGGTGAAGCGGTCGAGCTGCATGGGTTCCCCGTGCTGGCGCGGACGGTCAGGCCGTCCGGCGCGGGTCTGGTTGGTCGACGAGGTCGAGGAATCGGCGGGCGGCGGCGGACGCCTCGTCGGACAGCGCCGTGGGCAGGACGACGCGGGTCCGGACGAAGAGGTCTCCGACGGCGTCGCCGCGGAGGTGGGGCATCCCCTGGCCGGCGAGGCGGAAGCGTCGCCCGGCCTGGGTCCCCGGCGGGATCGTCAGGAGGACCCGGCCCTTGAGGGTCCCGACCGGCACCTCCGCGCCGAGGAGCGCCTCGCGGAGGGTGACCGGGACCTCGCGCTCGAGGTCGGCGCCGTGGCGGGTGAAGACGGGGTGGGGCCGGACCCGGACGACGACGACGAGATCGCGGCCGTCGCCGCCCTGTCCGGCGAGCCGGACGCGGGACCCGGTGGCCACGCCGCGCGGGATCGTCACCTCCAGCCGCCGGCCGTCGAGATCGACGAGGCGGGTCGTGCCGTGGAAGGCCTCCTCGAGCGTCAGCTCTGCCTCCGCCTCGACGGCCGGCGCCCCGCGACCGACCGGCCCATGGCCGCCCGGCGCGCGACCGCTCCGGCCGTCCGTCGCGCCGCTCCCGGCCCGCCCTCGACCGCTTGCCCCGGCCGCCCCGGCCGGGCCCGCACCGGCGCCCGACAGGCCGAGGCCAGCGAGGATGTCGTCGAACGAGGCCCCCCGGCCCCGCCGCCCGGAGCCGCCCGCCGCCTCGAAGCCGCCCGCGGCGCCGCTGAAGAAGGCGTTGAAGAAGTCGCTGAACCCCTCGGCGTCGCCGCTGGTGCGGAACTCGTAGCGCACCCCGGGGCCGCCGCCGGCGAACGGGCCGCCGGCGGCTCCGGCGCCCGCCTGCTGGACGCGATCCCAGTTCGCCCCGAGCAGGTCGTATCGCTGCCGCTTCGCCGGGTCGGAGAGGACCTCGTTCGCCTCGTTGATGTCCTTGAAGCGGCGCTCGGCCGCCGCATCGTTCGGGTTGCGATCCGGATGGTGCTGACGGGCGAGCTTGCGGTACGCCTTCTTGATCTCGGCCTGGCTCGCGGTCCGCGGCACGCCGAGGGTCTGGTAGTAGTCCCGGTACTCCATCGCTCAGGTCCTCCGGGCGCGGGCGCCCGCCACCTGCACGCGCCCGGTCAGCCGACGCGGCCGCTCGCCCGGGCCGGCGCGACGACCACGGCGGGCCGGTCGTCCGGGAACCCGGAACGGCGGCCGGTCGGTCCCCGACCGGCCGGCTCGTCGCCGCCCGACGACCGCCGGGCCGCCGACAGCGGCCCCGGCTTGCGCCGGAGGGCCGCCTCGAGGACCTGGTCCATCGAGTCGACGAGGACGAGCTTCATGTGCCTTCGGATCTCCTCGGGGATCTCCCGGAGGTCCTTCTCGTTCTTCCGCGGCAGGATCACCATCCGGGCGCCCGACAGGTGGGCGGCGAGGATCTTGCTCTTGAGGCCGCCGATCGGCAGGACCCGGCCGCGGAGGGTGATCTCGCCGGTCATCGCCACGTCCTTGCGGACCGGGATGCCGGTCAGCGCGCTGACCATGGCCGTGACCATCGTGATCCCGGCCGACGGGCCGTCCTTCGGGATCGCCCCGGCGGGGACGTGGATGTGGAGGGTGTTCTTCTCGAACACCTCGCGCTCGATGCCGAGGTCTGCGGCATGGGCCCGGATCCAGGAGAGGCCGGCCCGGGCGGACTCGCGCATGACCTCGCCGAGCTGGCCGGTGAGGATGAAGTCCTCCTTGCCCTCCATCCGGGTGACCTCGACGGCGACGATGTCGCCGCCGACCTCGGTCACGACGAGCCCGGTCGCGGCCCCGGTCTGGTCCTCCGGCTCGAGCTCGCCGTATTCCCAGCGCGGGGGCCCGAGGAACTCGACGAGCTTCCTGCGGTCGACGACCGTCTTCCGCTTCCGCCCCTCGGCGACCGACCGGGCGACCTTGCGCATGATGTTCGCGAGCTCGCGCTCGAGGTTCCGGACGCCGGCCTCCTTGGTGTAGGCCTGGACGAGCTCGACCATCGCCTCGTCGGTGATCTCGACGTGCTTCGGCTTGAGCCCGTGGTGCTCCATCTGCTTCGGCACGAGGAAGCGGCGGCCGATCTCGATCTTCTCCTGCTGGGTGTAGCCGGGCAGCTGGATGATCTCCATCCGGTCGCGCAGCGGGGCCGGGATCGGGTCCATGAGGTTGCCGGTCGCGATGAACAGGACCCGGCTGAGGTCGAACGGAACCTCGAGGTAGTTGTCCTGGAAAGTGTTGTTCTGCTCGGGGTCGAGGACCTCGAGGAGGGCCGAGCTCGGGTCGCCCCGGAAGTCCATCCCGATCTTGTCGATCTCGTCGAGCATGAAGACCGGGTTGTTCGTGCCGGCCGTCTTGACGTTCTGGATGATCCGGCCGGGGAGGGCGCCGATGTAGGTCCGGCGGTGGCCGCGGATCTCCGCCTCGTCATGGATGCCGCCAAGGCTCATCCGGACGAACTTGCGGCCCATCGCCCGGGCGACGCTCTTGCCGAGCGAGGTCTTGCCGACGCCGGGCGGGCCGATCAGGGCGAGGATGGGGCTGCGGATCGTGTCGGCCAGCGACCGGACCGCGAGGTACTCGAGGATCCGCTCCTTGACCTTCTCGAGGCCGTAGTGATCCTCGTCGAGGATCTCGGCGGCGCGCTTGATGTCGAGCTGGTCCTCGGTCGAGACGCCCCACGGCAGCCCGACGAGCCAGTCGACGTAGGTCCGGATGACGCCGACCTCGGGCGAGGCCGACGGGATCCGGCTCATCCGGTCGATCTCCTTGATCGCCCGGGCCTTGACCTCGTCCGGCATCCCGGAGGCTTCGACCTTCTCGCGGAGCTCGTTGATCTCGGCCTGCTGCGGGTCGTCCTCGCCGAGCTCGCGCTGGATCGCCTTGAGCTGCTCGCGGAGGATGTACTCCCGCTGGGTCTTGTCCATCTCGGACTTGACCTCGTTCTGGATCTTCCCCTTGAGCTCGAGGATCTCGATCTGGCGGGCGAGGAACTCGTTGACGAGCCGGAGGCGCTCGACGACGTCGATCGTCTCGAGGAGCTCCTGGCGCTGCTCGGTCGACATGTCGGGGCTGTAGGCGACCATGTCGGCGAGGAGCCCGGGCTCGGTGATGTTGCGGGCGGCGACGGCGGCCTCGGGCGGGACCGGAGCGCCGTTGGCGACGTACGACTCGATCTGGCCCTGGACGGTCCGCATGAGCGCCTGGACTTCGACCCCGGTGGCCGTCGGCTCGCCGAGCTCCTCGACGATCGCGACGAGGTGCGGGCTCGTGCTGGCGAGGCCGTGGACCTTCAGGCGGGTCTGGCCCTGGACGATCGCCCGGACCGTCCCGTCCTGGAGCTGGACGACCTGGGCGATCTTGGCGAGCGTGCCGACGGTGTACAGCTCGCCGGCGTCCTCGATGTCCTCCTGCTCGGCCCGGCGCTGGGTCACCAGGGCGATCGGGCCGCCGTCGGCGACCGCGGCGTTGAGCGCCTTGACGCTCTTGTCGCGGCCGACCTGGAGCGGCACGATCATCTCCGGGAAGATGACGGTCTCGCGGAGGGCCACGAGCGGCAGTGCTCGCGTCGCGGGCTCCGGCTTCCTGGACGCGTCCTGGGTGGACGATCGTCGGGCCATTCGGGTCTCCTGTCGGGCCGGCCTCCTCGGCCGGCTTCGTGACCCCGGGCGATCGCCCGGGACCGGGTGGTGGTGCTAGGGACGGCTCGGATCGCCGATCGGCGATCCGGTGGCCACGTCGGCGGTCGGCTCGGCGGCCGGAGCGGCGGGCTCGGCCTCGTCGTCGAGCCCCCCTCTCCCTTCGTCGTAGAGCGCCTCGAGGATGCGCTTGCCAAGCCGCTCTTCCAGCTCGAACAGGAGCCGGACGCCGGCGAGGTTCACCCCTCGGTCCCGGGTCAGGTGCCGGATCCAGAGGACCCGGCGGATGTCGTTCTCGCTGTAGAGACGGATGTTCGTCGGCGTTCGCGCCGGCGCGACCAGGCCCTCATCCTCGTAGATCCGCAGGGTGCGCGGATGGACGCGGACCATCCCGGCGGCGACGCTGATCACGTAGACCGGCCGGGTGGGGTCGCGATCGTACCGGCGGAACGCCATCGGTTCAGGCAGGCTCGGTCGTGGTCGGCGTCGTGTCGGCCGGCCCGCCGGTCAACTCGGCGGCGGCGTCGGTCGTCACCGAGGGAGTGATCCGGATCTGGCGCGGCTTGGTCGCCTCGGCCTTGGGGACCCGGAGCTCGAGCATGCCGTGCTCGAACGTCGCGGTGGCGCGGTCGGGCTCGAGGCCGTCGGGCAGGGCGACGACGCGGCTGAACGATCCGTGACGGAGCTCGCGGAGGAGGTAGTCGCCCTCGCCCTCGCTCCGCTCGCGGCGGTACTGGCCGCTGATCGTCAGGCTGCCGCCCTCGACGGTGATCTCGACGTCCTCGGGCGCGACGCCGGGCATGGCTGCCTCGATCACGAGTGCCTCGGGCGTCGAGGCGATGTCGAGGGCGAGCGTCCCGGTCTCGGACCAGAGGGTCGAGAACCCGCTGCGGGTGGGGAGATCGTCGAACAGGCGGTCCATCGCCTGGCGGAGAGTCAGGAGCTCGCCGAAGGGCGACGGACGGCGCACGATCGTCATGTCGCGGCACCTCCACGTGCGTTGCGGTGGTCGATCCGTCCGGCCCCATCGCCGGACGCCGCCCGGTCCGGTACCGGACGCATCCGCATCCTAGAACCTTGACAATACCGTTGTCAAGAGTCCTACTTACGGACTGCCACGATGTCGGCTCGCCGAACGGTCGGTCCGCGGCCGCGAGCCGGGCCCTCAGCCGCCCGTGCCGCCCTCGTCGCTGCCGTACAGCTCGCCGATGAGGAGGTCGTGGAGGGCGTCCTCGGACGCCGTCCGGCCGATTGCGAGGACCTTGTCGCCCGCGGCGAGCTCGAGGTCCGGCCGGGCTGGCACGACCTCGCCGTCGCGGACGACCGCGACGAGCGCGCAGCCGTCCGGGACGACGATGGCCCGGATCGTCCGGCCGATCGCCGGCGACCCCTCCTGGAGCTGGGCCTCGACGATCTCGAGCTCCCCGCCGGCCAGCGCGGCGAGGTGGAGGAGCTCGGGGACCGGGATGTCCTGCTCGACCGACCCGAGGATCATCCGGGTCGGGCTGACGATCTCGTCGACGCCGAGGTGTCGGAAGAGGACCTCGTTCTTGGGATTGTTCACCCGGGCGATCGTCCGCGGGACGTCGAAGTGGTGCTTCGCCATCTGGCAGATCACGAGGTTGTCCTCGTCGTCACCGGTCACGGCCGCGACGACGTCAGCGCGGTTCGCGCCGGCCTCCTCGAGGTACGAGCCCTCGCAGCCGTCGTGCGGGATGACGACCGACCCGATCTCGTCGGTGATCTGGTCGGCCCTGGCCCGGTCCTTCTCCATGAGGGCGACCTCGTGGCCGGCCTCGATGAGCTCCTTCGTCAGGTAGTAGCCGACCTTGCCGCCCCCGACCACGAGCACGAACATCGGTCAGCCCTCCCCGGCCGCGTCGGCTGCGGCGCCGTGGTGCTCGCCGCCGGGGTGCTGCCCGGTCGGCTCGAGGATCCCCGGCCGGTCCGGGACCGTCTGCCCGAGGTAGCGCTGGATGGCGTCGGTCATCAGGTTCGTCCGGCACAGCGTCGCGATGCCGAGCGACGCGTAGGCGTCGGCCCGGACCGGGTCGTTGACCTTGGCGATGACGGTCGTCGCGCCGAGGACATCGCCGGCGAGCTGGGCGGCCATGACGTTCCGGTTGTCGCCCTCGGTGAGGGCGAGGAAGATGTCCGCGCCCTCCGCGCCGACCCGCCGCAGGACGTCCTCGTCGGTGCCGTCGCCGCGGATCGCCTGGCCGCCGAATGTCGGCGGGAGGCGATCGAAGGCGCTCGTCCGGATGTCGAGCACGACGACCTCGTGGCCGCCGGCGTCGAGCGACTCGGCCAGCGACGCGCCGACGCGTCCGCAGCCGACGATGACAGCTCTCACGCTCCCTCCTCGGGGATCGGCTCCCGCACGACCCAGACGGTGCACGGGGCGTTCTTCAGGACATAGGGGATGGTCCGGCCGATCGCGAAGTCGCCGCCGAAGCGGCGCCGGTAGGCCAGGCCGAGGACGAGCAGATCGGCGCCGCGCTCGGCCGTCTCGTCGACGATGGCCGCCCCGACGTCGCGAGCCTGGAGGAGGACCGATTCCATCTTCACGCCGACCGCCTCGGCGGCGATCTCGGCCATGTCGAGCGCCCGCTGGGCGGCCTCGCTCCGGCCGGCGATGTCGGCGTCGAGGGGCAGCGTCCAGTCGATCTCGACGACGTGGACGGCGACGACCTCGGCATGGTGCGCCTTGGCCAGTTCAGCGGTCAGGCGGACGATCCGCTGGTCGCTCGGCCCGCCGCCGAGGGCGAGCACGGCCCGCCGGAACGGGGGCGGGCGATGGTCGGACACGGTATGGGCGTCCTGTTCGCTGCCGGGCGGGCCGGGCTCCGGACTCGGTGTCCGACCGGGCGCGCCGCGCCGGTCACGATACCACCGCCGCCCGTCGGGCCGGGTCAGTGCTCCCGGCGGTACGGGACGTCGGCGATGACCGTGTGCTCACGGCCGACGAGGGCGGCCTTGAGGCGCCGCGCCGACTGGTTGAAGAGCATCCGCTCCCACCAGTAGCGGGCGACGTACTCGGGCACGACGACGATCGTCGTCGGGGCCTCCTTGTCCGGCGGCCAGGCCTGGTCGAGCACGTCGAGGTAGGCGACGACCGGTCCGACCAGCGCCCGGTACGGCGACTCGACGACGGTCAGCGGCACGTCCGGGAACTGCCGCTCCCAGCGCTCGCGGAAGCGGTCCGCGTCCAGCGGGTCCTCGGTCACGTGGATCGCCCGCACGTCGCGCGAGATCGTCCGCCCGAAGTTGATCGCCTGGACGAGCGCCCGATCGATCCCCGAGACCGGGATGACGACCCGCTGCTCTCGCTGCGGGCCCGGGATCACGATGTCGTCGCGGACCCGCAGCTCGTCGGCCGCCTCGCGGTACTCCCGCCGGATGAGGATCATGCCGACCGTGATGATCGGCACGACGATCATGACGATCCAGGCGCCGCCGCCGAACTTCGAGGCGACGATGAAGATGAAGCAGACGAAGGTGATCGCCGAGCCGAGGGCGTTCACGCCGAGCTTCCAGCGCCAGCCGCCGACCCGCTCGCCGAGCCAGTGGCGGACCATCCCGGCCTGCGAGAGCGTGAACGACAGGAAGATCCCGACGGAGTAGAGCGGGATCAGCGCCGTCACCGAGCCGTCGAAGATGACGACGAAGAAGGCCGAGACCGCCGACAGGATGACGATCCCGTACGAGAAGGCGAGCCGGTCGCCCCGGAACGCGAACTGGCGTGGCAGGAAGCCGTCGACGGCGAGGATCTGGGCCAGCCGCGGGGCGCCGTTGTAGCCGGTGTTCGCCGCCAGCAGGAGGATGAGCGCGGTCGCCGCCTGGAAGAGGTAGTAGACCGGCGTCTCGCCGAAGACCGACCGACCGACCTGGCTGATGAGCGTCTCCGTCTCGACCGGCACGAGACCGTACGCGGCGGCGAGCAGGCTGATGCCGACGAAGATGACCCCGAGGAGGATCGCCATGACCGTCAACGTCGTCGCCGCGTTCTTCGCCTCGGGTGGCTTGAAGGCGGGCACCCCGTTCGAGATCGCCTCGGTGCCGGTCAGGGCGACCGAGCCGAAGGCGAACGCGCGGACGAGCAGCAGCGCGGTCACCGCCTCGAACCCGCCGATCGGCGGCTCGATGGTCGGCTCGGGGAACGACGCCGCCGGATCGCCGGTCATGATCGCCATGACGCCCAGTGCGATGAGCGTCAGCGCGCCGCCGACGAAGGCGTAGGTGGGGATCGCGAAGATGTTGCCCGACTCCCGGAGGCCGCGGAGGTTCGCGAGCGTCAGCAGGGTGATCGCGATGAGGCACAGCTCGACGCGGAGCGGGAGCAGCTCCTGGAAGACCGAGGTGATGGCGGCGACCCCGGCGGCGATCGAGACCGCCACGGTCATCATGTAGTCGAAGAGCAGCGCCGCGGCAGCCAGGAGCGCCGCCGGCTGGTTGATGTTCGCCTTCGCGACCGCATAGGCGCCGCCGCCGCTCGGGTAGGCCTCGCCGATCTGGCGATACGACGTCGAGACGATGAGGAGCAGGCCGGCGATGGCGATCGCGATCGGGACCGAGAAGACGATGCCGGCCGTCCCCGCCACGACGAGGACGAGCAGGATCTCCTCGGACGCGTAGGTCGACGAGCTGATCGCGTCCGAGCTGAAGATCGCGAGCGCCTTGACCTTCGGGACGCGCTCGGTGATCTCCTCCTCGTTGGCCAGGGGCCGGCCGACGAGGACCCGCTTCGCCCGGGCCCAGGCGCGGCCGATCGGGGTCTTCGGCGCGCTCGCCGCCTCGCGAGCGGTCAGCTGGCCGGGACCCGACCATCGGAAGTAGGCCGACTGGGGCCGCTCGACGCGGACCCGCCGATCGGCGAGCTTGCGACCCTGGATCGGCCGGCGGCCGCCGACGGTCATCGTCAGCGGCCCCAGGCGAGACGGGCGGCGAGCCGCTCGGGGAGGCCGGCAGCCCGGATCGAAGCCTGGACCGAGCCGACGTCGTACGGGACGCGCTGCCAGGTGGCGGTGTCGGCCTCGAGGTCGAGGATCATCGCGCCCGCCGCCGGGTCGCCGTCGCGCGGCTGGCCGACGCTGCCCGGGTTCGCCAGGACCGGCCGACCGTCGAGGGCGAGCTCGACCCCCGCGCCGGGCCGCGTCGTCCGGATCCGGCCGTCGTCGACGAGCTGGAACGTCGTCGGGAGGTGGGTGTGCCCGAACAGCCCGCGCTCCACGCCATGGTCGGCCAGGCGGGCCAGGCTCGGACCGGCGTCGTCCGCGTCGACGAGGTACTCCCAGGTCGGGTCGCGCAGGCTGCCGTGGACGAGGACGAAGCCCATCTCGACCCGCGTCTCGGGCTGGTCGGCCAGCCATCGGCGGGTCGCGTCGCTGATCCGCGCAGCGGTCCACTCGATCGCGGCCCGCGCCTCGGGGTTGAACCACTCGAGCCCGTCGCCGGTCGTCGCCGCGAGGTCGTGGTTGCCGCGGACGCCGATCGCGTCGAGCTCGGCAAGGCGCTCGACGACCGCGTCGGGCTCGGGGCCATAGCCGACGACGTCACCGAGGTGCCAGACCCTGTCGACCGGTCCGACGGCCGCGAGGACCGTTTCGAGGGCGACGAGGTTCGCGTGGATGTCGGACAGGACGGCGATCCGCATCGAACCCCGAGGGTAGCAGTCGCAGCGGTCACCAGGGGTGTCGCGCGCGCAGGGCGGGGTCGCGCGGCCAGCCGGGCAGGGTGGGGCCGCACTTCTCGACGAGGACGAGCCGGTGATCATCGAGGCCTGCCACCGCCACCCGCTCGGTCGCGATCGCCCCGCCGCCGAGGGCGTCCGCGGCGCGTCGGGCTGCCGCGAGCTCCCCAGAGAGGTCACCCCGCTTCCAGGCGACGAGGACCCCGCCGACCGCGAGCAGCGGGAAGGCGAGCTCGACGAGCTCGTCGAGCCGGGCGACCGCCCGGACCGTCACCACCGGCCACCGCTCCCGGTGGGCCGCGTCGGCCGCGAGCGTCTCCGCCCGCGCGGTCGCGACCGTCACCCCGCCGGCCATGCCGATGGCGGCGACCGCCGTGCCGAGGAAGCGGGTCTTCTTCCCGACCGAGTCGACGAGGAGCGCCGCCGCCGGCAGGGCGATCGCGAGCGGCAGGCCGGGGTAGCCGCCGCCGGAGCCGAGATCGAGGAGGCGAGTCGCGCCGCGGGCGCGGAGGAGCGGCAGCGCGGCGAGCGAGTCCGCGACGTGGAGCCGGACGGCCGCCGACGGATCGCGGATGGCGGTCAGGTTGACCGCTCCGGTCCAGGCGAGCAGGAGCCGAAGGTGGCCCTCGATGGCCGCCCGCTCGGGACCGGCCGGATCGAGCCCGACGGCGGCGACGACCCCGGCGAGCGCCGTCGCGGTCTCGTCGGGCAGGGGGGCGGTGGCCCCGACAAGCGTCGGGAGCGGCTCGCGTCGGTCCGTCGGTCGTCCCTCCTCGGGTCGGCTCGATCGCCTCGCGCGCCGCTCCCGGCGTCGTTCGGTTCGCAGCGGTGGCGTGCCGTCGGTCTGGCGCCCCTCGGTCGGTTTCGCGGCCGGGTCTCCCCGGACCCCTCGTGAGCGACGTGCCCCGATCCACCACGGTGCGGATGGCGGACGCTACGAGCGCCGGCTGGTCGCGTCAACGGGGTTATCCACCAACCCGCGCCGCCGCCGTACGTTCGTGGATAACCGTGCCGGGGCCCACGCACGGGCGACCGGCACTGTGGACGAGCGGGTCGCGATCGAGCGGCCGGCGGGTGCGCGGCCGATCAGCCGCCGCGCGCCGGACGGACCGGCCGGCCCATCGTCCGGCGGACGACGTCCATGACCTCGTCGACGTAGGCGTCGACCTCGCCACGCTCGGCGGCCGTCCGGACGCAGCCCTGAACGTGGTCCTCGAGGACGAGGAGCGCGACGGCGTCGACGGCCGCCCGGAGGGCGGCGGTCTGCTGGAGGATGTCGACGCAATACTCCTCGCGCTCGATCATCCGGGCGATGCCGCGGACCTGTCCCTCGATCCGGCTGAGGCGGCGGGCGAGCTGCGCCCGGTCCTTGGAGTAGCTGTGACGGAAGGTCCCGTGCTCGTGCATCGCGGCCGGGGCCGCCCGCCCGGCCGCGGCTCGGCCCGGCGTCGAGCCGCGGCCCGTCGTGGTGTCCATGGCGACATGATACTCCCATGGGGTATCCACGCGACCGGGGGACCGGTCATGGCGCGTCGACCGACCGCCCGGTAGACTGGACGGGAATGGATCGCCACGATCGACTGCGCGCCCTGCTGGCCGGGACCGGCTGCACCGTCTGTGGCGGCCGGCTCGCCGTCGATCGGATCCGGGTCCTCGCCGAGCGCGACGCGCTCGCATTCGTCGAGCTCCCGTGTCCCGACTGTGGTGCGGCGACCCTCGGGATGGTGACCGAGCGTGCCGACGGCTCGGCGAGCCTCGACGTCGCCGCACCCGAGCCGCGGCCCGCCGGGACCGCGCCGATCGACCTCGACGACGTCATGGCGATGCGCCGCTTCCTGGCCGCCTACCGTGGCGACCTGCGGTCGATCGTCGGCGGCGGCACCGCGGACGACCACGACGCCGGGAACGCGACCCCCGGGCCGGGCCGGTGACGGCGCTTCCCCGGCCGGGCGATCCCCGGTTCGCCCACGCGAGCGAGGCGGAATTCGCCCGCATCCTCGACTTCTATGCCGTCCGCTGGGCGTACGAGCCCCATACGTACCCGATCCGCTGGTCGCTCGACGGGGCGGTGCTCGAGAGCTTCGCCCCCGACTTCTACCTGCCCGACCTCGACGTCTACGTCGAGCTGACGACCCTTCGCCAGAAGCTCGTCCGGAAGAAGAACCGCAAGCTCCGGCGGCTGCGGGAGTGCTACCCGGACCTCCGGGTCAAGCTCTTCTACGCCCGCGACTTCCGGGCGCTGATGCTGAAGTACGGCCGCATCGCGCTGGCCGACGCCCTGTCGGGCACCATCGGCCAGGTGGGCCAGCCCGCCGGTCCCGAGACGCCCGCCGGACCGTCGGTCGAGCCACCCACCGCTGACCGTACCCGTCGCCGGCCGGCCGCTCCGGCCGCCGCCGCGCCCGTCACGACCGCCGGACCCCGCCGAACCCGTGAGGCTGCACCGCGATGACCAGGCCCGTCGATCTCGAGGCCGATGTCGCCGAGATCCTCCTCGACGAAGCGGCGATCCAGGCGAAGGTCGCCGAGCTCGGCGCGCGGATCAGCGCCGACTACGCCGGCTCGGAGCTCACCCTCGTCAGCGTCCTCAAGGGTGCCCTGCCGTTCATGGCCGACCTGATGCGGTCGATCGACGGCCCGGTCCGGATCGACCTGATGGAGGTCTCGTCGTACGGCGGCACCGCGACCGAGTCGTCGGGGCTCGTCCGGATCCTCAAGGACCTGTCGTCGTCGATCGACGGCCGCGACGTCCTGATCGTCGAGGACATCATCGACACCGGGCTGACCCTCAACTACCTCGTCCGGTACCTGCGCGGCAAGAACCCGCGCTCGCTCCGGATCTGCACCCTCCTCGACAAGCCGGCCCGCCGGCTCGCCGAGATCCCGGTCGACTACACCGGCTTCACGATCCCCGACCGGTTCGTCGTCGGCTACGGCCTCGACTACGGCGAGCTGTACCGGAACCTCCGCTACGTCGGCGTCCTGCGACCGGAGGTCTACGCCGGGCCGGACGAGGGCTGACGCGGTGCCCCGGCGTCCCCTGGGCCGCGGCCGCGTCCTGGCGCTCGTCGCCGCCGGGCTGATCATCGCCGCCTGCCTGCTGCCCTGGTTCACGACCGGCGGCGGTGACGCCCTGCCGGCCCGCGAGCTCCGGGCGTTCGACGGCAGCGGGATCCTCGTCTTCGTCGGGGCCCTCCTCACCGCCGCGCTCGTCGCGCTGCCGTACGCGGTGGGCGATCGGCCGGTGGCGATCGACAACTGGGTCGTCTACCTCGGCCTCTTCGTCCTGATCGTCGTCGGGCTGGTCGCCTGGCCGATCGACCTGCTCTCGATCTACCCGCAGGGCCTCCTGCCCGATCGGGCTCCGGGCTACTGGCTCGCGGTCGGTGGCGCGCTCGTCCTCGCCCGCGCCGTGTTCGAGATCCACCAGGCCCCGCCGCGCCGCTGAGCCGGCCCGGCGCCGGGATCGGCTCCACGCGGGACGACGGGAGACCGGCCACGGGGACCGGTCTCGTCGGGCGGCGCGGCTGGACCCGGACGGAGCCGGACGGATCAGCCGCCGAGGTAGGCCTTCTTGACGTCGGGGTTCTGGGCCAGGTGCGCGGCGTCGTCGGCAAGGACGATCTCGCCGGTCTGGAGGATGTAGCCGCGACTGGCGAGCCCGAGCGCCATGAGCGCGTTCTGCTCGACGAGGAGGACCGTCGTCCCGGCCGCGTTGATCTCGCGGACGATGTCGAAGATCTGCTCCACGAGGATCGGCGCGAGGCCCATCGACGGCTCGTCGAGGAGGAGGACCTTCGGGTGGGCCATCAGCGCCCGCCCGATCGCCAGCATCTGCTGCTCGCCGCCCGACAGGGTGCCGGCGAGCTGCTTCTCGCGCTCCTTGAGTCGCGGGAAGAGTCCGAACACGCGGTCGTAGTCGACCTGCATCTCGGGCCCCTTCTTGCGCTGGAAGGCGCCCATCTCGAGGTTCTCGCGGACCGACATCCGGGAGAAGACCCGGCGGCCCTCGGGCGACTGGCTGATGCCCCGGCCGACGATCTCGTGCGGCCGGTGGCCATCGAGCCGCTCGCCGTCGAAGTGGATCTCGCCGCTCCGCGGCCGGAGCAGGCCCGAGATCGTCTTGAGCGTGGTCGACTTGCCGGCGCCGTTCGACCCGATGAGGGTCACGATCTCGCCGGCCTCGACGGACAGGGTGATGCCCTTGAGGGCGTGGATGTTGCCGTAGTAGGCGTGGACGTCGCGGAGCTCGAGCAGCGCCATCTCAGCCCTCCCCGGCCGCGCCGCGGCCGAGATACGCCTCGATGACCCGGGTGTTCGCCCGGACCTCGGCCGGCGTGCCCTCGGCGATCTTCTCGCCGTGGTCGAGGACGGTGACCCGTTCCGAGACGCCCATGACGACCTTCATGTCGTGCTCGATGAGGAGGATCGTGATCGACAGCCGATCGCGGATCTCGCGGACGAACTCGGTGAACCTGCGGGTCTCCTCGGGGTTCATCCCGGCCGTCGGCTCGTCGAGGAGGAGGAGCTGGCAGCCGGTGGCGAGCGCCCGGGCGACCTCGAGCCGGCGCTGGTCGCCGTACGGGAGATTGCGGGCGTAGTCGTCGGCCCGCTCGTCGAGGTTCATCAGGGCGAGGAGGTCACGGGCGCGCCGGAGCGCCGCATCCTCCTCCCGTCGCAGGGACGGCGGCTGGATGATCGTCTCCCACCAGCGGCCCTTGAGGGTGTGGTGGAGGCCGACGAGGACGTTCTCGACCGCGGTCATGTTGCCGAAGAGGCGGATGTTCTGGAACGTCCGGCCGATCCCGGCCCGGACGACCTCGTGCGGCTTCTTGTGGGTGATGTCCTTGCCGTCGAAGAGGATCGTCCCGGCGGTCGGGCGGTAGAGCCCGGTGATCATGTTGAAGAAGGTCGTCTTGCCGGCCCCGTTGGGCCCGATCAGGCTGACGATCGAGCCGCGCGGGATGACGAAGTCGACCGCGCTGACGGCGACGAGACCGCCGAAGCGCTTCGTGCAACCGGTCGCCTCGAGGATGTTGTCGGTCGCGCCCCCGACCGGGCTGTCGGGGGCGGCCATCGTGGCGGTCATCGGGCCTCCTCCCCGTCGGCCGTCGCGGACGCGTCGGTCGCATCGTCGACGAGCTCGTCGGCGTCGACCAGGTCGCCACGCTCGGCCTCGAACTCGGTCGCCGCCTCGGCCACCGAATCGACGGTGCCGAAGGTGGTCTCGGCGGCGATCCCCTCGCCGTGGAGCTCCGCCTTGCGGGCGGCCGCCGGGAGGAGACCCTCGGGCCGGACGATCATCATCACGACGAGCAGGATCCCGAAGATCAGGAAGTTGTAGCTCGCCAGGTTGAAGTTCTCGAGCAACTGGATCCCGAGGGAGTCGCCGAGGTCGTTGACCGGCGGGTTGACCCACTCGCCGAGGAACGGGAACAGGGTCTGGTTGGCGTACATCAGGACGAACGCGCCGAGCACGACACCCCGGATGCTGCCCATGCCGCCGAGGATGATCATCACCAGGATGAGGATCGAGATCGAGAACTTGAACGTCTCCGGGAAGATCGCCGTCTGGTAGGCGCCGACGAAGGCGCCGACGAAGCCCGAGAAGCTGGCCCCGAGGGCGAACGCGAGGAGCTTCGTCGTGACGGTGTTGATCCCCATCGCCTCGGCCGCCGTCTCGTCCTCGCGGATCGCCATCCAGGCCCGACCGAGGCGGCTGTCGCGCAGGCGCCGGGTCACGAAGT
This sequence comes from uncultured Anaerolineaceae bacterium, assembly GCA_964483405.1. Lineage (GTDB taxonomy): Bacteria > Chloroflexota > Limnocylindria > Limnocylindrales > CSP1-4 > CAZABC01. The sequence continues at coordinate 34,662 of CAZABC010000020.1, forward strand.
AGACCCCGACGAGGATCACGACGGCGAGCAGCAGCGAGAGATACGGGGCGTTGTTGCTGAAGACGAGGTCGCCGAAGACGAGCGCCCCGATGATCGGCAGGTCGAGGGTGAACTCCGGCAGCGGGATGACCGGCGGGTCGATCGGGTTGATGCCGATCGGGCCACCGGTCAGGTTGAAGTTCTCGAGGATCGTGATGCCGAGGACGCTGATGCTGACGTTGTCGAGGTTCCGGACGACGGCCGGCACGATCTCGCCGAAGCCGAGGGTCACGATCGCCAGGTAGTCGCCGCGCAGCCGGAGTGTCGGCGCGCCGAGCAGGACGCCCCACATGGCGGCGACGCCGACGGCGACGAAGACGACGATCCACCACGGGATGTGAGCGTCGACCGGCGTCGGCGAGGCGAGGAAGGCGGTCGTGTACGCGCCGAACACGAAGAACGCGACGTAGCCGAGGTCGAGCAGGCCGGCGAAGCCGACGACGATGTTCAGGCCGAGGGCGAGGACCGCGTAGTAGGTCATGACGATGAGCGCGTTCGCCGTCGGCGCCGGTAGCCAGTCGATCCCGCGGAGGGCATCCTGGACGAACGGCAGCCCGAGGGCGAGACAGAGCAGGGCGACGAAGGCGATGTACTTGGGCTCGTCGGCGAAGAAGGCGCGGGCTCGCCCGAAGCGGGCGCCGCGGCCGGGGGTCAGGGGCGTCGTCGTGGCAGCCATGTCACGCACGCTCCGTGACCGAGCTGCCGAGCAGGCCGGTCGGTCGGAAGACGAGGATGAGGACGAGGATGCTGAAGACGACGACATCGGTCCAGCGCGGGTCGACGTAGAAGTTCATCAGCGACTGGATGAGCCCGAGGACGATGCCGCCGAGGAAGGCGCCGGTCAGGTTCCCGATGCCGCCGAAGACCGCGCTCGTGAAGGCGAGCAGGCCGAACGGGAAGCCGTAGAACCACCAGGTCTGCCCGTTGAACAGGGCGACGATCATGCCGGCGGCGCCGGCGAGCGCGCCGGCGAGGATGAAGGTGACGCCGATCGTCCGGTTGACGTCGACGCCCATCAGGCCGGCCGCCTCGCGGTCCTGGGCGGTGGCCCGCATCGCCTTGCCCTGCCGCGTGTTCCGGACGAACCAGGCGAGCCCGATGAGCAGGGGGACCGCGACCGCCGCGACGAAGATCTCGTCGAAGCCGATCTCGACCGAGGCGAACTCGATCGGGAACGAGATCGGACCGATCGTCGCCTCCGCGGGCAGCAGGTCGGGCAGCGCCTTCGGCGACGGCCCGAGGATGATGATCCCGACGTTCTGGAGGATGAACGACATGCCGATCGCCGAGATGAGCGTCGCCAGCGTCGGCGCGTTGCGGAGCGGCCGGTAGGCGACCCGCTCGATCGACGAGTTGAGGGTCGCGGTGATCAGCATGATGACCGGCAGCGCCATGAGCGCGAGGGCCAGGGTCGGCTCCATCCCGAGGATGCTCGGGATCGTCGTCACGGCGAAGAACGTCAGCATCGTTCCGAGCATGAAGACGTCGCCGTGGGCGAAGTTGATGAGCTGGAGGATGCCGTAGACGAGCGTGTAGCCCATCGCCACGAGGGCGATGATCAGCCCGTTGAACAGGCCGATCGACAGGACGTCGACGCACTTGCCGACGTCGTTGATGCAGCCGCCCACGATGGGCATGGCGTTGACGATATCCACGCTGGCGGCTCCCTCCTCCGTCCCTCGCCTCGATAGGCAGCGAGGCCGGTCACCAGGCGGTGGCCGGCCTCGCAGAACTCACACGTCGGGTGCCGACGGTCCGGGCTACTCGCCCAGCTTCGTCGTCTCGACGAACTTGCCGTCCTGGACCTCGAACCCGGCGAAGACCGTCAGGCTCGTGTCGCCGTTCGCGTCGAACGACCAGGTCCCGAGGGTCCCCTCGTAGTCCTTCCAGTCGGCGAGCGCGTCGAGCACGCCCTTGCGGAGCTCCTCGGCCGTCTTCGCGCCGGCCTTCGAGGCCCGCTCGATGGCGTCGAAGACGACGTTCGCCGCCTCGTAGCCGTAGATCGTGTAGCCCTGGAGCTCGCCGTACTTCTCGCGGTAGGTGTCGCGGAACTCGGCCGCGGCGCCCTCGTAGTTCTCGGGGCCGATGCCGCCGAAGGTGATGTAGGTGCCCTCGGCCGCCTCGCCGGCCGCCTCGATGAAGGCGTCCTCGTAGATGCCGTCGGGGCCCATCAGCTTGACGTCGGCCATCGCCGCGCGGAGGTCGCGCCAGAGCTGGCCGGCGTTCTGCTGGGTGATGCCGCCGAAGTACACGAGATCGGGCGCGCCGCCCTTGATCTTCTCGGCGAGGGCCTTGTAGTCGGTCTCCTTGCCGGTGATCTGGTCGTGGCCGAGGACCTCGAGGCCGATCTCCTTGGCCGAGGCCTCGAAGACGTCGGCGACGCCCTTGCCGTAGATCTGGCTGTCGTCGATGACGTAGACCTTGGCCGCGCCGAGGTCCTTCGCCCAGCTGGCGCCGGCGAAGCCCTGCAGGTCGTCCGCGGGGATGACGCGGTAGTAGTTGTGCTGGCAGCCGTTCGGGTAGTACTTGCCCGGCTCGTCCGCCTCGCCCTTGCCGGGCTTGGTGAGGCCGGGGTAGGTGTTGGCCGGGCTGACCATCGGGATGCCGGCCCCGCACAGGATCGGGATGCCGATCTTGGCCGCGCCGGAGTTGAACGTGCCGATGTAGGCGACGAGGTCGTCGGTCGCGGCCGCCTCGGTCGCGATCGCCGTGGCCCGCTCGGGGGTCCAGGCGCCGGCCTCGGCCGTCGAGTCGTCCTGGTCGACGTACTTGATGGTCCAGCCGTCGATGACGCCGCCGCGCTCGTCGAGGGCGAGCTTGATGGCGTTGACGATGGTGTCCGACTGGCCCTTGGACGAGCCCTGCCGCGGCAGCTCGGACCAGACCTGGACGGTTCCCTTCTCACCGTCGGTGCCGCCGTCGCCGCTGCAGGCGACGAAGACGAACGCCGCAGCGGCCGCCAGGGTGGCGAGTTTCCTGAGTCGCATTCGCACTCCTCCTACTTCGGTCGGGACACCTGCACCCCGCCGAGTCCCGGTCTAGCGAGGGGTCCGGCGCCCTTCGAACGGTGGCGGCCATCAGCCCCGGGACGGGGGCGGGGGCACGCGACGCGGTCGCGGTGCGTGGCGGACGCCGGGCGCAGGATCCGGACGTCGGGCGGCGCGCAGGATGCCGCCGGAACGATGCCGTATGATAGCCATGGCCAGTTCGAATGCAACACCGGTCGTCGAGCGACCCGGGCGTGGCTGTCGAGCACTCTGCTCGCCCCCCGTGCGGCGCGCCGGCCCCGGTGGCCGTCCCCTCCGGCCCGGATGGGTGACGGACGCGAGCTCGGCCGATCCGAACGAGGTGGACCCAGCGGCGTGGATTACTTGGTCCGACCGGCTCGCATCACGGACGTCGATCGACTCGTGGCCCTGGCGGGCCGCCAGTTCGCACCCGACGATCCCGACGCGCCGCTCGCGGCCGCGGACCTGCTGCGGCAGCTCGTCTACCTGCCGAATGCGAGCGTGCTCGTCGCCGAGGCCCGTCGCGGTCTCGCCGGCGGGGCCGTCCTCGCCCTCCGGCCGTCGGTCGTGACCGGCGGCTACGTCGGGACGGTGGACCTCCTGGTCGCCGATCCCGACCACGACGTCGATCGCGTCGTGGACGTCCTGCTCGCCGAGATCGTGCGCTCGGCGGGGAACAAGGGGTGCCGGCTCGTCGAAGCGCGACGGCCGGACGACCCGACCGAGCACGATCGCTGGGCTCGCAGCGGCTTCGTCGCCGCGGGCCCACGGATCGAACGACCCGTGGCGGCGACGAGGGCATCCGCCGGCCGCGGCTGAGCATCACTGAGGAGTCAACGTGGGCAAGAACGTCGCCGTCTTCGTCGACGTGGCGAACATCTTCTACGCGGCCAAGGCCGCCGGCGTCGACATCGACTACGTGACGCTGCTCAAAGCGGCCACGGCCGGTCGCGACTTCGTCCGGGCGTACGCCTACACCGGCCTCGACCCCGAGAACGAGAACCAGCGCAACTTCCATAGCTTCCTGGCGCGCCACGGCTACAAGGTCGTGAGCAAGGACATCCGCAAGTACGGCGACGGGAAGGTGAAGGCGAACCTCGACATCGAGCTGGTCGTCGACATGATGAAGACGGCCCGCAACCTCGACGTCGCGGTCGTCATCAGCGGCGACGGCGACTTCGCGCCGGCCATCCGGGCGGTCCAGGAGATGGGCGTCCGGGTCGAGGTCATCAGCTTCCGGGGCAACACGAGCTCCGATCTCATCGAGGTCGCCGACCTGTTCACCGACATCGCGGCGATCGCGAAGGTCGAGAAGGGGTCCTCGCGTTCGGGCCGGCGGGTCGCCGACGCCGAGGAGGAGGATCTCTCGATGACGGAGGTCCCCGACAAGCTGACCGAGGGCACCGGCCGCGGTCGCGGTCGGAGCCGCGGCCGGACCCGGACCGAGCGGGCCGCTCCCGAGCGCGTCGCGCTCGAGGCCGCCCCCGCCCGGCCGACGCGTCGCCGAACGTCCCCTGCCGCCCCCATGGCGGCGCGCGGCTCGGCCGCTGGCGAGCCGGCCGTCGAGCCGTCCGCGGCCGGGCTGGTCGCCCTGCCCGGCGAGAAGCTGTCCCGGGTGCCGGCGGCGAGCGCCGCCGCTGCCGCGGGGCCGGCGATCGAGGACGAGGAGACGACCCCGTTCGACGCCGACATGACCATCGACGGGCAGCCCGGCGCGGCCGAGGCCGGCGAAGAGGCCGGAGCCGAGGGCGAGGCCGGTCGCCGCCGCCGCCGCCGCCGGGGTGGTCGCGGTCGCGGCCGCGGCCGTGGCACCGGTTCCGCCGAAACAGCCAACGGGCCCGAGGGGGGCGAAGTGCCGGCATTCGTCGAGGACGACCTCGACGTCGCTCCCGCCCCGCGCATCCCGCGCGCAGCCGCGTTCGGCTCCGTCTGGGACGCCCAGATCGGGACGCCGACCGCTCCGGCGCCGCTGGCCGAAGCGGGCAGCACGGACGAGGAGGACTTCGAGGAGCCCGAGATCCCCGAGTACCTCATCGCCGAGCGGAACCGCGGTCGCGGCGCCCGCGCCGGTGGCCAGGGCGGGCGCGGCCCGCGCGGTGGCCGGTCGGCCTACGTCGCGGCGATGGAGCGCGAGCGGTACGGCGGGGCCGGCCGTGGTGGAAGCTCCGGGCGCTACCAGGAGCCCCCTGGCCGAGCGGCGGCGCCCGCACCCCGGAGCCGGGGGGCGGACCGGAGCGCCGATCGCCGACCGGAGCGGTCGCCGGGTCGCGGAGGTGACCCGTGGTCCGAGGTCCCGCCCGAGGTCGAAGCGATGCTCCGGCAGCAGCTCGTCACGCCGTCGGGTGGCACTCGGGCGGCGCCGACGCCGGCCGCCGCGACCAGCGCGCCGAAACCGGCTCGGCGGCGCCCGACCGGGAAGGCCAGCGAGGCCCCGGCGGACGAGCCGGCGGCCGACGTGGCCGAGGCTCGGACCGCGGAGGCCGCGCCCGCTGAGGCCACGACCGCGCCGAAGCGCCGGACGCGGAAGCCTGCCGCGGCTCCCGGGGCGGCGCCTGCCGCGTCCCCCGAGGCCGACGCCAGCGAGCCGAAGCCGGCCCGCCGACGCACGACCCGGAAGGCCGCCGAGGCGCCGGCGGACGCGCCGGCTCCGGTCGCCGCCGAGGTCGGCGAGGCCGCGCCCGCGGAGGCCACGACCGCGCCGAAGCGCCGGACCCGGAAGACCGCGGCCGCGCCCGAGTCCTGAACGGGACGATGGGCGGGTTCCGGACCCGCGGTCAGCCGGGCGCGAGCGAGGTCGTCCGGGCCTTCCTCGCGGGCACGATGCCACATGCCCTGCTCCTGGCCGGTCCGCCGTCCGTCGGCAAGACGACGCTCGGGCTCGACATCGCGGCGGCGCTGCTGTGTGCGGCCGATGATCCGTCCGGGCGGCCCTGCCGGGCATGTCGGCCGTGCCGGATGGTCGACTCCGGGAACCACCCGGATCTCCACCGGGTCGGGCCGGAGGGCGCAGCCGGCCAGGTCGGGATCGGCCGGGTCCGGGAGCTGACGACGGAGCTCTCGCTCCTGCCGGTCGAGGGGGGCGCGAGGGTGGCCGTCGTCGAGGCCGCCCACCGGATGAACGAGGACGCCCAGAACGCGCTCCTCAAGACGCTCGAGGAGCCGCCGGCCGGCGTCACGATCGTCCTGTGTGCCGACGAGGAGGAGCGCCTCCTCCCGACGGTCCGGTCGCGCTGCGCACGGGTCCGCCTCGGTCCCGTCGGGTCCCGCGACATCGAGACGATCCTCGGCGAGGCCGGCGTCGCCGACGCCGCGCTCGCCGGCCGCCTCGCCCGCCTCGCCCGCGGGCGCCCGGGACTCGCGATGGCCTACGCCCTTTCGGGCGAGGCCGCGACGATCCGGGCCGAGGTCGCCCGGTCCCTCGTCGACCTGCTGGCGGTCGGCCGCGCCGGTCGGCTCGTCCGGATCCGTGAGATCGTCGCCCGGGCCGACGTCGCGGCCGCGGCGCTCGCCGCGGCCGCCGGGTCGCCCGGCGCCGCGCCGGCGACGGGCAGGGCGAGGGGCCGGGCCCGCGGCACGCGACGCGCTGCCGGATCGGCCGCCCCCGTGATGTCCGACGCCGGCCCGAGCGACGCCACCGCCGACGAGCCCGTCGAGCCGGCCGGCCAGCCCGACGCATCCGCCCGCGCGCCCGATGCGACCGCCGCGTCGACCCGCGGGTCGGCCGCCGACCGCCGACGGGCGAGCGGCTGGCTCCTCGAGACGTGGACCGACCTGGCCCGCGACCTCGCCGCGCTCGCCGTCGCCGGGCCGACGGCGGTCCGCGACACCGCGCTGCTCGACGAGCTCGTCGCGGCGGATGCCGCGATCGAGCCTGGCGCCGCCGCGGCGTTCCTGCCCCGACTCGCTCGCGCCGGGATGCAGCTGGAGGCGAACGTCAGCCCCGAGCTGCTCGTCGACGTCCTCGTCCTCGCCTGGCCGAGGGCCCGGGTCGCCGCGTGACCGGGCCGGCCGCCCCGCGCCGGTTGGAGGCCGTCGTCCGGGGCCGGGTCCAGGGCGTCGGCTACCGGGTCTTCGTCGCTCGCCGGGCGAGCGCGCTCGGGCTGGCCGGCTGGGTCGCGAACGCGCCCGACGGTAGCGTCGTCTGCATCGCGGAGGGCGAGGACGACGCGCTGCGGTCGCTCCTGGAGGACCTCCGGGCGGGTCCGCCCGCGGCATGGGTCCGCGACGTCGCCGAGCGATGGACGCCCGCCGTCGGGCTCAAGCCCCCGTTCAGCGTCCGGAGCGGCGACCACACGGGCGACTGACCGGGGCGTCGGCCGGGCTCAGAGCAGCCCTTCGAGCAGCCCGCCGTCGACCGCGGTGAATGTCCCGGTCATGTAGCCGGCGGGCTCCGAGCACAGGAAGGCGACGAGCGCGGCCAGCTCGTCGGGTCGGCCGTAGCGGCGGGCCGGCACCGACGCCTCGTTGGCGGCCCGGACCTGGGCCGCGGCTCGCCCGGTGCGCTGCGCCGTGCCTGCATCGAGCGCCTCGATCCGCGGGGTGTCGAACCGGCCCGGCAGGACGCCGTTGATCGTCACGCCGTCGGCGGCGACCGCCCGTGCCGCCGTCTTCATCCAGGCCGCCAGGGCGCTCCGCCCGGCGTTCGAGTAGACGAGCTCCGGCACCGGCTGCCGGATCGCGTACGACAGCAGCCCGACGATGCGCCCCCAGCGCCGCTCGCGCATCGCCGGGAGCAGGAGCGTCGCGAGCTCGATCGGGGTCGTCGCGAGGAGCTGGAAGGCCCGGCCCCAGGCCTCGCCGTCGGTCGCCGTCGGATCGACCGTCGGTGGTCCGCCGGCGTTGAGCACGGCGATGTCGATCGGCCCGAGCGCGGCCAGCGCCGCATCGGCGATCCGTCTGGCTGCATCGGGCTCGGCGGCGTCGGCCGGGACGATGACGATCTCGACGCCGTGGGCGGCCCGCAGCGCCGCGGCCGTCGCCTCGAGCCGCCCCGCGTCGCGTGCGTACAGGGCGAGGCGACAGCCCTCGCCGGCGAGCCGCTCGGCACAGGCCCGGCCGAGCCCGGAGGAGGCTCCGCCGACGACCGCCGTCCGGCCCCTGATCCCGAGCTCCATGACGCTCCTTTCGATGGCCCCTTCGGATGACGGGCAGGGGACCTGTTCGCTATCGCTGCCGACGCGTGCCGGCAGCACGCTTGGGCTGCGATGGAAGCCCGGAGCGCTCGCGCCGACGCGTTGCCAGCGAAGTATCGGGCCATCCTCGAGCTGGCGGGCGAGCTCGAACGCCGCGGCCGGCGGGACGAGGGCGGCCGGCTGCGCCGCGACGCCGCGGCCGCCTACACCATCTGGGACGAGCGCGGCGAGCGCCGGCTCGACCGGCTCGTGGCCGACGCGCAGCGCAAGCTCCACGGCGCTACGGCCGGACGGCCGGACCGACCGACCGACGCCCTCCCGGCAGCCCGGTCCGTCGATGGCCCGCTCGAGCGAGCCGCCTCCAGCTGACGGGGTCGACCCGCTCCCCTCCGGCCGACCCGGCCCGACCGCGCGCCCGCCGGGCTCCCGGCGCTACGCTTCATCCCGTGACGCCCCCGACGATCGCGGCCGTGCTCGAGGCCGCCGCGCCCGCCTACTCGGACCTCGAGGCCCTCGGCGCGACGATCGAGGACGAGTGCCAGTACCTGACCGACCTCGCCGCGGCCTGGCGCGGCCGGCTGGCGGCCGTCGCCGCGGCGCGCGGCGCCGAGCCCGCTCCGGCTGGTGCCGCCGAGGCGGTCGCCGTGCTCGCCGAGGAGGCGGTGCTCGTCGACGACCCGCACCGGGCGATCGACTGGCTGTCGACGTATCCGCAGGTCGTGCTGGCCGCGCTCGGAGAGGCGGGGTGAGGTTCCAGGACGCCGCCCCGGACGGCCGATCGATCGTCTACGCGCGGATCCAGGCCGACCCGCTCGTCGAACGGGCGGCCGAGCTTCTCGCGGACGCGACCCCGACCGAGCGGCTCCTCGCCCGGGCGGCGATGAACGGGGTGCGGGTCGACCCGGCCCCGTGGCGGACGATGTTCCCGGCCCTGTTCGGCGAGGCCGTGCCGGCCGCCGACCGCGCCCGGTCGGAGGCGCTGCTGGCCGTCTCGCTCGAGGTCGCCGACCGGGGCGAGCAGGTCCGCTCGCAGCTCCGCGGCGCCATCGTCGAGGCGGTGACCGAGCGGCTCCTCGCCCGCCGGGTCGCCGGCGTGCGGCGGGAGCGACGGATCCTGTTCGACGGCGTCCCCGCGGACATCCACCCATACGACGTCACGGTCGAGGATCCCGACGCCCCCGAGGCCTACGACTGCAAGTGGGGTGCCCGCGGGATCGCCGCCGACGTCCTCCACCAGCTCGACGACGCGCGGGCGCACGCGGCCGCCGAGGGGATCCGGCTCCGGGTCGCCCTCGTCGTCTTCGACGCCTACCGCTCGTGCCTGGTCCGGCTCGCCAGGCAGACGGCGCCCGTCGACGGGACGCGGCTCGCGACGATCGAGACACTCGGGGACCTCGCCGTCCGGCCGGCCGGGCTGCGGGCGCGTCGATGACCGTCGACGACCGAGCCGCCGTCGACGGGCCGGCTGGCGCTCCGGCCGGCACCTCGTTCACGGCCGGCTTCCGGGTCCGCTTCGACGAGGCGACCCCGGACGGCGCGGTCCGGACCTCGGCGCTCCTCCGCTATGCGCAGGACTGCGCCTGGCTCCACTCCGAGGCGCTCGGCTTCGGTCGCGAGTGGTACGCCGCGCGGGGGCTGACCTGGATCGTCCGGGCGGTCGAGGTCGAGGTCACCGCGCCCGTCGGGACCGGCGCGATCATCGAGGCGACGACGGCCGTGATCGGCTTCCGCCGGGTCTGGGCCCGCCGCCGCACCGCGCTCGTCGAAGCCGGGACCGGCGTCGCGATCGCGAGGGTCGACACCGACTGGGTCATGACCGACACCGCCCGTGGCCTGCCGACCCGCGTGCCCGACGAGTTCCCGGCCATGTTCGGCGTCCCGCCGGGTCCGTTCGAGCCGCACCGGGTCGCCCTCCCGCCGTCGCCGCCGGTCGTCGCGACAAGCCCGGTCTCGGTCCGGCCGCACCATCTCGACCCGCTCGGCCATGCGAACAACGCGGTCTATCTCGACTGGCTCGAGGACACCGTCCGCCGGCTGGGCGACGGCCCGGCTCGACTCGCCCGGACGCCGCGGCGATATCGCCTCGAGTACCTCCTGCCGGCCCGGCTCGACGCCGCGCTGGAGGGCGTCGCGTTCGCCCTGCCGGGTGAGGCCGGCGCCGGTTTCCGGCTGTGCGGCCCCGATGGCGAGCTCCTCCGAGGCCGCGTCGACCCGGTCTGAGCGACCGCGCACCCGTACCACCCGGGACGCGGCGACCGGTACGCACGGGTCATGGCCGCCGCCGTCCGGGTCGGCGCACGCTGGCACCGAACCGGACCGGCGCCGCCAGGGTCGCCGGCCGCCCGGGGGAGCGCGTGTCCGACATCATCGACCTCACCCAGGCCTCGATCGGCCTCGTCCTCGTCGCCCTCGCCGGCGCCCTCGCCGGCGCCGCCGGCTACGCCGCGCTGGTCCGCCGACGGGAGACCGACCGGATCGTCCGGCTGACCGATCGTCTGGCCGAGGACCCGACGCTCCTCGCCTCGCCGGAGACGCTCGGCGTCCGCGACCGGCGACTGCGCGCCTCCTTCGTCCGGCTCGGCGACCGGATGGCCCGGACCTGGACCCTCGCGACGGTCGACAAGCTGACCCAGGTCGCCAATCGGCAGGCGGTCCTCGCCCGGCTCATCGAGGAGCTCGAGCGGGCCGCGCGGTATGCCCGCCCGCTTTCGATCGTCCTCGTCGACATCGACCACTTCAAGCGGCTGAACGACACGCACGGCCACCTCGCCGGCGACCGCGTCCTGACCGCCATCGCCCGCGCGCTCCGCGAGAACGTCCGATCGGTCGACACGGTCGGCCGGTACGGCGGCGAGGAGTTCATGATCGTCCTGCCCGAGACCGACGTCGACGCCGCCGCGTCGCTCGCCGAGAAGCTCCGGCGACGGGTCGGCGGCGAGGTCGTCGAGCTCGAGGACGGCAGCCGGGTCTCGGTCACGCTCTCGGCCGGGGTCACCGGCGGACTCGGCACGCACCTTCGGATGGACGTCCTGGTCCGCGATGCCGACGCGGCGCTCTACTCGGCCAAGGCGCTCGGCCGGGATCAGGTCTACGTCTTTCGCGAGGTCGAGGACGACGGGCCCGTCCGGCGGGCGGCGATCGCCCCGGCCGCCCGGGAGAGCGCGCTCGAGGTCGGCCGGATCGCGTTCGGCGCCGCGACCGCCTCGCTCGCCGACGTCCTTGCCGAGCGGCCGGGCTGGGCCGGCCGGCCCTCCGAGCTGATCGCCGCGACCTCGACGATGCTCGCCCGATCGCTCGGGCTGCCCGACCGCGAGATCGAGCGGATCCGGGTCGCGAGCCTGCTCCACGACCTCGGCAAGCTCGCCATCCCCGACGAGATCCTCGCGAAGCCGAGCGAGCTCGAGGAGCCGGAGTGGCGGGTCGTCGCCGAGCACCCGAAGATCGGTCAGGTCGTCCTCGAGCAGGCCGGCGCGCTCCGCGATGCCGCCACGATCGTCCTCCACCACCACGAGTGGTTCGACGGCCGCGGCTACCCGCACGGGCTCGCCGGCGAGGAGATCCCCGTCGGCGCGCGGATCGTGTCCGTCGTCGACGCCTACGAGGCGATGACCTCCGGGCGGCCGTACCGGGCCGCGATCAGCCATGCCGACGCCGTCGCCGAGCTGCGGCGCCACGCCGGGGTCCAGTTCGATCCCGACATCGTCGACCGCTTCGTCGACCTGTTCGAAGCCGGGCTGCCGCCGGACCTCGAGGCGCTCCTCGACGAGGCGCACGGGTCGACCGTCGCGCCCGTGGCCGCGCCGCCGGTCGCCGCGACCGGCATCAGCGCCCACGCGCTCGCCCACGACGGGCTCCACGCCCGCCGCCGCCGGGCCTCGGCGCGCGCCGACGAGCCGAGCGGGACGCCGTCGGGGACCGGCACGCACGGCTGACCCGAGGAGTACCCTCGCGGGCATGACCCGCATCGTGTTCCGCGGCGGCCGCGTCTTCGACGGCACGGGCGCCGATCCCTTCCCGTCCGACGTCGCCGTCGATGGCGAGCGCATCGTCGCGGTCGGCCCCGGCCTCGACGGCGACGAGGCCGTCGAGCTCGACGGCGCGACGCTCCTGCCGGGCTTCTTCGACTGCCACGTCCACGTGGTGACCAGCCACGTCGACATGTGGCGGCTGGCCCAGCAGCCGTTCTCGTACCAGTTCTACGTCGCGGCCGAGAACCTCCGGAGGACCCTGGCGATCGGCGTGACGAGCATCCGCGACGCCGGCGGCGCGGACCTCGGCATCCGCCAGGCGGTCGACGACGGCCTCGTTCCCGGACCGCGGATGCAGCTCTCGCTGTCGATGCTGAGCCAGACCGGCGGCCACGGCGACGACTGGCTGCCGTCGGGCGCGCGGATCGACTTCTTCGTCCCCCATCCCGGCCGGCCGGCGACGGTCGTCGACGGACCCGAGGCGATGCGCCACAAGGTCCGCGAGCTCGTGATGATGGGCGCCGACGTCATCAAGGTCGCGACGTCGGGCGGCGTCCTCTCGACCCGCGATGACCCGCGTCACGCCCACTTCGGACCGGCGGAGCTCGAGATGCTCGTCGCCGAGGCGACCGCGGCCGGCCGCTTCGTCATGGCTCACGCCCAGGGCACCGAAGGGATCAAGAACGCCATCCGGGCGGGCATCCGCTCGATCGAGCACGGCATCTACCTCGATGACGAGGCGATCGAGCTCATGCTCGAGCGGGGGACCTGGCTCGTCCCGACGCTCGTCGCTCCGCAGGGCGTCCTCGAAGCGGTCGACGCCGGGGTCCAGCTGCCGCCGGCGATCGTCGAGAAGGCGCGGATGGTCGTCGAGGTCCACCGCGCCTCGTTCCGCCGGGCGGTCGAAGCGGGCGTCCGGATCGCGATGGGCACCGATTCGGGGGTCACCCCGCACGGGCGAAACCTCCGCGAGCTCGCCCTGATGGCTGCCGGCGGGATGGCGTCCGGCGCGGTCCTCGCGGCGACGACCCGGTCGGCGGCCGAGCTGCTCGGCGTCGAGGACCGGCTCGGCTCGATCGAGCCCGGCAAGCTGGCCGATCTGGTCGTGATCACCGGCGACCCGTACGACTTCGACGGCCTCGGCTCGCGGGTCGCCGGCGTCTGGAAGGGCGGCGCCCGGGTCGTCCCGTTCGCCTGACCGTGGGCGACGTCGACCCGCCCGGCCGCCCGACGGCGGACGCCGCCACCGAGGCCGTGCCCGCCACCGACGCCGACCCGGCCGACCGCCAGCCGGCCGAGCCGCTCGAGCCGCGACCGCCGGCGCCGTCGGTCTTCGCCCCGGCCGAGGTGCCGGCGGGGCTCGTGAGCGGCCGCTGGGTCGTCCTCCTGCGCGACGTCATCCTCGGCGGCCAGGACGGCCTGGTGAACGTCCTCGGCCTGTCGCTCGGTCTCGCCGCCGCGACCGGCGACACCCGGGTCATCCTCACCGCCGGGATCGCGGCGGCGATGGCCGAGTCGATCGCGATGGCCGGTGTCGCCTTCACCGCCTCGGGTGCCGAGGGCTCCTGGGCCCGCCTCGTCGGCGAGCGCGCCCGGGACCGGATGGCCGACCGCGCCGCGGTCCGGGCCGCCGCGATCGGGTCGGCGCTGCGGGCCGACGGCTGGCCCCACGACCGCGTCGCCGCGGTCGGGTCGGTCCTCGCGGCCGA
>CAZABC010000021.1:0-7290 GCA_964483405.1 uncultured Anaerolineaceae bacterium
CCCCACGCCCGGGCCACCCGGCCCATGGATATCTCACCGTCGCCTGATACATTTGCGGCTGAGATGCGAACCGAGATACGAGCCGCACTGCCGGTCATCCAGGACCTCCGGATGGACCTCCCCGCGCCCGACGTCGATCGCGCGGCGGCGGTCGCGACCCTGCTCGCGGACCCGATCCGGGCCGCGATCGTCCGGATGCTCCGCGACGGGCCCGTCTGCGTCTGCGAGCTCGCGGCCGCGCTCGGGGCCCGCGAGAACAACGTGAGCAACCACCTCGCCCGCCTCCGCGAGGCCGGCCTCGTTCGGCCGAGCCGCGTCGGGGCGGACACCCGCCGGGTCTACTACGAGCGGGTCGACGACGCCTGCCGGGGGGCCCTCGAGGCCGTTGCCGAGGTGCTCCGGTGAGCGCGGTGCCTCGGCGAGGCGGCGGGATGCTGTGGCGAGCCGGCGGGGCCGCATGAGCACCCTGGCGGTCCGCCGCCATCCCCTGCCCTTCTGGCCGGCCGTCGCGCTGGCGATCGCGGCCTGGATCGTCGGCTGGTTCGCCGCGGCGCCGTTCGCGACCTGGTTCGCCTTCGACCTGCTCGGCCTCGAGCCCGGCACCGCGCTCGGCGAGGCGGTCGCGTTCTTCGTCTACGACGTCCCGAAGGTGCTGCTGCTGCTCCTCGGCATCGTGACCGTCGTCACGCTCATCCGGGGCTTCTTCCCGCCCGAGAAGGTGCGTGCCGCGCTGGCCGGGCGAGGCGAGGTCGCGGGCACGGTCGGGGCGGCCGCCCTCGGGATCGTCACGCCGTTCTGCTCATGCTCGGCCGTGCCGCTCTTCATCGGCTTCGTCGGAGCCGGCGTACCGCTCGGGGTGACGTTCGCCTTCCTCATCAGCAGCCCGATGGTCAACGAGGTCGCCCTCGTCCTCCTGTGGGGCCTGTTCGGACCCGGCATCGCCATCGTCTACATGGTCGCCGGGCTCGCCGTCGCGATCGTCGGCGGGCTCGTCATCGGCCGGCTCCGGATGGAGCGCTACGTCGTCGAGGACGTCCTCGCGCTCAAGGGCAGCGGGATCGGCGGGGCGGCGGTCGACATCCGGCTGACGCCCGAGGATCGGGTCCGTGACGCCTGGGCGTACACCCGCGACCTGGTCCGGCGGATCCTGCCGTACATCCTCGTCGGCATCGGGATCGGCGCGTTCATCCACGGGTTCGTCCCGACCGACCTCATCGTGGCGATCGGCGGGCCCGGCAACCCGCTCGCGGTCCCGCTCGTCGTCCTGCTGGCGATCCCCCTCTACTCCAACGCCGCCGGGACCATCCCGATCGTCCAGGCGCTGCTCGGCAAGGGGATGGCGCTGGGCACGACCCTCGCCTTCATGATGGCGGTCACGGCCCTCAGCATCCCCGAGTTCGTGATCCTCAAGCGGGTCATCGGGACGCCGCTGATCGCCGTCTTCGCGACGATCGTGACGATCGGGATCCTGTTCGTCGGCTACCTCTTCAACTTCCTGCTCTACGCACCGTAAGGAGACGGGCCATGCGCCGCATCGAGGTCCTCGGGTCGGGTTGCGCCAACTGCCGCCGGGTGGAGGCGAACGCTCGCGAGGCGATCGCCGCCGTCGGGGTCGAGGCGGAGGTCGTTCACGTCACCGACCCGGGCGAGATCGTCCGCCGCGGGATCCTCGGGACACCGGGGCTGATCATCGACGGGCGGATCCGGAGCGCCGGACGGGTCCCGTCCGCGCGCGACATCGCCGCCTGGCTCGCCGAGCCCGTCACCGCTTGACGTTCGAGTCGCTCGAAGCGGTAGGCTGCGTCGGATGAGCCCGTCCGACGCCGTCGTCCTGGTCGCCTTCGCCCTCGGGGCGGTCCTGCTCGTCGGCCTGAACGTCGCGCTGCAGCGTCGGGTCCGCCCCGATCTCGGCGACGACGCCATCGCCGGCTGCTGCGGGATGGCGCTCCCGGCCGAGATCACCGACCCGGTCGAGGTCCCGGGCGGAGCCGGGGGGTCGCCCCGATGACCCGCCTGCTCGCCCGGCTCGAGGACTTCCGGCTGCTGCCGGTCTTCGTCATCGTCAGCATGGCGATCGGGATCGCCATCGGGAACGCGCTCAGCATCTCCGACTTCACCCTGACGCCGCCGATCGACGCGATCAAGGCCATCGCCTCGGGCACGTTCGAGCCGACCGTGCCCGCCCTCATCAGTCTGGGCGTCCCGCTCGGGCTGTTCGCGATGATGTACCCAGCGATGACGAACGTCCGACTGACCGAGATCGGTCAGGCGGTGCGATCGCCGCGCCAGCTCGGCGTCGTCCTCGTCGCGAACTACCTCGTCGCACCGTTCTTCATGCTCGCCCTGGCGAACCTGTTCGTCGCCGACCCCGAGCTGCGGACCGGGCTGATCCTGTACGGCCTCGCCCCGTGCATCGCGATGGTGATCATCTTCACCTACCTCGCGAAGGGCAACGTCCCGATGGCGCTGGTCTTCGTCGCCCTCAACTCGGTCGTCCAGATGCTGCTCATCCCGGTCTACGCGCGGCTGCTGATCGGCGACGTCGACTTCGACGTCTGGGTCGTCGCCGAGAGCGTCGTCCTGTACCTCGGGCTGCCGCTCGTGGCCGGCGTCCTGACCCGGCAGGCGGTCGTCCGGCGCGGCGGCGAGGCGGCGATGGAGCAGCTCAAGCCCGGGCTCAACGCCATGTCGATCCTCGGGCTCCTGTTCACCCTCATCGTCATGTTCGCGCTGAAGGGCGACCTCATCGTCGAGCGCCCGGTCATCGTCCTCGAGATGGCGATCCCGATGACGATCTTCTTCGTCGTCATGTTCGCGGTCACCTACCTCGTCGGGGCGCGGCTGCGGTTCAGCTACGAGGACGCGGTCGCGGTCGCCTTCAACTCGACCGGTCGCGACTTCGAGATCGCGATCGCCATCGCGATCACCGCGTTCAGCCCGACCGTCGCCCTCGCGACGGTCGTCGGACCGCTCATCGAGGTCCCGGTGATGCTCGCCCTCGTCTGGGGCGCGATGCGGCTCCGGCCGCGGCTGTTCGGCGGCGCGGTCGGCGGGACGCCGGTCCGGGCGCAGGATGACGCCGCACCGATGGCGACCCCGTCCGCTTCGCGGTAGACGACCGTCCGGCGGCGCGAGCGGCGGGGCCATCCCGAGCTGATGCGCCGTCAGCGGCTCACCTTGAACTCGACCTTGAGGTCGATCGTCGTGGTGGTCAGTCCGCCGCTCACGAGCGCCTCGATGCCCTTGCACTCGATGACGCCGTCGAGACCGCTGGCGTCGTTCTTCGAGATGTCCAGCTCGCACTGTTCGACGATGTCGGCGGCCGTCGCGACCTCCGTGTCGGTATAGGAGACCCCGCCGTTCGCCTCCGCCTTCGACCAGGCGATCTGGGCCGAGGCCGTCGACCTCGCCCCCTCGATCATGGACGAGAGCCTGACGGCGGTCCGGGCGGGGGCGGCGGCCGGGGTCGGGGCGAGGTAGCGGCGCGGGGCGAGGGGCGGGGCGAGGGGCGGGGCCGAGGCGGGGCGGCGGCCGAGGGGCGGCTCCGGGGCGCGGTGTCGGGTCCGAGGCGGGCGCGGGTCGCGAGGCGGGTCGGCGGCCGCCCGTGCGCAGCAGCCGGCGCTCACCTCGCCCGACTTGCATGAGACGCAAGAGTCCGACCGTTCGGCGGTCGACGACGGGCTCGGAGCCCGGGCAACGACTCGGGAGTCGGGTCGGCCGAGCGTAGGCAGGTGCCAGCCACGCTCGAGGACGCTGGGTAGCGCGCGGGATCGACCGGCTGGGCGGTCGCGGCGGGCCGGTGACCGGACCTCATCGGTCGTACTTCTGCATGTGATGCAAGGGACGCGCGTGGACCGGCACCGCGCGAGGACCAGCGGGCTGGTCGCTGGGGCCGGCACGGCGCGGGTGCCGGCGGGACCCGCGGCGCGGGGCCGGCGCGGCGCGGACACGGCGCGGGGGGCCGGCGCAACTCGCGGCGCGAGGACCGGGCGCCCCACGAGGTGCCGTCCGGACCGCGAAAGGCGCCACTCGACCCGCGACGACCCGGGGGACCGGGGCTACTGTGCAGCCACGCCGCAGGACCCAGACCGGGCACCCAGCCACGGCACGACCGATCCAGCCACGAGGGATCCGATGACCGAGCCAGCAACCCTGCACCTGGGCGACATGACGCTCGAGCTGCCGGTCGAGACGGCGACCGAGGGGCCGAGCGCCATCAACGTGTCGGCGCTCCTCAAGGACGCCGGGCACATCACGCTCGACTACGGCTTCGGTAACACCGCCCCGACCCGCAGCGCCATCACCTACATCGACGGCGACAGGGGCATCCTCCGCTACCGCGGCTACCCGATCGAGCAGCTGGCCGAGCGCTCGACGTTCCTCGAGACCGCCTACCTGCTCATCTACGGCGAGCTCCCGACGGCCGAGCAGCTCGCGACGTGGGAGGACGGCGTCCGACGCCACACCCTCCTCCACGAGGAGTTCCGGCGCTTCTTCGACGGCTTCCCGAAGGACGCCCACCCGATGGGCACCCTGGCCGCCGCGGTCGCCGCCCTGTCGACCTTCTACCAGGACTCGAACGACCCGTTCGACCCCGACGACGTCGAGATCAGCACCGTCCGCCTCCTGGCCAAGCTCCCGACGATCGCCGCCTGGGCGCACAAGAAGTCGATCGGCCAGCCGTTCATCTACCCGGACAACGCCCTCGACTACGAGGCGAACTTCCTCCGGATGATGTTCGCCGTCCCGTCCGAGCCGTACGTCGTCGACGAGGACGTCGCGGCGGCGCTGCGGGTCCTGTTCATCCTCCACGCCGACCACGAGCAGAACTGCTCGACCTCGACCGTCCGGCTCGTCGGCTCGAGCCACGCCAACCTGTTCGCCTCGATCGCGGCCGGCATCTCCGCCCTCTGGGGCCCGCTCCACGGCGGCGCCAACCAGGAGGTCCTCGAGATGCTCCGGGCGATCCAGGCCGACGGCGGCGACGTCGGCAAGTACGTCGCCCGGGCGAAGGACAAGGAGGACCCGTTCCGGCTCATGGGCTTCGGCCACCGGGTCTACCACAACTACGACCCGCGGGCGAAGATCATCAAGTCGGCGGCCGACACGATCATCGCCAAGACCCACTCCGGCGACGACGAGCTCCTCGCCATCGCCCTCGAGCTCGAGCAGGTCGCCCTGTCCGACGAGTACTTCGTCTCGCACAAGCTCTACCCGAACGTCGACTTCTACAGCGGGCTCATCTACCACGCGCTCGGCTTCCCGGTCGAGATGTTCACCGTCCTGTTCGCGATCGGGCGGGCGCCCGGCTGGATCGCCCACTGGCGCGAGATGATGCGCGACAAGGGGTCGCGCATCGGGCGGCCGCGGCAGCTCTACATCGGCTCGCCGTCGCGGGACTACGTCGGGGTCGACGCCCGCTGAGTCAAGCCGTCGGGGCGCGGCGCCGCGCCCGGGGCGAGGCTCCCGGGTCGGCCGCGTCGCGCCTCCGGGCCCAGGTCGCGGCGATTGCCTATTTGCGCAATCGCGCAACCACATGCTACGGTTCGGGACGCGGGACAATGCCCGCTGCGTCCCCGAGCCATCGCGTCAGCCCCTGATCAGAGGCCGTCATGTTCCAGACCAGGTACACCTTCGGGACGTGGGTCCCCGGGACCCTCGAGACGGTCCGCCCGACCGTCGAGACCGCGCTCCGCGCCGAGGGCTTCGGGGTCCTGACCGAGATCGACGTCGCGGCGACGCTCCGGGCCAAGCTCGGGGTCGAGCGCGACCCGTACGTCATCCTCGGCGCCTGCAACCCGCCGCTCGCCCACCGCGCCCTCGAGGCGGACCCCTCGGTCGGTGCGCTCCTGCCCTGCAACGTCGTCCTCCGGGCCGACGCCGGCGGGACGATCGTCGAGGCGATGGACCCGGCCGCGGCGCTCGGGCTGGTCGAGACCGCCGGGGTCGCGGAGGTGGCCGGGGATGCCCGGGCGCGCCTCGAGCGGGCCGTCGCCGCGGTCGCGGTCGAGCTCGGCGTGGACGTGGCCGGGCCGGTGGCCGCCACGGCTGGGCCGGTGACCGACGACGAGACCGACCAGGCCGATGACGCGGCCGAGACCCGTGGCATCAGCGCGGCCGGGTTCGTCCGATGAGCACCAAGACCGCGACCGTCGCCCTCGAGGGCGACGGGATGCGCTTCCGGGCCACCGTCGGCGGTGGCCAGTCGATCTTCGTCGAGAGCGGGGCCCATCGCGACGCCATGAGCCCGGCCGAGCTCGTCCCCGTCGCCCTCGCCGGCTGCACGGCGATGGACGTCATCTCGATCCTCCGCAAGAAGCGCCAACCGGTGACCGCCTACGAGGTC
Source organism: uncultured Anaerolineaceae bacterium (assembly GCA_964483405.1). Lineage (GTDB taxonomy): Bacteria > Chloroflexota > Limnocylindria > Limnocylindrales > CSP1-4 > CAZABC01. The sequence goes on from CAZABC010000021.1 coordinate 6,347, forward strand.
CGGGTCGTCGGCGAGCAGCGCGAGGACCCCCAGCCGGCGATCTTCACGAGCGTCGAGGTCCTCCACGTCGTCGACGGCGATCCGGAGCTCGATCCCGAGGCCGTCCGCCGCTCCATCGAGCTGTCGGCGACGAAGTACTGCGCCGTCAGCGCGACGATCGCGAGCGGCGCGGCGACGGTCCGCCACGCGTATCTCGTCCGGCGGCCGGGGCTGCCCGACGCGACCGCGGAGGTCATCGTCGAGGGTCCGTACGCCGAGCTCGAGCAGCGCGCCCCCGCCGGAGCGAGCGCCTGACCGGGATGGTCGCCCGGACGATCGACGGCCGCTACCTCGCCGTCTCGGCAGCGGCGGCCGTCGCGACCCTCGTCGGGCTCGGCCTCGTCACCGCGATCGTGCCGAACCCGGTCTTCGGCCGGCAGATCCCGCCAGAGCCGTTCGCGATCGCGACCTGGATCGCCTCGTCGGTCCTCGCGGGCCTCGTCATCGGGACCTACCTCGTGCCGGCGCGGCCGGACGGAGCCGCGACGGTGCCGGTCCCGCTCGGTGCGCCGAACGGTCCCGGGTCGTCGCTCGCGCCCGGGTCGTCGGGTGCGGTCGCGCCGCTCGACGCCTCGGCCGAGGGCCGCTCGTCGATCCTCGGCTACGCGGGTGGGTTCGCCGCCTTCCTCGCCATCGGCTGCCCGGTCTGCAACAAGGCCGCTCTCGTGCTCCTCGGCTGGAGCGGCGCGCTGAGCATCTGGGCGCCGCTGCAGCCGATCGTCGGCGTGGCCTCGCTCGGGCTGCTCGCGGCGACGCTCGCCTGGCGGCTCCGCCTCCGGGCGCGCGGGGGGGCCTGCCGGGTCGCGTAGTCCGCCGCTGGGGCCGGCGCCGGCGCGGGAACGGGCCGAGGACCGGGCTGGGGCCGGGGGCCGGCGGGGGCCGGGGGCCGGCGGGGGCCGGGGGCC
>CAZABC010000021.1:7390-13875 GCA_964483405.1 uncultured Anaerolineaceae bacterium
GGGGCCGGGGGCCGGCGGGGGCCGGGGGCCGGCGGGGGCCGGGGGCCAGGGGGCTGACCGCACACCGCCGGCAGTGCCGGGCGCGGCGACCATGCGCCAGGGACATACAACGGCGCGGCGGCGGCGGCGATCGCGCCGGATCATGCGACTCGCGACATAGGTCTGCCCGATCCGGACCGGACCGCGCCCAGGCCATGCACCCGATGCATGGGTTCGCGCGACCGCCGGCGAACGCGTCGCTGCCATGCGCCGTGAACATACCGCGGTCGCGGTTCGCCGAGCCGGCTGGGCCGCGGTCGCGGTTCGCCGAGCCGGCTGGGCCCCGCGGTCGCGGTGCCCGTGCCCGACACCCCGCGGTCACGGTGAACCGCGCCGACGCTCCCCGCGCCGGCCGCGACATGACGTGGGACCTGACCTGGCGACACTGCGCGGCGTCGAGGCCCCTGGCCTGCCCCGTCGCCTGACCCCTGCTAGGCTCGGCCGCGTGATCGTCGAGGTCCGCGAGCTCAGTCGCCGATTCGATGCCCTCGAGGCCGTCAAGGCCGTCTCGTTCGAGGTCGCCGGTGGCGAGATCTTCGGGTTCCTAGGGCCCAACGGCGCCGGCAAGACGACGACCATCAACATGCTCTGCACGCTGCTGATGCCGACGGCCGGGTCGGCCTCGGTCGCCGGCTTCGACGTCGTCCAGCAGCGGAGCGAGGTGCGCCGGGCGATCGGCCTCGTCTTCCAGCAGCCGACCCTCGACGAGTACCTGACCGCCGAGCAGAACCTCCGCTTCCACGCCTACGCCTACGGGATGCCCGGCGATCTCCGCGAGCGCCGCCTGCGCGAGCTCCTCGAGATGGTCGAGCTGTGGGACCGCCGGGGCAACGACGTCCGGACCTACTCGGGCGGGATGAAGCGCCGCCTCGAGATCGCCCGCGGGCTGCTCCACCACCCGCGCGTCCTCTTCCTCGACGAGCCGACGCTCGGCCTCGACCCGCAGACGCGCCGCCGGATCTGGCAGTACCTGCTCGACATCCGCGAGCGGGAGGGCCTGACGATCTTCATGACGACCCACTACATGGACGAGGCCGAGTACTGCGACCGGATCGGGATCATCGACGACGGTCGGATCGTCGGGATCGGCACGCCGGCCGAGCACAAGGACCGCCTCGGCGGCGACCTCGTCGTCCTGCGGGTCGCCGACCAGGCCGCGGCGGTCGCCGAGATCCGCGACCGGTACGGCGCCGAGGCGACCGTCGCCGACGGGACCGTCCGCTTCCACGTCCCGAGCGGCGAGTCGTTCCTGCCCGAGTTCGTCCGGTCGTTCGGCCAGCCGATGGAATCGGTCGGCCTGCGACGGCCGACGCTCGACGACGTCTTCCTCGCCCTGACCGGGCACGAGATCCGCGACGAAGAGGTCTCGGGCTACGACCAGATGCTCTCGCGGGGGCGGCGGGGCCACTGATGGCCGAGAACTGGCGCGGCTTCTGGGTCGTCGGCTACCGCGAGCTGCTCCGCTTCGTCCGCGACCGCTCGCGGCTCGTCTCGTCGCTCGCGTTCCCGCTCCTGTTCCTGATCGTCTTCGGGGCCGGCTTCAGCGGCGTCATCGGTGGGCTCGCGCCGGGCGTCGACTTCGTCCAGTTCATGTACCCGGGCATCATCGCGATGACCGTCCTCACGACGTCGCTGATGGCCGGCATCGGCGTCGTCTGGGATCGCGAGTTCGGGTTCCTCCGGGAGATCCTCGTCGCCCCGATCGGGCGGACCGGGATCGTCCTGGGCAAGGCCGCCGGCGCGACGGGCGTCGCGCTCGTCCAGGTCGGGCTGATGCTCCTGCTCGCGCCGCTCGTCGGCGTCTCGCTCGACCTCGCGCTCATCCTGACCCTCATCCCGATCGTCGCCATCCTCTCGTTCGGGCTGGCCGGGGTCGGGATCCTCGTCGCCTCGTTCATGCGGAGCCAGCAGGGCTTCAACCTGCTCATCCAGATCATCATCTTCCCGGCGATCTTCCTCGCCGGCGTCTTCTTCCCGGTCAACTCGGTCCCGCCCTGGCTCGAGGTCCTCTCCAAGCTCAACCCGCTGACCTACGGCGTCGACGCGATCCGCCAGGTCTTCCTCGGGCCCGCGGCGGCCGCCGCCGGCCTGGGGATCACCGTCGCCGGCCACCAGATGACGCTCGTCGAGGACGTCATCGTCGTCGGGATCTTCGGGGCGGTCGTCCTGCTCGGCGCGGTCCTCGCGTTCCGGCGCCAGGAGTAGCGCGGCGCCGACGGCCCCGACGGCGGCCGCGCGACGCGCGCCGACTCGCCGCTCAGTCCGGCTCGGGTCGCCAGGTCGACCCCGGGGCCATCCGCTCGGTGAAGCCGCGCAGGCTGCCGCGCCAGAGCGCCCGCTCGAAGTACGAGCCGTCGGGCCGGATCCCGTCGAGGCCGCCCGCCGAGACGAGCTGCTCGAGGAGCGGGGCGAGCTGCGAGCCGTAGACGTGCATGCACGGCTCGGGCCGGACGCCGGGCCACGAGTAGCACGAGACGACGGTCCGCCGAACGGCGGTCGGGATCCCCGGCGGCAGACGGTCCCAGGCCGGATCGTCGGGGCCGAACTCCCACTGGTCGAGGTCGCCCTGGGGGATGCCCTCGATCGCCCGGACGATCCGCGGCTCGGCGTCGAGGAGGTACGGGTCGACGGCGAGGTCGCAGATGACGGCGTGCTCGGGGAGCAGGGCGATCCAGGCGTTCGGGACGATCGGTCTCGACGGGTCGCGCCGGGCGGTCGCGTCGACGAGGAGGTCGGTCTGGGTGAGCCGCCCCCGCAGGTAGGCGGCGTCGCCGGTCAGGTTGCGCCCGAGCGTCACGACCTCGACGCCCGCCAGCCCGAGCCGACCGAAGGCCTCGTTCCGCGCCTCGTCGCCGTACTTCGTCGCGAACTCGACGGCGTGGCGGCCGACCCGGCCGGCGCCCATGATCGTGACCTTGACCGTCGGCCGGCCGGGCTCGACGAGGGCCGGCCAGGTCCGCTCGAGGGCGGCGAACGCCGCGCCGATGCCGTTCCAGGCGACGCTCCGGAGGTTCTCGACGAGTCGTCGGCCGTCCTCGTTCGCGATGAGGTCGAGGGCGATCGCGTCGATGCCGAGCTCGCGGAGCATCGCGACCCGGCCCGGACGGGTGTTGAAGTGGAGCATCGAGACGAGGGTCGCGCCGCGCCGGAGGAGCTCGTAGCGGCCCTCGGGCGCGCGGAGGACGATCACGACGTCCTGGCGGTAGCAGTCCTCCTCGTCGGACACGACGACCGCGGGCGAGATCGTGCTGTAGTCGAGGTCGGTGTAGCCCATCCCCGAGCCGATCCCGGTCTCGACGTGGACCTCGGCCCCGATCGCGGTCAGCAGCCCGATGAGCGGCGGCAGGAAGTCGCGCCGCTCGCTCGGCTCGCGGTGCATCCGCGGGAACCCGACGGTCGTCATCGCGGACCTCCCCCTGTCGCGCCGGTCAGTCGAACGCCGCGAGCGCCCGGTCGGCCTCGGCGAGGATCGCGTCGAGGTCGGCCGCCACGGCGTCGGGCAGCGGGTGAACCGGGGGCGCGGCGAGGATCTCGCGGACCCGCTCCCGCGCCCGATCGTAGACCGTCGGCTGGCCGGCGTCGAGCCAGGCGTCGCGCGACTGCCGGCCGTGGATCCGGGGCTGGACGAACTCGCCGCTGCGGGCCGCCCGGCGGGTCGACTCCATGAACAGGAAGTCGCCGCCCGGCCCGGCCGTGAGGACGTCCTCGAACCGCTCGGCACCCTCGGCCACGTCGACGCCCTCGTACAGCCGGGCGACGAACCGGGCGAGCTCGTCGTCGACGAGGATCTGCTCGAGGACGAGGGTCTGGTCGCCGTCGATCTCGCCGTAGCCGACGATGATGTCGGCGCCGGCCGAGACCGGCGGGATCATCGTCAGCAGCTTCTCGGCGATCGCCTCGGCGCCGACGTCGTGGGCATCGGAGACGCAGCCGGTCGTCGTCGTCGGCAGGCCGTACCAGCGGCCCATCGTCGTGAGCGCCGCCGACTGGATGCCGACCTCCGGCGTCCCGGCGAGGAAGGCGCCCGAGCGGAAGTCCATCGTCCCGACCGCGCTGCTGTAGATGACCGGCCGGCCCGGGTGGGCGAGCTGGAAGACGACGAGCGACGAGAGCGCTTCGGCGTTGGCCAGGGCGATGTTGCCAAGGAGGCTCGCCGGGCCGGTGGTCCCGGGGACGGGCATCGACATCGTCATGACCGGCACGTCGAGGTCGCCGAGGTCGAGGTAGGCGTCGAGCATCGGGCCGTCGTGGACGAGCGGCGCGACCGGGCAGTAGATCAGCGACGCCGGGCGGCGCTCGCGGAGCGTCGCCTCGCCGAAGATCGCCAGCAGCGCCGCGGCGAGGAACGGGGCCTGCTCGCGGTGGTGGAGCTCGTGCTGGCCGTGCTTCGCGCAGGCCCGGAGCATCGTCGCGAACTCGTGGACGGCGCGCGACCCCGACGGCATGTCGGACGCCGCGACCGGGGCCCAGGCCATCACCCCGAGCTCGGTCGTCTCGAAGACGCGGCAACCGAGCTCGATGTCGCGGCGCGTCCCGTAGCGGCGCTCGCCGGTCTCGAGGTCGCGGGCGAAGGCGGCCGTCCCGTCGAGCGCGTAGCGGCTGACCGGCGACGGCAGGGCGTAGTCGTAGCCCGGGTCGCGGCCGCCGAGGACGACCGAGCGCGGCGCGCGGGCGAGCGTCCCCTCGACGAGCTCGCGCGAGATCCGGACGGTCGCGGTCGCGTCGTGCACGCTCGCCCCGGCGTCCCGGAAGAGCGGCAGCGCGCGCTCGCCGTGGAAGCGGACGCCGACCTCGGCGAGGAGCCGCAGGCTCGCCTCGTGGACCCGGGTCACGTCGTCGTCGGACAGGAACCGCGCGTCGTACCGCATGCCTCACCCTGCCCCGGTCGGGGGCGCTCCGGGCGGCGCCGAGCCGGCTCGCGCCGCCGCCTCCATCCGTTCGAGCTCCGCGACGACCGCCGGGTCGAGCGGGAGCGGCTCGTGGTCCGCGAGGGTCGCCTCGACGACCGCCCGCGCCTCGTCGAGGAGCTCAGGCCGCCCGGCGGCGTCCCAGCGGTCGGGTGAGTCGTGGAAGCCGAGCCGCGGCCGGAGCCACTCGCCGCCGCGGACCGCGTCGCGCGTCGCCGGCCGGGCCATGAAGTCGCCGCCGTGGCCGGCCTCGGCGAGCGCGACCTCGACCGGCTCGAGGGCCGGGCCTGTCGGATCGCCGCCGTCGCCGATCCCCTCGTGCAGCCGGGCGAGCCGGCGGAACACCTCGAGGTCGATGACGAGCTGCTCGAGGCTGAGCGTCGTCGCGCCGTCGAGCTGCCCGGGCCCGACGAGGATGTCGGGCCACGAGAGCGCCGGCAGCGCCCAGGTCGAGGCTCGCTCGTAGGCCGACTGGATCCCCGGCCGATGGACGTCGCTGCTCCCGGTCGAGGCGACGACCGGCAGGCCGACGTAGCGGGCGATCTCGGTCGTCGCCGCCCCGAGCAGGCCGTGCTCGATCGCGCCGCCACCCCAGCGACCGGTCCGGGGCTCCATGACCGCGAGCGCCGGGGCGTAGATGAACGGGGTGCCCGGCGCGGCCGACTCGACGAGGCAGAGCATCGCGAGGACCTCGCCGTGCCCGAGGGCGATCGTCGAGGCGAGCCCGACCGGGGCCGTCAGGCCCATGATCGGCATCGGCATCACGGCGATCGGGACGTCCCAGCCGAGCGTCGCGAGGTAGGCGTCGGTGTGGGGGCCCTCGAGGACGAGCGGCGAGACCGGGCAGACGAGGTACGACAGCGGGTGGTCGCGGCGGATCGCGTCGCGGCCGCCGGCGACGACCTCGAGCGCGGCGAGGAGCCAGGCCGACTCGTCGGGGTCCCCGGCGCCGTGCTGGATGTGCTTCGAGAACCGGGCCGTGGCCTCGCCGAGGTGGCGGACCGCGCCGGCGGTCGCGGGCTCGCCCCAGGCCACCTCGACCATCTGCCAGTACACGCCGACCTCCGGCGCGGCGTCGAGCAGCCGGGTCGCCCGGTCCCAGTCCTCGCGGGTCGCCGGCCGGCGCTCGCCGGTCGCGCCGTCGAGGACCGCGACCGCCTCGCCGTCGCCCATCAGGGTGCACCCGCCGGCGTTCATCGGCAGCGACCAGCCGGACCGCCGACCGCCGAGCGAGAAGTGTCGCGGCGCGGCCGCGAGCGAGCGCTCGACGAGGTCGGGCGGGAGCCGGACGACGCGGCTCGCCTCGTCGACCCGGGCGCCGGCGTCGGCGAGGATCGACCGGGCGCGGGCCGAGTCCACCCGCACGCCGATCCGCTCGAGGACGTCGAGCGCCCGCCCGTGGATCCCGGCGAGCTCGGCGTCCGAGAGGACCCGGACCTGGGTCCTCATCGGGGGTCGGCCCCGCGGGCCGGGGCTCCGGTCGCGCCGCGGGGCGGGGTCCCGGTCGCGCCGCGGGGCGGGGTCCCGGTCGCTCCGCGG
>CAZABC010000021.1:13975-23101 GCA_964483405.1 uncultured Anaerolineaceae bacterium
CCGCGGGGCGGGGTCCCGGTCGCTCCGCGGAGCGTGCCATGGGCCGTCCGCGGCGCGTCCGCCACCCGGCCCAGCTCGCGGTCCGCCGCCGCGACGATCCGCTCGAGCTCGAGCCGACGCGCCTCGTCGAGCGGCTCGGGACGATGGTCGGCGAGGATCCGCTCGACGACCTCGCGGGCAGCGACGGCCGGCGCCAGCGGCGTCCCGTCGGTCGTCGTCCGCCCGGTGAGCGCCGAGAAGGGCATCGCGCGGAGGCCGTCGCGGGTGCTCGGCTCGACCAGGAAGTGGCCGCCCGGGCCGACCGACCGGATGACGTCGAGGGCGAGCGCCGTGCGGCTCGTATCGAGTCGGGCGAGATCGCCGCGGACCCGCTCGTGGAGGTCGGCGTCGAGCACCAGCTGCTCGGGGACGAGGAGGGTGCAGGCCTCGAGGAGCCCCATCCCGCTGCCGGTCTCGGCCCCGAGCAGGGCGCACAGCGTCAGCGCCGGTCCCGCCTCCGCCGCGGCCTGCCAGTCCGAGGCCCGGGCGTCGGTGCCGAAGACGCCGGCGAGGGTCGGCACGCCCCAGGCGTGGGCCAGCTCGACGCCGACCGCGTACATCGGGTCGCCGCCGAGGCTCGTCGCGAGGAAGTCGCCGGTCCGCGGGTCCATGACGCCGGTCATGAGCGAGTGGAAGACCGGGGCGCCCGGATGCTCGAGCTCGATCAGCGTGAGCGCGGCGACGATCTCGGCATCGCCCTGGGCGATCGTGCCGGCGATCGATGCGGGCCCGGTCGAGCCGGCGGTCGCCATCGACATGAAGCCGACCGGCAGCCCGGCCGCGGCGAGGACGAGGGCGCCCTCCATCCCCTCGGCGTCCTGGGCGAGCGGCGCGATCGCGCAGATGAGCGCCGACAGCGGCGGGCGGGCCCGCAGGGTCGCCTCGTCGCCGGCGAGCACGCGGGCCATCTCGACCGCGTAGCAGGCCATCGGCTCGCCCATGACCGTCTCGGTCTGGACGTGCTTGACCGTGTTCGTGACCGAGGCCAGGAGCTCGTGGAGCGGCGCGGTCGCCGGGTGGTCGCCGGCGCTCACGATCGGCCAGTAGAAGCCGACCGCCGGCAGGGCGTCGGCGACCCGGGCCATCGCCGCGACGTCGCGGGTCAGCGACGAGCGCCGCTCGCGGGTCGCCGGGTCGATCGTCTCGATCCCGCAGCCGTCGGTCGCGACGTACAGCGCCGTCCCGTCGAGGACCGCGTCGTGGGCCGGCGTCCGGGCGCCCATCGTGTAGCCGCGCGGCGCGGCGGCCATCGCCCGCTCGACGAGATCGGGCGGCAGCCGGACGATCGCGCTGGCCTCGTCGACCCGGGCGCCGTGGGCGGCATAGCGCTCGCGGATCCGGCGCGAGGGGCAGCGGACGCCGACACTGTCGAGGATCTCGAGCGTCGCGGCGCGGAAGTCGGCCAGCTGACCATCGTCGAGCAGCCGGAGCCGGGTCGCGGGGCGGATCGGGGCGAGCGGGGGCGTCGCCGAGACGCCGGGCGCGCTCATCCGAGGTCGCGGTCGGCCGCGGCGAGGATGCGGGTGAGCTCCGCCTGCTGGGCCGGGTCGAGGGGGGCCGGGTGGTGGTTGGCCCGGATCCAGGCGACCCGCTCCCGGGCGACCTCGACGGGGTCGCGGTAGCCGCCGGTCTCGGCGAGCTCGTGGGTCAGCGCCCGGGTCAGGGCCGTCTTCATGTGCTTGCGGGTGTGCTGCTCGAGCAGGTAGTGGCCGCCGGGCCCGACGTTCGCGATGACGTCGAGGGCGAGCGTCTCGTCGTCCACGTCCTCGGCGAGCAGCGCGTAGCGGGCCCGCTGGTAGATGTCGTCGTCGAGGATGATCGCCTCGGGGTAGAGGAGGGTGTAGGTCCGGTCGAGGCCGAGCCCGGTGACGAGCTCGGGACCGGTGAGCCCGGCGATGAGCGGGTCGAGGGCGACCTCGACGCCGGCCTGCCAGGTCCCGGCGCTCGGCGAGTCCGTCCCGAAGCAGGCCGCCATCGACGGCACGCCCCAGTGATGTGCCATCTCGACCGGGGCGTAGCGGACCCGGGCGTCGAGCGAGTAGCCGACGTACGTCCCGGTCCGCGGGTCGGCCCAGGCCTTCATGATCGAGTGGAATACGGGCGCGCCCGGGAAGGCGAGCTGGAGGAGGACGATGCCGCTGATGACCTCGGCGTCGCCGACGACGAGACAGCCGGCCGTCGTCGCGGGCGCGGTCGTCCCGAGGGTCGGCATCGCGAGGAAGCCGACCGGGATCCCGGCCTCCGCGAAGACGAGGGACGCCTCGAGACCGGCGTCGTCCTGGGCGAGCGGGGCGATCGAGCAGATGAGGTCGGACAGGACCGGCCGCTCGCGGAGGGCCTCGCGGCTGCCCGCGATGACGGTCGCCATCTCGATCGCCCGGCGGGCGGGCTCGGCCCCCATGACCATCGCCTGGAAGTGCTTGACGGTGTTGTTGTAGGCCGCGTCGATCTCGTGGAGCTGCGAGGTCCGGCCGTGGTCCTGGGCGCTGACGGTCGGCCACATGAAGCCGATCGAGCCGAGGTAGTCGGCGATCCGGGCGACCTCGGCGACGTCGCTCTTGCGCGACGGGCGCTCGAGCCGGGTGTCCCAGTCGATCGTCGCCACCCCGCAGCCGTCGGTCGTGAAGTAGCTCGTGCCCTCCTCGAGGTGGAGGTCGAAGGCCGGGTCGCGCGCCGCCATCGTGAACGTGCGCGGCACCGTGGCCATCGCCCGCCGCACGAGGTCGCGCGGGAACCGGACGATCCGCGTCGCATGGTCCACGGTCGCCCCGTGGTCGGCCAGGATCGACAGCGCCCGCTCCGAGGGGAAGCGGACCCCGACATCCTCGAGGACCCGGAGCGTCGCGTCCTGCATCCGGTCGAGCTGGTCCTCGGCCAGGAACCGGACGCGGTGCGGGGACCGGAGCGGCTGGAGCGGGGGCGTCGGGCTGTGGCCGCCGCCCTCGGTCGGCGAGGTCATCGGTCGATCTCCTTGTCGGCGGCGGCGAGGATCCGGTCCAGCTCGGCACGCTGGGCCGCCTCGAGGGGCTCGGGATGGTGGTTCGCCCGGATCCACTGGACGCGCTCCCGAGCGACCTCGACCGGGTCGCGATAGCCGCCGTGCTCGGCGGGCTCGTGGTTGAGCCCGCGCCGGAGCGACGTCCGCATGTGGGTCCGGGTGTGCTCCTGGGCGAGGAAGTGGCCGGCCGGCCCGACCGCCGCGACGGCGTCGAGGGCGAGCGTCTCGTCGTCGACGTCGAGCGGCATCAGGGCGTGCCGGGCGCGCTGGTAGATATCGTCGTCGAGCAGGAGCCCCTCCGGGTACAGGAGCGTGTAGGTCCGGTCGAGGCCCATCCCGGTCACGATCTCGGGGCCGGCGAGGCCGGCCATCAGGGGGTCGAGGACCACCTCGGCCGCGGCGAGCCACGTCCCGGCCTCGGCCGCGTCGGTGCCGTAGCAGGCGCCGAGCGACGGGACCCCCCAGTGGTGGGCCATCTCGACCGGGGCGTAGCGGGTCCGGCTGTCGACCGAGTAGGTCACGTAGGCGCCGTTCCGCGGGTCGGCCCAGGCCTGCATGATCGAGTGGAAGACCGGCGCGCCCGGACAGGCGAGCTGGACGAGGACGCAGGCGCTGATGACCTCGGCGTCGCCGACGGCGAGCGCGCCCGCGAGGGTCGCCGGGGCGGTGGTCCCGAGCGTCGGCATGGCCAGGAAGCCGACCGGGATGCCGGCCTCGGCGAGGACGAGCGCTGCCTCGATGCCCTCGGTGTCCTGGACGAGCGGGGCGATCGTGCAGATGAGGTCGGAGAACGGCGGCCGCCCCCGGACGGCCTCGCGGCTGCCGGCGACGACGGTCGCCATCTCGACGACGTAGCGGGCCGACGCGGCGCCCATGACCGTCTCGGACTGGACGTGCTTGACGGTGTTCTCGAACGAGGCGTCGACCTCGTGGAGCGGCGCCGTCCGCCCGAAGTCCTGGGCGCTGACCATCGGCCAGTAGAAGCCGATCGACGGCAGGTAGTCGGCGATCCGGGCCATCTCGCCGACGTCGGCCTTGCGCGACGGGCGCTCGACCCGGGTGTCGAAGTCGATCGTCGCGACGCCGCAGCCGTCGGTCGTGAAGTAGCTGGTGCCCCGCTCGAGGTGGAGGTCGTACTCGGGGGCGCGGGCGCCGAGGGTGAAGGTCCGCGGGGCCGTCGCGAGCGCCCGCAGGACGAGATCCGGCGGCAACCGGACGACCTGGGTCGCCCGATCGACCCGGGCGCCGTGGCCGGCGAGGATCTCGAGCGCGGCCGCCGACGGGAACTTCACCCCGACCTCGTCGAGGATCCGGAGCGTCGCGTCCCGGAGCCGGTCGAGTTGGTCGTCGTCGAGGAGCCGGATCCGGTAGGCGGAGCGGATCGGCTCGAGTGGCGGGCGGGCGGAGGCCGCGCCGGACGAGGCCGGCGGTGTGGCGACGACGGTCATCGAGTGGCTCCTTCCGAGGCGGGACGCCCGGGCGGACCGGCGGCCCGGATCCGGGCCGCACGGCGCGCGTTCGCCGTCATCACCACGAGGATGACCAGGGCCGTCCCGACGACGACGATGGTCGAGATGGCGTTGATCTCCGGGGTGACGCCGAAGCGGATGCGCGAGTAGATGTAGAGCGGCAGCGTCGACGAGCCGACGCCGGCGTTGAACGAGGTGATGATCAGGTCGTCGAACGACAGGGCGAACGAGATGAGGGCGCCCGCGGCGACGGCCGGGGCGATGAGCGGCAGCGTCACATGGAAGAAGGCCTGCCGCGGTGACGCCCCGAGATCGCGGGCGGCCTCCTCCATCCGCGGGTCGAGCGCGATCGCCCGCGACCGGACGATGATCGCGACGTAGCTGATCGAGAAGGCGATGTGGGCGATGGCGATCTGCCACATCGAGCCGTTGGCCCCGAAGAGGAGGGCGAAGAACAGCAGCAGGCTGATGCCCATGACCACCTCGGGGGTGACCATCGGCAGCAGGATGAGCGTGTCCGAGGCGCCCGTCGCGGCCCCCGAGCGGAGCCGGGCGAGGCCCAGCCCGAGGAGCGTCCCGAGGGCGGTCGTCGCGACGACCGAGATGAGGGCCACCTGGAGCGTCACCCCGAGGGCCGACAGGAGCGCGTCGTTCGCGAAGAGCGCGGGGTACCACTCGAGGGTGAAGCCGCGCCAGATGAAGTTGCGCTTCGAGTCGTTGAAGCTGAACAGGATCAGGACGAGGATCGGGGCGAACAGGAAGACGTAGACCGCGAGGGCGTACAGGCCGAGGAGCGGGTTCCGATCGCGCCGCATCAGCCGATCACCTCGCGTCGGAGGATCCGGAGCCCGGCGACGGTCCCGCCGATCGTGACGACGATGAGCAGGAACCCGAGGGCGGCCCCGAACGGCCAGTCGCGGGCCGACAGGAAGAGCGTCTGGATGACCTTGGCGATCGTCGTCGTCTGGGCGCCGCCGAGCAGGTCCGGGGTCACGTAGTCGCCGATCGCGGGGATGAAGGTGAGCAGCGCCGCGGCGATGATCCCGGGCATCGTCAGCGGCAGGGTCACGTGCCAGAACGCCGCCCGGCCGCTCGCGTAGAGGTCACGAGCGGCCTGGACGAGGGCCGGGTCGAGGCGGTCGATCGAGACGTACAGCGGCAGGATCGCGAACGGCAGGAAGCCGTAGGTCATCCCGAGGACGACCGCGAGGTCGGTGTAGAGGAGCTGGAGCGGCTCGGCCACGCCGAGCGCGCCGAGGATCCCGTTGATGACCCCGTTGTCGCGCAGCAGGATCATCCAGGCGTAGGTCCGGATGACCCAGCTCGTCCAGAACGGCAGCATGACGAGGACGAGCAGGAGCAGCTTGCGGCGACCGCCGTAGCGGCTGATCCAATAGGCGATCGGGTAGGCGATGACGATCGAGCAGATCGTCGTCGCGAGGGCGTACTTGAGCGAGTTGGCGACGGTCGGCAGGAAGTCGGGCTCGAGCGCCCGGAGGTAGTTGTGGAGCCCGATCCGCTCGAAAAGGACCCCGCCGTACTGGTCGCGGCTGCCGAGGCTGACGACGAAGATGATCGCCAGCGGTACCGCGAAGAAGACGATGAGCCAGCCGAGACCCGGTCCGAGGAGGACCGCGTCCCGGAGCCGGTCGCGTCGCATCGCCGTCCCTGCTCGCCGTCGCGCTCGCTGGACGCCCGGCTCAGGCGCCCGACCGGAGCTTGGTCCAGCGCTCGGTGTACTTCACCTCGTCGGCGCCGAGGTCGAGGATCTCCTGGAGCTTCTCGACCGTCGCCGCGTCGGGGTTGACGGTCGGGTCCTCGAGGATCGCCGGGTCGATGAACGCCTTGGCCGCCTCGTTCGGGCCCATGTAGCCGATGTAGTTGGTATTCGCCGCCGAGACCTCCGCGTCGAGCATGTGGTTGATGAAGAGGTGGGCCGCGATCGGGTGCTTCGCCCCGGCGAGCAGGACCATCGTGTCCGACCCGCGGACGCCGCCCTCCTCGGGGATGTAGTAGACGACCGTCTCGCGCTCGACCTGGACCTGATAGACGTCGGCCCCCCAAGCGTGCATCAGCCAGGCGTCGCCGGTCGAGAGGACGCCGATGTCGTCGGTCGTGTACGTCAAGAGGAGCGGCTTCTGCTCCTCGAGCAGCGCGAGCGCCTCGTCGAGCTGGGCGTCGTCGGTCGTGTTGATGCTGTAGCCGAGCCTGATCAGCGCGGCGGCGAAGACCTCGCGGCTGTCGTCGAGCATCGCCATCTTGCCGGCCCACCGGGGATCCCACAGCGCAGCCCACGAGGTCAGCTCGTCGGGGATCTGCGCCGTGTCGTAGGCGACGCCGGTCGTCCACCACATGTACGGCATCGAGTGCTGGTTGCCCGGGTCGTAGCCGGGGTCCTGCCACTCGGCGGCGAGGTTGACCACGTTCGGGATGAGGCCGAGGTCGAGCGGCTCGATGAAGCCCTGGTCGACGTAGCCCTTGATGTAGGTCGAGGTCGGGAAGGTCACGTCGTAGCCGCTGTTGCCGGTGCTGATCTTGGCCGCCTGCGTCTCGGCGGAGTCGAAGAAGTCGTAGGTGACCTTGATGCCGTACTTGTCCTCGAACGACGAGATCGTGTCCTCGCCGATGTAGTCCGCCCAGTTGTAGACGTAGAGCTCCGATTCGGGCGACGGGACCGGGGTCGGTTCGGGCGACGAGCCCGAGGACCCGGCCGGCGTGGCCGACGCGGCTGGGCTCGGGACCGGGGTCGCGCCCGCCGAGCAGGCAGCGACGATCGGGCCCGCGGCGGCGACCGCCCCGATGCCGGCCATCCCGCGGAGGACCTCGCGCCGGGTCAGCGGCCGGCCACCGCGCGGCCGATAGGGCAGCGGCCGGCCGCCGGGCCGAATCAGACGTGGTGCGCTCATCGCCGTTCCTCCTCCGCTTCGGCCGGCGGGCGCGCCAGCACGAGCGCGTCCGCCGGTCGCCAGTGGATCCGGACCCGATCGCCCGGGTCGAGCCGTCCGGCCGACCGCGGGACCACGACCGCCACGGTCAGGCCGCCGTCCGTCACGACCTGGTGGCTCACCGATGTGCCGAGATACGCCGACTGGGCCACGCGGCCCCGGATGATCGGAGCGCCGTCGGCGGCAGGCGTGCGGGCGGCGCCCGGCGCCCCGTCATCGCCGGGTGGGGCCCCCTCGCCGGGTGGGGCCCCCTCGCCGGGTGGGGCCCCCTCGCCGGGTGAGGCACTCCCGCCGGACGCCCCATCATCCGGCTCGATGCATACCGCCTCGGGCCGGATCGAGAGATCGACCGCGGCCCCGACCGGCAGCGCCACCGGAGGACCGGCGCAGTGCTCCCCGCTCGAGAGCCGGATGACCGACCGCTCGCCCTCGAGCGAGGCGATCTCGCCCGCGAGGAGATTGGTCGTGCCGATGAAGTCGGCGACGAAGCGCGTCCTCGGCCGGTCGTAGAGCTCCTCGGGCGTGCCGAGCTGCTCGACGTGGCCGCGGTCCATGACCGCGATCCGGTCCGACAGGGCCAGCGCCTCCTCCTGGTCGTGGGTCACGTAGATGAAGGTGATCCCGACCTCGAGCTGGACGCGCTTGAGCTCGACCTGGAGCTGGCGACGGAGCTTGAGGTCGAGCGCGCCGAGCGGCTCGTCGAGGAGCAGGACCGTCGGCTCGCAGACGAGCGCCCGGGCCAGGGCGATCCGCTGCTGCTGGCCGCCCGAGAGCTGGTCGGGCCGGCGCTTGTCGTAGCCGGTGAGGCGGACGAGCTCAAGCGCTGCGCCGACGCGTCGCCGGACGTCGGCGTCGGCCGTCCCGCGGCGCCGCAGCCCGAAGGCCACGTTGTCGAAGACGCACAGGTGCGGGAAGAGCGCGTAGCTCTGGAAGACCATGTTGACCGGGCGCCGCTCGGGCGGCTCCATCGTGATGTCGGTGCCGCGAAGCTCGATCCGGCCGCTCGTCGGCAGCTCGAAGCCCCCGATCATCCGGAGCGTCGTCGTCTTGCCGCAGCCCGACGGGCCGAGGAGCGAGAAGAACTCGCCGCTGCGGATGTCGAGCGAGATGGCGTCGACCGCGACGACCTCGCCGAAGACCTTCGTCAGCTCGCGGAGCCGGACCTCGACGCCGTCGCGACCGGGGGAGGTGCCGGGCGTCTCGGCGCGGGCGGGGCGGGCGCCGGGCGGGGCGGGCGGGGCCGCGGCGGGCGGCATGCCGGGGGCAGGGGCCGCGGCGGGCGGCATGTCGGGGGCAGGGGCCGCGGCGGGCGGCAAGTCGGCGTCCGCGCGCGCGGACCCGGCAGCGTGGTCCATCGGGGCCGGTGCGGGCGTCGTCGCCACCGCGCTCCTTCTCCAGTCCGGTCCGCCGGCGGCTGCTGCCACCGCAGGACGACGGCCGAACGCTACCCGGCACGGGCCCGGTGGCGGTCGGGTCGTTTCACCACATCGAACAGCCACAGCGACGGACGGGTCGAATCTCCGCCGGGACTGCGCGCGACGGCAAGGGCCGTTCGGCGGGGGCCGTGCGGGTGCGTCGTGCGGGGCGGTCGCGCGAGGGCCACCCGGTGGAGGCGGCCCGGCGAGGGTCGTGCGGCGGGGTCGTGCGGCGGGGTCGTGCGGCGGGGTCGTGCGGC
>CAZABC010000021.1:23201-43116 GCA_964483405.1 uncultured Anaerolineaceae bacterium
GCGAGGGTCGTGCGGCGGGGTCGTGCGGCGGGGTCGTGCGGCGGGGTCGTGCGGCAGCTGTGGTCTGTGAGGCTACGTTTTCGCGCATCCGGCACAAGCCGCAGACCGACCGTGTCGATCTGGGGTCTGGAAGGCCACGACGGGTGGGCATCGGCCTCGGTCTGCGTCCGTCCGTGGCCTCAGAGCCCACGATCGGAACGTCGGTGGTGACGATGTCGGGATTCGCAGACTCGCGGGCCACGGTGGGCGCTCGGACCGCTCGGACGCTCGAGTGCTCAGGCGCTCGGGGCTCGAGCCGTACAGGACGCTCGGCCGGTCAGGCCACGGCGGGCGCTCGGGCGACGCGCGGTCGGCCGAACGAGCCAGCGCTCGATGCGCGGTCACGGGTCGAGTGCATGGTCACTCCGAGCAGGAACGGGCCCCGGATGGCAGCGCCAGGGGCGGATCCGTCCAGCGGTGACCCTGAGGATCGACCGGCCCGTGCTCGGCACAGAGCCCGCCGTGCTCGGACACGCCTAATCGGACACCGTCGGGCCCGTTGTCGGCGCACCGTATGCGGATGGTGACCATGCAGCCGACGAACGAGCTTCTTGGTCGGTCGGACACGTGGGCAGATGTAATGAAGCCGGCAGCAGGGGACGCAGCAGATGCGGGCATGACCTGACGAGAGCCCCATCGTACGGGCAGCCCGGGTCGCGCCGAGGTGACGCGGGGCACCGTTCGGGCCGTGAGGGCTGTCACGCGTGCTCGAGGTCATCCGGCCGGCCCGGCCCGCGCCACCGCGGGCGATCCCGACCTGACCCGCCAGACAAGGCGCGGCCGCTCGACGCGGCTCGGCCGCTCGTCGCGTCGGCGAGCGATACCTATGTCCTTACACCCATCTCGGCAGTAGTATCTGGGTATGAATGCCGAACCGACCATCTACGGCCCGGTACTCCTCCGCGTCGGCCAGGCGGCCGAGATGCTCGGCGTGACGGTCGAGACGCTCCGGCGCTGGGAGACCGACGGCCGGATCGAGACCGTCCGCTCGCGGGGCGGCCAGCGCCTGATCGCGATCGAGGAGGTGACCCGGCTCCTGCGCGAACGGCGGCGCGAGGTCGCCGACCGGCCGATCGTCGGCCAGTCCGCCCGGAACCGGTTTCCGGGGATCATCACCCGCGTCGAGGCCGACCGCGTCGCCGCGGTCGTGGAAGTCCAGGCAGGCCCTCACCGGCTGGTCAGCCTTATGACCGCCGAGGCGGTCGCGGAGCTCGGGCTGCGGGTGGGCGACGACGCCGTCTGCGTCGTCAAGGCGACGAACGTCGTCGTCGAGATCCCGTCGCGCCGCGAGACGCGCGGATAGGGCATGAACATCGCGCGCGTCGTCGCCCTCATCGCCGCGGCCGCGGTCGTCGCCGGCTGCGCCGCCGACACGGCCGGATCGGCGCCGCGGGTCGAGCTGACCGTCTTCGCCGCCGCCTCGCTCGCGACCGCGCTCGACGACGCCACGGCCGCGTACGCGGCGATCGCGCCCGACGTCCGGGTCGTCGTCGCCACCGGCTCGTCGACCACCCTCCGGGCGCAGATCGAGGCCGGGGCCCCCGCCGACCTGTTCCTGTCGGCCGACCGCGAGAACCCGCGAGCCCTCGCCGAGGCCGGGCTCGCCGACGGCACGGCGGTCCCGTTCGCCGCCAACACCCTCGTCGTCGCGACGCCGACGGCCGACCCCGGCGACATCGCCACGCCGGCCGATCTCGCCCGACCGGGCGTCTCGATCGTGGCCGCCGCCTCGTCGACGCCGATCGACCGATACGCGACCGCCGTCCTGGCGGCCCTCGCGGCGCTGCCCGGCTACCCTGCCGACTTCGTCGCGGCAGCCGAGGCGAACGTCGTCTCGCGCGAGAGCGACTCCGCCGCGGTCGCTGCCAAGCTCGAGCTCGGCGAGGCCGACGCCGCGATCCTGTTCGCGACCGAGGTGGCGGCGCGACCGGGCCTGCGGGCCGTCGCGATCCCCGAGGCGGCGAGCGTCGTGGCCGCGTATGACGGGGTCGTCGTCCTCGGGGCCGCCCGGCCGGTCGAGGCGCGGGCCTTCCTCGAGTGGCTTGCCGGGCCGGCGGGGCGGGTCGTGCTCGCCGGTCGGGGGTTCCTCGCCCCGTGACCGCGAACGGCATGGCGGCGCCCACCGATGCGGGGCTGCCGACGAGCCCGACAGACCCGACGAGCCGGTCGGACCCGACGAGCCGGTCGATCCGACCGGCGGGGATCCTCCTGCCGCTCGTCGCAGTCGTCCCCGTGGCGTTCCTCGGCCTGCCGGTCGTCGCGCTCGTCGCTCGGGCCGTCGGCGGCGGCTCGCTCATCGAGGCGCTCGCCAACCCCGCGGTCCGCGACGCGCTCGCGCTCAGCCTCGTCACGACGACGGTCAGCCTCGGCCTCGCGATCGCCTTCGGGCTGCCGCTCGCCTGGCTCCTCGCCCGGCGCCGGTTCCGGGGCGCGGCGATCGTCGAGACGGCGGTCGACCTGCCGATCGTCCTCCCGCCATCGGTGGCGGGGCTCGCCCTCCTCCTCGTCTTCGGGCGCGAAGGCTGGCTCGGCGGGATGCTCGACGCGTTCGGCCTCGCCATCCCGTTCACGACCGTCGCCGTCGTCCTCGCCCAGACGTTCGTCGCGGCGCCCTTCTTCATCCGCGCGGCCCGCACCGGGATCGCCGGCGTCGAGCGCGACCTCGAGGACGCCGCCCGGGTCGACGGCGCGACCGAGCTGCGGGTCGCCCGCGAGGTGACGCTGCCGCTCGCGTCGACCGCGCTCGCCGCGGGGCTCGTCATGACCTGGGCGCGGGCGCTCGGCGAGTTCGGGGCGACGATCATGTTCGCCGGCAGCATCGCGGGGCGGACCCAGACGCTGCCGCTCGTGGTCTACGGCGAGTTCAACGCGGGCGACCTCGACGCGGCGGTCGCGGCGGGCGTCATCCTCGTCCTCGCCGCGTTCGCGGTCCTCGCCATGGTCCGGCTCCTCCACTGGAGCCGGGCGCTCGACACCCGCTCGACCGGTTAGCCGTCGCCCGGTCCCGGGCCGGTCTCGGCGGACCGCTCCGCGCCGTGGACGGCCGCGCCGACCGCCCCGGCCCACGTCCCGAGCTCGGCGGTGAGGAGCGTCACCCGGCCGAGGTCGGTCATGTGGACCCGGCGCTCGAGCTCCGCCCGGATCGGGTCGAGGAGCAGGTCGCCCGCCGCAGCGACCCCGCCACCGATGACGACCGTGTCGGGCGCGATGACGACGACGAGATTGGCGATCCCGATCCCGAGATACCGGCCGACCTCGGCCAGCCCCGCGGAGGCCCGGGCGTCGCCGTCGCGAGCCCGGGCGACGGCCTCCTCCGCCGTGTCGGTCCCGCAGGCCGCGGCGATCCGGTCGGCCCTCGCGTACGCCTCGACGCAGCCGTCGTTGCCGCAGCCGCACGGTGGGCCGTCCGGGTCGATCGTCTGGTGGCCGCCCTCGCCGGCGGTCCCGTCGTGGCCCTGGAGGACGCGGCCGTCGACGGCGACGACGCAGCCGACACCGGTCCCGAGGGTGAGCCCGACCATCGATGACGCGCCGCGCGCGGCGCCGAGCCGGAGCTCGGCGAGGCCGAACGCCCGGGCGTCGTTGATGAGATACGCCGGCACGCCGAGCCGGGCCGCGACCGGTCCGGCGACCGGCCGGCCGGCCCAATCGCCGGGCACGTTCGGCAGGAAGCGGGTCGTGCCGGCCGCCGGGTCGTAGCGACCCGGGATCCCGATGCCGGCCGTCACGATCCCCGGCCAGCGGGCCATGACCTCGGCGCCGGTGTCGCCGATCCGCCGGACGACGGCCGCGGCGCCCCGCCGGGTCAGCGTGGCGACCTGGCCGGTCGCGAGCGTGGTCCAGGCACCGCTGTCTCGCTCGACGACGGCCCACTTGAGGTTGGTCCCGCCGAGGTCGAGGCCGAGGTGCCTGGTCGCGCCGCCCATCCGCACAGCCTACCCGCGCGGCCGGCCGGTCGGGCGACTGGGCGCCGGCTTGACGGGGCTGGTCCGGCCGATCGCCCGCCGTCGAGCTCAGTCGCCGGCGATGACGCGGTCGGTGAAGTCGCCCGAGACCGGGTCCTTGAGGATGAGCTTGCGGCGCCCGTCGGCGAGGGTCTCGCGCTTGATGACGATCAGGCCCTCGTGGCGCTCGGGGGTGGTCGCGATCCGCGGCGTCGTCCCGCCGCGCCACTCGAAGAGCTCGACCGGCTCCCACGCCCGCGACCGGGCGGAGCGGTAGCAGGCGTCCATGACGGCGTTCACGACGTACCCGTCGTAGAAGGTCTCCTGCGGTGGCCGGCCGGTGTCGATCGCGTCGAGCATGTCGCTGAACATGTCGACCCGGCCGAGCTCGGCCGCCTCGTCGCCGACCGGGAACAGCCAGCCGGCGCTCGTCTCGGCCTTCTCGACGACATAGCCCCCGGCCCCGCCGGCGGTGAACATCTCGAACCCCGTCCGGAGGAAGTGGTCGATCCGGATCGTCCCGCGGGTCCCGGCCACCTCGTCGCGGAGGTCCATCCCACCGCGGAAGGTCCAGCTGACCTCGAGCTGGCCGATCGCGCCCGACTCGAACCGGATGAGCGCGACCGCGTTGTCCTCGTCGGCGATCGGATGGACGAGCGTGTCGGCGGCGCACATGACCTCGACCGGCCGGTTCCCCTTGCCGACGTAGCCGCGGATGATCCCGATGCAGTGCGGGCCGAGGTCGACGATCGCGCCGCCGCCGGTCAGCCGACCGTCCCAGAACCAGGCCGAGTGCGGGCCTGGATGCACCTGGCGCGAGCGGACCCAGGTCACCTCGCCGATCGCCCCGGCCCGCGTCGCCGCGACCGCCTTGCGGCCCTTCGGCGTGTAGGCCAGGTCCTCGAGGTAGCCGCCGAAGACGCCGGCGCGCTCGACGATGTCGAGCATCCGCTTCGCCTCCTCGGCCGTCCGGCCGAGCGGCTTGGTGCACAGGACGGCCTTGCCGGCCCGTGCCGCGAGCGTGATCGCCTCCTCGTGGAGGAAGTTCGGCAGGCCGACGACGACGACGTCCGTCTCGGGGTGGTCGACCGCCGCGGCGAGATCAGTCGTCGGCTCGGGGATCCCCCATCGCTCGCCGAACGCCCGGGCGCGCGCCTCGGTCCGGGAGTAGACGACCCGGATGCGATCACGCCGCCGGTCGCCGTGCAGCGCGGTCGCGTAGATGTCGCCGATGAGGCCGGTGCCGAGCAGGGTGATCGAGTGCTGGCGCATCGCGGCCCCGACCCCTATCGGGCCCGCATCCGGTTGTTGCGCGGCTCATGGGTCAGCTCGGCGAGCCCGAGCGCCTCGAGGAGCGGGGGCACGTACATCCCGAACCGGCCGCGATAGCCCTTCCGGAGCCCGTACCAGCCGCCGACCGGGTTGTCGGCGGCGCGACCCCACGCCTCGACCGTGCCGTCGGCCGCCGGCTTCTGCTCGTCGGCGGCCCCGAGCGGCATCCGGTCGCCGTGGGCGAGGAGCATCGCGTGGAGGTCCTCGATGCACCGGAGGTGGTAGGCGAGCCGGGTCGAGCCGATCTCGCAGACGAGCGCCGGCGGGTCGGCCGCCTCATCGCGGTACATCGTGTACTCGGCCGTGCCCGGGGCCGTCCGCAGGACCCACGGGTCCTCGCGGGTGCCCGAGCCGATCCCCCCATCCTTCGTCATCGCTGCTCCTCGCCGCTGGATCCGATCGTGTCCCCGCTACTCTGCCATGCCGACGCCAGCCCCTCGCCGGATCGTCAGCGCTCCGCCCGGACGAGGACGACCCCGTGGCCCGCGCCGCGGCCGCGTGGCCGCGGCGAAGGTCGAGCGGCCTCAGCCGAGCGACCGCAGCTCCCAGGCCCAGCGGTAAGTCCCCGGGCCCACGAGGTAGTCGGGCAGCGTGTCCGGACCGCAGCTCGCCGTTCCGAGGCCGCGGTGGGCGGCGTCGAGATGGACGATCGTCTCCGGCCGCGGGACGACCTCGACGTCGTGCGTCGCCGTCGCGAGGTCGGCGGCCGTGACGTGGGTCGCCGAGACCTGGCGCGGTCGATCGAGCGAGAGCCGGAGCCCACGGCCGTCGGCGCCCCGAAGCTCGAGCCAGCGGACCTCGGCGTGGCCGCCGCACTCCTGCGGCCGGACGTACGGGACGAGCTGGTCGGTCACGGTCGAGGACCAGCGGCCGACCCGACCGCCCCGCCTGCGATCCGGGTACGTCTCGACCGGCCCGGTCCCGAACCAGGTCAGCGCCTCGAGGCCGGGCACGACCGCGAGGACGGTGCCGACCCGCGGCAGGTCGGGCAGGGCGTCGGGGACGACGGCCGTCTCCTCGACCGCGATGCCGCCATCGGCGAGCGGCCGGTAGCGGATCACGTGGGCGACGGCGATCCCCGCGGCGGTGCGGACGGTGCTCCGGACGACCGTCGCGTCGCCGTCGGTCTCGATCCCGTCGAGCGTCGGCTCGAGCCGGTCGAGCCCGGCGGCGGCCCAGGCCGCCGCCAGCCGGCCGAAGCGGTCGTTGTCGGTCGGCGCGCGCCACAGCGCGAGGGCGGGCGGAGCCGCCAGCAGCGGATGGACGAGCCGGCCCTCGGCGTCGAGGACGACCGGACCCGGCGCCTCGCCGGCGCCCGGCCCGCCGGGGGCGGCCGCAGGCGGCGCGTCCGGCTCCCGCGCGACCGGCAGCTGGGCCCAGGCGACCTCGAACCCGGCCGGTGCCCAGGCCGTGGTCTCGGCCGTCGTGAACCGGATCGTCAGCCAGGCCTCACCCGGGCCGGCGGCGGGCAGGGCGAAGCCCGGCAGCCGGACGACCGTCCGCTCGCCCGGTCCGCAGGCGGGAAGCGGCAGCTCGCCACCGGCGACCCGCTCGCCCTCGAGCTCGAGCGCCCAGTCGGCACGGAGCCAGCCGAGGCCGACGAAGTGCTGCGCGTTCCGGAGCTCGACGACGTCGTCCCGGAGCGGTCCCCCGCCAGGAACCACGACCCGGACCGGGGCTGCCAGCTGCCGATGCTCCCACAGCGCCGGCTTCGGCCGGCGGTCGGGCCAGACGAGCCCGTCGAGGCAGAAGTTGCCGTCGTTTGGGACGTCGCCGAAGTCGCCGCCGTACGCCCAGCGCCGGGTCCCGTCTGGCAGCGCCTGGACCAGGCCGTGGTCCCACCACTCCCAGATGAAGCCGCCCTGGAGCCCGGGCGTCGACTCGATCGCGGCCCAGTGCTCGGCGAGCGTCCCATTGCTGTTACCCATCGCGTGCGAGTACTCGCACATGATCAGCGGGTGCCGCTGGCGGCCCGATCGGGCATGCTCGACGATGTCGGCGAGCGGGGGATACATCGGACAGGTCAGGTCGCTGATCCGCTGGTCGCTCGTCCAGTCCCAGCGGATCGCCCCCTCGTAGTGGAGCGGCCGCGACGGGTCGAAGGCACGCAGCCACGCGGCGGCCGCCTCGTGGTTCGCCCCGTGGCCCGATTCGTTGCCCAGCGACCAGGCGATGACCGACGGGTGGTTCCGGTCGCGGATGGCCATCCGGCTGACCCGGGCGACCCACTGGGCGAGATAGCGGGGATCGTCGCAGAGCGTGCTCTGGAACGCGTGCGACTCGATGTCCGCCTCGTCGACGACGTACAGGCCGAGCTCGTCGGTCAGGTCGAGGAAGGCCGGGTCGTTCGGGTAGTGCGAGGTCCGCACCGCGTTGAACCCGTACTGCTTCATCAGCACGAGGTCGTCGCGCATCGCGGCCGGTGAGATGACCCGCCCGGTGTGCTGGTCGAAGTCGTGCCGGTTGACGCCGCGGATGAAGACCCGCGCCCCGTTGACGAGCAGGTCCAGGCCGCGGATCTCGACCCGCCGGAAGCCGACCTGGACCGTCGTCCGCTCGACGACCTCGCCGTCGGGGCTGCGCAGGGTCAGCTCGAGCGGGTAGCGGACCGGCGTCTCGGCGCTCCACGGCTCGACCCCCGGGACGCGCAGGTCGAGCGAGACCCGGCCGATCGCCGGCGGCACCTCGCGCCGATCGGCGGCGCGCCAGGCGGCGAGCTCGCCGGCCACGGCCTCGGGGCCGCCGACGATGTGGCGACGGGTGACCGGCTCGAATGGCCACGACGGCGGCTCGGGCCGCTCGGTCGTGCCCCGGACCGGGGCGAGCAGGCCCGGGATCGCCGCCTCGACGATCCAGCCAGGGCCCGGCTCGAGGCCGGCGAAGCCGATGTCGACCGACAGCGCCAGCGTGCCGGTCCGGAGGTCGTCGGCGAGCCCGGCGATCGCGCCGACGTCGGCGAGGTAGGCGGGACCCGTCGCGTACAGGAAGACCGGCCGGGTGATCCCGCCGTGCCACCACTGGTCCTGGTCCTCGATGTACGTCGCGTCGGACCACTTGACGACGGTCAGGCGGAGGGTGCTCCCGCCAGGCCGGACGAGGCCGGTGAGGTCGAACTCGGCCGCCAGGTGGCTGTCCTTGGAGACCCCGATGCGCTCGCCGTCGAGATCGACGACGAGGACGCTCTCGGCGGCGCCGACCGACAGGACGATCCGCCGCCCGGACCACCCGGCGGGCAGCTCGATCTCGCGCTCGTAGACCCCGGTCGGGTTCCGCTCCGGGACCGCCGGCGGCAGACCGGGGAACGGCATGACGATGTTCGTGTAGTGCGGCAGGTCGCCGAAGCCGCCCATCGTCCAGCAGCCGGGGACGGTCGCCTCGGACCAGTCGGGGCCGAGCGGCGCGTCGGGCCGCTCGAGCAGCTGGAAGCGCCATGTCCCGTCGAGGACGAGGCGGTCGGGATGGGGCACGGCATGCATCGGCAGCCGCCCGGCGGCGACGAGCTCGGGGGCGAGCCAGGGGGCGTGGGCCATGGGAGACGGACCTCCGGGGAGGGCGCGAGGGCTTCGGACGCGACCCTCCGAGTCTAGTCCTCGGCCCGGTGGACGACGCGCCCCGCGACGACCGTCAGCCGGGCGCGGGTGTCGAGGATCGCGCGTGGGTCGCCGCCGACCGCCGGATCCGCCTCGCCGAACAGATCCCGCGAGAGGACGACGAGATCCGCCTGCTTGCCGGCCGTGATCGTCCCCCGGTCGCGATCGGCGAAGTTCGCCCACGCCGAGCCGAGCGTCGCCGCCCGGACGGCCACCGCGAGGTCGATCGTCTCGTCGAGGTTCCAGGCGCCGTTGCCCTCGAGGTCGGCCCGGGTCACCGCGGTGTAGAGCCAGGTCATCGGGTCCATCTCGGCGACGTTCCAGTCGGAGCTGAAGGCGAGCACGCCACCGCTCGCCGCGATCGATCGGAACGGCCACGCCCAGCGCTCGCGCGCCGGGCCGACGTTCGCTCGCCACTGCCCGACGATGTCCGGAGCGCAGTGGCGTGGCTGCATGCAGGCGACGACCCCGAGCCGGCCGAAGCGCGGGATGTCGTCGGGATGGACGCACTCGGCATGGACCACCTGGTGGCGCGCGTCGCGAGGGCCGAACTCGGCCCGGCAGCGCTCGACCGCATCGAGGACCGTCCGGATGCCGCGGTCGCCGGTCGCGTGGGTCAACGCCTGGAGCCCGCGCCGCTCGAGCTCGAGCAGGAAGTCGGCGAAGGCATCGGGGTCCCACAGGGTCTCGCCGCGTTCCCCGGGATGATCGGCGTACGGCTCGAGCATCGCCGCCGTGCGCGGCTCGATGACGTCGTCGATGTAGAGCTTGATCGGGCCGACCCGGAGCCGGTCGTCGGCGTAGGTCCGCCCGAGGTCGACGAGGACGTCGAGCCGCTCGGGTGACGTGTCCGGCAGGCAGAGCATCGCGGCGATGAGGCGCGAGCGGAGCCGGCCCTCGTCGCGGGCGCGCACGAACAGCGCGATGTCGTCGAGCCCGTTCTGTGGCTCGACGACGGTCGTGATGCCGTAGCCCGCGGCGAGGTCGAGCGAGGCGAGCATCCGGGCGTACGCGGCATCGGGCGCGTAGCCCGGGACGTGCGGCGCGAGCGCCCGCTGGCCCGCCTCGCTGATCCCGAGGACCGCGAAGTCGTGGATCCAGCCGGTCGGCTCGCCGGTCGCGGGGTCGGCCTCGACGGAGCCCCACGGCAGCCGCTCGACGCCGCGGGCGATGCCGAACCGGGCCATCGCCTCGCGGTCGAGCCAGACCGTGTGGCTGTCGTAGCTCGGGAGGAACGCCGGGCGGCCGCCGGTGACCCCCTCGAGCATCGCCGCCGTCGGGCGCCCTCCGGGGATCGCCGTGTAGTTCCAGCCCTCCCCCTCGACCCAGCTCGCCTCGGGGTGCGCGGCGACGTGGTCCGCGATCCGGTCGCGGATCTCGGCGAGGCTCGTCGCGCCGCCGAGCTGGACCGCGCGCGGGTCCGAGCCGAGCCGGACGTGGCTGTGCGCGTCGACGAACCCGGGCAGGACGGTCGCCCCGCCGGCGTCGAGTTCCTCGGTGCCGGGCCCGATCCAGGCCGCGGCACCGGCGTCCGCACCGACCCAGGCGATCCGTCCGGCGACGACGGCGACCGCCTCCGCTCGCGGCCGGGCGTCGTCGACCGTGTGGACGCGCCCGTTCCGGATGACGAGATCTGCCGCTCGGTGGCTCACTCGGCCATCGTAGCGGCGGCCACCGGCGTACCGTATGGCCGACGGACCGCCGGATCGGGCGGCGACGGGACGAGGTACGGCACGATGCGGATCGTGGTGACCGGCGGCAGCGGCAAGGCGGGTCGGTGGGTCGTCCGCGACCTGCGGGAGCGGGGCCACGACGTCCTCAACGTCGACCTCGCCCACGACGGCAGCGCCCACGGCCTCTGCGTCCGGGCCGACCTGGCGGACCCCGGCCAGGCCTTCGAGCTCATCGCCGGCGCCGACGCGGTCGTCCACCTCGCCGCGATCCCCGCGCCCGAGCTCCGCGCCCCGGCCGAGACTTTCCGGGTCAACATCCTCTCGACCTACAACGTCTTCGCGGCGGCCGAGGCCGCCCGCGTCCGGCGCGTCGTGTGGGCATCGAGCGAGACCGTCCTCGGGCTGCCGTTCGACACGCCGCCCGACTACGCCCCGGTCGACGAGGCGGCGCCGCCCCGGCCGGGATCGTCGTACGCCCTCTCGAAGCTCGCCGGCGAGACGATGGCCGGCCAGTTCGCCCGGCGGACGGGCGTCGCCCACGTCGGCCTCCGGATCTCGAACATCATGGAGCCCGACGACTACGCGACGTTCCCCTCGTACTGGGACGACGCTCGCCTCCGGAAGTGGAACCTGTGGGGCTATGTCGACGCCCGCGACGTCGCCCAGGCGGTCCGGCGCGGGCTCGAGGCGGACGTGACCGGCGCCCCGGTCTGCATCGTCGCCGCGGCCGACACCGTCATGCCCCGGCCGAGCGCCGACCTGATGGCCGAGGTCTTCCCCGGCGTGCCGCTCGCCCGGCCGATCGCCGGTCGCGAGACGCTCCTCTCGATCGAGACCGCCCGCCGCCTTCTCGGCTACGAGCCCGAGCACCGCTGGGCGGACCACGTCGCCGCGCCGTGACGAGCCACTTCCCGCACCTCTTCTCGCCGCTCCGGATCGGCCCGGTCACCCTCGCCAACCGGATCGTCTCGTCGGGCCACGACACGGTCATGGCCGACGAGGGCCACGTCACCGACCAGCTGATCGCCTACCAGGCGGCCCGGGCGGCGGGCGGGGTCGGCCTGATCGTCGTCCAGGCGGTGGCCGTCCACCCCAGGGCCGACTACACCGCGCATGCGCTCGCCATCTACGACGACGCGATGGTGCCCGGCTTCGCCCGGCTCGCCGAGGTCGTCCACGCCCACGGGACGCCGATCTTCGGCCAGCTCTTCCACGGCGGCCGGGAGGTCATGGACACCCGCGACGGGACCCTCGCCGTCGCCCTCGCCCCGTCGGCCGTCCCGAGCGAGCGGTTCCACGTCATGCCCCGCGAGATGTCGGTCGCCGACATCTCCGAGGCGGTCGAGGCGTTCGGGGCCGGGGCCGCCCGGTTCGAGGCGGCGGGCTTCGACGGCGTCGAGATCATGGCCAGCCACGGCTACCTGCCGGCGCAGTTCCTGAGCCCGCGGGTCAACCTGCGGACCGACGCGTACGGCGGCGACCTCGACGGCCGGCTGCGCTTCCTGCGCGAGATCGTCGCGACCGTGCGGGCCGCCGTCGGCGACCGGATCGCCGTCGGCCTGCGGATCTCGATCGGCGAGGTCAGCCCGGAGGGCACGACCGAGGAGGAGGCGCTCGCCGCCGTCGCCGCGCTCGACCGCGACGGCCGCGACGACCCCGACCGCCGCCTCGACTACGTCAGCGTCGTCGCGGGGACCTCGGCGACGCTCGGCGGCTCGGACCACATCGTCCCGCCGATGACCGTGCCGAACGCGTACACGGCACCGCTGGCGGCCCGGGTCAAGGCCGTCGTGACGGTGCCGGTGATGGTCGCCGGCCGGATCAACCAGCCGCAGGAGGCCGAGCTCGTCATCGCCCGCGGCCAGGCCGATGCGTGCGCGATGACCCGGGCCCTCATCAGCGACCCGCTGCTGCCGGCCAAGGCGGCCGCGGGCCGGCTCGACGAGATCCGGGCCTGCGTCGGCTGCAACCAGGCGTGCATCGGCCACTTCCACGCCGGCTACCCGATCTCGTGCATCCAGTACCCCGAGAGCGGCCGCGAGCTCCAGTACGGGGCACTCGCCCCGGCCGATCCGCCGCGCGCGGTGATGGTCGTCGGCGGCGGGCCCGGCGGGCTGAAGGCGGCGGCCGTCGCCGCGGCTCGCGGGCACCGGGTGACGCTGTACGAGGCCGGCCGTCGGGTCGGCGGCCAGGTCCTCCTCGCCGAGAAGCTGCCCGGTCGGGCGGAGTTCGGCGGGGTCGTCACGAACCTCGCCGGCGAGGCCGAGCGGGCCGGCGTCCGGATCGTCACCCACACCACCGTCGATGCGGACCTCGTCGCCCGCGAGCGGCCGGACGTCGTCGTCGTCGCGACCGGCGCAAAGCCACGGCGGCCGCCGCTCGAGCTCGCCAACGACCCGGTCGTCCTCGACGCGTGGGCGGTCCTCGGCGGCGCGACGCTGCCCGACGGCCGGGTGCTCGTCGCCGACTGGCGGTGCGACTGGGTCGGCCTCGGGCTGGCCGAGCTGCTCGCGGGGCGCGGCCACCGGGTGACGCTCGCCTCGACCGGCTACACGGCCGGGTTCCGGCTCCAGCAGTACGTCCGCGACGCGATGCTCGGCGCCTGCGAGCGGGCCGGCGTCGAGCTGCGACCGCTCGTCCGGCTCTTCGGCTACGACGGGTCGGCGGTCTTCCTCCAGCACGTCCTCACCGGCGACGCGGTCGTCGTC
This sequence comes from uncultured Anaerolineaceae bacterium, assembly GCA_964483405.1. Lineage (GTDB taxonomy): Bacteria > Chloroflexota > Limnocylindria > Limnocylindrales > CSP1-4 > CAZABC01. The sequence goes on from CAZABC010000021.1 coordinate 36,488, forward strand.
GAGGACGTCGCCGCGCTCGTCCTCGCCCAGGGCCACGAGTCGGTCGACGGGCTCCATCGCGCGCTGGTGGCGGCTTACGGCGGCGAGGGATCGACCGGCGACGGCTGGCGGCCGGAGATCCACGCGATCGGCGACTGCCTTGCCCCGCGGACGGCCGAGGAGGCGATCCTCGACGGGCTGAAGGTGGGCGCCGCGATCTGACCCGGGCGCCGGCGGCACCGCGGGGACCCGCGGCATGACGGGGACCGGCGGCACCGCCCCGCCGCGCCATCCGGCACTGGATTCGGCGGTCGCCCCGCGTCACGCTCGCCGGTGCGGCGGCGTCCTCGGCCGGGTCAGCCCGGGCGGGTCGCCGCGCCCCGCGCCACCCGCTCCCCGGAGGGACCACGATGCGCCTGCTCAGATGGCTCGGCTTCGCCGTCGGCCTCGGAACCTTCGTCGCCTGGCTCCTCTACCTTCGCGGCAACGCCCGCCCGACCGAGCGGGGGATCCTCCACCCGCGGCTGCGGCAGTTCACGATCGACCGGCTCAACCCGTTCCTGCTCGAGCGCGGCCTCGCCGGGAGCGGCCGGCCGTGGGCGGTCCTCGTCCACCACGGACGGGTGTCGGGTCGGGTCATCGAGACGCCGGTCATCGCGGAGCCGGTCGAGGGCGGCTTCGTCGTCCCGCTCCCGTACGGCGTCGGTGTCGACTGGATGCGGAACCTCCAGGCGGCCGGCGGCGGCCAGATCCGGTTCCTCGGCGAGACGATCGCCATCGAGGCGCCGACGGTCATCGAGCTGCCCGAGGCGGCGGCCGAGCTCCGGCCCGGCGAGGTCGCGATCTGGCGGCTGATGGGCATCGGTCGGCTGGCGTTCCTCGGGAGGGCGACGGTCCCGCCCGCGCCGACCGCGGAGGCGGCGTCGATCGCAGACGAGGCTGCGGCGCCGGTGGCGGCGGTGGGGCCGGTCCACGCCGCCGTGGAAGCGCCCGGCGAGCCGGAACGACCGGCCTCGGAGCCGGAAGCGCCGGTCGCCGAGCCGACGCCGACGAAGCGCCCCCGCCGACGCCGTGCGGCCGGCGCGGAAGCGGCCCCGGAGGCTCGACCGGCGGAGTAGGCTGTCGGCATGCCCGAGCGCGACGTCGTCAGCTGGTCCGACCTCGACCGACTCGTCGGCGCGCTCGCCGCACGCCTCGTCGACGCTCCGTACGACGTCATGCTCGCGATCACCCGCGGCGGGCTCGTGCCGGCCGGCATGCTGGCGTACCGCCTCGGGATGCGCGACATCCTCGTCGCCGCGGTCGCCTTCTACGACGACGAGGGCAAGCCCGGCGAGCACCCGACGTTCTTCCAGTTCCCGGCCGACCCCCTCCTCCACGGGCGGCGCGTCCTCGTCGTCGACGAGGTCTGGGACACCGGGACGACGATCGCGGCGGTCGTCGAGCGCGTCCGCCAGGCCGGGGGGATCCCGACGACGGCCGTCCTCCACTACAAGCCGGAACGGTCGAAGGTCGCCCTCGTCCCCGATCACCACGTCGTCGAGACCGATCGCTGGGTCGTCTATCCGTTCAAGTCCGGCCGCTGACCGGCTGCTGACCGAGCGCGACCGGCGACGATCGATCGCCGGAGGAGGTCGCCGATGACCTCGCAGTTCATCGTCCAGCTCCCGCACCGACCGGGCTCCCTCGCCCGCCTCGCCCGGGCGCTCGCGGCCAGGGACGTCAACATCGCCCACCTCGCCGGTGGCGCGGGGGGCGAGGTCGGCTATGCCGTGCTCGTCACCGGGGATCACGACGCGACCCGGTCCGTCCTCGCCGAGGCGGGTTACGGGTTCATCGAGGGCAAGGCGCTCGTGCTCGAGCTCGTCGACCGGCCCGGCGAGCTGGCGACGGTCGCCGAGCGGCTCGGCGACGCCGGGATCCAGATCCACGGGATCCTCGTCGTCGACCGTCGTGGGCGGACGACCGAGGTCGCGATCTCGGTCGACGACCCGGCCGCCGCCCGGCGGGCACTCGGGATCGACTGACGAGGGCGAGGGCCGGGGCCCGCTCGCAGACCAGGGCCGGAGCCGGCGCGGCACCCAGGGGCGGAGCCGGGCGGCCGGCTGGGCCTCAGGCGTCGCCGGGCGCCCTGACCGGATCCACCGTGAGGGCGAGATCGTCCGCGCCGCGGACGATCGACACCTCGAGCGGCAGCGTCGCTCCGGCGAGCGCGTCGAAGAGGTCGTCGACGCTCGCCACGGATCGTCCGTCGACCGCCACGATCAGGTCGCCCTCGGCCACACCCGCCTCGGCGGCAGGCGAGCCGGGCTCGACCCCGCGGACGAGGACCCCGTCGCGATCCGGAAGCCCGACCGACCGCCGCAGTCGACGGGCGACCTCCGCCGGAGCGACCGCGACCCCGAGATGGACCCGGCTCGGGGTCTCGCCGCGACCGAGCGCCTCGACCCGGTCGTGGAGCGTCGCGTCGGCGGGGACCGCGAGGTAGAAGCCCTCGCCGAGGCGGTTCGTGTCGATGCCGAGCAGCCGGCCGGTGGCGTCGACGACGGGACCGCCGGAGCTGCCCGGCGCGAGCGGCGCGGTGTGCTCGATGCTCCCCGCGATCCGCCGCCCACCAGGTCCGCGGAACGCCCGCCCGAGCGCGGACACGAAGCCGAACGTCGTCCGGACCGCACCGTCGGGCGTCGCCGAGAGCCCGAACACGGGCGTCCCGATCTCCGGCAGGGCCCCGTCGCCCCAGGCGACCGGCGCGATCCCGGCCGTGTCGACGGCGATGACGGCGAGGTCGCCGTCGAGGTCGGCGCCGGCGACCGTGCCCCGCGCCCGCCGGCCGTCGCCGAAGGTGACCGTCACCTCCTCGCCCCGCAGGTTGTGCGCGTTCGTCACGACGCGACCGTCGGCGACGACGACCCCCGATCCGCGCTGGCGTGAACCGATGCCGACGACCGCCGGTCCGACCGAGGCAGCGATCGACCCGATCGCCGCGCCAAGCTCGTCGATGGTGCTCATGCGTCCGAAACCCTCCGTGCCGCCGGTCGCGGCGATCGGTCCGACGGGTGCGCCGGTGACCGTACTCTGTCGTTGCTAGTCACTTGCTACATGCAAGTTACTACGCCGGTCCCACGGGTGCAAGCCGACGCGTACACTCCGGCCATGCCCGAGGAGCCTGCGCCATATGGCAGCGTGGAACCGGCGGTCGCGCCCGAGGCTGCGCCGGCCGAGGCGGCCGAAGCGCCGAAGGCCGGCGCGCCCGCGGCCGAAGCGCCGACGCCGCTCGCCGCCGCCCTCGATCACGTCGGCGACCGCTGGAGCCTGCTCGTCGTCGAGACCCTGCTCGACGGACCGCGTCGCTTCGGCGAGATCGGCTCGGCGCTGCCGGGCATCGCCCCGAACATCCTCACCGACCGCCTCCGCCGGCTGGAGCGATCCGGGATCGTCCGGGCGACCCCCTACTCGACCCGCCCGCCCCGGATGGCGTATGCGCTGACGGCCGACGGGCGCGAGCTGGCCGGTGCCCTTCGTCTCCTCGCGGACTGGGGCGCCCGCCACACCGCCGACGCCGACGCGATCCGCCATGCCGCCTGCGGGACGGCCCTCGAGGCCCGCTGGTGGTGCCCGACGTGCGCCCGCGCCGTCGAGGGTGCCGAGGCCGACGAGCTGTCGAGCCTCTGACCGGCGACCCTCGTTCCGACTCGGGCCTCAGACGAGCGGACCCGAGCCCTCCGCGCGCTCGACGGCCCGATCGTGGGGCGGCGGCGCCGGGCGCAGGTCGTAGGGCTCGCCGAGGACGGCCCGCCAGCCGTCGTCGTGGAGTCGCTCGAGCGTCCGGACCGCCTCGGCGATCGCGACCGACGCGTGCTCAGCGGCGAGGCCCTCCAGGCCCTCGAGGCCGTGCCGACCTCGGGCGCCGGCGACGGCCGACGCGACCTCGGCCGCGGACCGGTGACCGATCGCGGCACCGCCGGTGGACGCGGTCGACGGACGGCGCAGGACGACGGCCGTCGGCCCAGCCTCGGTCAGCGCGGCCGCGACGATCCACGGCCAGGCGTCGGTCGAGCGGTCGCCCTCGGTCGCCTCGCGCGGCGGCTCGAAGAACGTGAGGGCGTGGTCCGGGTAGAGGGCGCGCCGGACGGCCGCCTCGGCGAGGGCCCGGGCCGCCGCGTCGGGCCCGGTGGCGATGAACGGCGGGAGCGCGCAGACGAGGACCGACGCCGCGTCCATCCCGCTGGCCAGGGCGAAGCGCACGCCGAGCACCTGGAGCGCGAGCGCCCGTCCGGCGAGCACCGCGGGCGACGGGGCCTCGCCGCGAGCGAGGTCGGGACCGACGACGAGCGGCCCCGCGCCGATGCACATGCCGGCACCGCTCCGGGCCAGCAGCCCGTGGGCGAACGCGTGGTCGGCGAGCGAGCGATCGGGGTCGACGCCGCTCTCGACGATGTCGGCGACCGGGTCCGCCTCGACGACGTCGACCCGCTCGAACGCCGCGACGACGGCATGCTCCGCCGTCGAGAGCGCCGGCGCCACCGTGGCGAGCCGGACGTACGCCCGCCGCTCGGCGCCCAGCTCGTCGAGCGCGCCGCGCAGGACCGCCAGCGCGCGCTGCGACCCCGGTGGGGCGTCGTCGACATCGTCCTGCTCGTCGGTGTCGGCACCGCGGTCCTCGGGTCGCCCGAAGCCGGATCGCCCAACGCCGCCGCGGGCGGCCTCGGACGGGTCGAGCGGTCGCTCGCCGGTCTCGGCAGCGCGGCGGAGGGCCAGCTCGCGACCGATCGGGACCTCGACCCGGACGGCGTCGGCGCCGGCCCGGACGCGCGCCCGCGCCTCGACGGTCGCGTCCCGCAGGCGCTCGGCGTCGAGCGGTGTCGCGAGGAGGGGCCGCGGCGCGTCGCCGAGCACGTCGAGCAGCTCGGCCCGCGCGATCCGGTTCGCGTCGATCCGCTCGTTGGCGGCCGCGACCCGCTCGGCCACGAGCGCGTCGGCACCGGCGCGCCGGCCGGGGTCCTCGAGGAGCGGGATCTCGAGCCCGAGGTCGATCGCGCCCGAGGCGATGTCGAGCGCGACCTCCTGCGCCCCCTGGTCGTATTCGAGCATCGAGAGGGCGAACGGCCGGGCGATCCCGGCGGCGAGGCGACCCGGATCGGCCGCGAGCCAGCGGTCGACGACGGCCCAGGCGAGCGGCCGGCCCGCCCGGTCGAGGCCGCCGACGCCGAACGCGCGGAGGATCGCCCGCTCGCGGCCCACCGTCGTCGACGCGGCGGCGCGGGCCGCCCAGGCGGCCGCGAGCGACTCGGCCAGGGCGAGGAGCCGGTCGAGGTCGGCCCGGGGAGCCGCGGAGCGCGGGTCGGTCACCGCGCCAGTATGCGCGGCAGGAGGCGTGACGCGACAGTCCCGGGAGCCGCGCGGCCAGGCCTAGCCGAGGACGGCGCGGCCGGGTCTAGCCGAGAGCGGCGTGGCCGGCCTCAGCCGAGGGCCCCGACGATCCGGATCTGCGCCAGGAAGGCGCGGAACGCGGTCTCCGCGTCAGGGGCATCGAGGCGGGTCCCACGGTCGCCGATCCGCTCGACGCCCGGGACGACGGCCGCGTGGAGCGCCTGACCCGGGTTCGTCCACTCGATCTCGATCCCGATCGGCGGGGCGAGCTCGAGGGGTCGGAGCTCGCCGGCGGCCGCCCGCCGGACCGCCCGCTCGGCACCGGCCCGGATCCGCTCGCGGGCGACGGTCGGGTGGACCGACGCCGCGGCCCGCCAGCCGATCCCCTCCTTCACGACGACCCGCTCGGCCGCCGGCAGCCAGGCCTCCGTGTCCTCGGCCGTGGCGTCGTCGCCGGCGACCATCCCGACCGGGACGCCCCAGGCGCCGAGGAGCATCGCGTTGACCGCGCTCTCGCTCGCCGGCCGGCCGTCGAGCCGGACGAGCGTCGGCCCGTACGAGTAGGTGTGGGCGATCGTGCCCGTCGGGTGGCCGGCCCGGGCGTGGTAGCCGACGAACAGGGCGACCGCGACCCCCGAGCCGGGACCAGCGCCCTGGACCATCGACCACGGCTTCTGGCCCTGGACCAGGACGGCCCGCGGGTCGAGCGCGGCCGGGGACAGGTTGAACATCCGGTCATGGGAGTCGTTGACGACGACCTCGGTCGCACCGCCGGCGAACGCCCCCTCGATCGCAGCGTTCGCCTCGCCGACCATCAGCTCGACCGCCGCGGGGTAGCCGTGCGCACCACGGACGACGGGGTCGTCGTGGCTGATCCCGGCGAGGCCCTCCATGTCGACGCTGATCCAGACCTTCACCGTCCGCCTCCTGTCCGTGGCCGGGTTCGTCCGCCGGACTCCGCGCCAGGGGCGTCGCCGCGCCTCCCGTCGCCGAACCGGCTGATCGCCGGGCGCCGGTTCGCCGGGCGCCGGTTCGCCGGGCTCTGAGCCAGGGGCGTCGCCGCCCGTCCCGTCGCCGAACCGTCCGGTCGCCGGGCGCATCGGCAGCGTACTCCACCGAGTCCCGGCGCGGCGTTCGAGCGGCCGCGCCGGGTGCCGTCGGCCCCGCACAGCCCCCGGGCGCCGCCGGCCCCGCACATCCCCCGGGCGCCGCCGGCCCCGCACAGCCCCCGGGCGCCGCCGGCCCCGCACAGCCCCCGGGCGCCGCCGGCCCCGCACAGC
>CAZABC010000022.1:0-8274 GCA_964483405.1 uncultured Anaerolineaceae bacterium
GTCCGGGTGAACTGGGTCCCGGTCAGCTGCATGCCGTCGCCGGAGTCGCCGGCGAAGCGGATGGTGACGCGCTCGAGCTCCTCGACGGCGGGCTCGCGCAGCTCGGTGTCGGTCACGCTCCCTCCGGTCCGTCGAGAACGAGATGCGGTCGCGGCGGCAGGTTGAGCAGCTCCTCGGGGAACGACTCGGCGAGGAACCGGAGCACGTCGTGCTGGCGGACGATGCCCGCGACCCGGCCGGCCGCGTTGACGATCGGGACGTTGCGGTAGCGACCGGTCTCCATGAGTTCGATCGCCGACCGGATCGTGTCCTCGAGCCGGAGCGTGTTCGGCTCGGCGTTCATGAGCGTCTCGACGGGCGCCGAGAGGTCGGCATTGGTGCCGATCAGCTCCCGGAAGATGTCGCGCTCGGTGAGCACACCGCAGAGTCGCCCGTCGTCGTCGACGACGAGGACCGAGTCGCCGATCCCGCTTCGCTGGATGACGCGGAGGCACTCCGCGAGGGACGTCCCCGGCGGGACCGTCAGGGGAAGGCGCCGGTTGACGACCTTGAGCGGCGTGTCGAGGACGGAGGGCAGCCGCTCCGTCGCGGCACGGTCGGCGATGTCTGTCACGTCCGAAGTGTACGACCGAACGGCTGCGAGCGGCCACGCGGCGAGCCCCCGGCGCGGCGGCGAGGGCCCGGACGCGCGAACATCGAACCATCGGGTCGCTCGGGGCGCTCATCGGTGGTGACGCGGCCGAGCGGCGCGACCCGGAGATGGGAGACGGCATGCTGCGAGCCCTGGTGGAACGGGCACGCGACGGGGACGAGGAGGCGTTCGGCGCCCTCGCGGGGGCGGTCAGCGATCGCTGCATGGCGGTCGCCTACCGGATCCTGCGCGACGCATCCCTCGCCGAGGACGCCGTCCAGGTCGCGCTCGTCACCGCCTGGCGCGAGCTGCCCGGCCTCCGCGACCCCGAGCGGTTCGAGGCCTGGCTCCACCGGCTCCTGGTCCACGCGTGCTACGCCGAGGCGCGACGGGGTCGGGCCTGGCGGGCCAACGTCCGGGTCCTCGCCGTCGAGCCGGTCGACCCGGCCGGCGATGGGGTCGTGAGCGTCCACGATCGCGACCAGCTCGACCGCGGGTTCCGGCGACTCCCGGCGGAGCAGCGGGCCGTGCTCGTCTTCCACCACTACCTCGGCCTGACCCTCGCGGAGATCGCCGACCGCCTCGACATCCCCGTCGGGACCGCGAAGTCCCGGCTCCACTACGCCACCGCCGCGCTCCGGGCCGCCCTCGAGGCGGACGCCCGACCCGCGACGCCATCGACGGAGCGATCCGCATGAGCGCCTCCCGCGACCTCGATCCCGTCATCCGCGCCTGGCTGGACGAGGGCCCGGCCACCTTCGCCGACGCGGCGCTCGCGGCCGTGCTGGCCGAGGTCCACACGACCCGACAGCGTCGGAGCGCCGGCTGGCTCCGGTCCCTCCGGTCGCTCGGACCTGCTGGTGCCGGCGGCGCGCGGTTCGCCGGGCTGGCGGTCACCGTGGTGGCCGTCGTCGTCGTGGTCGCGGCGGGGATCGGCATCCTCGGCGGGCTACCCGAGGGCGGCGGACCCGGGCCGCTCCCGTCGCCCACCGCGACCGCGCCGGTCTCGCCGAGCCCGTCGCCGGCAGCTGCGAGCCCCTCGCCGGCCGCCACGCCGGTGACCGAGTGGCCGATGGACTCGGCGCTGTACGGCTACGCGATGTCGTTCCCGGCCGAGGACGTGACGATTCGGCCGACGCTCGCGACGGTCGCCTGGGACGGCGAGACCGAGTGCCTCGCCCAGGACGCCTGCACGGACTGGGTCAACCTCACCGGCGCCCCGGGGGTGGACGACCGGACGGTCTGGGTCTTCGGGACGCCGACGGACCTGTCGCTCGACGCCTTCGCCGAGGACATGCAGGCCCGCTTCGCGACGTGGATGGGCTGCCCGGCCGTGGCGCCGACGGTCCTCTCGACCTCGATCTCGGACGAGTCGACCCCGGCCCGCGTGCACCTGTTCGAGTGCCCGTACGAGTCGCCGACGGGACCGGTCGCGACCGGGATGGTCAGGGTCTTCGCCGTTCGCGACGGCTTCGGCATCGTCATCGGCCTGGCGAAGCTCGCCTCCGACGAGCCGGTCGACACCGCGGACGAGCTCGCTCGGCTCGAGGGCTACCTGGCGTCGTTCCGCTGGACGGACTGACCGCCGCCACCGGGCGATGCCGGCACGCGGACCCGGCGCGCTGGTAGCCTCGGTCCGTGGACCGCGCGCGGCTCGTCGGGATCGTCCTCGTCGTCATCTCGGCCTGCGCCTTCGGCTCGGGCGCGCTGTTCGGCAAGCCCGTCTACGAGACCGGCGTCGGCTGGCTGACGCTCCTTGCCTGGCGCTTCCTGTTCGGGGCGGCCCTGTCGTGGCTCCTGCTCGCCGGCTCGGCCGAGCGGCGGGCCGCCCTGCGGTCGATGGACCGGCGGACGATCGGCGTCACGCTCGCGCTCGGCATCCTCTATGTCGGCAACTCGGCGACGTACTTCGCCGGGCTCGAGACCGTCCCGGCGTCGCTGGCGGGCCTGATCGTCTACATCTACCCGGCGCTCGTCGCGGTGCTGTCGCTCCGCTTCGGCCAGCCGCTGCAGGGCCGGCGGGCCTGGATGGCGCTCGGGCTCGCCCTTGCCGGCGTCGTCCTCGCCCTCGGCGGGATCCCCGACGAGGAGATGCCACCGCGCTTCGGGCTCCTCCAGATCGTCGCCTCGCCGATCATCTACGCCGTCTGGATCATCCTCGCGGCCCGCCTGACCGGCGAGCGCCGCACGTCTCCCGCGGAGGCCGGCGGCCCGGCCGCTGCCACGGAAGCAAGGATGGCCGCGGCCGACGACCCGGACGCCGCCGGGGCGGGCCCCGGGGATGGCGGTCCCGGGGATGGCGGTCCCGGGGACACTCCCGCCACCGCCCGGGCCGGCGCGACGACGACGGTGGCCTCGGCGCTGATGATGACCGCGACCGCGGCGGCCTACTGGACGATGGCCGGCGCGACCGGCGCGCCGGTCCACCCCGACGAGATCCCGGCCGCGGCCTGGCCCGGGCTCATCGGCGTCGGCGTCATCGCGACGTTCGTCGCGATCCAGACGTTCTATGCCGGCACGAAGCGGATCGGTGCCGCCCAGGCCTCGCTCATCAGCACGATCGAACCCGTGTACACCGTGATCCTCGCGGCGATCCTCTTCGGCGAGCGGCTCACGCCGGTCCAGCTCGCCGGCGGCGCGCTCATCCTCGCCGCCGTCGTCCTGGCCCAGACCTCGCCGGCCGGAGCCGTCCGGGCACTCCGCACGTACCTCCGGATCGCCGACGAGTAGGCCGGCCATCGGGCGACGCTCATCCGGCCATCACCAGAGCGGTACAGGTCGATCCCTGCTCATCGGCGCCGTCGGCCGCGGATACGGTTCTCCTGGTGGTCACATGAGGTTCAGGCGGCGGATGCCGCTCGGACGTCGACCGACCCGGTGAGTCAGCACGACTCCTCCGGGCCCGCAGGCGCCCGGCCCCCCGGCGGGCGTCAGCTCGTGAGGAGGCGCCGGAAGCGCCAGATCCCGAGGCCGAGCAGGACCGCGGCCATCAGGCAGAGGGCAGCGATCTGCGGCAGGATCCCGGTCACGCCCGCGTCGGCGAACGCGGTGGCTCGCAGTCCCTCGATCGCCCAGGCGTGGGGCGTCACGTGGGCGATCGTCCGCATCGGCTCGCCGAAGATCTCGAGCGGGACCATCGCCCCGCCGAGGGCACCGGCGATCATCCCGACCGCGACGGCGAGGGCGCCGGCCTGGTCGGCGTTGTTCGCGAAGACCCCGACGACCATCGCCGCCCCGGACCCGACGAGGGCGAAGAGGACGACGACGAGACCGGCGGCCAGCGGGTCGCCCCAGTCGACCGCGAAGACGAGGGCCGACAGCCCGACGATGAAGAGCCCCTGGACCATCGCGACGGCGAAGCGGCCGAGCGTCTCGCCGACGAGGATCGTCCGGACCGAGACCGGCGAGGCGGCCATCCGCCGGGAGACGCCGTACTGGCGGGTCAGGATCAGCTGGACCGCCGCGGTCATCGACGTCAGGAACATGAAGAGCACGAGCTGGCTCTGGGCGCCCGGCTCGAACGCGCCGGCGTCGGCGGGGAAGATGCCCTCGCCGATCTGCTCCAGCTCGACCGAGACGCCTGGCATCCCGGCCTGCACCCCGGCCGCGGCCGCGTAGGCGGGGTCGAACGGCGTGCCGACCTCGGCCCCCGCGAGCCGCGCCGCCCGGATCCTCGCCCCCTGGTCGGCGATCGCCGCGGCGACGGCCCGGCCGAGCGCCGAGAGGGCCGCGGTCGGCTGGCCGACGATCGTGACCTCGGCCGTTCCGCCCCCCCGGAGCGTGGCGTCGTAGCCGGGCGGGATGACCAGGCCGATCTCGATCCGGCCCGAGGCGACCTGGTCGCGGAGCCGCGCCTCGTCGTCGAGGTCGAACATCTCGAGGGCGAGGTCGCCGTCGCGGATCGCCTCGACGAGCTCGTCACCGAGCGGACCGGCATCGGCCGCGACCACCCCCATCCGCGGCGCGACGCGGCCGCCGTAGATCGTCCCGAGGACGACGAGCAGGACGACCGGCAGGAGGAACACGAAGAAGAGGCTCGTCCGGTCGCGGGCGAGGCGGCGGAGGTTGACCCCGGCGATCGCGAGCGCGCTCATCCGGCCACCACCCGGCGCGCCCGCGCCAGCCCGAGCCCGCCGGTCACCACGCCGATCGCGACCAGGACGGCGATCGACGGGAGGACCGCGGCGATGCCGGTCCCGGCGGCCAGGTCGTCGATCCCGCGGAGGAACCAGGCGTGCGGCGTGAGGAGGCTCAGCGTCGCGAGGATGGCCGGCGCCTGCGACATCGGGAAGTACGAGCCGCCGAGGACGGCCAGGACGATCGCCACGATGGCGACGATGCTGGCGGCCTGGTCCTCGTTCTTGGCGAGGCCGACGGCGAGGCAGGCGATCCCGGTGGCGGCCAGCGAGACCGACAGGACGAGCCCGGCGACGGCGAGCGGGTCGCCCCAGCGGGCACCCATCAGGAGCGTGGTGGCGAGGACGACGATCGTCATCGACATGACGGCGAGGACGAAGCTCGCGAGGACCTTCCCGAGGAGGATCGCCCACGGTGCGGCGGGCGAGGCGAGGAGGCGGGCCAGCGTCCCCTGGCGGCGCTCGCCGAGCAGCCCGACGACGCCGAACTGGGCGGCGAAGAAGACGAACAAGACCGCCATCGAGGCGCCGTAGTAGGTCGTCGAGGAGGCGACCCGGTCGGCGGTCGTCGCCTCGCTGAGCGCGATGGCGGCCGGCAGCGCGAGGGCCGCCTCCGCGAGCGCCGGCGCCTCGGCCGGGTCGATGGGCTCGCCGCGGACCTGGCCGACGGTCACCACCGCGACCTGGACCGCCGTGACGTCGCTCGCGAAGCCGCCGATGATGCTCCGCAGGACCTCGGTCGCGAGCGCCGAGTCGCCGCCGATGACCTGGAGCGTCGCGGCCCCGCCGGACCGGACCGCGTCGGAGAAGCCGGCCGGGATGACGACCGCCGCGTCGGCCCCCCCATCATCGACGGCCGCCCGCGCCTCGGCCTCGGTCGCGACCGGGTCGATGTCGGCCACGTCGACCTCGGGGTCGGCCAGTGCCTCGAGGCCCTCCACGAGCCCGGCGGCGATCGGACCGCCGTCGAGATCGGCGACCGCGTACGTCGCGTGGAAGGTGTCCTGCGACGACGGGATCATCATCGAGAAGAGGAAGGCGAGCCCGAGCGGCGCCACGACGGCGAAGAAGAGCGCCGAGTTGTCGCGGATCCGCAGGCGCAGGTCCTTGAGCGCGATGTCGAGGGCGGCGCGCATCGGTCGCTCCGGTCAGTCCCGGAGGGCCTTGCCGGTCAGGTGGAGGAAGACGGCCTCGAGGTCGGGCTCGACCACCTCGACCGAGCGGACCGACATCCCGGCCTCGGCCGCGGTCTCGAGGATGGCCGGCAGGTGATGGCGGGCCCGATCGACGACGAGGACGATCCGGCCGTCGCCGGCGCTCGCCTCCTCGACGTACTCGAGCGCCTCGAGCGCGCCGAGCGCCCCGCCGTACGTCCCGTCCGCGGCGAGGGTGACCCGGTCCTTCTGGCCGACGAGCGCGACGAGCTCGCGACGGGTCCCCTCCGCCCGGATCCGACCCTCGTCGATGATCCCGACCCGGTCGCAGAGCCGCTCGGCCTCCTCCATGTAGTGGGTCGTGTACAGGATCGCCATCCCGGCCGACTCGAGCTCGGCGACGCTGCCGAGGATCGCGTTGCGACTCTGCGGGTCGACGCCGACCGTCGGCTCGTCGAGGACGAGCAGCTTCGGCCGGTTGAGCAAGCCGATGCCGATGTTGAGCCGCCGCTTCATCCCGCCCGAGAACTTGTCGGTCCGGTCCTTCGCCCGGTCGACGAGGTCGGTCAGCTCGAGGATCTCGTCGACGCGCTTGTCGAGCTCCTTGCCCGACAGCCGCTGGAGCCGACCGAAGAAGCGGAGGTTCTCGCGGGCGGTCAGGTCCGGGTAGATGGCGAGGTCCTGAGGGACGTAGCCGATGACTGCCTTCGCCTCGATGGCGCCGATGTCGACGGGCTTGCCGTCGACGACGACCTCCCCGCCGTCGCGCCGGAGGAGGCCGCAGATCATCGAGATCGTCGTCGTCTTGCCGGCGCCGTTCGGGCCGAGGAGCCCATATGTCTGGCCGGCATCGATCGTGAAGCCGACCCCGTCGACCGCGGTCCGCTCGCCGTAGCGCTTCCGGAGGTCGCGGCACTCGAGGACCGGTCCGCTGGCGGGCATGGTCAGGCAGCCTCCCGAGGGGTGACGGGATGGGGTCAGGATGGCCCACCGGCCGGGCCCGCGGCACGGCCATCGGTCGTCGCCGCTCGGGCCGAGCGGCCCGGCGACCGTCAGCGCCGCGGTGCGGACCGGCCTAGCCGAGCCGGGCCCGCGCCGCCGCCATGGCCGCCCTGGCCCCGTCTGTGACGTACGCCCCGTCCGACCCGAGCCCGACGAACGTGAAGCCGAGCCCGAGATACCGGTCGAGGTCGTCGAGCCGGCGGAGCAGGATCCCGGCGGCCTTGCCGTGGGCGCGGCAGGCCGCGACCACCCGCTCGAGCGCCGCGACGAAGCCCGGGTCGTCGAAGCGGCCCGGGACCCCGAGGGCGTGGGACAGGTCGGTCGGGCCGACGAAGAGGACGTCGACCCCGTCGATCGCGGCCGTCTCGCCGGCGGCCTCGACCGCGGCACCGCTCTCGACCTGGACGATGCCGAGGATCCGGCCGTTGAGCCCCCGGACGTCGGCGTGGCCGACCTCGGACTGCTCGGCCCCGCGGGTCCCGAGGGCGAGCCCGCGGATCCCGTCCGGCGGGTAGCGGAGCCAGGAGACCAGCCGGCGCGCCTCCTCGGCCGTCTCGAGGCGCGGGATCATCACACCCTCGGCGCCCAGGTCGAGCGCCCGGCCGACACGGAGTCGGGTCCCCTCCTCCGGCCGCACGAGCGCCGCCGTCGTCCGGCCGCCGAGCTCGCCGGCGGACTCGATCGCGTAGAGCTGGGCGAGCAGGTCCGCCTCCGTCCCGGCGCCGTGCTCGCAGTCGACGATGAGCCAGTCGAAGCCGGCCCGCGCGAGCAGCTCGGCCCCGGCGGGCGCGCCGAGCATGACGAACGCGCCGACCACGACCTCGCCGGCGAGCGTCCGCTCGCGGATGCGGCTCCGGCCACGGTCGAACGGATGGACGCTGGCGGTCGGCTCGGTCATCGGGTCCTCCTCGGGTTGGCTCCGACGATGATGCCGCCTTTCGCCGGGCGCGGCGGGGCCGGCCGGCAGGCTGCCGCGGTGGGGATCGAACCCTCGGCCCATGCCCGGCACTCAGAGAGGTCGAACGCACGACGCCGCAGGCTGCGGCACCCCGAGGAGGACCATCGATGCCGGCCCGCCCGACCCCGACGACCGAGCCAGCGACCCGAGCCACGGATCCCGCCCGGACCGCACCAGCGGCCCGGATCGCCCGGACCGCGACCGTCGCGACCCTGGCGCTCACGGTCGCCGTCGCGGTCGCCGCGTGCGGCAGCGGGAGCGCCGCCGAGCCGTCCGACGCGGTCGCGTCGATCGCGCCGAGCCCGGCCGGCGTCTCGCCGAGCCCCGTCGCGTCCGCGTCGCCGAGCCCCGTCGCGTCCGCGTCGCCGAGCCCCGTCGCGTCCGCGTCGCCGA
>CAZABC010000022.1:8374-9588 GCA_964483405.1 uncultured Anaerolineaceae bacterium
TCGCCGAGCCCCGTCGCGTCCGCGTCGCCGAGCCCCGTCGCGTCCGCGTCGCCGAGCCCCGTGGCGTCAGCGTCGCCCGCGCCCTCGCCGTCGCCCGGCGTGCTCGACTCGAACCTGTACCCGTACAGCTGGACCCTGCCGCCGGAGGCGCTCGAGCTGCGGCCGACGCTCGCGACGATCCCCTGGGATGGCAGCGCGGTCATGGGCTCGACGAGCGAGTACACGGACCGCTTCTACCTGCCGGGGAGCAAGCTCACGTTCACCTTCTCCGCGCCGACCGACGACGCGCTCGAGCCCTACGCGGCGTACATCCACGCGCGTGCCGTCCAGGACCACGCGTGCCCCGCGGACCTCGAGGCCGATCTGACGCTCGAGCTCGACGGGAGCCCGGCGACGCTCGCCGCCTTCCCGTGCCAGGATCTCTACGTGCTCGAGCTGAGCACCGTCCGCGACGGCGTCGGCCTCGTGATCAAGCAGCTCGCGCCGCGGCCCTACGACCTCGGGGCGCACATCGACGCCTTCGAGACGCTGCTGGCCGGCTTCGCCTGGGACGACTGACCGGCACGACCGCGAGCGCACCGCGACCGCCGCGCCGGGCGCGGCGCGACCGGACGCCGCCACCTCGCTCAGGCGCCGACCACTTCGCTCAGGCGCCGACCACTTCGCTCCGGCGCTCGAGGAGGACGACGTCGCGCCAGCGGCCGATCCGGTCGCGGCCGAGCCGCTCGCGGACGCCGACCCGTCGGAAGCCGCACCGCTCGTGGAGCGCGAGGCTCGCCGAGTTCTCGACGAGGATCGAGGCCTGCAGCGTCCACAGCCCGGCCGCCTCCGACTCGGCGACGAGCCGTTCGAGCAGCGCGCGCCCGACGCCCCGGCCCTGCGCGGCGGGCGCGACATAGACCGAGACCTCGGCGACGCCACCGTAGACGCAGCGGCCCGAGACCGGGGTCAGGGCCGCCCAGCCGAGGACCGTCTCGGCCGCGTCGACGGCGACCAGCCGGCAGTCGGAGCGGTGCGCGGCATCCCAGGCGGCCCACGCCGGCGCCTCGGTCTCGAGGGTGGCGTCGCCGGTCGCGATCCCGGCCTCGTGGATGGGCCGGACGGCCGGCCAGTCGCCGACGGCCATCGCCCGCACGAGGACCGGCTCCGCACCCGCGCCACCGGGATCGGGCCGAGCACCGCCCGCCGGCCTGCCGATGGCCGATCCGCCGCCC
>CAZABC010000022.1:9688-21364 GCA_964483405.1 uncultured Anaerolineaceae bacterium
CCGCCCGCCGGCCTGCCGATGGCCGATCCGCCGCCCTCCGGTCCGCGGTCAGCTCCGCTCACGTCCCGTACCCCGCGACGAAGGCGACGACGACGATCGCGACCGACGTCACGATCTCGACGATCCCGACGTGGATCGGCTTCAGCGCCCGGCCGCCCCGGGCCCAGCGGCGCTGGACCCAGGGCAGCCCGACCGCCCGCCCGGCGAAGAGCGCGGCCAGCGCGAGCCAGGCCGGCGGCAGGGTCAGGGCCGCGACGGGCACGAGCGCGACGTGGTAGCCGACCGAGAGGGCGAGGAAGCGGTCGTTGCCACGCTCGCGCAGCACCGACCGGACGAGGAGGAGCGCGCTCACGAGGTACGCCGCGGAGACGACCGTCGCCCGGGCGACGGTCGCCGGGTCCGCATCGCCGGTCACGTACGCCGCGGCGGGCGTGAGGACCAGCGATTGGACCGACTGGAGGACGCTGTTGGCGAGGTCGCGCCGCGTCCCGGGCCGTGCGCCGCCGAACGTCAGGACGGCGGTCGGGACGAGCACGACGAGCGCGAGGAGCAGCGGCGGGAACGCGACGGCGAGCGCGATGCCGAGGACCCCCGCGATCGCCCCGAAGACGACGATCGAGGGGACCTGCGGCCCGCGGCGGCGACCCCGCAGCCACGCCTGGAGCGCGGCGGACGCGATGTACGCGGCGAATGCCGCCCCGGCGAGCGCGAGCTGCCAGCCGACCGGCCGGCTCGCGGCCACGCCGAGCAGGAGCGGGACCGCGAGCAGCGCCCAGGCCCCGTGCTGGTGCGGGATCCAGAGCCGGCGCCGCTCGCCGGTCGGCGGTCGGTCCGTCATCCCGCCGCCCCCCGCCGGGCGGCGTGGACCCGCCGGGCCTCGGCGATCCGGGCCGCCCGCACCTCGGCCGCGAAGCCGGGTGGCGCCGGCTCGGGCGGATCGCCGAGCGCCATCGCCAGGAGGAGGTCGGCGAGCTCGGGGTTCCAGGCGAGGACCGGGCCGTGGAGATACGTCCCGACGATCCGTTCGCCGATCGCGCCGTCGACCGCCGCCGCATCGGTCCTCGCCGCATCGTCGGTCCCGGGCGCGCCGTTGCCGGTCCCGAGGTCCAACGTCGCGAGCGGCATCACCCCCGGTCCGAGCGTCGTCCGGCCGAGGTGGGACTCGTAGCCGGCCATGGCCGGCAGCCCGAGCGCCGGGTTCGGCGCCGTGACGGCGGGCAGGTTCACCTCGGTGCCCAGCGTCGTTCGGGCGTCGACCAGACCCACGCCCTCGTGGAATAACCCGTCGAGTCCCTCGAACGCCGTCCCGAGGACCTGGAACCCGGCGCCGACCCCGAAGACGACCGCGCCGGTCGCCCAGGCCCGCCGGAGCCGATCGCCGTCGCGGAGGTGGCGCGCGAGCGCCGGCTGGTCCTCGTGCTCGGAGCCGCCGAGGAGCAGGACCGCCGCCTTGGGGATCGGGTCGGCCGGGGCGAGGACGACCGTCTCGACGTCGTGGCCCCGCAGGCGAGCCCGCCGGGCCAGCGCGAGGACGTTGCCGTGGTCGCCCTGCGGGTGGGTCAGGCCCGGGTAGAGCGAGACGAGCACGAGCCGGGTCATCGCGCGAGGTCCGCGAATCGCTGGGCGAGCGAGAGGAACGCCGGGTAGTTCGCGGCGACCGTGACCTCGCCGGGCGGCAGCGACCGGACCGCCTCGACCGGGTCGTCGACGACCGTCGGGATCGCGCCGGCGACCTCGAGCCGCAGGGCGAGGTCGCGGGCCCGGCTGCCGCTCGCGACGACCGGGCGGCCGGCGAGTCCCTCGATCGGCGCCTCCCAGATGAGCGCGCAGTCCTTGCCGCCGACACCGCGCGAGTCGATGACGAAGACCGCCGGCCCCGAGACCCCCTCGAGGTAGGCGACGACCTCGGTCCAGCTCGCCGGGTTCTTCGACAGGAGGAGCCGGACGACGTGGTCGCCGACGCGGAACGGTCGGTACCGGCCATCGGCGCCGGGCACCCGGGCGATCGCGTCGGCCGCCGCCGACGGGTCGGCCCCCATGGCGACCGCGCTCGCCAGCGCGAAGAGCGCGTTCGAGCGAGCCGCCCGACCGGGGAGCTCGAGGCCCATCGAGCGGACCAGCCCGCCCGGACCGCGGACGAGCTCGCCATCCCACGACCACGCCGGCTCGGGACGGGCCCAGCCGCAGCGGGCACACCACCACCGGTCACCGTCGCGCTCGAGGTGGACGAGGCAGGTCCGGCAGAGCTCGGTCACGTCCCGGTACCACATCGCCCCCGCCACCCAGACGACGTCGGTCGCGCCCTGCGCAGCCCACGTGACGAGGGGATCGTCGGCGTTCGCGACGACGGTCAGCGGTCCGGCGGCAGCGGCCAGCGTCTCGCGCCAGTGCCGCGCCAGCCGCGTCGCCCGGACGCCTCGCTCGAGGTAGTCGGTGCTGAGGTTCATCAGCGTCGCCACGCGCGGCCGGGTCGCGGCGGCGATCGGGCCGAGGTAGGCCTCGTCGACCTCGAGGACCGCGTACGGTGCGGTCCGGTCGTTGGCGAGCGCGGTCACCAGCCCCGTCTCCATGTTCGAGCCGGTCGTGTTGAAGGCCGTCCGCCCGAGCGTCCCCACCGCCGCGGCGAGCAGCGTCGAGGTCGTGCTCTTGCCGTTCGTCGCCGAGACGAGGGCGATCGCCCGACCGGCCGAGAGCCGGGCGAGCAGGTCCGGGGCGATCCGATGGGCCACCTCGCCGCCGATGACGCCGCCGCGGCCCCGGCCGAGCCGTTGCGACAGCGCGGCTGCCGCCGCCCCGGCCGCAAGGGCGACGCGGGCTCGCGGACCGAGCGTGGGCGCTCGGGGCGCCGGGGGCGCGGGCGGGGTCGGCTCGGGATCGGACATCGCGGCCTCAAAGGGTACGCGAGGCGCCGCGCGACCGACCGGTCCCGCCGGCCGTGGTACGAACGATGGGGCGGCGCTCGCCGAGCGCCGTGCGAGACTGGGGTCGATGTTCATCCTGTACGCCGTCGCCGGGGGGATCGTCGCCGGGTACATCCTCGGCGGCCGGCTCGAGCGGCTCGGCCGGTTGCGGATCCGCTGGGCGTGGCTGGCAGTCGCGGGCCTCGTCGTCCAGGTCGTCCTCTTCTCGCCGATCGGCGGTCGGCTGGCCGGCGACCTCGGACCGGCCGTCTACGTCGGCTCGACGCTCGCCGTCCTCGCGGTCGTCCTGGCCAACCTGCGGATCCCCGGCCTCGCCCTCGTCGCCATCGGCTCGGCCTCGAACCTCGCCGCGATCCTCGCCAACGGCGGGTACATGCCGGCCGACCCGGACGCGCTCGCCTCGCTCGGCGAGTCGGTCGAGGACGGCTACTCGAACAGCGCGGTCGTCGCCGATCCGGCCCTCCGTCCGCTCACCGACATCTTCGCGATGCCGGCCTGGCTCCCCTTCGCGAACGTGTTCTCGATCGGCGACGTGCTCATCGGTCTCGGGATCGCCATCGCCATCGCGACGGCGATGCGGTCGCCGGCCCCGGGCGGCGGGGCCGATCGGGCGCCGACCGCCTGAGCGACCACGGTGCGCGCCCGCACCGGACCACCGACCCCGGGGTCCTGGTACCTCCGGGTCATTCTCGCGGCCGGCCGGCGTCCGTAGTGTCGATCCACTGGTCGTCCCAGTGCCCTCCGAATCGGACGACCGAAGGGGACACGACGATGAAGCGGATCAAGCTCGAGACCTTCCGGATCCTCCTGGTGCTCGGCTCGCTCGCGAGCCTCGCGCTCGCGCTCGAGGCCGGCAAGCGCTGGACCTAGCACCCGGGGGCGGCTCGGCCGCCCATCGCGCGCCACCCGACGAAGCCGCCGGCTCCTCCCCGGCGGCTTCCGTCACGCTCGCGGCGAGCTTGACCCGCGACCCTCGCGGATGACGCTCCGGACGAGGAAGGCGACGTTCGCCGGCCGCTCGGCCAGCCGGCGCATGAAGTACGGGTACCACTCGCGCCCGAAGGGCACGTACAGCCGGACCGTCCAGCCGTCGCGGACCAGCTGCTCCTGGAGGTCGCGGCGGACGCCGTACAACATCTGGAACTCGAAGCGGTCCCGGCCGATCCCCTCGCGCTCGGCGAACGCGATCGCCCGCTTGACGATGCGGACATCGTGCGTCGCGAGGGCCGGGTACTCGCCGTCCCGGAGCAGCCGTTCCATGAGGACGACGTAGGCCCGGTCGACCTCGGCCTTCTCCTGGAAGGCGACCGCCGGCGGCTCCTTGTAGGCCCCTTTGCACAGCCGGACCCGGCCGCCCTCGGCGATGAGCGCCTCGACGTCGGCCGCGCTGCGCCGGAGCGCCGACTGGATGACGACGCCGGTCGCCGGGTGGACCGTCCGCAGGTCGCGCCAGAGGGCGAGGGTCGCCTCGGTCTTGGTGTGGTCCTCCATGTCGATCCGGACGAACGCGCCGAGCTCGGCCGCCCGGCGGACGATCCGCTCGACGTTCGCCCGGGCATGATCGGGCCCGAGGTCGAGCCCCATCTGGGTGAGCTTGAGCGAGACGTTCGCGTCGAGCCCGCGCTCGGCGAGCGCGTCGAGGAGGACGAGGTAGCGGTCGGCCGCGGCGGTCGCGGCGGCGTCCGTGTCGACCGACTCGCCGAGGACGTCGACGGTCGTCCGCAGTCCGGCGGCATGGACCCGCTCGATCGCCGGGAGCGCCTCGTCGAGCGTCTCGCCCGACACGAACCGGCGGACCATCGTGCGGGCGACGGGGGTCCGGGTCGCCAGCCGGCCGAGGCTGCGCCGCCGCGACAGGGTGAGGAGGGTCGAGCGCATCGCCCGCTCGGGGATGGCCCGCAGGCCGGTCCGCTCCGCCATCGCTCAGGCCTCCCGACGATACGAGCGCTCGAGCTCGCGCTCGAAGCGGGCCTCGTCGGGGCCGACCAGCGAGACCCAGACGAGATAGCAGGCGATGACGACGGTCCAGGCGAGCGCGGCCGGCACGGCGTACGCCATGAGCCCGGGCTCCGGCATCGCCGCGACGAGGTCGGCCAGGCCGACCATCCCGGCGAGCCAGATCAGTCCGGCGCCGGCGCTGTAGCCGATCGTCGCCGCCGACATGAAGCCGAGCGGGTTCGCGAACGAGAAGGCGGCGATCCGGCGACTCCGCGGCGGGTGGAAGTAGGCCGCCTCCAGGCGGTGCGCGGCGAGGACGTCGCGGCCGAGCCGCTCGCCGATGGCCTCCTCGAGCCGCGCCGCGTGGCGCCGGGCGAAGACCGTGTACCAGAACAGGTAGCCGGTCTCGAGGAACGCGAACGGCACGATGAACGGCACCGGCGCGACGGCCGCCGGGACGATCTCGGTCGAGCCCAGGACGAGCAGCCCGATCGCGACGACCGCCCAGGCGAAGATCCGCCGGAAGAAGAGGTCCGAGTAGCCGAAGAGCATCCCCCGCATCCGGACGAGCTGCTCCGAGAGGAGCTGCAGCTCGATCCGGTCGGCCTCGCCCAGGTCGCGCCCGACATCCGCGGCCATCGCCTCAGCTCCCGCTCGTCCCGAGAAGGTGGCGCCGCAGGAAGGCGAGGGTGCGCGTGTAGTAGTCACGCCGGTTCTCGCGGCGCTCCCAGCCGTGCGCCTCGTCGTCGTACCAGACGACCTCGTGGTGCTTGCCCTCGATCTCGAGGGCCTCGACCATCCGCTCGGTCATCAGCGGCACGACCCGCTTGTCGCGCCGGCCGTGGAAGATGAGGAGCGGCGCCTCGACGCGCTCGGCTCGGAAGACCGGCGAGCCCCGCCGGTAGAGCTCGGCCTTCTCCGGGTCGTCGGGCCGGCCCATCTGGCGCTCGAGATCGAGCCGGCCGAGCCGGTCGCCGTGGCGGTAGCTCTCGGCGATGTCCGAGTCGCCGTACAGGTCGACGCCGGCCACCCACAGGCCGGGCTCGTCGACGAGGGCGCCGAGGACGAGGTAGCCGCCGTACGACCCGCCCCAGACCGCGAGCCGCCCGTCGCACCACGGCTGCTCGGCGAGCCAGCGACCGGCGTCCACGACGTCGTGGACGTCGGCGTGACCCCACTCCCCGCGGTTGGCATCGCGGAACGCCCGGCCGTACCCGGTCGAGCCCCGGAAGTCCAGGTCGAGGACGGCGATCCCCTCGCGGACGAGGAGCTGCGAGAACGGATCCCAGCGCCGGTACGCCTGCCAGGTCGGGCCTCCGTGGAGGTGGACGATCGCCGGCACTCGCGAGCCGCCGCGCCGCCCGGTGGCGGCGATCGGTCGGTAGAGCGAGCCCTCGAGCGCGAGCCCGTCGCGAGCCGCGATCGAGATCCGCTCGGCGGGCACGGCCCGGTCGCCGAGCGCCGGCTCGAGGACCGCCGGCAGGCTGCGGGTCACCGGCCGGGGTCGCGCGCCGGGCGCCGCGATGCCGGGAACGGGCAGGACCCAAAGATCCGGCGGTCGGCCCTCGTGCTCGCCGACCGCGAGGACGGCCGAGCCGTCGTGGAGCCAGTCGACGATCCGCCACAGGCCGGGCCACGGATCGAGCCGGGTCCCGGTGGTCGCCGCCGTGGCCACCCGCGGCACCTTCGGCGGGCGACCGGGCCCGCGCTTGACCGGGGCCGCCGGGCCGAGCGGACCGATAAGTACCGCGGCGCACCCGCCGCGGATGCCGAGGTAGGCGACCCGCGAGCCGTCGGGCGAGGCGAGCGGAGCGTAGCCCGGGCCGCCGGTCGGCTCGCCGTGCTCGAGGGGCTCGGCCGTCAGGCGGGTCCGCTCGCGGAGGGTGGGGTCGAGCCGGACGACCTGGAACCAGCCGTCGGCGTCGGAGACGAAGAGGAGGCTCCCGTCGGGCGCCCATGCCGCGCCGGTCTCCCATGCTCCGTCGCCGTCGACCCGCTGGGTCGCCCCGGTCGCGACGTCGACGACCGCCAGCTCGAACGTCCCGAGATCGGTCGGCCGCTGTGCGCCGTAGACGATCCGTGACCCGTCGGGCGACCAGGCGAACTGCTCGACATCGGTCCCGACCGGCGTCAGGGCCGCCGGCTCGGGCGGCCGCGGAGCCAGCGGCGGGCGGCCGCGGCGCGGGACCGGCGCGTCCACCAGCCAGACCTGCGACCAGCCGCGGCGACGGGAGAGGAAGCCGATCCGGCGGCCGTCCGGCGACCAGCGTGGCTGGCTGTTCCCCGCCGGGTGCTCAGCGACGATCGTCTGGCGCGAGCCGTCGACCTCGACCACGCCGATGGCGCCGTCGCGGACGTACGCCAGGCGGCGGCCGTCGGGCGACCACTGGGGTTCGCCGATCGACTTCTCGCTCGCGGTGATCTGGACCGCGACGTCGCCCCGGAGCGGCATCGTGAAGAGCTGCCTGGCTCCCGCGGCCTCGGCGGTGAACGCGACGATCCGCTCGCGCGGATGGAGCCGGAACTCGCGCGGGGCTTCGACGGCCACGATCGCCTCGATCGAGGGCGGCTCGACCCGACGCGCCGGCCGTGCCTCGCGCCCGGTGCGGCCAGGGCCACGCGGTCGACCGCGTCTCGCGGGGGTCGGCGTGGGCGCGGGCTCGGCGGTGGCCTCTGCTCCCGCCCCGGCTGCGACGTCCGGAGCGGGTCCGGGCCCGGGCGACCGGGCCTCGGCGGGCGGCACGTCGGCGGACCCGGTCGCCAGCGGGCCGGCGACAGCGGCGGGGCGGACCTTGGGCGGACGCCCGCGGCGGCGGGGCGCGGACGGGTCGGGCGGCATCAGGACGGGACCTCCTCGGGTGGCCAATCGACCCGGGCACACCACGGCCCGACCATGGCCAGGTGCGACCGGACGTGTCCGTGCAGGCATTCGTAAGCCCAGGACCAGCCGTCGACCGTCCACAGCAGGCCGGGCGCCATCGCCCCGACGGCGGCGAGCAGCCGGTCGTGGGTCACGTGGAACCGGTCGCGGACGGCCGCCGGCGAGAGGTGGCGGCGGCGCTCGAGCCTAGCCGCGTTCCAGGCGTCGAAGCCCTCCTCGGGCCCCTCCTCCCAGGCGCCGGTCCCGGCATGGGCCTCGATGACCCGGGCGCCCTCCTCGAACCAGTCGGCGACGTGAGCGACATGGTCGCGGAGCGTCCAGGCGGGGGTCAGCTCCGCGGTCGTCCAGCGGTCGAGCGGGACGGCCTCGACGAGGTCGTGCCAGGCCGCCATCGCCGCGGCCTCGTCGGCGAGGAAGGCCGCGACACGGGCGGCGTCGTCGTCGCCGGTCGGCTGCGGGTCCGGCACGAAGGGGTCGTGCTGCGCCTGTCGCTCGCGGAGGTGATCGGCCCACGGCTCGAGGACCGCGAGATGGTCGAGCTGGTGGCCGTGGAGCGTCATGTAGACCCAGCTCCAGGCGTCGTCGGTCCGGATCGTCGCGGGCGACAGCCCCCGAGCGACCTCGACGAGCCGGCGATGGCCGTCGGCGAGCCGCCGGCGCACCTCGGCGGGCGGCAGCCGGTCCCACTCGGAGCGCAGCCGCTCGTTGTAGCGGTCGTAGTCGCCCCCGTCGTAGTCGTCGTCGCTCGGCCAGGCACCGGTCTCGATCGCCCGGCCGACGAACCCGACGGCGAGCTCCTGCCAGTGGGCGACGTGGGCGACATGGTCGAGGAGCGACCAGTCGGGGCCGCCGGCATCCGACCGGGCGGCGCCGGGGAGGCGCCAGGCGGCGTCGTCCAGACCGGTCCAGCTCGCGACGAAGCGGTCCCAGATCGCCTGCTCGTCGGCCCACAGGTCGCGGTCGGGGGCCCGCAAGTCGACGGCTCGAACGGCGGCGAGCGGCGCTCGACGGAGATCGATCGCGGGCGCGTCGGCCGGTGGCGGCGTCAACGCGATCGCGCCCCTCGGGACGCGGTCCCGGGCCGGGCCTTCGACGGGGCCGGCTCGCCCGGGGAGGTGCTCGCCTCGAGCTGGTCGCCGAGCTCGACCGTCCGGTGATAGGCCGCCCACACCGCCTCCGACAGGACGGTCCGGAGCCGCCCGGACTCGAGCTCGTGGAGAGCGGCGGCGCTGGTGCCGCCGGGCGAGGTCACCATGTTCCGGAGCTCGGCCGGGTGCATCCCGGACTGCTTGGCGAAGAGCGTGCTGCCCTCGAGCGTCTCGATGACGAGGTCGTGCGCGATGTGGCGCGGGAAGCCGAGATGGACGGCCGCGTCGATCAGCGCCTCCATGACGAGGAAGACGTAGGTCGGGCCGGTCCCGCTGACGGCGGTCGCCATCGCCACGAACTTCTCGTCGTCGACCTCGAGTTCGGCTCCGAGGGCCCGGAGGAGCGCCGAGGCCTGGGCTCGCTGGACCTCCGTCGTCGCCGGTGTCGCGTACCAGACGGTCATCCCGCGGCCGAGGCGGGCCGGCGTGTTCGGCATGCTCCGGACGACCTGGTCGTGGCCGAGGATCCCGGTCAGCGCCGTCGTCGTCGCACCGGCGAGGACCGACAGGACGAGCTGGCCGCGCCGGAGCTGCGGCGCGAGCTCGCGCCCGACCCGGGCGAGCATCTGCGGCTTGATCGCGAGGAGGATGACGTCAGCATCGACGACGGCCTCGGCGTTCGTCGCGACCGTCCGGATCCCGTACTCGGTCGCGAGGTGCGTCCGGCGGTCGACCCGGGCGTGGCTGGCGACGATGTGGTCCGGCTCGACGAGTCCGGCCCGGAGCAGCCCGCCGATCATCGCCTCGGCCATGACGCCGGAGCCGACGGTCGCGATCGTGAGGCCGGAGAGCGGGGACATCGGCGGGAGTATACGGGCGGGAGCGGCCGCATCCGGTGCATTCCCACGGGCCGCGACGCCATCGATGGCGTCCGGGGACCGCATTGCGGTCAGCGGGTGGCCTCGACGAGCAGGAACCGGCCACACGGCTCGATGGTCGTCGCCGCGAACCCGCCCGACCGAAGGGCCGCCTCGACGGCGGCGACCGCCACCGGCCGCGGGCCGGGCACCGCCTCGTCGACGACCGGGTTCGCATGGTCACCGACGAAGCGCTCGATCCCGAGGAAGCGGCCGCCGGGCCGGAGCCAGGCGGCGAGCAGCCCAGCCAGCGACGCGAGGTCCGCCGTCGCCGTCCGGCCGACGAGGAACGCGCCGAAGACGAGATCGACCGCCCGGTCGGGCGGCGCCCATGGGTCACGCCGGTGGAGGTGGGCGCGGAGGCCGTGGGCGAGCAGCCGCGCCCTCGCGGCATCGAGCGCGGGCCCGTCGGCGTCGAGGACCGTGAGATCGAGGCGGCCGGCGATCAGCGGCGCCCACCAGCCGCGCCCGGCGCCCGGCTCCACCGCCTCCCCGGCCGCCGGCAGCCGGGCGTCGAGCCGCAGGGTGACGGCGTCGAGGTCCGCGGCGAACCGGGCGTCGTCGATCGCGCCCGCGGTGTGGACGCCGGCCCGCCGATACCAGTCGTCGGGCGGCGCGGAGGCGAGCGGCGACGGCACGGGGGCGAGCGGTGCCGCGGCCGGCGCGGCGGCGCGCTCGGTGGGGGCGGACCGCGGCCGGGCACGGCCCCGCTCTTCGAGCGCGGCGCGGAGCCGGAAGCGGAGGAACCCGTTGTCGCCGGCGCGCCCGACGCAGGCCGGACAGAGCTGCGCCCAGCCCTCGACCGCGTCGGCGTCGCGGGTCGCGTGATGCGTGCCGCACCAGAGACAGTCGAACGTCGCGAGGTACGGCATCGTCAGAGGAGCGGGGTCCAGCTGCCGGACGGCGCGACGTCGACGAAGGTGTCCGGATCGAGGAGCTCGGCCAGCAACGCGATCCCGTCGACGAGCCGCGGGCCCGGCCGTCCGAAGTAGGCGGGTCCGTCGACGACGAACACCTGGCCGTGGCGGACGGCCCGCAGCCGGTCCCAGCTCGCCGGCCGGCGCGTCCGGGCCCACTCGTCGAGCGCCGCCTCGCGGCCACGGAACCGATGGGCGAGGACGAGGACCTCGGGGTCGACCTCCCGGACGGCCGCCCAGGTCGTCGGCGCGGACCGCTCCCCCTCCCGGCCGAGCAGCTCCCAGCCGCCGGCCCGACGGACCTGCTCGGGGACCCACCGGCCGGTCGCCCACGGCGGATCGAAGGCCTCGACGACGACGACCCGGGTCGGCTGCCGACCCGCCTGGCGGCCCGCCTGGACCCGCCGCTCGAGCCGGCCGAGCCGGCCCCGCAGCCGCTCGACGAGCCGCATCGCCGACGCCTCGGTCCCGGTCATCGCGCCGACGGTCGTGAGCGCGTGGAACACCCCCTCGAGCGTCGTCGGGGCGAGCGAGACGACGGCGACCTCGTCGCCCGCGAGTCGCGCCGCCGCGCGCACGGCCGACTCGGCGGGGACGTCCGGGTCGGCCGGGTCTCCGGTGAGGATGAGGTCCGGGTGGAGCGCGGCGACCGCCGCGGCGTCGAGCGAGACGACCCGGGCCCCGCCATCGGCGGCCGCGACGAGCCGTCGATGGACGGCCCGGTCGCGACCGACCCGCCGAACGAGCGACCGGGTGACGACGCGGCACCGGGCGCCGGCCGGGAGGGTCGAGGCGTGGTCGACGCCGACGAGCCGACGGCCGAGACCGAGGGCGATCACGATCTCGGTCGCGGCCGGCAGGAGCGAGACGATCCGCACGAGCCGAGTCTAGTCGTGGCGACGTATCGGCCCATTACGCGGGGGCGCTCCTCATCGGAGCCCCGGGCCACCGTCGAGCGGATGCGATCGAGCCCGGCGATCGCCGGGCTCGACGGTGCGGTCGTCAGTCGCTGCG
>CAZABC010000022.1:21464-42497 GCA_964483405.1 uncultured Anaerolineaceae bacterium
GCGTCCGGTCGACGCCGCGTCCGGTCGACGCCGGGTCCGGTCGACGCCGGGTCAGCCGGCCGGCTTGAGCGCCTCGAGCGCCTCGCGAGCGGCGGCCTTGTCGGTGAACCACAGCGCGTTGACCGCGGTGTAGCCGGCCCACTCGGGCGGCAGCGACTCCTCCGGGAAGATCGCGTTCACCGGGCACTCGGGCTCGCAGGCGCCGCAGTCGATGCACTCGTTCGGGTCGATGTAGAGGGTCCGATCGACACCGGCCTCGGCGTGGATGCAGTCGACCGGGCAGACCGCGACGCAGGACTGATCCATGACATCGACGCAGGGCTCGGCGATGACGTACGTCATTCGATCGTCTCCTCGAGGCGTGAAAGTCCGGCTCCCGCGCCCGCACGACGAGCCGGGATCGGGCTGAGCGTAGCACCCCGGCCGACCGTCCGGAACGTCCGGACGGCAGGCTCAGGGACCGGCCGAGCGGCCTGCCGCGCCCGTGACCGGGGCGTCACCGGCGATGCGGACGTCCGCCCGCATCCCCTTCGCGTAGTGGCCGGGGACGTGGCAGCCGACGATGAGCCGGCCGGCCTCGACCGGGTCGGCCGGGACGGTCCAGAGCACGTCGACGCGCTCGCCCGAGGCGACGACCACCCGCAGCCCGGCGACGTCCGGCGGGACGCTGACGACCGGGGTCGGCCCGGGAGGCGCCCCGACCGTGGCCGCCTCCGCCATCTCCCAGGCGTCCTGGACGGCCTGGTCGCCGATGATCGCCTCGTGCCAGTCGAGGCCGGCGTTGACGACGTGGAGCAGGACGGTCTCGCCCGGCAGGAGGTCGAGCGGGTCGGGCTCGAACGAGTAGTCGCGGGCGATGAGGTTCACCTCACGCGGCCGCTCGACCGTCCCGGCGCTCGGCGGCGGGGTCTCGGGCGCCGGTCCGGCATCGCAGGCGGCCACGGCGGCGGCGACCACCAGGGCGACGGCGATCGCGACCGGGCTCCCCCTGCGCAGCGGGCGAGGCGACGAGGCGAAGGGTGACGGAACGCGTCGCGGCGGGACCATGGAGGGCGGAGTCTACCGCCGCGCTATTGACAGCGGCCATCGGCGACGGCGACCATTCCGCCTCGGGCAAGGGGCCGCCGGGAGCCGCGCCCGCACGCCGCCGCTCGCCGACCGCCCCCGAGCCGTCGTCGTCAACGAGTCCACCGTCGTCGCGCCCCCGTCCGAGGACCGTCCGTGACCGAGTCCCGTCCCGCAGCTGCCGCCGGCGTCCCCGCCGTTCGCCTCACGAGCCTCGTGAAGCGCTACGGCGACGTCGAGGCCGTGGCCGGGATCGACCTCGAGATCCGCGACGGCGAGTTCTTCTCGATGCTCGGCCCCTCGGGCTCGGGCAAGACGACGACCCTCCGGATGATCGCCGGCTTCGAGATCCCGACGGCCGGCACGGTCGAGCTGCACGGCGAGGACGTGACCGGCCTCGCCCCGTTCGACCGCGACGTGAACACGGTCTTCCAGGACTACGCGCTGTTCCCCCACCTGACGGTCGGCGACAACGTCGCCTACGGCCTGGTCGTCCGGAAGGTGCCGAAGTCGGAGCGGGCCGCCCGGGTCGCCGAGGCGCTGCGGATGGTCCGGCTCGAGGGCTACGACGGCCGGAAGCCGTCGCAGCTGTCGGGCGGCCAGCGCCAGCGGGTCGCCCTCGCCCGCGCGCTCGTGAACCGGCCCCGGGTGCTGCTCCTCGACGAGCCGCTCGGGGCGCTCGACCTCAAGCTCCGCGAGGAGATGCAGATCGAGCTCAAGCGCATCCAGCAGGAAGTCGGGATCACGTTCGTCTACGTCACCCACGACCAGGAGGAGGCGCTCACGATGAGCGACCGCCTGGCCGTCTTCAACCACGGTCGGATCGAGCAGCTCGGGCCGCCGGCCGAGGTCTACGAGCATCCGGCCACGCGGTTCGTGGCCGGGTTCGTGGGTACCTCGAACCTCCTCGAGGGCGGGGCCGCCCGCGCGATCGTCGGTCGTGACGGGACGTTCACCGTCCGGCCCGAGAAGATCCGGATCGCCGCTCCGGCGGTGGAGCCGGGGCCCGACGAGGTCGCCGCCCCGGGGCGGATCCAGGAGGTCGTGTACGTCGGGCCGGACACCCGGTACATCGTGGCCCTCGAGGCGGGTGCCCGACTCGTCGTCACCGAGCAGAACCTCGCGACGTCCTCGACCGAGGCGCTCGCGGCCCAGGGCCGGGATGTCCGGCTCATCTGGAAGCGGCACCACTGCCTCCCCGTGGCCGGGGAGGCATAGGCATGGAGGAGGATCGGACTTGAAGCGAAGCACACGGATCATGGCGCTCGCCGCCACGGCGGTGATGGCCGTCGGAGCCTGCAGCAGCGACGGCGGAGCGACGCCGGCCCCATCGCCGATCGCGAGCCTCGGGAGCCCCGATGGCCAGAGCATCAAGGTCTTGGCGTGGCCGGGCTATGTCGAGGACGGCTCGTACGACGAGTCGGTCGACTGGGTGACCCCGTTCGAGGAGGCGACCGGCTGCGACGTCACCGTCCAGACGTTCGGGACCTCCGACGAGGCATACAGCCTGTTCTCCACCAACCCCGAGGAGTACGACGTCGTTTCGGCGTCCGGCGACGCGAGCCTCCGACTCGTCCGTGCCGGCTACGTGCAGCCCGTGAACGTCGACCTCCTCGCGAACTACGCCGACATCTTCGAGGCGCTGAAGAACCAGCCCTACAACACGGTCGACGGTGTCCACTACGGCGCCCCGCACGGCCGAGGCTCCAACCTGCTCATGTGGCGGACCGACGAGGTGTCGCCCGCGCCGGACAGCTGGTCCGTCATGTTCGAGGGCGACTCGCCGTACGCCGGCAAGGTCTCGATCTACGACGCCCCGATCTACATCGCCGACGCGGCCGTCTACCTGATGGCGACGAAGCCCGAGCTCGGCATCAAGAACCCGTACGCCCTCGACGACACGCAGTTCCAGGCGGCCGTCGATCTCCTGAAGACCCAGAAGGCGCTCGTCGGCCAGTACTGGACCGACTACCTCAAGCAGATGGACGCCTTCCGGGCGGGCGACGTCACCGTCGGCACGACCTGGCAGGTCATCACGAACCTCCTCCAGGCGGAGGACCCGGCCGTCCCGGTCGAGGTGGTCAAGCCGAAGGAGGGGGCCACCGGGTGGTCCGACACCTGGATGATCAACTCCAAGACGAAGGTGATCGACTGCGCCTATGCCTTCATCGATCACATCGTGTCGCCCGAGGTGAACGCCCAGATCGCCGAGTGGTTCGGCGAGGCTCCCGGCAACAGCAAGTCCTGCGCGCTGACCGTCGACCCGAACCACTGCGACACGTTCCATGCCGAAGACGAGGCCTTCTGGGAGGACGTCTGGTACTGGCAGACGCCCGAGGCCACGTGCGTCGATGGGCGGACGGACGTGACGTGCAAGAGCTTCGACGACTGGATCAACGCCTGGACCGAGATCAAGGGCTGACGCCCGCCTGAGACCGGCGTCGCCCGCGGCCGCGCTCGCGGTGGCGGGCGACGCTCCCGACCTCGCCCGACGATGACCGCCGCAGCCGACTCCAGGGTCCCGATGCCGGCCCCGGGGCCCGTCCGCCGCCTGGCGGGCTGGCTCCACCGCCACGATCGTGCGCGCCTGCTGCTGCTCATCAGCCTGCCGGTCGGCGGGCTGATCCTCGTCTACTTCGGGTCGCTCGTCGTCCTCCTCGTCAACGCGTTCTGGACGACGGACCCGTTCACCAGCCAGGTGGTCCGCGAGTTCACCCTCGAGAACTTCCAGGAGCTCATGTCGACCGAGGTCTACCGGATCGTCACGCTCCGGACGGTCGCGATGGCGGCCGTCGTCACGCTCACCTGCATCCTCGTCGCATTCCCGATCGCGTACTACATGGCCCGGATCGCCTCGGTCCGGGCCCGCGGGATCCTCGTCGTCGCCGTCCTGATGCCGCTCTGGGCGAGCTATCTGATCAAGGCCTACTCCTGGCGGATCATCCTGTCCGAGGACGGCGTCCTGAACTGGCTGCTCGAGCCGCTCGGCCTGAGCGGGCCCGGCCTGACCGGCCTCGTGCCCGTCTGGATCACGTTCGTCTACCTGTGGCTGCCGTACATGATCCTGCCGATCTACGCCGGGCTCGAGCGCATCCCGGGCTCGCTCCTCGAGGCATCGGCGGACCTCGGCGGCCACGCATCGACGACCTTCCGGCGCGTGGTCCTGCCGCTCACGTTCCCCGCGGTCATCGCCGGCTCGATCTTCACCTTCAGCCTGACGCTCGGCGACTACATCGTCCCGAACACGGTCTCGAACGTGCAGTTCATCGGCAACGTCATCCAGGTGAACCAGGCCCAGAACCTGCCCCTCGCGGCCGCCTACTCGATGGTCCCGCTCGCGATCATGCTCGTCTACCTGTTCGTCGCCCGTCGGCTCGGGGCATTCGAGGCGCTCTGATGGAGGGACGCGGCACCCGGACGCTCCTGCGGATCGCGACCGCGACGACCCTCGGGTTCATCTACCTGCCGCTGACGCTCGTCGCGCTCTACGCCTTCAACGAGAGCGGCACGAACGCCTGGCCACCCTCGGGCTTCACCCTCGAATGGTTCGCCGAGGCGGCCCGGAACAGCGGGCTCCAGCAGGCGTTCACGACCTCGGTCGCCGTCGCGATCGTCGCCTCGAGCATCGCGGTCGTCCTCGGCACGCTCGCCTCGATGGGCGTGGCCCGCTACTCGTTCTTCGGCCGCGAGGCGATCTCGTTCGCGGTCCTCTTCCCGATCGCCCTGCCGGGCGTCGTCACCGGCATGGCGCTGAGCACGACGTTCGGGACCATCGGCTTCTCGCTCGGGTTCCTGACGATCGTCATCAGCCACGCGACGTTCTGCGTCGTCCTCGTCTACAACAACACGATCGCCCGGCTGCGGCGGACCTCGCGCTCGTACGAGGAGGCGTCCGCCGACCTTGGCGCCCACTCGTTCCAGACGTTCCGGTTCGTGACGTTCCCGGCCCTCCGGTCGGCGATGCTCGCGGGAGGCCTCCTCGCCTTCGCGCTCTCCTTCGACGAGGTCATCGTCACGATCTTCACGGCCGGCGGGGTGAAGACACTGCCGATCTGGATCTTCCAGAGCTTCCGGCTCGCGAACCAGACGCCGCTCGTCAATGTCGCGGGCCTGGTCGCGATCGCCCTGTCGGTGATCCCGGTGTGGATCGCCTCCCGGGTCACCTCGGACGCGGGCTCGGTCGCCGGCGCGCGAGGCTGAGCCCGGTCAGCACCAGCGCTTGCCGGCCTCCAGGGCGAGGCCGATCGCCGCGAGCGCGGCCGGGCCGAGGAGGAGGCGGGTCGACGGGAGCCAGCGGCCGAGCAGGACGAGCGGGCGGGACGGACCGCGAAGCATGGCGCACCCCCTGGCGGCGCACGGCCGCCGGTCGGACGACGACGCTCGACCCCGCCGAGGGATGCCCGGTCGATGCCGCCGGTGCGATCCTGACCGGCGCCACTCATCCGCGGCTTATCCGGCCGCGATCGTCACATCGACGGGACGTAGTCGGGGTCGAGGAACCGGTCCGGGTCGTCCTTGAACTCGAGCAGGCAGCCCTTCCCGCAGAACCAGTAGGTGGTGCCCTCGTGCTCGTACGCCAGCTGCGAGGTCGTCGTGTCGACCTCCATCCCGCAGACCGGGTCGATCTCGATCGCCATCGGTGCCTCCCGTGCGGCCGGCGCCGTGCCGGACCGGATACTACCGGGGAGTATACCGGGCCCGACAGCCGAGCGTAGCATCGGGCGCAGACATGGACGACGCGACCCTTGCCGCCCGCCGCACCGCGCTCCTCGAGGAGCGCGAGCGCCTCCGCCTCGAGCTCGTCGAGGACGTCGAGGCGCCAGGGCCGATGACGTACGGCTCGCAGGCCGCGGCCGCGACCCACGTCTTCGAGCAGCAGCGCGACCTCGCGCTGCGCGATCGGAACCAGCGCCAGCTCGCCGAGATCGCCGCCGCGCTCGAGCGGCTCGACGCCGGAGCGTACGGGACCTGCCCCCGCTGCCATCGGCCGGTCGGCGACGAGCGACTCGAGGCTCTCCCGTGGGCGACCCACTGCATCGACTGCCAGCGGGAGCTCGGGCGGACGCGGTGAGCGGGCGCGGGCGATGAGCGGGCGCGACGACCTCGTCGGGCTCGACCGGATCCGGGCCGCGGCCGCGATCCTCGACGGCGTCGTCGTCCGGACGCCGCTCGTCGGGTTCGGCGACCCGGACCGGCGCCGGTTCCTGAAGGCCGAGTCGCTCCAGCCGATCGGGGCGTTCAAGCTGCGGGGCGCCTACCACGCCGTCGCGACGCTCGAGCCCGACGCCCGGGCGCGAGGCGTCATCACCTACTCGTCGGGCAACCACGCCCAGGGCGTCGCCCGCGCGGCGCGGCTCCTCGGGGTGCCGGCGGTCGTCGTGATGCCCGACGACGCCCCGGCGATCAAGCGCGCCCGGGTCGCCGCCGACAGCGCCGAGATCGTCACGGTCGGCCCGGCGAGCGAGGAGCGCCGCCTCGTCGCCGAGCGGATCGCCGTCGAGCGCGGCCTCGCGATCATCCCGCCGTACGACGACGACCGGATCATCGCCGGGCAGGGCACCTGCGGGCTCGAGATCGCCGAGGCGCTGCCCGACCTCGCCGCGGTCCTCGTGCCGATCGGCGGCGGCGGACTCGCGAGCGGCGTCGCGGCCGCCGTCCGGGCGCTTCACCCGCGGGCCCGGATCGTCGGCGTGGAGCCCGAGCTCGCCGCCGATGCCCGCGAGTCGCTCGAGCGCGACCAGATCGTCGAGTGGCCGGCGGCGCTCGTCTCGCGGACGATCGCCGACGGCACCCGGACCCAGGCCCTCGGCCGTCGGACGTTCGCGCATCTCCGGGTCCTCCTCGACGCCATCGTCACCGTCAGCGAGGCCGAGATCGCGGCCGGGGTCCGGATCGCGGCCGAGGAGAGCCGGCTCGTGGTCGAGCCGTCAGGCGCGCTCCCGCTCGCGGCGCTGGCGTTCCACGCCGCGGACGCGGGCGTCGAGGGGCTCGGGGGGTCGGTCGTCGCGGTCGTCAGCGGCGGGAACGTCGACCCGGATCGCTACCGGGCCTACCTCGAGGCGCCGATCCCGCCAGCGGGCTGACCGCCGACCGCTCGCCCGCCAGGCGCTCCGCGAGGCGGACCTCGCGCTCGCGGATCGCCGCTTCCTCCGCCTCGACGGCCCGGTCGCCGCGCTCGGCCCGGCGCTCCTCGGCCCGCCACCAGGCCGCGAGGACGAGGAGCATCGCCACCAGGAAGGTGAGGTCGCCCCAGACCCACATGATCGCGCCGGCCGCCTGCTGGTCGAGGAGCGGGCTCGGGCCCCACGGCCGGATCGTCGTGACGTAGTGCGGGTAGAGCGGCTCGGCCGCCGCGTAGATCGTCATCGCCAGCAGCGTGTTCTGCGGCATCTGGAGGCCGAGGTAGAGCAGCCGCGCCGGGTACGACATGCGGTACGGGCTCGGATCGGCGCCGACGACCGGCCACCAGAACAGGAGGGCCGACCCGAGGAAGAGGGCGTGCTCGAGGAAGTGGAGCGGCTCGCTCTCGAGCGCGGCGTCGAAGAGCGGCGAGACGTGGGTGATCCACTGGACCGCCGTGAAGGTGATCCAGGCGACGACCGGGTGACCGATGAACCGGACGACCCGGCTGTGGAGGACCGGCAGGACGATGTCGCGGCGGGTCTCCGGGGACGACACCCGGAGGACGAGCGTGATCGGCGCCGACAGGGCGAAGAGCGGCGCGGCCACGAGGACGAGCAGCATGTGCTGGACCATGTGGACCGAGAACAGCGTCGTGTCGTAGCGCTCGACGCCGGACTGGAGCGCGATCTCGACGGCCAGGATCGCGAGGAGGAAGGCGACCGTCCGGCCGCGGGGCACCGGGTTCGCCGGATGGGCGGCGTCGACCCGGCGGACCGCCCAGATCCACCAGGCGACGCCGGCGACGAGGGGGATCTGGACGATCGGGTCGAACGACCAGTCGAGGAGGAACGCGGCGGGGGTCGGCGCGGGCGGGGTCGGGCCGCCGTGGGCCAGCGCCGCCGGCGCGGCCGCGAAGAAGGCGACGACGGCCGCCGCGGCGGCGGCGACGACGACCGAGCCGCGGCCCGCCGGGCGGCGGCGGGGTGTCGCGTCCATCGGGTCGCGGAACATTTACCGACCTCGTGTGTGCAAGTGGCCGCCGACCCGCTATCATGCCCGCGTTCCACCCAGCGCCCCGGGTGGGATTGTCGTATATCCCGTCGGCGGTCACCCGACCCGGGGCCGCTCCGATCGACGCTCGATCCACGAACGACGCTCGATGAGGAACCGATGACCACGCCCCGCCGATCCGGCCCGTCGCCCGCAGTCTGGCTGCTCATCGCCGCCGTGCTGTCGGTCGGGGCCTTCCTCGGCATCCTGGCCATCAGCGGCATCAACGGCCCGACCGGCTCGCCCGACATCGTCGCCCAGCTCGAAGTCGTCTGGGCCTCGTTCTTCCCGCCGGCGCCGTCGACGACCCAGGGCGGCGAGATCCACGACCTGTACACCCTCGTCTTCATCGTCGCCGCGGCGATCTTCCTCCTCGTCGAGGGGCTGATCGTCTGGGCGGTCGTCCGCTACCGCCGTCGCCCGGACCAGACCGAGCTGCCGCCCCAGACGCACGGCAACAACACGCTCGAGGTCATCTGGACCGTCGTCCCGACCGCGATCGTCGCGATCCTGTTCTTCCTGTCGTGGCAGACGCTCAACTCGGTCGACGCCTCGAAGGCCGAGGCCGGCGAGGTCCGGATCCGGGCCGTGGCGGCCCGCTTCCAGTGGTCGTTCGAGTACATCTCGCCCGACGACAACTCGACGGTCCTGTTCACCCAGATCGCGCCCGAGATGGTCGTCCCGGCCGGCCGGACGGTCCACCTCGCCCTCCGCAGCCCGGACGTCAACCACGCCTTCTACGTCCCGCAGTTCCTGTTCAAGCGCGACGTCATCCCGGGCAAGGAGAACGTCTTCGACTTCAAGGTCGAGGAGGCCTTCGCCGGTCAGACCTTCCGCGGTCAGTGCGCCGAGCTCTGCGGCGCCCAGCACTGGGCGATGCAGTTCACGGTGAAGGCGCTGACCCCGGCCGAGTTCGACGCCTGGCTCGCCGACCAGGTCGCGAACGCCCAGGAGACCCCGGCGCCGGCGCCCTCGGGCGCGCCGGAGGGTGCCGTGATCGAGCTCACCGCGCAGAACATCGAGTTCGACAAGACGGCGATCGAGGCGCCGGCCGACGCGGAGTTCACCATCCGCTTCAAGAACGACGACCCGGCGGT
The DNA here is from genome assembly GCA_964483405.1 of uncultured Anaerolineaceae bacterium. Taxonomy (GTDB): domain Bacteria; phylum Chloroflexota; class Limnocylindria; order Limnocylindrales; family CSP1-4; genus CAZABC01. The sequence goes on from CAZABC010000022.1 coordinate 30,800, forward strand.
CACCCACAATGTGGAGATCAAGGACGCGGCCGGGACCACGGTCTTCTTCGGTGAGATCTTCCAGGGCGTCGACTCGCGCGACTACCGGGTCCCGGCGCTGCCGGCGGGCACGTACCAGTTCATCTGCACGGTCCATCCGAACATGGCCGGCACGCTGACGGTCAAGTAGGGAGCTCCATGGCGACGACCACGCTGCACCCCACCATCCCCGCGTACCGGTCCCGGAGCTCGGTCTACGACTGGCTGACGACGACCGACCACAAGAAGATCGGGATCCTGTACGTCCTCAACTCGTTCCTGTTCTTCTTCCTCGGCGGCCTGCTCGCCCTCGGCGTCCGCGCCGAACTCGCCCAGCCGGGCCTCCAGCTCGTCGGCGAGTCCACCTACAACCAGCTCTTCACGATGCACGCATCGCTGATGCTGTTCCTGTTCGTCATCCCGATGCTGGCCGGCTTCGGCAACTACGTCGTGCCGCTGATGATCGGCGCGCCGGACATGGCCTTCCCGCGGATCAACGCGCTGAGCTTCTGGATGCTGCCGCTGGCCGGGTTGATCATGTGCCTCGGCTTCCTCATGCCGGAGGGCGCGGCCGCCGCGGGCTGGACCTCGTACCCGCCGCTCGCGGGCTCGTCCTACTCCGGGATCGGGACCGACCTGTGGATCGTCGCCGTCGTCCTGATCGGCACCTCGTCGATCCTCGGCGGCGTCAACTTCCTCGTCACGATCTTCAAGATGCGGGCGCCGGGGATGACCCTCTTCCGGATGCCGATCATGGCCTGGACGATCCTCGTGACGAGCGTCCTCGTCATCATGGCCACGCCGGTCCTGGCGAGCGGCCTGATCATGCTCTTCATCGACCGCAACTACGGCGGCCACTTCTTCGACCCGGCGGCCGGCGGCAGCGCGGTGCTCTGGCAGAACGTGTTCTGGTTCTACTCGCACCCGGCCGTCTACATCATGATCCTGCCGGCGATGGGCATCATCAGCGAGGTCCTGCCGGTCTTCTCGCGGAAGCCGCTCTTCGGCTACAAGGCGTTCGTCTTCGCCACCGCGGCGATCGGCGCCCTCGGCTTCTCGGTCTGGGCCCACCACATGTTCACGACCGGCTCGGTCTTCCTGCCGTTCTTCAGCCTGATGACCTTCCTCATCGCGGTCCCGACCGGGGTGAAGATGTTCAACTGGATCGCGACGATGTGGCGCGGCCAGCTGTCGTTCGCGACGCCGATGCTCTACTCGCTCGGCTTCCTGTCGATGTTCCTCATCGGCGGGATCAATGGCGCCTTCCACGCCTCGGTGCCGGTCGACTTCGCCCTCCACGACACGTACTACGTCGTGGCCCACATCCACTACGTCCTCTTCGGCGGGTCGGTCTTCGCGGTCTTCGCCGGCATCTACTTCTGGTTCCCGAAGATGTTCGGGCGGATGCTCAACGAGACCCTCGGCAAGGTCCAGTTCGTCCTGATGTTCATCGGCTTCAACCTGACCTTCTTCCCGATGCACCAGCTCGGGCTCGCCGGGATGCCGCGGCGGATCGCCGACTACAGCGCGAGCGCCGGCTGGAACGACCTCAACCTCGTCGCGACGATCGGCGGCTTCCTCATCGCCGCCGCGATCTTGCCGTTCCTGCTCAACGTGTTCATCTCGCTGCGCAACGGCAAGGTCGCCGGCGACGACCCGTGGGAGGCCAACACGCTCGAGTGGGCGACGACATCGCCGCCGCCGGCCTACAACTTCGACCGGCTCCCGGAGATCCGCTCCGAGCGACCCGTGTTCGACGCCCGCCACGGCGCGGCGAGCCACTGACCGGCCGACCGACGACGAACGAGGACCCGACGTGACCGCCGAGCCCCACGCCCTGACGACGACCGACCACAGCGCGGTCTCCGGCCTGGCCCACGACGCCCGGGGCGGGATCAGCAACCCGATCCTCGGGATGATCCTGTTCATCGCCTCGGAGGTGATGTTCTTCGCCGGGCTGTTCGCCGCGTACTTCAACGTCCGCGCCGCGGCTCCCGAGTGGCCGCCGGCCGAGTTCGCCGACATCCTCCACGTCTTCCCGATCGCCGGGCCGGCGACGATCCTGCTCGTCCTGAGCTCGTTCACCTGCCAGTTCGGCGTGTGGGCGATCCGGCGGGGCGACCGGGCGGCGTTCGTCCGTTACATCGCGGTCACCCTGGTCCTCGGCATCACCTTCCTCGCATTGCAGCTGACCGACTACATCATCCTGTGGTCCGAGGGGCTGACCCTCGACTCCGGGCCGTTCGGCAGCACCTTCTACACCCTGACCGGATTCCACGGCGCGCACGTCCTCGCCGGTGTCATCATGCTCAGCGTGGTCCTCTACCGCGGGATGGCCGGCCAGTTCTCGGCGCGTCACCACGACGCCGTCGAGGCGACGTCGCTGTACTGGCACTTCGTCGACGTCGTCTGGATCGCCCTCTTCACCATCCTCTACGTCCTGCCCGGGACCAGCGGAGGGAGCTGAGCCGTGCATCCGCTCAAGCATCCGCGGAACGCCCTCGCCGTCGGCCTCATCTTCATCGTCATCGCGGTCATCTACCTCGTCGCCCCGATCCTCGGCAACGGCACCGTCGACGTCGCCGGGGTCACGATGCTCGCGCTGCTCGGCGTCGCGATGTCGCTGATGGCGTACGTCCTCGTCGCCGGCTCGCCGCGCGACTGACGGGAGCGACCCGATGGAGCCGGTCTGGGAGGCGATCGAGAACGTCTGGGAGGCGATCCTCGACCTGACCGCGCGGCTCGTCATGCCGGACTGGGGGACGATCATCACCCTCATCCCGGTCGCCCTGGCGGGTCTCGTCTTCCTCGGGTTCCTGTGGCTCTTCCTGCGCGCCCGACGGGCAGGCCCCGCACAGCGCGGTCCGGGCCGGGTCGCCCCACGGACCCCGGCCGGGATCCACATGCCGGGCCCGTCGCTCGCGCCATTCCTCGTCGCGGCCGGGTCGGCCCTCGCGGTCATCGGGTTCGTCCTCGGCGGCGTCGTCCTCGTCCTCGGGCTCGCGGCGCTCGTCCTGGCCCTCCTCTACTGGCTGCGCGAGGCGCTGACCGACTACGATCGCATCGAGTCGACGGCGACGACGCTGCCGGCCGTCGTCGAGGCCGGGCCGCCCGAGGGCGTCCACATCCCCGGCCCGTCGTTCCGGCCGCTCCTCGTGTCGGCCGCCGCGGCGGTCCTGTTCCTCGGCCTGGTCCTCGGACCCGCGGTCCTCGTGGCCGGCGTCGTCCTGCTCATCGGGGCGCTGTTCGGCTGGCTCCGCGACGCCCGGGCCGAGTACGCGCTGACCGTCGAGGCCGACCGGACCGGCCACCTCCGCAACCCGCCCGAGCCGCGGTTCCCGGTCGGCTCGGTCGTCGTCGGAGCCGCGATCCTCGCGCTGGCCCTCGTCGTCAACGCCGGGATCGTGCCGCCGGGCGACGACGCGACCGCCGGTGGATCGCCGCCCCCGAGCGGGAGCCCGGGCGCGTCGGCCGCGCCGTCGGGCGAGCCCGGCGCATCCGGCGAGCCGGTCCCGGAGGCCGACGTGACGATCACCGCGGAGGGGATCAAGTTCCTCGAGACCGCCGTCACGGTGCCGGCGAACCGCGAGTTCACGATCGCCTTCGTCAACAAGGACGCCGGGATCGGGCACAACGTCGAGATCGACGACGCGAGCGGCGGCAACCACTTCGTCGGCGACATCTTCCCCGGTGTCGAGACCCGCATCTACACGGTGCCGGCGCTCGCGCCGGGCACCTACCCGTTCATCTGCACGGTCCACCCGAACATGACGGGGACCATCACGGCCCAGTAGGCGCATCACGGACCGGTCGAGCACCCTCGCCGCCCGCCCCGCCGGGGCCCGTTCCGCCCGGCTTCGCACCGTCACCGCGATCGTCCTGGCGGTCGCGCTCCTCGTGGCCGGCTGCATCCCGTCCGACGGCGGTGCCGGGCTCGATGAGCCCGCGCCACCGCTCGCCGGGCCGACCCTCGCCGGATCGACCTTCGACATCGCCGAGTACCTCGGACGGCCGGTCGTCGTCAACTTCTGGGCATCCTGGTGCGTCCCGTGCCGCCAGGAGTTCCCGGTCCTCCGCGACGCCTCGGCCGCCCACGCCGCCGACGGGATGATCCTGATCGGGGTCCTCTTCAACGACGACCCGGCCCCGGCCCGCGAGTTCGTCGAGGCGTTCGGCGCCGACTGGGACACCGTCCTCGACCAGGCCGACGTCCATGCCACGGCCTGGCGCGTCGCGGCCCCGCCGCAGACCTACTTCGTCGATGCCGAGGGGATCGTCCGCGGCATCCACATCGGCGAGATGACGGCGGCCGACTTCGAGCGCCAGTACGCCAAGATCGCCCCGTGATCGCGCCGGCGATCGCGGGGCCGTCGGCGGTCCCCGCGATCGCGCTGTCAGGGCTCACCAAGCGCTACGGCGGACGGACGGTCGTCGACGGGCTCGACCTCGTCGTCGAGCCGGGATCGATCGTCGCGATCCTCGGGCCGAACGGGGCCGGCAAGACGACGACGATCGAGACGATCGAGGGCTACCGCTCGCCCGACGCGGGCATGGTCCGCGTCCTCGGGCTCGACCCGGCGCGGGACGGGCGGCGACTCCGGTCGCGGATGGGGCTGATGCTCCAGGACGGCGGCGTCCAGCCGCTCGCCACGCCGGCCGAGCTGCTCCGGCTCTACGCCGGCTTCTACGCCCGTCCCCGCGACCCGGTCGCGCTGCTCGCGGCGGTCGGGCTCGAGGCGGTCGCCCGGACCCGCTGGCGGCGACTGTCGGGCGGCGAGCGGCAGCGGCTCTCGCTCGCCCTCGCCCTGGTCGGCCGGCCCGAGCTCCTCGTCCTCGACGAGCCGACCGCCGGCATGGACCCCGCGGCCCGCGCCCGGACCCGCGACCTCATCGCCGAGGCGCGGGCCGCCGGCGCCACGGTCCTCGTCACGACCCACGAGCTCGCCGACGTCGAGCGGCTCGCCGACCGGATCGTCGTCCTGGCGGCCGGCCGGCGGCTCGCCGACGGGACCCCGGCCGAGCTGCGCGCCGGCGCCCGGCCGCGCCTCGAGCTGCGGCTCGAGCGCCCGCTCGACGAGTCCGGCCGCGGGGACCTGGAGCAGGTGATCGGCCCGGCGGTCCGGCTCGAGGCCGGCGAGGCCGGTCGATACCGCGTCGCCGGTGCCCCGCCTTCGCCCGCCACGATCGCGGCCATCGCGACCTGGTGCGCGGCCCACGACCTACGGATCCTCGAGCTGCGGACGGCCGGCGCCACCCTCGAGGAGCGGTATCTCGAGCTCGTCGATCCGTCGACGGCGGGATCGACCGGCCAGGTGGCGTCGTGACCGCGGACCGGGGCGCGGCGCCCGTCGGCCGGACCGCCGCCGGCCCGAGCCCCGCCGCGCCGGCGTGGCGGGCGACGCTCGCCCTCGTCCGGCTCGAGCTTCGTCTCGCGCTCCGCCGCGGCGAGAGCCTCCTCGTCACCGCGATCCTGCCGCCCGTCGTCCTGGTCTTCTTCAGCGCCGTGCCGCTCGCCGGCCCGGGTGGCGAGGCGGCGGTCGAGGCGCTGCTGCCCGGCACGCTCACCCTCGCGGTCTTCGCGACGGGCCTCGTCAGCCTCGGGATCGCGACCGCCTACGAGCGGTCCTACGGGGTCCTCAAGCGGCTCGGCGGGTCGCCGCTGCCGCGGACCGGGGTCGTCGCCGCGAAGCTCGCCACCGTCGGCCTCGTCGAGGCCGTCCAGGTCGGCCTGCTCCTCGGCATCGCCGGGGCCGCGCTCGGCTGGCGGCCGGACCCCGGCTGGTCGCCGGCGCTCGCCGTCCTCGTCCTCCTCCTCGGGACGGCGGCCGCGGCCGGGCTCGGCCTGGCGATCGCGGGGACGCTCCGGGCCGAGGCAGCCCTCGCCGTCGCGAACGGGCTCTTCCTCGGCGTCCTGCTCCTCGGCGGGGTCGTCGTCCCGCTCGAGCGGCTCCCCGAGGCGGTCGAGGCGATCGCCCGGGTCCTCCCGCCGGCGGCGATGACCGAGGCGCTCCGGGCGGCCCTCGGAGCCCCGGTCGACGCGACGGGCCCGGTCCTCGTCCTCGCGGGCTGGGCCGTCGGTGCCGTCGTCGTCGCGGCGACGCGGTTCCGCTGGGCCTGATCGCCGCGACGCGTCGTCAGTAGACGATCTCGTCCGTCTCGGGGACCTTGGCGACGTGGGCACCCCCGGCCTCCCAGCCGATCTGGGCCGACACGAGCCAGTGGCCCTCGCCCTCGTGGACGCCGAGGTCCCGGACCGGTCCGGTCACGATGAGCCGGGCGACCGACTCGCTGCCGCGCTCATAGCGCACCTGCGTCTCGTGGTCGCCATAGCGGTCGGTGCTGCGGACGGCGAGCTCGTCCCGCCCGCAACCGACCAGCCCCGCCAGCCACGCCCTCGCATCCCATGCCGCCATGTCGACACTCCTGTCCAGCGCGGCACGATCGGCGTCGCCGCCCTCGGACCGTTGCTGCTCGCCATCTTGCACCGACCGGCGGCGATCCGTCGGCCGTCGCGGGGGTGGAAAGGAAGAACCCCGGGTGGCGGGACCCGGGGTTCAGGGATATGCGTTGGTTGCGGGGAGGGGATTCGAACCCCTGACCTTCGGGTTATGAGCCCGACGAGCTGCCGCTGCTCCACCCCGCGAAGGTCACGAATCCTACTCGGCGTCGCCCGAATCGTCAATCGCCGGGCGCGGTCCCGGCATCGGACGGCCCTCGACCCTGGCCCGCAGGGCCCCGTGCCAGGCCTCGAGCGCGGCCGGCCACCAGCGGTCGACGACGTCGTCCGAGCCGTACCAGCGGCGGGCGGACAGCGGGCCGTGGACGGCATCGTCGAGGACGATCCGGGTCGCGTCGTCGAGGAGCGCGGCCTCGACCGGCACGAGGCCGTCGCCCTCGATCGGGCCGCTCGCGGCCGCCTTGCCGAGCAGGCCGGCGTACAGGTTGGCGGCCGATCGCTCGCGCGGCGTCCCGTCCGGCCGGCCGACCACCCCGCGCGTCGCGACGGCGACGTAGCCGATCCGCGGGGCGAAAGCGGCCCCAGGGACGACCCGCTCGGCGAACTCGGCGCCCCGCGACGAGATCCGGCCGCCGAGCCGGGCGACCTTTCGGACGTGGTGCGGCGACCCGAGGGTCACGATCGCCCCGATCCGGCCGCCGGCACCGAGCCGCATCCCGTTGAACGGCACGGGCGAGGTGAGGACCCGGGCGGTCACCCCGCCGGCGCTGTGTCCCACGACGAGGACCGGCGCACCGCGGCTCGCCGCCGACACCCCCGAGCGACGGTCGGCCTCGAGGAGGGCTCGCCCGGCGCGCCGCAGGACGACCTCCATCCCGGCCACGGCGCCGAGGACCCAGTGCGGCGTCCAGACCGGCGCGACGAGCGCGTCGACGGCGCCGCGGGCGACGAGCCGCCGGGCGAGCGGCTCGAAGAGCGGCGGCGACGACAGGAAGCCGCCGATGACGAGGACGACGGGGCGGACGCCGTCGGGGTCGTCGCGCCAGCCGCCGGTCGCGCTCATGGCCGCTCGGCGAGGGCTTCGCCCGCTCCGGCCGGCACGAGGCTCGCCACCCCGGGCTCGTCGTCCACGCCCGCGGCGTGGCGTGGGCGGGCCGGCCGGAGACGGGCCATCGACCGGCCGCCGACGAGGAGGGCGAGGCTCAGGGCGACGGTCATGACGACGCTGAAGACGAGGAACGGCAGGCGCAGGTCGATACCGGCCATCGCGCCGGCGGTCATCGCCGCGATGATCGTGCCGATGGTGCCGGCCGCGCCGAGGATGCCCTGGGCGGTCGACGAGCGGCCGGGCGGGCTCCCGGCGGCCACGACCGAGAAGAGCGCCGGGCTGAGAAAGGCGAAGCCGGCGCCCTCGGCGAGGACGATCGGGACGAACCAGATCGGGCTCGGCGCGACGATGTAGAGGACGCCGCAGACGGCGGCGACGACCGAGCCGCCGATGATCGGCAGGAAGACCCCGCTCCGGTCGATCACCCGGCCGGCGAACGGCGACAGGAGGAGGATCGGCAGGCCGAACATCGCGAAGGTCAGGCCGATGAGGTCGAGGCCGGCCCCCTGGTCCTCGAGATAGAGGCTCCAGACGACCTCGTAGGTGCCGCTCGCGTAGAAGCTGCCGACCTGCAGGATGACCGCCGCGACGAGCAGCCGGTTCCAGAGCCGGGTCGGGCGGGCCGGGCCGTCGTCGTCGATCGCCGGCGTCCCCGGCACGACGGTTCGCTCGTCGGTCTCGCCGTCGAGCGACCGACCCGACAGGATCGCCTCGTCCGTCGGCAGGCCGGCGACACCGACCGCGGGCGGGGTGACCCGGCCCGGCACGGCCGTCTCGCGGACGAAGAGCCAGACCATCGCGGCCGAGACCCAGGTCGCGCCCGCGCACAGGATGAACAGCGCCTCGACCCCGCCGAGCGCCCCGGCGACGAGCGCCCCGACCGCCGGGCCGATGAGGAGCCCGCCCATCTGGGCGGCGCCGTACAGGCCGAACGCCTCGCCGCGTCGCTCTCGCGGCGTCGCGTCGACGACGAAGCCACGGGCCGCGGGGTCGTAGATCGCCGACGCGAGCCCGGCGAGCGCGCGGAGGACGAGGAACGCGAGCGGCGTCGCGAACCAGACCGGCAGGAGGACGAACAGGCCCGTCGCCACGAGGCCGACGACCATGAGCGGGACGCGGGCCGTCCGGTCGGCGAGCCAGCCGAAGAACGGCTCGGCGATGAGCCGCGCCGCCGGCCAGGCGGCGATGACGAGGCCCATCGTCGCCAGGTCGACGCCGTGGTCGCGGAAGTACAGCGGCAGGACGGGCAGCAGCGACCCGAAGCCGAGCCAGACGACGAGCTCGGCGACGAGCAGCGGCAGGATCCCCTGCCAGCGATCGAGCCAGCGGCGCAGGCGCACCCGGGCGGAGGGCGACTGGGTCATGGTGGGTCCACGATGCGGCATCGCAGGGTGCGGACGCGAGGGCGAGGCCGGCAGGCGGCATCGTACCTCGTCCTGTCCCACGGTGCGCACCAGCCATCCATCAGGCGCAACATCGGCGGGGCTGCGCCGGCCCGTATCATCGCGGGCATGCCGGTCCCTCCGATCGCGATCCTCGCCGCCGTCATCGGGCTGCTCGCGCTCATCCCGACCCGGCGCCTCTACCTCGCCGGCTGGCGGGGCTGGGCCATCGTCGGCTACTGGCTGCTGCTCCTCGCGCTCGGGCTGCTCATCGCCGAGCTGCGCGGGCCGGCGCGCTTCCTCGTCCCGATCCTCGTCGTGGCCGTGCTCGCACCATTCGTCACCGCGCGCGCCGGGATCGACCGGCTGCTCGGCCGGGTCCGCGCCGCCGGAGCGAGGGACGTGACGCCCCGACCCGCGCCGCCGGCGCAGCTGCCCCGGAACGTGACCCCGCCGGCATCCGCGCCACGGAACGTCACGCCACCGGATGCCGGCGAGGCGACCGCCCGCCGGGATCCGCCGTCGGCGGGTGCCGGCCGCGATGCGCCGGGCGCCGGCCGCGATGCGCCGGGCGCCGGCCCGAGCACGCCGGGGGACGGGTGAGCCCGGAACCGGTCGCCCTCCACGGGGGCGGTGAGTTCGGGCCGGGGGACGGACCGTTCCTCGCGGCGGTCCTCGAGGCAGCGCGGTCGTCGGCGCCGGACCCGGCGACCATCCGCGTCGCGATCCTCCCGACGGCGGCCGCGCGGTCGCGCCCCGACCTCGCCGTCGCGAACGGCCGCCGGGCGTTCGCCGCCGCCGCCGCGACGATCGGCGCCTCCGTCCAGGCGGACGGCGTCGACGTCCTCGAGCGGGCGGACGCCGACGACCCGGCCCGGGCGAGCTCGCTCGCGGGCGCCGACCTCGTCTACCTCGTCGGCGGGGATCCCGGGCACCTCCTCGAGGTCCTCGATGACACGGCGGCCTGGCGGTCGGTGCTGGTCGCCGCCGGGCGCGGAGCCGTCGTGGCCGGGGCGAGCGCCGGGGCGATGGTCCTCGGCGGCTGGACCTGGACGCCGCTTGGCGCGCGCCGGGCGCTCGGGCTCGTCCCGGGCGTCGCGGTGCTTCCCCATCACGACGACCGCCGGCTCGTCGCCTGGCGAGCCGCCGTCGCGCGGGCCGGGGGCGCCGCCGCGGCCGGGATCGGCTGGGTCGGGCTCGACGAGGCGACCGGGATCGTCTCCGAGCCGGGATCGGGCGACTGGACCGTCCGCGGCCCGGGTCTCGCGCGCTGGTACGCGCCCGGCGCGACCGAGCCGACGGCGACCGCCCGCGACGGCGGCCGTCTCGCGATCGGATGACGCCGCCGGCGGCCCCGGCGACCGCTATCGTGGGCCGATGATCCCGCGTGATCGACCGGGCTGGGCGCTCGACCCGGGGGTCGTGTTCCTCAACCACGGCTCGTTCGGCGCCTGCCCGGTCGCCGTCCTCGAGACCCAACGCGCCTGGCGCGACCGGATGGAGGCCGAGCCGGTCGCCTTCCTCGCTCGCGAGCTCGAGGGCCACCTCGACGCCGCCCGGGTGGTCCTGGCGGCGTTCATCGAGGCCGACCCGGCCGGCCTCGCCTTCGTCCCGAACGCGACGAGCGGCGTCAACGCCGTCCTCGGCTCGCTCCGATTCGCCCCCGGCGACGAGCTCCTGACGACCGACCACGAATACAACGCGACGGTCAACGCGATGCGGCGAGCGGCCGAGCGATACGGGGCGACGGTGGTCGTCGCGCCGGTGCCGTTCCCGATCGCCGGGCCGGAGGAGGCGGTGGCGGCGGTGCTGGCCGAGGTCACGCCCCGGACCCGGCTCGCCGTCATCAGCCACGTCACCAGCCCGACGGCCCTCGTCCTGCCGATCGAACGGCTCGTCGCGGAGCTCTCGGCGCGCGGGGTCGAGACGCTCGTCGACGGCGCCCACGCGCCCGGGATGGTCCCGCTCGCGCTCGATGCGCTCGGTGCCGCCTGGTACACCGGCAACGCCCACAAGTGGCTCTGCGCGCCGAAGGGCGCGGCGTTCCTGTGGACCCGGGCCGACCGCCGAGCTGAGACCCGGCCGCTCGTGACGTCGCACGGCGCGAACGACCCGCGGACCGATCGCTCGCGCTACCACCTCGAGTTCGACTGGACCGGCACCGCCGACCCGACCGCGTGGCTGGCGATCCCCGCGGCCATCGAGACGGTCGGGGCGATGGACCCGGCCGGCTGGCCCGGGGTCATGGCCGCCAACCGGGCCCTCGCGATCGCGGCCCGCGACGTCCTGGCGACGGCGCTCGGGGTCGAGCCGCCGGCGCCCGATCCGATGCTCGGCGCGATGGCGGCGCTGCCGGTCCCGTGGCTCGCCGGTCGCCCCGACGCGGACGGGGACGCGCTCGGGGCGGCGCTCCTCGCGGCGGGCTTCGAGGTGCCGGTCACCGCCTTCCCGGTCCCGGCAGCGCGCCCCGGCGACGCCACCGGTCGGGCCGTCCCGACGGCGCACCTCGTCCGTGCCTCCGCCCAGCGCTACGACGTCCTCGGCGAGTACGAGGCGCTCGCCACGGCCATCCGGCGGTGCGACCCACGCCATCGGGCATAGGGCCGCACCTGGGAGCCCGCGCCCGCCCGAGCACCGGCCCCGGATCGGCCGCCCTCGGCCGGTCCGGCCGGGCCGCCGCGCGGGACCGTGATGGTGAGCCCGGTGGGGGTCGAACCCACGACACGAGGATTA
>CAZABC010000023.1:0-29834 GCA_964483405.1 uncultured Anaerolineaceae bacterium
AGTGGATGAGCGTGTAGATGGCGCTCGTCTCGAACGGGTTCCCGCCCACGAGGAGGGAGTGGAAGGACAGCGCCTGGCGCAGGTGGTCGTCCTCCACGAAGCGGGAGACGACCTCGTAGACGGAGCGGTCTGCCCGGAGGCGGACGAGGTCCGGCGCCACCCTCAGCATGTCGGCGAAGCGGAGGAACGGCACCCCCGCCAGCTCCTCGTAGCCCTTCTGGAAGACCTTCCGCGCGTACTCGACGAACGCCCGGTAGCCCTCGAGGTCCCCCGGCGAGAGCCGCCGGACCTGCTCCTCCATGTGCGCCTGCTCGCCCTCGTAGTCGAAGCTCACCCCGTCCGGCCACGACAGCCGGTAGAACGGCCGCACCGGGAGCATCTCGACGGAGTCGGACATCCGCCGGCCGGCGACCTCGAACAGCTCCTCGAAGCAGTGCGGGGCGGTGATGACGGTGGGGCCGGCGTCGAACGTGAAGCCCTGGTCCCGGTAGACGTAGGCGCGGCCCCCGGGAAGGTCGCGCTTCTCGAAGATCACGGTGCGGACGCCGCGGGCCTGGAGGCGGATCGCGGCAGCGAGGCCGCCGAAGCCGCTGCCGACGACGGCCGCCCGGTACTGCGCGTTGCGTGTGCTCATGTGGTCTGCAGGTTGGCCCAGGCGAGGCGGAAGGAGAAGCCGCGCGGCGGCTTCCCGAGGAGGAGGCGCGCGCGGTCCGCGACCGTCAGGTCGAGGGCGTAGAAACGGCGGATGGTGTCCTCCGGCATCTCCCGGTAGAACCGCTCGAGCACGTGCCAGCGGCTCGTCACGGGGTAGGCGCGGAAGAGGAGCCAGTTGAGGAGGTGGGCGAAGCGACGCTGGGCACGGTGGTGCCGCGCGAAGGCCGCGAGCCGCGCCCCGAACACCCGCTCCGGCGGCAGGCTCGCCACCAGCGAGGCGAGGCGCACCGCGAGCGGGAGGGAGTACCCCGTCACCGGGTGGAAGAAGCCGCCGCCGTAACCGGCGGCGAGGGGCGGCCCGAGGGGCCGCGGGAGCGGGCCCGCCCAGGGGAGGGGAAGGACGCCCCTCTCTTCCCGTGCGATCTCGAACGGAGAAAGCCCCTTCTCCCTCGCCCACGAGAGGGCGCGCTCGCGCACGGCGTCGCGATCGAGGCGCGGGTCGTCCGAGAAGTAGGTGTCCTCCACGAGCACCCGCTCGGGCTCGAGGGGCAGCGCGTACACGAAGCGCAAGCCGTCCTCCTGGGGGACCGTGGCGTCCATCACCACCGGGCGAGCCGGGGCGACGGGCCGGCCGAGGCGCAGCTCCACCCCGACGAACTTCTGGAAGCCCGCGCTCCGCGTCTCGGCCCCCGCCGGGCCGCGTGCGTCGACGACGAGCGTCCCGCCGAGCACGCGGCCGTCCGCGAGGCGCACCGCGTGCGCTCCGACCTCGACCGCGGCCGCCCCGGTGAGCACCGCGCAGCCCGGCGTGTCGAGCCGCTCGCGCACCACCGCGTCGAGCCGCTCGGACGGTATGCTCGCGTACGCGTGCGGCAGCGTTCGCTCGAGGCCGGGGAAGCGCACGTCGTAGGCGGGCCAGCGGTGGGAGACGAGAGGCGCGACCCACTCCCGCGCCTCCTCCGGGACATCGCCCTCGTGGAAGGACCAGGTGTGGTTGCCGCCGAGCCGCCCCTCCCGCTCGACGAGCGCCACGCGCGCCCCGGGCCGCCGCGCGCGCAGGGCGAGCGCCAGGAGGCCGTTCTGGAGCCCGCCGCCGACGAGCACGTAGTCGAAGCCGCCGCTCACCCCGTCCCTCGCCTCCCCTGTCTCCCGGGAGGCGAGACGACGCCCCGCCGGGCCGATCGATCCGGTTGGTTCGCTTCTCCTCGCTGGCTTGCGGGTTGCCTCTCGCGGTCGTTCCGAGAGCTCAGGGGCATTCTAGCCGAACGGAAGGGGTCTTTTCCCCGGCTCAGTGCGTGCGGACGAGGCGCGAGCCCGCGAGGAGGCCCGCTCCCCCGATGGCCAGCAGCACGCCGAGGGGCAGCGCCATCTCCGCGGGCGTGAACCCCCGCCACAGCGCCCCCTCGAAGGCCAGGATCGCCCACTTCGCCGGGCTCACCCCGCTCGCGGTCGCCATCCACGCGGGCATGACGAACAGGGGAACCATGCCCCCGCCGAGCAGGGCCAGGACGAGCAGCGTGGCCCACGCCGCGCCGCTCGCCGCCTGCTCGGTCGTCCCGACCGCCGAGAGGGCCATCATGATCCCGGTGAACGCGGCGGCCGCGGCGAGCAGGGCGGCCGCGAGCAGGGGCCACGAGGCGGGCCGGACGCCGAAGCCGATCGCCCCCACCGCCACGAGCAGCGCCTCGACCGCCAGCATCGCGGCGAGGCAGGCGACCGCCTTTCCGAGCAGGATCTGCCGGCGGGTGATCGGGGCGGTGAGCAGCCGCCCCATCGTCCCGCTCGTCCGCTCCTTCACGAGCGAGACCGCGAAGTTCGCGGCGCAGGCGATGAGCCCCCACAGCATCCCCTGCGGGAAGGTGAACTCGAACGAGCGGCGCGGCCCGCGCCGCTCCGGCGCGGCCGCGCGGGTCTCGACGACCAGCGGCACGAGGCTCGGCCCGCCGCGTCCCTCCGGGGCGGACGCCAGCCACAGGTCGAGCTCCGCGAGGAAGCGCTCGTTTCGCCGGCGATCGGGCGACCACGGGGGCGCGTGGCGCAGCCGCGCCAGCGCGTCCGCGACCATGCGCCGGCTCGCCTCGCGGTCCGAGAGCCGCTCCTGGAGGAGCGCGGCCGCCTCGCGCGCGAGCAGCCCCTCGATCATCGCCGCCTCGGCCCGCCGCGTGGGGTCCATGCCCATCACGACCGTGGGCGCCGTTCCGCCGAAGGGGTTCTCCGCCGCCGCGCCGAAGCCCGGGGCGAGCGCCACCCAGGCCACGCGCCTGCCCTGGCGCACGAGCGCCTCGGCCTCCGCGCGGCTCGTGATCGCCACGTCGAGCCCGCCTCCCGCCTCGAGCCGGGCCACGAACGAGCGCGAGCCGTCCGTGCCGTCCTCGTCCGCGACGGCCACCGCGAGGGGAGAGCGCCCCTCGGGCGGCGCGGCGAAGATCACCCCGAAGAGCACGGCGAGCACGATCGGCCAGCCCACGACGAAGAAGAAGTCCCCGCGGTGCCGGCGGAGCAGCCGCAGGTCCTTCCCGGCGAGGGTGAGGACGGGGCTCATCGCGCCCCCGCCGCGGCGACGGCCGCGCGCAGCGTCCCCCGGATCGCCTCGAGCCCCTCGAGCAGCCGGACCTGGTTGCGGGCGCGGTCGAGGTTGTGGCCGGGGCGGGCGGTGCGGTAGTAGCGGTCGCCGTCGAGGTGGTCGCCGAGGAAGCGGATCGCCTGCTCGTAGACGATGACCTCGGCCCCGGTGACGAGGAGGTCGCGCTCGGCGGGGGACAGGGCGGGCCCGGCGCCCTCGACGAAGCCCTGGGCGAGGGCCTCGAAGACCGGGACGCGCACGCGCACGTGCGAGAGGTCGGGGTCGTCCTCCTCGGAGTCGCTGAGCGTCGAGCGGGCGAGGTCGCCGAAGTCGTAGGGGGCGAGGCCGGGCATGACGGTGTCGAGGTCCACGACGCACAGGCCCTCGCCCGTTCTCTCGTCGAAGAGGACGTTCGCGATCTTGGCGTCGTTGTGGGTGGCCCGCACGGGGATCTCGCCGCGGGAGGCGGGAGCGGCGAGGGCGGAGGCGAGCGAGCGGCGGTCGAGGAGAGCCTCGATCTCCGGCCGGCATCCGGCGGCCCGGCCGACGCGGTCCGCGCCGACGGCCCGCTCGAACGCGGCGAGCCGGCCCGGGGTGTCGTGGAAGCCCGCGATCGTCTCGTGGAGCGGCGGGGCCGGCAGGTCGGCGAGGTGGGCCAGGAAGCGGCCGAAGGCGCGGGCCGTCTCCCGCGCTTCCCCGGGGCTCGCCGCGCGCCCGGTGGCGCGGGTGCCCTCGACCCAGGGCACGAGGCGCCAGGTCTCGCCGGAGGGGTCCACGTGGCGGGTGGCGCCGTCGAGCGTCGGCACGAGGCAGAGCACGCGCCGCTCGACGTCGCGCACGCCCTCCGCCGCGAGGCGCCCCGCCACGTGGCGGGTCACCCGCACCATGTTCTCCATCACCTCGTGGGGACGACGGAAGACGTGGCGGTTGATCTGCTGGAGGAGGAAGCGCCGGGGGCCGCCGGGGCCCGCGCAGGTGGCCCGCCACGAGTGGTTGATGAGGCCGCTCGTGTGCGTCTCGAGGGAGACGGGCGACCCGGGCAAGGCGAAGCGGGCGAGGACGGCGAGGGCCTCCTCGCGGGACGGAGCGCGCGCGGCGGCCGGGGCGCCGCTCACGGCCACAGCCGCGACGGGTAGGCGCCTTCCGCGTGGAGCGACTCGAGGAGCGCCACGAGGCGGGGGCGATCTCCCGGGTGGGTCAGCCCCCCCCACGGTCCTCCTCCCCCGAGGACGCGCACGCGCGCCTTCCCCGCGTCCACGAGCGACTGGACGGCCGAGAGCAGGAAGTACTCCGCCGTGACGCTCCCGGCGTTCTGCGCCAGGAAGCGGCGGAAGCCGTCCTCGAGCGCCGGCACGAGGGCGGGCGTGAAGCCCCAGAAGTTGAGCGAGACCGGCGTCCGGCCCGGGATGAGGCCGGGCGGGGGCGCCTCGAGGTCGCGTGCGTCCTCGCCCTCGCGCACGAGCCTCAGGACCTCGCGGATCGAGACGAGGAAGCCCTGCTCGTCGACGGCGCACACGCCGCGGCTCACCGGGCCGTCCGGGCTCAGCGTCGTGACGAGAGGGAAGCCGACGATCGCGAACTCGGGCACGGGGCCGGCCGGCGGCCGCCGGAGGAACTCCGCCAGGACGCGGTAGCTGCCCGGGCCGTAGAAGTCGTCCGCGTTGATCACGGCGAAGGGCCCGTCGACGAGGGGCGCCGCGGCGAGCGCGGCGTGGCCGGTCCCCCAAGGCTTCGTCCGTCCGGCCGGCGGGACGAACCCGGCGCCGCCCGCCTGCACGGCGTAGGCGAGCGGCACGTGGCGCGCGATCCGCTCGCCCACCGCCTCGCGCATCTGCTCCTCCGTGCCCTCGCGCACGACGAGGACGACCCGCTCGAAGCCGGCGCGCTGCGCGTCGAAGGCGGCGTAGTCGAGGAGCGTCGCCCCGCCCGGGCCCACGCGGTCGACCTGCTTGGGCCCCCCGTAGCGGCTGCCGACGCCGGCGGCGAGGACCACGAGGGTGAGGGCCACCTCAGCGTCTCCGGCCGAGGACGAGCGGCGCCTGCTCGCCGAAGTACTTCACGAGCAGCAGGTTCCAGGAGGCGCTCTTGCGCACGTTCGCGAGGTGCCGGTCGAGCGCGGCCCGCAGCGCCTGGTCCTCCTTGCGCACCGCCCACGCGACGCTGCCCGTGGGGCCGACGGTGACGCCCGCCGCGAGCGCGGGATCGGACTTCGCCGCGAGGGCGAACTCCGAGATCGGCATCACCGAGGCGGCGATCTCGCCCTTCCCGAGCGCGGCGAGCATCGCCTCGAGCGTGTCGAACTGCCGCAGGGACGCGACCCCGGCGGCGGTCGCGTCCTCCGCGGGCGCGGTGCCCCGGATCGCGCCGACCTTCTCGCGCCGCAGCGCCTCGATCGACCGCGCGGGCGCCCTGGGCGAGCGGGTCACCGCCACGTTGTACGTGGGCATCACCTCGCTCGTGAACGCCACCTGCTGCCGCCTCTGCGGCGTGTCGAAGATGGCGACGATGAGGTCGCCCTTGCCCGCGAGGAGCATCGGGATGCGGTCCGGGTAGCCGTTCGCCGGCACGACCTCGACCGCGAGGCCCTGGAGGCGGGCGAACGTCTCCACGAGCTCGCGCTCGAAGCCTCCCCGCGGCCCGCCCGCCGGGTCGAACGTCTCCTTCGCCTCGTCGGCGGCCACTATGACCCGCAGCGAGCCGCGCGCCTTCGCCTCCGCGAGGTCGGCGGCGCGAGCGAGCGGCGAAGCGGCGACGGCGGCGACGAGCGTCGCCCGCGCGAGCAGAGGGGAGACGCCAGGGAGTCCCATGGGAGGGGGATTATAGAGGAGGCCGAGGTGCTACGATGCGCGTCCCGATGGCCGACCGACCCCGCATCCTCGTCTCGAACGACGACGGCCACCAGTCCCAGGGGATCCGCGCCCTCGCCGCGGCCATGGAGCCCCTCGGCGAGGTGTGGGTCGTGGCCCCGGAGTCCGAGCAGAGCGCGGCCTCGCGCGCGATCTCGATCCACCGGCCGCTGCGGCTGCGCGAGGTGCGGCCGCGCTGGTACGCGGTGGACGGGACGCCGACCGACTGCTCGTGGCTCGGCATCCACCACGTGCTCAAGGGACGGCGGCCGGCGATCCTGGTCTCCGGCATCAACCACGGGCCGAACCTGGCCGACGACGTGACCTACTCGGGCACGGTCGCGGCGGCGATGGAGGCCTCGGTCATCGGGGTGCCCGCGATCGCGTTCAGCCTCGCCGGCTGGGGGGATCTGGACTTCGGCCCCGCCGCCCGCTTCGCCCGCGCCCTCGTCGCCGCCGCTCTCTCGCGCGAGCTGCCCTCGAACCTGCTGCTCAACGTGAACGTCCCGCCGGGGGTCGAGCCCGACGGCTACGCCGTCACCCGCCTCGGCAAGCACTCGTACGGGTCGGAGGTCGTCGAGAAGAAGGACCCGCGCGGCCGCTCCTACTTCTGGATCGGCGGGAGCGAGTACCAGCACGAGGACATCCCCGGCAGCGACTGCAACGTCGTGCTGCGCGAGAAGCGGGTGTCGGTGACGCCGCTCAGCCTCGACCTGACCGACGACGCGATGCGCGCGGTCGTGGCGACGTGGCCCGTCGAGGGCTTCGCCCGGCACGGGGGCTGAGGCCGGCCGTCCACCCCAGGCAGCGCCGCCAGAACTCCCCGTAGCCGTCCCAGTAGACGAGGTTGCAGCCCCAGTGCGGCGCGGGGTCGGACGTGTAGGCCAGCACGCGGCCCTTGCCGAAGGCCCGCACGGCCAGGAGCGGGTCGCCCGTCTGCGCGACCTCGAGCAGGACCTCGCCGCCGGTCCTCCGCCGGGTCTTGTTGTAGCCGAGCAGCGGAGGCATGGTGCCGAGGTCGAGGCCGCGGAAGAGCGCGCGGCCCGCGGCGGTGGCCCGCGGCGAGAAGCCCTCGGTGCTCTCGACGAGGTCCTCGGTCTCGAGGCACCGGACCGGCATGAGGTCGGCGAGCGGCGT
This sequence comes from uncultured Anaerolineaceae bacterium, assembly GCA_964483405.1. GTDB lineage: Bacteria > Chloroflexota > Limnocylindria > Limnocylindrales > CSP1-4 > CAZABC01. The sequence continues at coordinate 7,201 of CAZABC010000023.1, forward strand.
CCGGCCCCAGCCGCCCTTGCCCAGCTCGCCGGTGAACGAGTACCAGCCCCCGAGCAGCATCAGGCCCTTGCCTCTCCGCACGGCCTCCAGGGTCAGGCGGATCCGGTCGGGAAAGGTGAGGGGTCTCGTCCCGAACTGCGCGCGGTCGAAGAAGCTCGGGGCGAGCTGGAAGAGCTTGGCGTCCACGTCGCTGAAGACGAGGACGTCGTGCTCGTCGAGGACCCGCTCGTAGTCGCCCGGCCCGAGCTTGTTGTAGAAGTCCCAGGCGGGCACGGAGGCGACCTCGTGCTCGCCGGTCGCCTCGAGCGCCGTCTTCAGCCAGTGGCCGTAGTTGAAGATGTCGAGGCCCTTGTGGGAGTGGTGGAAGGGCGTCTCCGCGAACACGGGTCCGGTGAGGACCGCCCAGTCGCCGACGTAGTAGACGCGGGCCATCTCGCCCTCCCGCCCGGCTCAGACGACCGCGGGCTCGAGCATCGTGAGGGTGCCGGCGTCGGCGTCGACCTCGGCGGCGACGCCGACGGGCACGGTGAACTGGCGCTCCTGGTGGCCGATCATCGCGCCCTGGTAGGCGGGCACGCCGAGCGGCCGGACGTGCTCGTCGAGCACCTCCTCGAGGGTGAGCGACCCGTAGCTCCCCTCGCCGGGCTCGCACCGGCTGCACGAGCCGAAGACGAAGCCGCGGATCCGGCCGAGCAGGCCGCACAGGCGCAGCTGGGTCAGCATCCGGTCGACCCGGTAGACCTCCTCGCGCACGTCCTCCAGGAAGAGGACGGCGCCGTCGAAGGACGGCACGTACGGCGAGCCCACCAGGGCCGACAGCACGGTCAGGTTGCCGCCGACCAGCCGGCCCCGCGAGCGGCCCGGGGTGATCGTGCGCGTCCGGTTCTCGCGCTGGACGAGGCGGTCCTGGGTCCCGGGCGGATTGGTCATCGCGACCGCCTCGCCCTCGAACACCACGCGCCGGAAGTGGTCGGCGGAGAAGGCGGGCCAGGTGGCCAGCAGGTTCGGGGAGTGGAACGAGACGAGCCCCGTCCTCGCCCCGAGCCCGCAGTGCAGGCCGGTCAGGTCGCTGAACCCCGCGACCACCTTCGGGTTGCGGCGGATCATCTCCCAGTCGAGGTGGGGAAGCAGGCGCGCGCAGCCCCAGCCCCCGGTGATCGCGAGGACGGCCTTCACCCCCGGCTCGGCGAAGAAGCGGTTGACGTCGGCCGCGCGGTCCTCGTCCTTCCCGGCGAGGTAGCCGTGGCGGTCGCGGACGTGCGCGCCGAGGCGGGGCTCGAGGGAGAACGCGCGCGCGACCTCCTGGGCGATCTCGACGTCGGCCGACTCCCAGAGGGCCGAGGCCGGGGCCACGAGGCCGGCCACGTCGCCCGGGCGCAGTCGGGGAGGCTTGATCGCCGCGGCCGGCGAGGGCGCGGCGAGCACGGCTCCGGCCGCGCCCGGGGCGAGCGCGGCCGGAGCCGAGGCGGCGAGGAAGTCCCGGCGCCTCATCTCGCGGGGGCTACTTGCCGCCGGCGAAGGAGGGCAGGGCGAGGCTGCGCATCGTGTGCAGCCCCGGGGCCGCCGCCAGCACCTTGGGGATCGTGTTGACGGTGATCGACGTGGTGGCGATGTCCCCGTGGTAGCCGCCGATCGCCTTGACGTGGAGCTGCGGCGAGCCCTCGATCCTCACGCTGTCGTAGGTCTCGGGCGCCCCGAGGTACGCCTCCATGTGGAGGGCGATGGCGGGCTGGCCGCCCACGTAGCCGATGCCGTCCTGGATGATCCCGCAGACCCTGCCCGCCTCGACCTTCAGGAACGGGCTCTCGACCGGCGCCTCGGCGATCTTCGGCTGGATCTCGTCCGTGATCCGGTCGAGCTTCCAGCCGAGCCCGTCGGCGATCATCGCCACCGACTCGGTGAGCCCCACGTGGCGCACGGTGAGGGCCTTCACCTTCTCCGCGAACCGCTCCGGGGTGAGGCCGGAGCCGATCTTCTGCTGGAACGGCAGCCGGCGGATGCGCGCGTCCTGGATCCGGTCGACCCGGACCGAGTCGACCCGCTCGCAGATGGCGGTGAGGGCGAGCGGCAGCGCGTCCATCGCGAAGCCCGGGTTGACGCCCGTGCCGACCACCGCCACCTTCGCCTTCTTCGCCGCGGCGTCGATCTTCCGCGCGAGGGGCCGGTTCGAGAACCAGGGGTAGGACAGCTCCTCGGTCGTCGAGACGATCGGGACCTTGAGCCTGAGGACGGTCTCGATCTGCGGCCACGTGGCCTTGAGCGCCGAGCTCGTGCACAGGACCGCGACCTGCGGCTTCGTCTTCCGGATCGCGGCGACCGGGTCGGCCGTCACCTTCACGCCGGCCCTCTTCCCGAGGCCCACCACCTCGCCGAGGTCCCGGCCCGCCTTGGCGGGGTCGATGTCCACGGCGGACACGATCTTGAAGTTCTTCCGGGCCGCGAGCTGGCGGGCCACTCCCGCCCCGATCGGCCCCAGGCCCATGATCATCACCTTGGTCGGCATTGGCTTCGGCTCCTTGCAGGTCGCGCCTCGCCGCCGGGCGGCGGGGCGGAGCGGATCATAACCCTTGCTAGAATCCGCCGCCTGAGCCCAAGGGATCGCGACTCGCCCCTGCCCCCCCCGGGGAGACTTCTCGGCACGGCCGTCCTGTGCGCGGCGGCGGTCACCGCCGGCGTGGGCCTCGCCCACGAGAACGTCTCGCTCGACGGGGCCCAGCAGCTCCTCTGGACGCAGGAGTGGCGCCTGGGCTACGGCCTGCAGCCGCCCCTGTACACGTGGCTGCTGCGCTCGCTGTTCCTCGCCTTCGGCGTGAGCCTGCCGGTCATGGCCGCCTTCAAGGAGGGGCTGCTCCTCCTCGCCGCGGTCCTCGTCTACCGGGCCGGCCGGCGGCTCTCCGGCGACGCCACCACCGCCGCGCTCGGAGCGCTCGGCCTGCTGCTGCTGCCGCAGTTCAGCTACGAGTCGCACCGGGACCTGAGCCACACCGTGCTCGCCACGGCCCTCGTCGCGGCGACCCTCGACGTCGCGACCCGCCTCCGGGAGCGGCCGCGCGGCCTCCTCTACGCCCTCCTCGGCCTCGCCGCCGGGCTCGCCCTGCTCAGCAAGTGGAACGCGGCGATCTTCCTCGCTTCTCTCCTCGCTGCCGCCCTGAGCCTCCCGTCGTGGCGGCCCGTGTTCGCCGACCGCCGGATGCTGATCGCCGTCGCCGTCGCCGCCGCGGTCGTCCTTCCCCACGCGTGGTGGGCGGCGCGGGGCGGCTTCGACGCCGCGGTGCAGAGAGAGGCGGTCGAGCGGCTGGGTCTGGCCGACGGCTCCCCCTGGCTCGGGGGACGGCTGCGCGACCTCGGCCACGTCGCCCTGACCGCGGTCGCGTTCGCCGCGCCCCTCGCGGCGGCGGCGGCCTGGAGCCGGAGGGCGGGCGCGCCCATCCCCGAGCCGCCCGGCGCGGCGGACGGGCGGCGCTTCCTGGAGCGCCTGGCGGCGGCGCAGGTCGGTCTCGTCCTCGGGGGGACGCTTCTGCTCGGGGTCGGGAACCACCGCGCCCGCTGGCTCCTGCCGCTCTTCTTCTTCCTGCCCCTCCTCGCGGCGATGAGGCTGCGTCCCGGGCCCTCCGGCGCGCGGCGCTTCGCGATCGCCTCCGTCCTCGCCCTTCTGCTCGCCGCGGTCGCGGTCTTCGGCTGGGTGCTCGTCCTCCCGCTCGCCGGCCGCTGGACGCGCTACAACGTCCCCTACGCGGCCCTCGCCCGCGAGATCGGCCGGGGCGACGTACGGAACGTGCTGGCCGAGGACTACTGGGGCGCGGGCTGCCTGCGCCTGAGCTACCCGCACGCGGCGGTGTTCGGGGCCAACCGGCCGCGCTACGCACGGCCGCGGCCGGGGCCCACCCTCGTCGTGTGGCGGGGAGAGGCGATCCCGCCCGAGCTGCTCGCGGCGCTGCCGGGCTACGGCATCGAGGCGCCGCGGGCCGGCGCGGCGCGCCTCACCCGGCTGCCGTACCGGCTCGCCCCGCGGGGGGAGCAGGCCTTCGGCTGGTTCGTCGCCGAGCGCCGCTGAGGCCCCGGTCTCAGCGGAGGTGCTTGATCAGGATGACCTCGTTGCCCCGCTCGTTGTGCATCATCTCGTCGACGATCTCCCTCGCGAGCAGGAGCCCGAAGCCCCCGGGGCGCAGGCCGGTCTCGGCCCGGGTCTCCGCCACCGCGAGCGGGTCGTCGGGCCGGTTCACCGCGGCGTGGGCGACCCGAGCGAGGTCGAAGCCGGGTCCGGGGTCGACCAGGTGGAACACCATCGTCCGCGCGGTGCGGACCGCGGTGACCTCCACGACCTGGTCGGGGTCGAAGCGCCCCCCGTGCTCCATCGCGTTCATCAGCACCTCGCGGAACGCGAACATGAAGTCGTCGCGCGGGGACTCGGGCACGTCCGATCGCAGCTCGGTGAGGAAGTTCACGAGCCGCTCGGCGCTGAGGAGGCGGCAGTTCACCCGCACGTGCATCCAGTCGGGCGTCGCGGAGAGGACCTCGATCCCGTCCTTCCAGTGGTCGGCCCCCGCCGCGCGGGCCAGCATGTCCGCGATCTCGGAGGCGTCGAAGGGCGCGCTGAAGCAGGCGAAGACGCGCTTGCGCAGCGCGGCGATCACCTGCTCCGGCGTCGTCCTCGGGGCGAGGAGCACGATCCGAACGCCGGGACGGGCCGCACGGATCTCGTCGAGGAGGCCCTCGTCCTCGGCCGGGTCCGTGTCGGGGGCGGTCACGAGGACGTCGAAGGCCCGCCGGCGCACCCGGCGCACGGCGTCCGTCGAGCCGACCGCCACGTCGATCGTGTGGCCCTCGACGAGCGGCGAGGAGCGCAACGCCGCGAGCAGGCCGGGTTCGGGCTCGACCATCAGGATCCGCGCCATGGTGACCTCGGGGAAAGCAGAGGCCATTGTAGGCGGCACCCCTCTCGGCCACAATCGCCCCCGAGGAGGCGCCCATGCAGAGGAGAGAGTTCGTGGCCCGGGCGGCGGGGGCGAGCGCCGCTTTGTCGCTGTTCCCGGCGGGGCTCGCCGGCGTGGAGCGCGAGACGGGGCCGGGCGGCCTCGAGCGGCGCGCCCTGGGGAGAACCGGCGAGACGCTGTCCGTGATCGGCTTCGGCGGCATCGTCGTGAAGGACGCCACGGCGGCGGAGGCGTCCGCCCGCGTGCGCGCGGCGATCGACGCCGGCGTCAACTACTTCGACGTGGCCCCGAGCTACGGGAACGCCGAGGACATGCTCGGCCCGGCGCTCGAGCCCTTCCGCAAGGCCGTCTTCCTCGCCTGCAAGACGCAGGGGCGCACGAAGGAGGCGGCCACCGCCGAGCTCGAGAGCTCCCTGCGCAAGATGCGCACCGACCACTTCGACCTGTACCAGCACCACGCGGTGACGAAGAAGGCCGACGTCGACACGATCCTCGGCCCGGGCGGCGCGATGGAGGCCTTCGAGGCGGCGAAGAAGGCGGGCAAGGTGCGCTTCTTCGGCTTCTCCGCCCACTCGGTCGAGGCGGCCACCGCGCTCATGGACGGCTACGCCTTCGACTCGATCCTCTTCCCGGTGAACTTCGCCACGTGGCACGCCGGTGGCTTCGGCCCGCAGGTCCTCGCGAAGGCCAAGGAGAAGGGGATGGGCATCCTCTGCCTCAAGGCGATGGCGAAGGGACCCTGGCCGCAGGGCGCCGAGCGGCGCTACCCGAAGTGCTGGTACGAGCCCCTCGACACCCCCGAGGCGGCGGCGATGGGCCTGCGCTTCACGCTGTCCCACCCGGTCACGGCGGCCATCCCCCCGGGGGACGAGACGCTCTTCGCGCTGGCGCTGAAGCTCGCCGCGACGCTCGAGCCGCTCTCCGCCGCGGAGGCCGAGGCGATCAAGACGAGAGGCCTCGCCCAGGCCCCGCTCTTCCGCTACCCGAGCGCCCAGGCCTGACCCGCGCGGCGGGCTGGGCGCGACGCTGGGGTCGGGCCGTCACGCGGCCCGCCTGGTGCACACGGGGCGCGCCGCGCGCCGGCCCGGGGTGATGGTGGCTGGCTGGCCGCGGGGTGCCGCAATCGTCGGCGCACACCCACGCCAGCGATACCGGCGTTACCGAGGGGGGCCGTAGAATGACCTGCGAGGTGGCGTCATGACGATCGACGTCGAGGCGATCTACGAGAACGGGGTCCTCAAACTCAAGCGGCCCGTGAACCTGCCTGAGCGAGCCGAGGTCCACGTGACGATCGAGGCGCCGGACGTCGCCCGGACACCGCTCGGTCGCAAGCTGCTCGAGCTGCGCTCCCGGATCACGAAGTCTGGAGCACCCGCTCTCGGCTGGGACGAGATCGAGAACGAAGTGGCGTCGCGCAGGGGTGGCTGGCGAGAAGCGTGATGAGGCTCACCTTCGTGGACGCGGCGGTGCTGATCGCGGCGGCCCGAGGTGGCAGCGAGCAAGCCGCTCGCGCCATGGAGATCCTCGACGACCCCGAGCGCGAGTTTGCCGCGAGTCCCTTTCTGCGCTTGGAAGTGCTTCCCCAAGCCGTCTTCAACGCCCTCGCGCTCGATCCACCGCGCCCGCGCCGTCAGGGTCGTGACGATCCACCCCGAGCCCCGTTAGTTTGGATTGCGGGTAGCCGGGCGCGGTCCTCGCGTCGCTCCCAGTGGAGGACGGCGTCGCTACGGCGGGCCTCCACCGGAGCAAAGGCCCCGCGCCTGGAGGACCACGCGGAAGCCCCGGTAGGGCTCGCCGGCCTCGCTCCGCGGGCCCTTCGTGCCCGCCGGCTGGTCGGCGCTGCCGCCGGCGAGGACGCCCTTCCCGTCCGCGCCCACCGTCCACTCGGCCACGTTACCGCCGAGGTCGCGGGGGGAACCGCTCCCCCCTGACGTCCCGTGGCGTCCCACCTCGTCGAGCAGGGGCGCGTCGGGTCCGAGGGCGGCCGCCTGCTCGCGCAGCCGCGCCGCGTCCTCGGGGTTGGGCGGGTAGCCGGCCCAGCGGTCGAGGGTGTTCTCGCCCTCGCCCGGCTTGCCGTAGAGCGCCTTCGCCTCTTCGGCCGTGGGCAGCCGCCAGGGCTCGCCGGTGAGGGCGGCGAGCCAGGCGGCGTAGGCCTTCGCCTTTTCGAACGAGATGCCGCTCGCCGGCCAGTCGCCCGTGCCGGGGGCCACGCGGTAGGAGGGGTCGAACGCGGCGTACTGCGCGCGCGTGACTTCGAAGCGGCCGACGCGCAAGCCCTCGTGGAGGACCGCCTCCGGCACGAGCCGGCCCTTGACGAGCCGCCCGTAGCGCCCGCCTTCGCGGGCGAAGCCCTTGCGCTCGAGGGCGGCCTGGAGGGGCGAGCCGTCCTTCACGACGGGGTCTTCCGGCGTGCGGCCGAAGAGGTGCCGGTCGAACCAGGCGAGGTCCTCCTCGATCTTGCGCCGCTGGTGGCCCAGCTTCTGCAGCCCGTGCGGCTCGCCGGGGAAGAGCACGAGCCGCACCGGCGTCTTCGTGGCCTGCTGCATGACGCGGAAGTGCGACCAGCTCTGGCTCGGGGGCACGTTGCGGTCCTCGGTGCCGGTGTAGACGATGGTCGGGGTCGTGACGTCCTTCAGCCGGAAGAAGGGCGACTTGCGGACGTAGAGCTCGGGGTCCTCGTACGGGGCCTTGCCGAAGTAGTAGTTGTCGAAGGAGGCCCCGAAGTCCACGTTGCCCCAGTCGCTGATCCACTCGACGTCGCCCGCTCCCGCCGAGGCGGCCTTGTAGCGCCGCGAGCGGGTGATGAGCTCGGTCGTGAGGATGGAGCCGTTCGACCAGCCCATGGTGCCGATCCGCTCGGGGTCGGCGAGCCCGCGCGCGATCACGTGGTCGACACCCGCCTCGAGGTCCACCCGCTCGAGGTCGTAGTAGTTGCCGCAGCAGATGGACTCCACCCACTCGAGGCCGAAGTTCGAGCCCCCGTGGTAGTTCACCTCGAGGAGGAAGGCGCCTCGCTGGGCGAGGAGCAGCTTCGGGTAGGCGTAGCTCTGGTCCCAGACGTCCATGTCCGCGCCCCCCGCGGGGCCGCCGTGGATCGAGAGGAGCAGCGGGTAGCGCTTGCCCTTCTCGTAGCCGATCGGGTAGTAGAGGAGACCGACCACGTCGTCGCCCCGCGCTCCCTTAAACGTGACGACCTCGACGTCGTGGACCGGCTTTCCCTTGAAGCCCGGGTTGAGGTCGGTGAGAGCGGCGGGAGCGGAGATCGCGCCTCCGTCGAGGGACGCCCGGTACCACTGGACGGGCTTCGTGGCCTTCGAGTGCTCGTAGACGAGGGTCCGTCCGTCCCGGGAGAGCGCCCAGTCGAAGACGTTCTGCGCGTGCTCCCCGGAGAGGTCCTGCCGCGTCCAGCCCGCGCCCGTCCGCGTGTAGCGCGCGGGCCGGTAGCGCACGCCGTCGGCGAGCAGGGCGAGGAAGCCGTCGGGGGTGGCGAGCACCCGGGGCGTGCCGAGGCCGTTCGGCCACTGCAGGTCCACCGGCGTCGCCGTCCCCGTCTCCGCGTCGACGTGCTGGAGGAGCTGGATCGTCGCCGTGAAGTAGGTGGGGTGCGAGGAGTAGGACTGGACGAAGTAGAAGCCCTTCGAGTCGGGCGCCCACTCGGCGCCGGTGGCGAGCACGCGGGTGCCTTCGAGGAGGGCGCGCGAGGTGCCCGCGCGCAGGTCGTGGAGCCGCAGCACCGGGGGCACCCTGTGGTCGTACTGGAAGCTCGGCGAGACCTGGTGCAGCGCCACCGCCCAGCGGCCGTCCGGGGAGACCTCGACCCACTCGATCCAGTCGCGGTTGTCGGTGAGGCGGGCGAGGGTCCCGTCCTTGGCGTCGACGGAGAACAGGCGCACCGGCGGCTCGCGCTCGTCCTCGACGACCTGCGAGGTGTCCTTCTTCTCCTTCTCCTTGCGCTCCCGCAGGCTCTTCTCCTCGGGTGCGGCGACGACGAGGGTGGCGTCGTCCCTCCACGCGAAGTCGCGGATGCCCCGGTCGAGCTTGGTGAGCGGCCAGGGCTCGCCCCCGTCGAGGCTGAGCAGCCACAGCTGCGCCTTCGCCTCGTCGCCCTCGCCGTCCTCCTCCTTGCCCTCCGCCGGCCGGGGCCGATCGCTGAGGAAGGCGATCCTCCTCCCGTCGGGGGACCACCGCGGGTCGCGGTCGCGGTTCGTCCCGCGGGTGAGCGGCACCTCGCGCCTCTCCCCGGCGAGCGGCGAGAGGACGAGGTTCGACACGCGCTCGCCCTTCTTCTCGTCCATCCGGCTCCTGACCCAGACCGCGTGGCGGCCGTCCGGCGAGACCGCGAACGACCCCGCGGACTCGGCGAGGAGGATGTCGTCGGCCGTCCAACGGGCCGCGGGGTCGGTGGCCGGCGGCGGGGCGGGGGCCGCGGCGAGGGCCGCGCCGAGGAGGGCCGGGGCGAGGAGCAGGAGGGCGGGGGGCATGGACACCTCTTCTCAGCCGCGCCGATCGAGCTCGGCGAGGGCGAACGCGTACGCGCCGACGGCCACGGCCTGGCTCGTGCCGAGGCGCGAGAGGCCGACGCCGACGCGCTGCAGGGGATCGTAGGAGATGCGGCGGCTCGAGCCGGGGACCGTGACCTCCCTCGCCGCGCCCGCGACGAAGGCCGCGCGCTCGGCCGGGTCCTCGAGGTTGAACGCCTTCACCTCGAGGCGGGGCACGGGGCCGCCGGGCGTCTCGTAGGGCGCGTTCATCTCCGCGACGAGGGCGGGCAGGAAGAGGTCCGCCGCCCCGGCCAGGCCGCCGCCGATCACGACGAGGCCGTCGACGAGGGTCACCGCGGAGGCGAGCGCGTCGCCCGCCGCCTCGCCCATCCGCCGGAACGCCTCGATCGCGGCCTCGCGGTGGCCGGGCGCCTGCCCCTTGCCGATCGCGAAGATGTCCTTCGGCTCCGGGGCCGCGTCCACGGCGATCCCCGCCCTCTCCGCGTAGACCCGCCGGACCGCGCGGATCGAGACCGCCTCCTCGATGTTCGAGCGCGGCAGGAGCTTGTTGCGCAGGAGCCAGATCTCCCCGCCCGCCGAGTTGTCCCCAATCCAGAGGCGGCCGTCGCTGACGATCCCGCCGCCGAACCCGGTGCCGAGGGTGGCCCCGAAGAGGTTGCGGAAGCGCTTCGGGCTCCCCGCCTCGGCGAGCAGCCCGTTCACCCAGGGCAGGAAGCCGGCGATCGCCTCGCCGAACGCGAACAGGTCCCCGTCGTTGTTGATGAAGACGGGGACCCCGAAGCGGTCCTCGAGCATCGGGCCGAGGGCGACGCCGCCCCGGAACGCGGGCAGGTTGCCGAGCTCCTCGATGATCCCCCGCGGGTAGTCCGCGGGGCCGGGGAAGGCGAAGCTGATCGCGGCCGGGGCGGCGGGGGCCTGCGCCTTCACCCGCGAGAAGCCGTCCGTGATCGTGTCGAGGCACAGGCCGAGGTCGTGGGCGTTCGAGGGGAGGGTGACCGGGGGGGCGACCGCGCGGCCGCCCCGGACCGCGGCGAAGACGAAGTTGGTGCCGCCGGCGTCGAGGGTGAGGACGACGCGGGCGTCCGTCTCGTAGCTCACCTCACGCCTCCTTCGCCGCGGACCGCATCGACAGCGCGAAGAGGTAGGCGAAGGCGGCGAGCGGCACGAGGAACGCCGTGCCGAGGCCGGCGGTGTCGGCGATGCGGCCCATGAGGGGGGGCAGGACCGCGCCGCCGAAGATCGCCATGCACATGAGGCCGGAGAGCTCGGCGCCGCGCTCGGGCCGGGCCTCGACGGTCAGGGAGAACAGCACCGGCCAGATGTTCGCGAAGCCGAGGCCGGCGAGGACGACGCCCGCCACCGCGAGGGCGCTCTGGCCGACGAGGACGAGCAGGATGCCGATCGCGCCGAGGGCCGCGCTCAGGCGGAAGAAGGCCCGCGGGCTCATGAAGCCGAGGACCCCGCTGCCGACGAGGCGCCCCAGGGTGAGGCCGGCGAAGAACAGCGTGGGCCCGAGCAGCTTGGCCTGCCCCTCCGGGTGGCCCAGGCCCTCGAGGCGGGGGGAGAGCCACGTGTTCATCCCGACCTCGGCCCCGACGTACAGGAAGATGCCGAGCACGGCGAGAGAGAAGGTCGGCTCCCCGAGCAGCGAGAGGCTCGAGCCGACGCTCGGCGGGACCTCCGCCCGCGTCTCCTTCACCTTGAGGAGGAGGACGGCGGCGAAGGTCGCGACGGTGAGGACGAGGAAGACGGGGAAGATGCGGCGCCAGCCGAGCTCGCCCACCGCGAGGCGCGCCACGAGGGCCGTGCTCACGACGCTCCCGACGCCCTTGACGAACTGGGCGAAGCTCAGGTTGCTCGCGAAGCGGCCTTCCCCGGACACGTCGCGCATGATGGGGTTGCCCGCCACCTGCAGGAGCGTGGTCCCGACGCCGAGCACGAACACGGAGGCGAGCAGCAGGGCGAAGCCCGGCACCACGAGGGTGGGGACCAGGACCCCGAGCGCCACGAGGGCGAGGGCGAGGAGCATCGTGCTCTTCTTGCCGATCCGCGCGGCGAGGACGCCCCCCGGCACGCTGAAGACCGCGAACGCCACGAAGGCGAAGGCGGGGAGCAGCCCGGCCATGAAGCCGGACAGCGCGTACTGCTTCCGGATGGCGCTCGCGAGCGGACCCATCGCGTCGACGAAGCCCATCGCGAAGAACGTCAGGAAGATCGGCAGCGTCCGCAGTCTCATCGTGGCTCCCCCTGGGCCCGGGGCGAGGGGCGCCCACGCCCCGGGCGGCGCGCGGCGGAGCCCGAGGCTACGCGAGACGCTCGGTGCGCGTCAACGCGCCGGAGTCGACCGGGCGGCCGCGGCGCCGCTCGTCGAGACGCCGGCAGCCCTCGAGGAGGAGGGCGTTGAACTCGAGCTCCAGCGGGGACCCTTCGGCGAGCGCGCCCCGGTCGAACTCGAACTGGCCGTTCGGCCAGCCGATGAAGTCGTAGACGACCTGCGCCCCCTCGTGGTCGGGTCCGGTGGCGGAGACGATCTGCCCGTGGCGGAAGGCGATGCGCAGCGACTGGCTGCCGCGGCGGGCCACGAGGACCCCGGTGAGCTGGTTCAGGTGGCAGATCTGGAGCACGGCGGGGGCGCCGACGAGCTCCACCGCCCCGCGCAGGCTGGTCGCGCCGTCGGTGGCCTGCTCGATCTCCGCGAAGCGGCGCAGGAGCAGCTCGAGGCGGATGAGCATCTCGCGCGAGGGGGCGGGCTTGGCGAGGAAGTCGTCCGCCCCCGCCCGCAGGGCGTGGTAGCGGCTCTCGCAGTCGTCGTGGGCCGACACGACCACGACCGGCGTGCGCCGCAGCAGGCTGTGCGCCCGCATCCTCCGGACGAGGGCGAGGCCGGTCTCGTCGGGCAGCCTCGCCTCGGTGACGATCAGCCACGGCCGCCGCGCCACCGCGAGGCGCAGCGCCTCCTGCCCCGTCGCCGCCTCGTGGACCGAGAAGCCGTGCTCGACCAGGCAGGCGACGAGGGCCCTGCGCTCGGCGGGCTCGGCATCCACCACGAGCGCCGTCCGCAGCGCGGCGGGCGTGCTCGCGAACGGCCTCCGGTCGGCCGCGGGGCGGAGGCCGTCGCGCAGGTCGACCGTGCCCGTCTCGGCCGCGCCCGCGGCGGGCCCGGCCACCGTGGGAGGCGGGGCCGGCACCTCGCGGAAGACCGCGTCGAGGCCCTGCACGAGCCCGCTGGCCTTCCAGGGCCGCGGGAGGAGGTCGAGCACCGCGAACCGGCACGACGGGGCCGCGCCCTCGCCCGGGGCCGCCGGCGGCTGGAGCGTCACCACCGGGTAGCGCGCGGCGGAGGGGTCGAGGTGCAGCGGGCGCAGCACCGCGTAGCCGTCCGTGAGCGAGGAGGGGAGGCCGCGGAACGTGGCGTCGCCGCGCCGGCGCTGCCACTGCGGCACCGCCTCGAGGCAGCCGAGGCCGAGGTCCACCAGGACGAGGTCGACCGCGGAGACGGAGGCGACGCGCGTCGCCGCCGCCGGGTCGTCGGTCACGAAGACCCAGTAGTCCTCCCGGCGCAGCATGCGCTCGGTGGAGAAGCGGTTGATGGTGTCCGACTCGAGGACGACGACCCTCCGAGCTTCCGGCACGATTCGCGGCTCCGTCCGATGAGGCTTCCGCCCGCCACGCGCCGGGCGGGAAGGGAGAGGGAGCCTCGCTCGAGGAGCGAGGGGCCCGATCCGCCGCGCAGACCGTCACCCGCTTTCGTTGGGGCGGCCATGATGCGAGGGCCCGCGCGGCCGTGTCAAGCCCTTTTTCCGCCGAGGGGAGCGCGCCGAGGCCCGGTGTGTCGCATCGTCAACGCAATCCGTATCGCGTGTGCCGAGCAACGTCCATCGTTCGGCAGAGGCCCGGCCCGCGAGACGAGGCGAAGTGGCCGAAAGGCGGCCGGCGGCGGCTCCGTCGGCGCGTGGGACCGCGCGCAGCACCGGGCCGGGGTCGGCGCCAAGCCATTCGCGGACCGACAGATGCGGGCCGTGCGGCCCGGAGCGTCGCCCGCGGCACGCGACTTGCCCGAGGCCTCCTTCGCGACCCGCCGCGGAGCGGGCCGGGAGGACGCGATGCGGACGAAGCGGGTGCGGACGGTGGCGGCGGTGGCTCTCGCGGCGCTCGCCGTGGGGTGCGGCGGCGGGGTCGAGACGCCGGCTGCGGCCCAGCGCGAGGGCCTGGCGCTCGTGTCGATCCAGCCCTCGCCGGGCCCGGCGTCGCTCTCCGCCACGCGTCCGGCCGACTGCATCTGGTGCACGACGGCCTTCTCCGCCGAGCTCTCCGTCCTGTCGCCGGTCACGCTCAGCGGCGTCAACCTCTGGCTCGACGGCTGGTCCGCAGGTCGCCGCTGCCTCGGCGCGCACCACGACACCCCGGGCGACGGCTTCACCCTCGCCGCCGGTCGGGCGACGAGCGTCACCTTCCGTCACGCCTCCGTCGACTGCGCGGCGCCGTTCACGGTCGACCGGGTCGTGGTCCGGATGCGCTCCGGGGAGACGCTCGTCTCCGAGGGCTCCTGGGACGTCGCGCTGGGCTTCGTGGAGTAGGGCGCTCGCCGATCGTCGCCGGCGGGCTACCGCGCGTAGTAGCGGGCGCAGTCCGGCGGCATCGCGGCCCAGGGCGCGTCGCGCGGCTCCCCCCGGAGCCGGCCGACCGCCGTGCGCGCGACCGTCCCCGCTGACCAGACGCCCGTGATCTCGCGGCCGCGGACCGTGCCCGAGAGCCTCGCCGCCACTCCGCCCTCGTCCCAGGCGAGGCGCAGCTCGCCGCCGCGCAGCGTGGCGGAGACGAGCGGTCGCGGGGCGCCGCCCCGCTCGACCTCGCCCGACAGCGTCCCGAAGCTCTGGCGGAGGTCGACCGCGAACCGGCTCCCCTGGCTGTCCTCGAAGTCCCAGGCGCCCCCGACCCGGGCGGGCACCGTCCACAGGTGGACGTCCCGCCCCTGCACCTGCACCGAGCGGTCGGGCTCCCACTCCGCCATCGTGAACTGGTGCGAGACGACGCGCGTGCCGGGCGGGAGGTCCAGGAGGCGGTGCCGCACGCAGCGGTTGAGCTGGGGCAGCAGGTACAGGGTCACGACGCTCGCCCCGGCGAAGTCCTCCTCGAAGATGTCCCCCTCGACGATCCGGACGCGGTCGGCCACGCCCTCCGCCTCGACCAGGCAGGAGGCACGCTTCGCGAGCGCCGGGTCGTACTCGATGCCCACCGACCGGGCCCCGAAGGGCGGCTTCGCCGCGGCGATCGAGATCCGCCCGTCGCCCGCCCCCAGGTCGAGCACGAGGTCCTGCGGGCCCACGTCCGCCATCGTGAGCATGGCCTGCACGACGGCGTCGAACGTGGGCACCCAGACGACGTCCATGCCGGCCTGCCCCCACGAGGCGGGGTGCGCGGCCTCGCACTCCTCGCGGGTGCGCGTCTGCGCCCCGTCCGAGGCCACGGCGAGGAGGAGGAGGCCCGCCGCGGCGGTCGAGAGTCGGAGCGGGCGCTTCATCGGATTCGGCTACCGCGCCAGCAGCTCGTGCGCCGCGTGCGCGAGGAAGATGTAGCTCGCCCCGAGGCCGATCACGTACTCGTTCTCGCCCCACAGGAAGGGCCAGTCGTCCATGTTCTCGGGGTAATCGGGCTTCAGCACCAGCACGCCCGGCACGATCCCGCCCGGGATGAAGGCGAAGTCGGCCCGGTTGTTGCCGTAGGCCACGCGCTTCGAGCGGTTCCCCACCGCCGAGACGAACGAGAGGTTGTGGTCGGGGTGCGTGCCGAAGAGGTAGTCGAGCCCGCGGGTCACGAGCTCCCGGCCGACGAGGTCCGGGTAGGCCTCGTGGAGCAGGTAGTTCGTCGTCGCCCAGTCGACGACCTGAGCGTTGCCGGCCCAGCCTCCGGTGCCGATCGGCACGCCGTACGGGTTCTGCTTCGACAGGCCCTCGAGCTCCGTCCGGTACTTCTCGGCGTAGGGCCGCAGCTTCGCCCGGTAGCCCTCGTCCAGCAGCGGGATCGCGCGCAGGGCCAGGGCAAGCGCGAAGGAGCCGCCGCGTTCGAGCGCCGGCCAGACGAGCTCGGCGAACCTCTCGCGGTAGGCCTCCTCCCGCGTGGCGGCGAGGAGCTGGAGGGCGGCTCCCAGCTCCGCGAACTGGCCGAAGCGCGCGGCGAAGCCGGCGGGCGGCGTCGCCGGCGCCGGCCGCGCCCGCTCCTCGGCGTACGCCTTTCTCGCGAGCGCGAGGCATTCCGTGGCGAGCGGGTCGTTCATGCCCCGCAGCGCGCGGCTCGCCGCCGCCAGCGCGCCGATCCCGGCGTAGTTCGTGAACGGCGTCTCCTCCGTGAACACCCAGCGGTCGTCAGGGGTGCCGCTCCTGCCGCCTTCGGACCGGTACGGCTCGAGCGAGGGGTCGTGGACGAGGTTGTCCGTCTGCGTCACGGCGTCCCCGAGGTGGTGGTAGCGGTGCAGCTCGCCGTCGACGATGCCGCGCGAGAGGCGGCCGAGCGTCCGGTACTGGGCCGCGATCTGGAGCGCACCGTGCTCGATCTGCTGGAGGAGGTCGGGCTTCCCGTCCGGCCGGTGGATGTCGACGAAGCGCCGGCCCTGGTCGACGAGCGTCTGGTCGCGCTGCGGCCGGAACGTCTCCCACGTCGCGACGAGGCTCGAGACCGTCATCGCGTGCGAGCCGCCCTGGATGTCGAAGTCGCCGGCGTCGAACCAGCCCCCGACCGCGAGGCCGGGGATCCGCTCGCCCGGGGCGTAGGGGGTGTTGGTCGTGGCCCCCGACCGGTAGCCGTCGAAGTGCTGCCGGTTGAGCGGGGCCTGCACCGCGTCGTCGAGGTGGGCCGCGCCGTGCCACACGCGGTAGGCCTCGTTGACGAGCACGTGGTCCATCTGCACCGGGAAGAAGACGTCGAGCGTCGGGTGCCAGACCCGCTCGTACACGTCGGCCGCGATCGGGAACGGCCCGGCCGTCTGCGTCCCGTACTCGACGAGGTAGAGGCCCGGGTCGGTGACGGACGAGAAGTCGGCCACCGCGTACTGGTAGCGCAGGTAGCGGCCCCAGGGCCGGACCGCGAGCTTCGCCTTCTCGACCCGGCGGCCGTCCGGGCGGATCTCCAGGAGCGAGGCCGTCGGCGACGGCGTGTCGTTCGCGTCGAGCTCGATCACGGCGCGCTTGGGCTGCGAGGGATGGTAGCCGACCTGCGAGAACCCGATCACGGGAGAGCGCGTCCACCCCGGGATCGTGTGCGGCTCGACGTGCCACTCGGCGACCTTGCCGGCGGTCTTCGCGGCGAGGAGGGTGCGGACGACGTACCAGCCGTTCTGGGCGAGGTTGCGGCCGTCGAGCAGCCGCAGCTCGCCGGAGAGCGCGCGGATGACGACGTGGCGCTCGGGATCCTCGGGGGCCATCACGAGCGTCGTGCCGGACGCGAAGGGCAGCGCCTCCACGTAGTCCGGGTGGCCGTGGAGATCGAACGTGGAGTACCCCTCGAACTGCGCGATCCTCTTCCCGGGCGGCAGGGACGCGGTCGGGCCCGTGGGGTAGCGGGGGAAGAGGGCGGGCTTGCCGTCCATCAGGTACGTGCGCTCCCAGTAGCGCGAGGGCCGGAGCTCGAGGTTGAGCCCGGCGCGGCCCTCGAGGGCGGCCGGCAGGGGCTCGTCGAGGAACACCGCGACCGTGAAGCCCGCTCCCTCGGGCGCCACCACCAGGCGCGAGTCGAAGTCGAACGCCTCGTAGCGCAGCGTCACCTCGATCGCCCCCGACTTCGGGTCGACCTTGCGGCCCGTCACCTTCGGGATCTGGTCCCACTGCTCGGGGGTGGGAGAGAGGCGCACCGCGCCGCCGGTGGCGGTCCTCACGCCGTGGTGGAGGATCTCGATCCCGGCCGTCTTCTCGTCGAAGAACATGCCGTTGTACTCGTTCGTGAAGACGAGAACGTCGAGCCCCCGCTTCGACAGGTACTCCTGGTCGTTGAGCCTCAGCGCGTCCTGGGCGGCGGCGCTCGCGACGCCGGGGCCGAGGGCGAGGGCGAGGACGGCGACGGTGCGGCGGATCATGATCTCCTCCTTCCACGACGAGAGGCGACGGCGCGAGCTCACCTCAGCGCTCGACGTCGCAGCGGCTCTCCATCCGCCATTCGCGGCCGAGCGTGCGCGTCGTCCCGGTCAGCGTGACGGTCGCCCGCAGGCGGATGTCGGCGCTCGAGGCGCCGACCTGCAGCTCGATCTCCCCGGGCTCGACGATCCGGCGGTTCTCGAGGCCGGTGAAGCTCAGCACGTCGGCGGGGACCGCCATCGCGACCGTGGCCGCCTCGCCGGGGAGAAGCTCGACGCGGGCGAAGGCCTTGAGCTCCTTGACCGGGCGCACGACCGAGGCGAGGAGGTCGCGGACGTACAGCTGCGGCACGGCGACGCCGGGTCGGGTGCCCGTGTTCCGCACCGTGAACCGCAGGCCGATCTCGCCGGCGGTGTCGACCTCGGCCGCGTCGAGCCGCAGGTCGGCGTACTCGAACGAGGTGTACGACAGCCCGCACCCGAACGGGTAGCGGCTGCCGAAGTGCCGGGCGATCGGCGTCCCCGCGCTCTTCATCTTGTGGTTGTAGTAGTAGGGGACCGCGCCGACGTTCTTCGGCACGGAGACCGAGAGACGTCCCGACGGCTCGACCGCGCCGGTCAGCACCTCGACGAGGGCGGGGCCGCCCTCCTGGCCGCCGGCGAAGGCCCAGACGAAGGCCGCGACGCGGTCCTCGAGGCCGCCGAGGTTGTACGGCCGGCCGCTCGTGAGGACGACGACCACCGGCTTGCCGGTCGCGACCACCGCCTCGAGCAGCTGCTGCTGGACGCCGGGCAGCTCGAGCGAGTCGGCGTCCGAGCCCTCGCCCACCGTGCCCGTCTGGAAGAGGCCGGCCAGGTCGCCCACGCACACCACGGCCACGTCGGCCGCCTGCGCGCAGGCCACGGCCTGCGGGACGAGGTCGGTCCGGGTGGACACCGGCGAGGGCTGGTCGAGCGAGGTGCTCGTCTCGACGTCGCCGGGGAAGACCGGCGAGCCGTACTTGCGCTCTTCGATGACGAAGCAGCCCCGGGCGAAGGCGACCCTGTCCTTGCCGAACGCCTGCTCGAAGGCGGCGCGCGGCGTCACGACCTGGGACGCCGACTCGCCGGCGTCGTTCAGGATCAGGTGGACGGGGAAGCTGTATCCGCACAGCGGCGCGAGCGGGTCGTCCGCGGTGGGGCCGATGAGGGCGATCCGCTGGCCGCGCGCGGGGTCGAGCGGCAGGATCCCGCGGTTCTCGAGGACGACCACCGACTGGCGGGCCACCTCGCGGGCCAGCGCCACCGTCGCGGGAGACTGCAGGTCGATCGCCCCCTCGTCCGCGAAGGGCCGCTCGAACAGCCCCAGCCGCAGCTTCTCGACGAGGACCCGCCTCACCGCGGCGTCGATCGTCTCCATCGACAGGAGGCCCCGCGCGACCGCCTCGCCCAGCGCGGCCACGCAGTCGTCGGCCGGCAGCTCGACGTCGAGGCCGGCATTGAAGGCGAGCGCCGCCGCCTCCGCCCGGTCGCGGGCGAGGTTGTGGTGCTGGTACAGCAGGCTGATGCCGATGTAGTCGGCCACGATGAGGCCGTCGAAGCCCCACTCCGTCCGCAGGAGGTCGGCGAGCAGGCGCCGCGAGGCGTGGACGGACTCGTTGTCGAGGTCGTGGTAGGCGGGCATGACGGAGCCCGCGTTCGCCTGTTTGATCGCCATCTCGAAGGGCAGCAGGAACACGTCGCTCAGCTCGCGCCAGCCGAGGTGGACCGGGGCGTGGTTGCGCGCGCCCTCGCTCCAGGAGTGGCCGGCGAAGTGCTTGACCGTGGCGAGCAGGTCTCGCTTCTCCCCCTGCAGCCCGCGGACGAAGCGGGTGCCCAGCACGCCCACGAGGTACGGGTCCTCGCCGAACGTCTCCTCGGTGCGCCCCCAGCGCACGTCGCGCGAGACGTCGAGCACCGGCGCCAGGCCCTGGCGGCAGCCCACGCTGCGGGCCTCGCGGCCGATCGCCGCCGCCGCGCGCTCGACGAGGTCGGGGTTCCAGGTCGCGCCGTAGGCGAGGGCCGAGGGGAACATCGTGGCCCCGCGGGCCATGAGGCCGACGAGGCACTCCTCGTGCGAGATCGCCGGGATCCCGAGGCGCGTCTGCTCGCACAGGAACTTCTGGAGGCGGTTGAGGGCGCGCACGCCGGCCCTCGGCTCGACGCCGTGGCTGCCGAGAGCCCGCGAGACCTGGCCGAGGCCGTGGCCGAGCGCCTTCCTGACGGCCGCGGGGTCGGTCCCGCCCGTGAAGTCGTCCTGGCGGGGGCGGTGGTCCCCGTCCTCGGACAGGATGAGCCACAGCGCGTGCAGCTGCGCCGCCTTCTCCTCGAACGTCATGCGGGCGAGGAGATCGCTCGCGCGCGCCTCGATCGACCTCGCGGGATCCTGGTAGGGCTGGGTCATGGCGGAACCTCCGGGCGAGCTGCGGCCGCCCGAGTATGTCTCAACTTTGGACAAAAGCGGAGCCCCCCGTGGTGCCGTTCGCGCGCCCGCGCCGCAGGGCGGGCGCCGCGATTGGACAGAAGACGCCGCATATAATTGGACGTATAGAAGGTCGTCCGTGGCGCAGGTGACTCTCTACCTCGACGACGAGACGGTCGAGAGAGTGCGGCGCGCGGCGCGCGCCTCGGGGCTCTCCCGGAGCCGCTGGCTGGCGCAGCTCGTGCGCGAGAAGACCGCCCGGGAGTGGCCGGCGGTGGTCAGGGAGATGGCGGGCTCGTATCCCGACTTCCCGGAAGCGGAGGAGCTGAGGAGGCCGGCCGGCCGGGACGTCCGCCGGGAGCGCCTCTGAGCCATGTACGCTCTCGACACGAAGAGCCTGTCGTACTACCTCAAGGGCAAGGGACGCCTCGCCGAGCGCCTGCTCGCCGAGCCCCCCTCGAACGTGAGTGTCCCGTCGGTCGTCGTCTACGAGATCGCGTACGGCGCCGCCCGGGCCGCCGCCCCCGCCGGACTCAGCGGACGCCTCGTCGCGTTCCTCAAGGCCTTCCGGGTCCTCCCGTTCGGGGAGGCCGAGGCTCGGGCCGCGGCGAGGATCCGTGCGGATCTCGAGGCTTCGGGCCGGCCGATTGGCCCCCACGACGTGCTGATCGCCGCCACCGCCCTCGAGCACGGCGCCACGCTGGTGACGCACAACACGAAGGAGTTCGGGCGCGTCAAGGGACTCCGCCTGGAGGACTGGTACTGAGAAAGGACACGAAGATGAAGCCTCGGCCCTCGAGCACGCCCTTCACCCGAATCGCCGCGTGGGGCCTCTCGTCTCTCGCGCTCGCTCTCCTCGCCCCGCCGCCCGCGCCGGCCCAGCCGTCCGGGGGGCCCTACGGTCCCGTCCCGCAGAGCTACGTCGTGCCGAAGGCGGCGCACGTCTACTACGTCGCGCCCGACGGGAAGGCGGATGCGGCCGGGACGGCGCTCGCCCTTCCCACGACCCTCGAGTCGGCGTTCGAGAGGGTCGTGACCGGCGACGCGATCGTGATGCGCGGCGGCACCTACCGCACCGGCGACCTGCGGCTCAACCAGGGGATCACGATCCAGCCGTACCTCGACGAGCGCCCGGTCCTCAAGGGGACGCGCGTGGCGACCGAGTGGCAGGCCCTGCCCGGCAAGCTGTGGCGCACCTCGTGGAAGACCCTCTTCCCGGCGAAGCCGCTCGGCTGGTGGCAGCGGGGGCGCGAGGGCGCGCGCACGCCGCTGCACCGCTTCAACAACGACATGGTCTTCGTGGACGGACGCCTCCTGAAGTCGGTCGGCTGGGAGGGCGAGCTCGACGAGGACTCGTTCTACGTGGACTACGAGGCGGGCCACGTCTACATCGGCGCCGACCCCACGAGGCGCACGGTCGAGATCACCGCCTTCGACAACGCCTTCATCCGCGTGAGCCGGCCGGTCCACGGCAAGGAGTCGGACAAGAAGGGGCCGACGATCCGCGGAATCACCTTCACGCAGTACGCCTACCGGGCGATCGACGTCGAGGCGAAGCGCCCCGCCGCCCTCGTCTCCGAGGAGCCGACCGACGATCCCATCGGCCCCCAGGAGCCCGGGACCTACGGCCGGGAGGTCGTGGGCACCACGCTCGAGAACGTGACGATCTCCTTCTGCTCGCGCGTGGGCGGCTACTTCCGCGGGGACGACCTCGTGCTGCGCCACTCCCTGATCAGCGACACCTCGACCGAGGGCTTCTACGTGATCGGCTCCTCGGACGTGCTCCTCGAGCGCAACGTCTTCCGGAGGAACAACGTGGAGCAGCTGACCGGGTACTACCCGGCCGCGGTCAAGATCTTCAACCAGTCGCACCGCGTCACCGTGCGCGACAACCTGGTGATCGACAACCCGCACTCGAACGGCGTGTGGTGGGACGTCGGCAACCGCGACGGCGTCTTCGTGAACAACTGGGTCGAGAACGCGCAGATCGGGTTCTTCTACGAGATCTCGCACGGGGCGACGGTCGCTGGCAACGTGTTCGTGAACTGCGGCCGGGGCGTGTGGGCCCTCAACAGCCGGGACGTGCGGGTCTACCACAACACGTTCGTCGACAGCCCGGCCTCGTTCGAGCGCAACGAGCGCAGCGCGGTCGGAGACCACTTCGGCTGGCACCCGAGGACCGGGCCCGACGTCGCGGAGCGCGAGGGCCACGTGTTCGCCGGCAACCTGCTGGCGGCGAGCGAGTCGTTCCGCCGGCCGCTCCTGCGCTTCGAGCAGGCGAGGGGCCTGTGCGGCACGCTGACCCGGCCGCAGGCGACGAGCGTCGACGGCAACGTCTACGCGAGGACGGGCGGCGGGCCCCTCGTCGTCTGGGGCCCGGTCGCGGGAGAGACCTGCCAGGCCGAGGTGGCCTCGCTCGAGGAGCTGCGGACGCTCGACCCGACGCTCGAGACGCGCGGGCGGGTCGTGGAGGAGCCGGCGTCCGTGGTCTTCCGCAGCCCCGAGCTGCGCCGCTTCGAGCTGGCGAGGCCCCTGCCGGGCGCCCCGGGCGTCGACCTGCTGCCGCCGGAGGTGCGCCGGCGGCTCGGCTGGCCCGCGAAGGGACCGCTCGTGCCCGGCGCCTACCCGTTCGCGCGCTGAGTCCGGAGCTTCTCTGCGACCTCGAACGTCGGCAGATGTGGAGACGTGCCGACTTT
>CAZABC010000023.1:29934-34333 GCA_964483405.1 uncultured Anaerolineaceae bacterium
TCCGGAGCTTCTCTGCGACCTCGAACGTCGGCAGATGTGGAGACGTGCCGACTTTATAGGTTGATCTGCCGCGAGAAGTGGCACAAAATGTCGGCATGGATGCAGATCATGCCGACATTGCCGGTGTATCCCTCCCCGGGTCGTTCTTCCGTCCCGGCCGGGCCGAGAGAGGCGGGCTCTCCCGGGGCCGTCTCCGCACCCTGGTTCGCCGCGGAGTGGTGGAGCGCGTCGGCCGAGGCCTCTATCGCCTCGCTCAGGCCGAGCCGACCGAGAACTACTCGCTGGCCATGGCCTGCGCCCGAGTACCCAACAGCGTCGTCTGCCTCCTGAGCGCCCTTCGGGTTCACGAGATCGGAACCCAGTCGCCCCCGGACGTCTGGATCGCGATCCCGCACAAGGCGCGCGCGCCGCGCCTTCCCGAGCTGCGGCTGCGGATCGTGCGGTTCAGCGAGGCCGCCTGGACGTTCGGCGTGCAGGAGACCGATTTCGAGGGAGTGCCGGCGCGGATCACGAGCCCTGCTCGCACCGTCGTCGACTGCTTTCGCCTCGAGCGGCTCGTAGGTCCCGAGGCCGCCATGGAGGCGCTGCACGACGCCCTCCGGCTGCGCAAGGCCACCCTCGGCGAGCTGGCGCAGATCGAGAGGCTCTTCCCGTCCCGTCGCCTGCGTGCCGCCCTCGACGTGAGATCGACGTGAGCCCCGACGTCTCCGCTTCCGTGAGAGCCCGTCTCCTCGCCATTGCGAAGGCCCGGCGCGAGGAGTTCGAGCGGACGCTCGCCCGGTTCGCTGCCGAGCGGTGGCTCTACCGCCTCGGAGCGTCGTCGGTGCGCGAGCGCTGCATTCTCAAGGGGGCGAGCCTCGTCGCGGCGTGGCTGCCGGAGCCCTACCGCGTCACCCGAGACGTCGACATGCTCGCCCGCGGCCCTGCCGACGAGCTCGCCATTCGAGGCCTCGTGGAGACGGTCTGCGGCGAGCCCTGCCCCGCTGACGGCCTCGCCTTCGACCTGTCGAAGCTCACCCTCGAGCCGATCCGCGCCGAGGACGAGTACGGCGGCACGCGCGCCCGCTTCGTCGCTCACCTCTCGAACGCCCGGATACGCGTCCAGCTCGACTTCGGAGTGGGCGATGCCCTGACGACCGCGCCTGAGGAGATCGACCTCCCCACCGCGCTGGACACCCTCCCCCGGCCTCGGGTCCGCGCCTATCCGCGGGAGGCCAGCGTCGCGGAGAAGTTCCAGGCCATGGTGTCGCTCGACGTCGTCAACAGCCGCATGAAGGACTTCCACGATCTGTGGGCGCTCTCGGCCGCCCTATCGTTCGACGGTGCCTCGCTCGGCCATTCGATCGAGGCCTGCTTCACGCGCCGGGGCACCCCGCTGGGGGCCACTGCCCCGGGATGTCTCACGCCCGGCTTCTACGAGACACCGAAGCTCGTGCGACGCTGGACGAGCTACGTCGCCTCCAGCTCCGTGCTCGTCCCGCCTCCCGCTCGATTCGGGGCCGTTGGCGACCGCATCGCCAGCTTCATCGGCCCGATCTGGCGCCTCCTGGCAAGCGGACGAGCCCCGGCGGGGGCGTGGCCCCCGGGAGGCCCGTGGCGATGACCGCGGTCAGACGGCGTGCTTCGCCCGGCGCTCGGCCAGCTCGTCCTGGATCCGCTGGTTCAGCCTCTTGCCGATCGGGTAGACGATCAGGCACACGATGCCGAGGCCCAGCATGAGCGCGGGGTAGAGGCTCGCGCCGAGGCGGATGCCGAGGAGCGCTCTCTCGGTCTGGACGGCGTTGGGGACGTACCCGTAGAGGTTGACGATCCAGGCGGAGAGGGCGCCCCCCAGGCTGAGGCCGCCCTTCAGCGCAAAGAGGATGCCGGCGAACATGAAGCCGGTGGCGCGGCGGCCGGTCAGCCACTCGGAGTGGTCGGCCACGTCGGCGATCATCACCCACAGCAGCGGGATCGTCGGCCCCCAGCCGATCGCCCACAGGATGCTCAGCCAGAACATCGTGCCGACCTGGGTCGGGCCCACGAGGAAGACGAGCGCGGTCGCGAGGGTGGTCACCGACGCGCCCGCGATGAAGACCGCCTTCTTCCCGAACCGGTCCGCGAGCGGCTTGCTGGCCATGATGCCGGCGATCTGCACCACGCTGCCGACCACGAAGAAGAGGCTCAGGCCCACCGCAGCCGCGTTCGAGCCATCGGGGCGAACCAGGAGGCCGAGCGAGTCGAGCACGGCGTTCCAGCCGCTCGCCTCCCCGCCTCCGCCGAGCCCGAACCGCGCGAGGAACGCCATGATCGACTGCTGGTCGAGGTAGTAGGCGAAGAAGTAGTTGGACGAGCTGCCGCGCACGACGAGCATGGTGAAGACGAGGAGCGTCAGGACGAACATCACGACCCAGGGCCGGGAGGTGAAGACGTTCCTCACGTCCTCGCGCAGCGAGGCCTTCTGGCCCGGGGGGGGCTGCACGCGCTCGCGGGTGGCGGCGAACGTGAGCAGGTTGAGGACGATGATGATCCCGCCGAAGATCGCCATCGTGAGGGCCCAGCCCCGGGCGGAGTCGCCCCCGCCCAGCTTGGCCACGAGCGGCAGCGGCAGCGCTTGGATCACGAACTGGCCGATCAGCGCGCCGACGAAGCGGTAGCTCGCGATGCTGCTGCGCTCGCTGGCGTCCGGCGTCATGACGCCCATGAGCGCGGAGTACGGGGTGTTGTTGGCCGAGTAGAGCATCATCACCAGCGAGTAGGTGATGTAGGCGTAGACGAGCTTGCCCATCGGCCCGAAGTCGGGCGTCACGTAGACCAGCCAGAACACGACGCCGAACGGCACGGCGGTGCCGAGGATCCAGGGCCGGAACTTGCCCCACCGGGTCTGGGTCCGGTCGGCCAACGCGCCGATGACCGGGTCGAGGACCGCGTCGCCGAGCCGGAGGACGAGGAACATCGTGCCGACCGCGACCGCCGAGAGCCCCACCGTGTCCGTGTAGAAGCGGGTCTGGTAGAGGATCATCGACTGGAAGAAGAAGTTCGTCGCGATGTCGCCGAGGGCGTAGCCGAGCTTCTCTCGGGCGGGGACGCGGACGCTGGGGCTGCTGGCCATGGCGGTGACCGTCCTCTCGTGTGTTCGAACGCGGGGAGGCTACTTCCGACCTCGCGGCCCCGTCAACACTTGCGCGGCGGGATGAGCAGATTCAAGATCTGACCCCACGGGGAGGCGACGATGACGCGAAGCTCGATGCTCGTCCCGGTGGCGCTCGTCGCCGCGGCCGTCGGCGCGGCGCGGGCCGCCGATCCGCCCGGCCTCAGGGACCTCGCTCCGCCAGGCCTACGCGTCGGCGCGGCGATCAACCGGGCGCAGGCCGCGGGAGAGGACCCCGTCGCGCTCGCGATCGTCGGGCGCCACTTCGGCCAGGTCACCCCCGAGAACGACCTCAAGTGGGAGCGCGTCCACCCGGAGCCCGGCCGCTACGACTTCGGGCCCGCCGACCGGTTCGTCGAGTTCGGCCGGACGCGCGGGATGTTCGTCGTGGGCCACGTGCTGCTCTGGCACCAGCAGACGCCGGCGTGGGTCTTCGCCGGGAAGGACGGGCAGACGCTCGACCGGGAGACGGCGCTCGCCCGTCTGAAGGAGCACGTCGACACGGTCGTCGGCCGCTACAAAGGCCGCATCGGCGGGTGGGACGTCGTCAACGAGGCCCTCGAGGAGGACGGGACGCTGCGCAAGACGCCGTGGCTCGCGGCCGTCGGCGAGGACTACATCGAGAAGGCGTTCGCCTTCGCCCACGCGGCCGACCCGGACGCCGAGCTCTACTACAACGACTACAACCTGTGGAAGCCGGCGAAGCGCGACGCGGCGATCCGCCTCGTGCAGGGCCTGAAGGCGAAGGGCCTGAGGGTCGACGGGATCGGCGAGCAGGCCCACTGGGGCATCGACGACCCCCCGCTCCCGGCGATCGACGAGATGCTCGCCGCCATGCGCAGGGCCGGCCTCGCCGTGCACGTCACCGAGCTCGACATCGACGTGCTCCCGCGCGACCCCGACATGTGGGGCGCGGACCTCTCGAAGAAGCAGCAGATCCGCGCGAAGACCAACGTCTACCCGGACGGCCTCCCGCCGGAGGTCCAGGAGAAGCTGGCCCGCCGCTACGCCGACGTCTTCCGCCTGTTCCTGGAGCGCGGCGTCGCCCGCGTCACCTTCTGGGGGGTGACCGACGCCGGCTCGTGGCTCCACGACTTCCCGATCCCGGGGCGGGTCAACTACCCGCTGCTGTGGGACCGGGAGGGGCGCGAGAAGCCGGCCTTCGCGGCGGTGGCGAGGGTGCTGCGGGACAGCGCCGGCCGCTGAGCGGCGCCTCAGGAGACGTCCGGGGCGGCGAACGCCCGGGTGTGGATGAGCGCCGCCGCGCCG
>CAZABC010000024.1:0-32915 GCA_964483405.1 uncultured Anaerolineaceae bacterium
CGGCCGGTGTCCTGCGTGCCCAACGCCCCCGACGCCTGCACGACGATCGATGGAGTGGCCCTCGGCAGGCTCATGACCACCCTCCCGGCGCGTCGGCCCGCGGCTGACGCGACGAGACCGGATCGAGATGCCCTGGCGGTGGCGTGGGAGGGCCTCGATGCGCTGCGGCCCGACCATCCCGGGGTCACGGCCATCGAGTCGTACGCGTGGCCGCCCATCGACTGCGGGCCGGGCTGCCTCGCGGCCGTTCCCGCGTCCATCTATCTCTTCCGGTTCGCCGACGCGCCACCGCTCCCCGTCGTGGTGTCCTGTCCCGGCGTCGGGCGGTGTACGGCGGGGGCCGACTAGCCCGCGGACCCGGCCGAGCCCGGCCACGCCCGGCCGACGGCGTCTCAGGGCAGCTCCCCGACCCCAGTGATCATCCGCTCGATCAGCGTCATCCGACCGGCCATGGCCCGGTCCGCTCCCGACATCTCGGCGATCCTCACCTGGCGCGACCACGGCGTAAGTCGGCGATGACCGCCGGTGCAGCGCGGCCCGCTAGGGTGGGTCCGTCCCGCCGAACCGAGCCCGCCGGCAGATGAGGAGCGCAGGACCGGTGAACAAGGTCCTCCTGACGGGGCGCCTGACGCGCGACCCGGAGATGCGGGTGACCGCCGGCGGCAAGGCAGTCACGACCTTCAACGTGGCGACGCACGAGTACGCCGGCCACGGCAAGGAGAAGTCGGAGTTCCACACGATCGTCACCTGGGACCGGCTCGCCGAGATCTGCGGCCGCTATCTCGGCAAGGGCCAGCAGGTCGCCGTCGAGGGCCGGATCCAGACGCGGACTTGGGACGACGACACGGGCAAGCGTCACTGGCGGACCGAGATCGTGGCCGGCCAGGTCGAGATGCTGTCGGGCCGGACGAAGAAGGACTACCAGGCGGAGGTCGCGGCCGATGCGCTCGAGGCCCAGGCCGGGCGGCTCGGCATCGCCGCCGACGACGCGGCCGACGAGGCCGAGGATGCGGCGATCGCCGCGGCGGCCGAGCCCGGGTCGGAGGCGGTCGCCGCCTGAGCGGGCCGTCGGTCGCCCGACGAGCCGGTTCCCGTCCCCTTGCCGCCTGCATCGCCCGGGTCGAGCCCCTCCCCGACACCGGGTCGTTCAAGACCGGACCCCGAGCGGCGCTCCTCCGGCCGCCCGGGGTCCGGTGCCGCCGCCCGGGGTCCGGTGCCTCCCCGCCCGGGCGACCTTCGGCCCTTGCGCGCGGACGGGCGGGCGGCGCGCCGCGGCGGCCTGCGGCGAGCGGCGGCGGCCTGCGGGCGGGGCCGGGCGACCCCGCTACAGCGTCGGGACCGGCAGCTCGAAGAAGCTGACCGCGAGGATCGCGTAGACGAGGACGAGCAGCGCGCCCTCGAGCCAGTTCGACTCGCCGTCGAGGGCGATGAGC
This sequence comes from uncultured Anaerolineaceae bacterium, assembly GCA_964483405.1. Classification (GTDB taxonomy): domain Bacteria; phylum Chloroflexota; class Limnocylindria; order Limnocylindrales; family CSP1-4; genus CAZABC01. The sequence goes on from CAZABC010000024.1 coordinate 1,434, forward strand.
GCCCCGATCGCCACGGCCGCACCGACCGCCACGACCTCCAGCGGGGTGAAGACGAGGTCCATCGGCTGGCCCATGATCGCCCCGAGGATGACGAGGACCGGGCCGACGAAGAGCGCGACCTGGAGGCTCGAGCCGTACGAGACCGCCATCGCGAACTCCATCTTGTCCTTCCAGGCCAGCTGGACCGCGACGAGGTGCTCGGCGAGGTTGCCGATCGTCGGGATGAGGACGACGCCGACGAAGAACGGCGAGAGCCCGAACGCCTCGATGAACGGCTCGATCGCGCCGACGAGGATCTCCGAGGTGACCGCGAGGAGCGCCGCAGCGACGAGCAGGACGGCGATCGTCACCGTCCGCGTCCAGGCCGGTCCCGAGTGGCCCGAGGGATCCTCGTGCCCGCCGAGCGTCCGGCTCGGGTTCGTGAACTGGAAGACGATCGAGAGGCCGTAGCCGACGATCAGGAGGACGGCGACGAGGACCGACTCCTCGGTGATCGTGCCGCTGCTCGCGCCGCCCCCGGACGCGTCGCCGCCGCTGCTGAAGGCGAAGACCGCGGGCACGAACAGGCCGATCGCCGCGAGCACGAGCAGCGCCGCGTTCGAGCCGGCGATCCGGGCGTCGAACCGCTGCGTCCCGTGGCGCAGGCCGCCGAACAGGACGCTCGCGCCGAGGACGAGCAGCAGATTGCCGATGATCGACCCGGTCAGCGAGGCCTTGACGACCTCGACGAGCCCGGCCTGAAGGGCGAAGAACGCGATGATGAGCTCGGCGATGTTGCCGAACGTCGCGTTGAGGATGCCGCCGACCTGCGGGCCGGCCAGCGCGCCGAGCCGCTCGGTCGAGAGGCCGACGACCCAGGCCAGCCCGAGGATGGCCACGGCCGCCACGATGAACACGACCGTCGGGTCGGCGCCGAGCCCGACGTCGAGGGCGATCGCGGCGACGCAGGCGACGAGCGTGCCGACGAGCAGGACCCGGGCGACCGGCGTCAGCTGGCCGAGGACCGGGAGGCCGCGGGCGGCCGTCGTTTCGGACATGGGCACCTCCTTCGGACCCCGATGCTAGCGGCCCGCGACGGCCCCGTAGAGGCGGCGTCGCGGGATGCCGGTCTCGGCCGCGACCCGGCGCGCCGCGTCGCCCCGGGCGGTCCCGGCGGCGACGAGCGCCTCGACCGCGGCGAGTGCGGCCGCCAGCCGCTCGTCGGGGTCGGCGGCGGCCACCGCATCGACCGCTCCGCCGCCGGCGGTCCCCCCGGCGGCGGCCGTGCCGGCGTCGGCCCACCAGCCGACGACGATCGTCATCTCGCCGCGGGCCGGGATGGTCCCGTCGGCGGCGGCCGCCGCCAGCTCGCCGAGCGTGCCCCGGACGATCGACTCGTGGACCTTCGTCAGCTCGCGACAGACGGCGCCCGGCCGGTCCGGTCCGCAGGCGGCGACGAGGTCGGCGAGCGTCGCCGCCGTCCGCGACGGCGCCTCGAAGAGGACCGAGCCCCGCTCGTCGGCGGCGAGCCGGGCGAGCCGCGTCCGCCGCTCGCGGCCCGAGCGCGGCAGGAAGCCCTCGAAGCCCCACCGCGGCCCCGCGACCCCCGAGCCCGCGATCGCGGCAAGGACCGCCGACGCCCCGGGGATCGGGACGACGGTCCCGCCCTCGGACCCCCAGGCCGCCGCGAGCTCGGCGCCGGGATCGCTCACGCCGGGCGTGCCGGCATCCGTCACAAGGGCCAGGTCGTCGCCGCGCCGGAGGTGCTCGAGCAGCGCCGGCAGCCGGGCGGCGGCGTTCCGGGCGTGGAACGGCACGAGCGGCGTCTCGACGCCGTGCCGGGCGAACAGCCGGCGGGTCAGCCGCGTGTCCTCGGCCGCGACGAGCGGGACGGCCCGCAGGACCTCGAGGGCGCGGAGGGTGACGTCGCCGAGGTTGCCGATCGGAGTGGCGACGACGTACAGCGTCACGTCCGCGCGGAACCCGGCCGCCGCCGCGGGTAGAGGTAGTCGACGCCCGCGGTCCGCGGCCCGAGCTTGGCGATCGGCGGCATCTGGCGCTTGAACTCGGACGTCGCGATCATCCGCTCGATCCGCGCGACGACGGCGGGGTCGAAGCCCATCGCGGCGAGCTCGGCGGGGCTCCGCCGCCGGTCGACCAGCCAGTACAGGACCCGGTCGAGGACCGGGTAGCTGAAGCCACCCTCGGCCTCGTCGGTCTGCCCCGGCCAGAGATCGGCCGAGGGCGCCTTGCGGACGATCGCCTCGGGCACCCCGAGCGCGACGGCGAGCTGGCGGACCTGGCTCTTGTAGAGATCGCCCACCGGATTGAAGGCGCAGGCCGAGTCGCCGAAGAGGGTCGTGTAGCCGATGAGCGTCTCGGTCTTGTTGCCGGTCCCGACGACGAGCCCGCCCCACGTCACCGAGTGGTCGTACAGGACGGCCATCCGCATCCGGGCGGCGAGGTTGCCGCGCCGCAGCGGGCTCGCGTCGGCGCCGGCCGGACCGAGCGCGTCCCCGAAGTAGCCGTCGACCATCGGGCTGATGTCGACGACCGCCGAGGCGCAGCCGAGCCGTTCGACCACGGCCTCCGCGTCCGCCCGGGATGCCGGCGAGGAGGTCCGGTGCGGCATCAGGACGCACAGCAGCCGGTCGCCGCCGATCGCCTCGGCGACGAGGTACGCGACGACCGCCGAGTCGATCCCGCCCGACAGCCCGAGGACGGCCCGCTCGAAGCCGGCCTGGCGGAGCTGACCCCGGATGAACTCGGCGACGATCCGGCGGGCGACGTCGGTGTCGATCGCGAGCTCCTCGGGCAGCTCGAACGGCGCGTCGCCGGATCCCGGCACGGCGGGCCCGCCGGCCGGCCGGTCGCTCATCGGGCGGCCTCGAGGGCGTCGGGCTCGGTCGTGTCCTCGGCCAGCCCGGCCCGCTCGGCGACGATCCGCGCCAGCTCGCGGGCCTGGAGCTCGAGGCGCTCGTCGCGCAGCAGCGGCAGGGCGATCCGCTCGCGCCGGACGTCGGCGAGGGAGACATCGGCGAAGAAGAGCCCCTCGTCGTAGAGCGGTGCCGCGAGGATCGTCTCGCCGGTCGGCCCGATGACCTCCGAGCCGCCCCAGAACCCGAGCGACTCGTCGACCCCGACCCGGTTGCAGAAGACGACGATGCTCGTCGTCAGCTGGGCGTACGTCCGCATCAGCGTCCGCCACGAGGTCGCGGTCCCGAGCCCCTCGGCGTTCGTCGCCGCGACGTCACGGCCCGGCGACGACGAGACGTTGACGAGGATCCGGGCGCCGTCGAGGGCGAGGAGCTGCGGCACGGACAGGTGCCAGAAGTCCTCGCAGACGGCGATCCCCAGCCCGGCCCCGAGCCGCGACGGCGTCGCCCGCAGCCGGTCGCCGGCGGCGAAGAACCGGCGCTCGTCGAACATCCCGTACGTCGGCAGGTGGACCTTGCGGTGGACGTGGCGGAGGGCGCCGTCCTCGAGCAGGGCCGCGACGATGAACAGGCGGTGGTCGGGCGACTCCTCGACGAACGAGACGACCGCCGAGAGCCCCGCGGTCGCGCCGGCGAGCGCGGCCAGCCGCGGGTCGTCGAGCCGCATCGCGACGTCGGCGGCGAGGTCCTGGAGGAGGTAGCCGGTCAGGCCCAGCTCGGGGAAGACGACGAGGTCGGCGCCGCCGGCCCTGGCATCGGCGAGCAGCGCGTGGTGGCGATCGAGGTTCGCCTCGAGGAGGCCGAGCTGGGGCGCGATCTGGGCGAGGGCGATCCGGAGCGGCTGCACCCGGCGAGTCTAGCGCGGGCGGGTCCGTCGCCGGTCAGGCAGACGCGCCACCGCCGGCCTCGGCCGTCGGCTCGATCGTCGGGTCCTGCGGCACGCTCGGCGGGACGGGCGGCACGGCCGGCGGGGGCGACGAGGGTGCCACCGGCGCGGCGCGACCCGTCGCCTGGAGCTGCTCCGCCGAGCCCTCCACGTCCTCGGCGAAGTGGCAGGCGACCTCGTGGCCGGTCGCGAGCTCGCGGAGGACCGGGATCTCGGCCACGCACCGGTCCGGGTCGCCGAGCCGCTCGCGGAGCCAGCAGCGCGTGTGGAAGTGGCAGCCGCTGGGCGGGTTGACCGGCGAGGGCACGTCGCCGCGGAGGATGATCCGCCGCCGCCGCGACTCGACGACCGGGTCGGGGATCGGCACGGCCGACAGGAGCGCGACCGCGTATGGGTGGAGCGGGCGGCTGTTCAGCTCACGCGACCGGGCGACCTCGACGATCCGCCCGAGGTACATCACCGCGATCCGGTCGCTGATGTGGCGGACGACCGAGAGGTCGTGGGCGATGAAGAGGTAGGTCAGCCCGAGGCGGCCCTGGAGACGCTCGAGGAGGTTGATGATCTGGGCCTGGATCGAGACGTCGAGGGCGCTGATCGGCTCGTCGGCCACGATCAGCTCGGGCTCGAGCGCGAGCGCCCGGGCGACGCCGATGCGCTGCCGCTGGCCGCCCGAGAACTCGTGCGGGTAGCGGACGGCATAGTCGGGATTGAGGCCGACCGTCGCGAGGAGGTCGCGGACCCGCTCCGCGCGCTCGCCCTTCGCCCCGACCCCGTGGATGTCGAGCGGCTCGCCGATGATCCCGCCGGCCGTCATCCGCGGGTTCAGGCTCGCGTACGGGTCCTGGAAGATCATCTGCATCCGGCGCCGGAGCCGACGCAGGTCGCCACCCTTCACGCCGGCGACGTCCTTGCCGTCGAACAGGATCCGCCCGGCCGTCGGGTCGTAGAGCCGGACGATCGCCCGGCCGGTCGTGCTCTTGCCGCAGCCGGACTCGCCGACGAGCCCGAGCGTCTCGCCGCGCCCGACCTGGAAGGTCACCCCGTCGACGGCCCGCACGTCGGCGACGTGCCGCTCGATGACGATCCCCTCCTTGATGGGGAAGTAGACCTTCAGATCCTCGACCCGCAGGAGCGCCGCGGCCGCGCCCGCGTCCACGCCGGTCGGCGGGATCGGTGGGGTCGACAGCACGTTCGGGGCCGGCGCGCCGCTCACGAGCCGCCTCCGTGACGCACGGTCGGGTCGTCCTCGGGCCGCACCGGCAGCCCGGCCGCGGTCGGCCCCGCCGAGATCCTCGCCCCCGCCTGCCGCGCCGCGTCGATGAACGCCTGCTCCTCGTGCTCGTCCGCGAGCTGGTCGACGACGGAGCCGCCGAGGTCGTCGACGACCGATCCGGGCGCCGGGGCCGGGCGGAAGCCGTCCCGGAGCGGCCGCCCGGCCACGGCCTCCTCGCGGGTCGGCGGGTTGAGGCAGGCGATCCGGTGGGTCGCCTCCGGCCCGGTCGTCACGACCGACGTGGTCGGCTCGACCGGCGCCAGCACCGGGTTCTCGGTCCAGCAGCGCTCGACCCGCCAGGCGCAGCGCGGCGCGAACGGGCAGCCGACGGGCGCGTTCCGCATGTCGGGCGGACGGCCCTCGATCGGGATGAGCTCCTCGCCCTCCCGCTGGTCGAGCCGGGGGATCGAGTGGAGCAGGCCGACCGTGTAGGGGTGCGAGGGGCGGGCGAACAGGTCGGCCGTGGTCGCCGTCTCGACGATGAACCCCGCGTACATCACGTTGATCCGCTGGGTCATCCCGGCGACGACACCGAGGTCGTGGGTGATGAGGACGAGGGCGGTGTTGCCCTCCTCGGTCAGCCGGCGGAGCAGCTCGAGGACCTGCGCCTGGATCGTCACGTCGAGCGCCGTCGTCGGCTCGTCGGCGATCATGAGCTTGGGCTCGAGGGCGAGTGCCATGGCGATCATCACCCGCTGCCGCATCCCGCCGCTGAACTGGTGCGGGAAGCTCTTGAGCCGGCCCTCGGGCTTCGGGATGCCGACCATCCCGAGGAGCTCGATGGCCCGCGCCCGCGCATCGGCCTTCGAGACCGGCTTGTGGGCCCGGATCGTCTCGACCATCTGCTCCTCGACGGTCAGGACCGGGTTCAGGCTCGTCATCGGGTCCTGGAAGATCATCGCGATGTCGCGGCCGCGGATCGCCCGGATCTCCTCCTCCCTGATGGCGAGGAGGTCGTCGCCGTCGAAGCGCACCGTCCCACCCTCGATGCGTCCGGCCGGCTTGGGCAGCAGGCGCATGATCGCGAGGTTGGTGACGCTCTTGCCGCAGCCGGACTCGCCGACCAGCCCGAGCCGCTCCCCTTCCTCGAGCTCGAAGCTGATGCCGTTGACGGCGTGGATCGTGCCGTCGGCGGTGCGGAAGCGGACGACGAGGTCGCGGACGTCGAGGAGGGCCATCGTCAGCGCTTCATCCGCGGGTCGAGCGACTCGCGCAGGCCGTCGCCGAAGAGGTTGAACCCGACGGCGCTGATGACGATGGCGGCACCGGGGAAGAACACGAGCCACGGCGCCGTGGCCAGGAAGCGCCGGGCGTCGGTCAGCATCGTGCCCCACTCGGGGGTCCGCGGGTCGGGCGGGCCGAGGCCGAGGAAGCCGAGACCGGCGATGTCGATGATCGCGGTCGCGAGGACGAGCGTCGCCTGGACGATGAGAGGGGTCAGGGCGTTCGGCAGCATGTGCCGCAACAGGAGCCTCGGCTCGGAGGCGCCGATGGAACGGCCCGCCATCACGTAGTCCGATTCGCGGAGCGCAAGGAGGCTCCCGCGCAGCAGCCGGGCGAAGATCGGGGCGTAGGTGATGGCGATCGCGAGCATCAGCTGGGGCAGCCCACGGCCGAGCCAGGCGACGATGCCGATCGCGAGGAGCAGCCCCGGGATCGCCAGGAAGACGTCGGTCGCCCGCATCAGGACCGAGTCGACCCTGCCCCCGAGCCCGCCGGCCAGCGCCCCCAGGATCATCCCCATCGCGAGCGCCAGCACGACGGCGACGACGCCGACCTGGAGGCTGATCCGGGCGCCGTAGAGGATCCGGCTGAACTGGTCGCGGCCCTGGAGGTCGGTCCCCATGATGTGCTCGGGCGACGGCGGCTGGAGCCGGTCCGCGAGCTCGCCGGCGTAGGGGTCGTAGGGGGCGATGAGCGGCGCGAACACCGCGGCCCCGACGAAGATGACGATGCAGACCAGCCCCACGACAGCCGGCTTGTTGCGGATCAGCCGACGGGCGGCATCGGACCACAGGCCGTGGCTGACCCGGCGCTCGACGGCGGGCGGAGCGGTCGTCGCGGTCGCGGTCATGTCGATGCGCCCCCGCTCACGAGTACCGGATCCGCGGGTTGAGGAAGGCGTAGCTCACGTCGACCAGCAGGTTCACGACGAGGAAGATGAGGGCGAAGATCATGATCGACGACTGGATGATGAAGTAGTCGCGGTTGCCGATCGCGTCGACGACGTAGCGACCGACGCCAGGCCACGAGAAGACGGTCTCGGTCAGGACCGCTCCCGCGAGCAGCCCGCCGATCTGCAGGCCGATGACCGTGACGACCGGCAGCCAGGCGTTCCGCATGATGTGGCGGGCGTTGACGCGGCGCTCGGTCAGGCCCTTCGCCCGGGCGGTCCGGACGTAGTCCTCGGTCGCGACGTCGAGGACCGAGGCCCGGGTGATCCGGGTGATGATGGCGAGCGGGATGGAGCCGAGGGCGATCGCCGGCAGGATGAGGTGGCTGATCCCGTCGATGAACATCTCCCAGTCACCCGCCAGGATCGCGTCGATGAGGACGAACCCGGTGACCGCCTCGTAGCCGGCCCGAGGATCGAGGCGACCCTGGGTCGGCAGCCACTCGAGCTGGACGGAGAAGATGTAGACGAGCGTCAGGCCGAGGACGAAGACCGGGATGCTGATCCCGAGCAGCGACAGGATCGTCGTCCCGCCGTCGATCCAGCCCTGGGCGTTCCGGGCGGCGAGCCGGCCGAGGGGGATGCCGACGCCGATGGCGAAGATCAGCGCCGCGATCGACAGCTCGATCGTCGCCGGGAACCGGATCATGAACTCCTCGAGGAACGGCCGATTGTTCACGATCGACGCCCCGAAGTCGCCGGTCAGCAGCTTGCCGAGGTAGTCGAGGTACTGCTGCCAGAGCGGCCGGTCGAGACCGAGGTTCTCGAGGAGCCGGGCGCAGGATTCCTCGGTCCGGTGCTGGCCGAGGATCGACGTGCAGGGATCGCCGGGCAGGAGGTGGATGAAGGCGAACAGGATGATCGACAGCCCGAAGAGGACCGGGATCGCCCCGAGGATGCGGCGGACGATGTACTTCAGCATCGTGGGCCTTGGGATCTCGCCTGCGTCCGGGTGGTGATCACCCCCGGCGCCGGGTGGCGCCGGGGGTGATCCGCTCGGTGCGGTGGCCGGGCCTGGCGGCCGCGGCGCTCGATGGGGCTCCTAGCGGTCGAGCCAGACCGTGTTGAGGTACTCGTTGAGCGCGCCGCTGCCGACGAAGCCCTTGACGTCCGCGCGAGCGGCCGCCGGGGGCGTCGAGCTGACGAGCGGGATCGTCGGGATGTCGGCCCGGATCAGGTCCTGGGCCTTCTCCCACAGCTCCTTGGCCGTCGCCTCGTCGGTCGCGGCGAGGGCCGCGGCCATCGTCTCGTTGAGCTCGTCGTTGCGGTAGGCGAACTCCGGCGACGGCTCGCCGTCGACGTAGTTGAAGAAGGCGGTCCTGAGGAAGTTGTCCGGACCGGCCCAGTCGCAGGTCCAGCCGATGAGCCAGGCCTCGTACTCGCCGGTGAACTCGGCGTCGAGATAGTCCGGGCTCCAGGTCGCGGTGTCGGCGTTGATCGTGAAGCCGACGGCCTCCAGATCGCGGGCGATCGCCTCGAAGATGCCCTTCGGATCGGGCATGTACGGCCGGGTGACGTCCGACGGGTACCAGAAGTCGAGGGTCAGGTCGGTCTCGCCGGACTCGGCGATGAGGGCCTTGGCCTTGTCGGGGTCGTAGGTCGGCAGGTCGAGGGCCTTGTAGTACTGGGTGCCGGGCGGCATCCAGTTGTCGGCCGGGACGGCCTGGCCGGCATAGAACGCGTCGATGATCGCCTGCTTGTTGATCGCGTAGGCCATCGCCTCGCGGATCTTCGGGTTGCTGACCGGGTCGTAGTTGTGGTTGATGCCAAGGTGGAAGAGGTTGCACGACTCGCCGCGATCGATGACCTGGAGCTCGTCGTCCGCCTTGATCGCCGCCACGTCGATCGGGGCGATGATCTGGCTGATGTCGATCTCGCCGGTCGAGAGGGCGTTGAGCCGCTGGGCCTCCTCGGCGATCGGCTTGAAGATGATCTCGTCGACGTAGCCGGCGGCGTCGGCGTCCCAGTAGTCCGCGTTCTTGACGAGCTTGACGTTGTCGCCGAGGGTCCAGGAGTCGAACTTGTAGGGGCCGGTGCCGACCATGGCCGGGTCGCCGCCCTGCGCGTACGCCATCTGGGTCACGTCGGTCACGGTGTTGTCGGCGCCGCCGGCCTTGAGGGCCGTCGGGCTGCTGATCGTGAACGGCGTGAGGGTCTGCGACAGCAGGAAGCTCGAGACCGGGCTCTTGAGGGTGATGATGAAGGTCGTCGCGTCGGGCGCCTCGGTCGAGGCGATGTTCGACCCGTCGCCATAGCCCCCGAAGACGGCCCCGGCGTAGTAGCTGTAGTCCTGGAGCTCGGTCGGGAAGGCCAACCAGCGGTCGTAGTTGTACTTGACCGCGGCGGCGTCGAGGTCGGTCCCGTCGTGGAACTTGACGCCGCTCCGGACCTTGAACGTATAGGTCAGGCCGTCGTCGGAGAGCGTCCAGCTCTCGGCGAGGGCCGGCTCGAGCTCGCCGGTCGTGCCGGGCTTGAGCGCGACGAGGCCCTCCATGACCTGCTGCATGACGTATGACGTGTTGCTGTCGTCGATCAAGGCAGGATCGGTCCGCTTGATGTCGCCCGGGATGGCGACGACGAGCGTCCCGCCGGCCTTCGGCTCGCCGGATGCGGCGGCGGACGGCTCGGACGACGCGCCGGCCGATGCCGACGGTTCCTCGGACGGCGACGGTGACGCCGCCCCCTGGCAGGCCGCGACGACGATCGCCCCGACGGCGACCAGCGCGGCCAGACGGTACTTGAGCATGTGCGCTCTCCTCCTATTCGATGGCTCCCCCGAGCCCCGCGCGTCGCCCGGCAGCTGACGCAGCGCTGCCCGGTCATCGACCCGGACGCCCGCCGGCGCGTGCCGCCTTGGCTGGCGACGCGGCGACGGACCATCGCGGGCTGCATCATACCCGCCGCGCGCCGCGGCGGGAGGCCCATGTGGCTCCACCCGGCCGGCGGCGAACGCCTGCGGCCGGATCAGGCCTCCGGCTGGGGGGCGACCGGCGGCTCGGGCGCCGGCGCCGAGCCGGGGAACGGCCGAGTCGGGGCCGCGAGCTGCTCGCGGGCGACGGCCGCCGCAACGATGTCGTCGGGGACCTGGTCGACGTGGTGGCAGGCGACCCGGTGGCCGCCCCCGACGTCGCGGAACTCCGGGACGACCGTCGTGCAGTCCTCGGGGTTGCCGAGCTTCTCGCGGAGCCAGCACCGGGTGTGGAAGCGACAGCCGCTCGGCGGGTTGGCCGGGCTCGGGACGTCGCCCTGGAGGACGATCCGCTTCTTCCGGATCCGCGGGTCGGGGTCGGGCACGGCCGACAGGAGGGCGATCGTGTAGGGATGGCGCGGCTGGACGTAGAGCTCATCGACGTGGGCGAGCTCGACGAGCTTGCCGAGGTACATGACCCCGACCCGGTCGCTGATGTACTGGACGACCGACAGGTTGTGGGCGATGAAGAGGTAGGTGAGGTCGTACTCGCGCCGCAGGTCGAGGAGCAGGTTGAGGATCTGGCTCTGGATCGAGACGTCGAGGGCCGACACCGGCTCGTCGCAGACGACGAACTCCGGGTCGAGGGCCAGCGCCCGGGCGATCCCGATCCGCTGCCGCTGGCCGCCCGAGAACTCGTGCGGGTAGCGCCGGGTGTAGTCGCGCCGCAGGCCGACCGCATCGAGGTAGTCGCCGACTCGCTTGTCGCGGATCGGGCGCTTGCCCCAGCCGTTCTCGCGGTTGGCCTGGGCGAGCAGCCCTTCGCCGATGATGTCCGAGATCGGCATCCGCGGGTTGAGCGAGCCGACCGGGTCCTGGAAGATGATCTGCATCCGTCGCCGGAGGCGCTTGAGGTCGGCGCCCTTCTTGGTGTAGATCGGCTCGCCCGCGATCGCGGCCGAGCCGGCCGTCCGCTCCTGAAGCCGGATGAGCGTCTTGCCGAGCGTCGACTTGCCGCAGCCCGACTCGCCGACGAGGCCGAAGACCTCGCCCTTGCGGACCTCGAAGGTGACGTCGTCGACCGCCTTCACGTCGCCGACCTTGCGGCGGAGGAAGCCGCCGTAGATCGGGAAGAACTTGGTCAGCCCCTCGATCGTCACGAGCGGCTCGCCCTCGCGGACGGTGGACGGGGCCTCGCCCTGGCGCGACCGGGTCGTCATGCGGGCGCTCCGGCCGCGCGCTCGGCGGCGGCGGCGCCGACCGGCGCCCAGCAGGCGACGGTCGGCGGATCGCAGGCCTCGATCCGCGGGTCCTCGGTCCGGCAGCGGTCGAACGCGTACGGACAGCGCGGGGCGAAGTTGCAGCCAACCGGCATGTTGAACGGGTTGGGCACCGTGCCGGTGATGACGCGGAGACGGTTGCCCTTCATCCCGCGCGACGGGATCGAGCCGAGCAGGCCCTCGGTGTAGGGGTGCTTCGGCGTCAGGAGGACCTCCTCGGTCGGGCCGGTCTCGACGACCCGCCCGGCGTACATGACGACGACGTCGTGGACGGTCTCGGCCACGACGCCGAGATCGTGGGTGATCAGCAGGAGGGCGGCGCCGGTCCGGTCCTGGACCTCGCGGATCAGCTCGAGGATCTGGGCCTGGATCGTCACGTCGAGGGCCGTCGTCGGCTCGTCGGCGATGAGGAGCTTCGGGTCGCACGAGAGGGCCATGGCGATCATGACCCGCTGCCGCATCCCACCCGAGAGCTCGTGCGGGTACTGCCTGACCCGGCGCTCGGGGTTGTTGATGCCGACCAGCCGGACCGTCTCGATCGCCTTGTCCCAGGCGTCGCGCTTGTTGAGCTTGAGGTGCTGGACGACGGCCTCGGCGATCTGGTCGCCGACGGTGAAGACCGGGTTGAGGCTCGTCATCGGCTCCTGGAAGATCATCGCGATGTCGTTGCCGCGGATCGCCCGCATCTCCTCGCTCGAGACGGCGAGGATGTCGCGGCCCTCGAACAGGATCCGGCTCGGCGGGGCGTCGCCGACGAGCTCGGCCACGTCGCGCGGCAGGTCGTCGACGTTGCGCTCGGTCGGGATCCAGGTCGGCGGCGTGTCGTGGAGCCGCATGATCGAGAGCGCGGTGACGCTCTTGCCGCAGCCGGACTCGCCGACGATGCCGAGCGTCTGGCCCGGGGCGATCGAGAAGCTGACGCCGTCGACGGCACGGACGACGCCGTCCATCACCTTGAAGTAGGTCCGCAGGTCGCGGACCTCGAGCAGGGCGCCCGACGAGGCGCCGACGGCGGGCTCGTCGGACAGGACGTTCGGGATCACGCGGTCACTCCCTGGATCGCGGGTCGAGGGCGTCGCGCAGGCCATCGCCCATGAAGTTGATGGCGATCACCGTCATCGCGATGGCCATGCCCGGGAAGAACGGCCACCACCAGTTGCCGACGGCGATCGTCTGCTGGCTCCGGGCGAGGGCGTTGCCCCAGCTGATGTCCTGCGCCTTGAGGCCGAAGTTCAGGTAGCTGACGAAGGCCTCGAGGATGATCGCGTTGGCTACGAGAAGCGTCGCCGAGACGACGATCGGCCCGATCGCGTTCGGCAGGATGTGGCGGAACGAGATCCGGAGGCTGCCGACGCCGACGGCCCGGGCCGCCAGGACGAACTCCTGCTCGCGGAGCGAGAGGTACAGCGCCCGGACGAGCCGGGCGAGCCCCGGCCATGAGAGCAGCCCGAAGACGAGGATCAGCGAAACGATCGACTGGCCGCCGAACCAGTCCTCGGCGTAGGTCGCGACGACGAGGATCACGAACAGGAACGGGATCGTCAGCATCAGGTCGACGAAGCGCATGAGGAGCGAGTCGACCCGGCCGCCGAAGAAGCCGGCCGAGGCGCCGACGAGGATCCCGATGGTCACCGCGATCACGGCGGTCGAGATGCCGATGATCATCGACAGCCGGGCGCCGTTGGTGACGAGCGACCACACGCTCCGGCCGGCCCCGTCGGAGCCCATCGGCGGCATCTCGAGCGGGCTGAAGCCCTGCGGCCCGGGGAGGTCGGTCCGGAGGCTCAGCGGGTCGTACGGCCAGATGATCGGGCCGAAGACGGCCATGAACAGCATGATCCCGAAGATCACCGTCCCGACCAGGGCGAGCTTGTGCTTGCGATAGCGACGCCAGGCCAGCTGCCACTGGTTGAGCGACTCGAGGGCGACCTCGTAGTCGGCGTTCCCGGGGGCCGGGGCGGTGCTCGGGGGCTTGCCGAGCCCGGTGTCGTCGGCGGGGATGCTCGTCATCTCGGCCTCAGTCGTATCGGATGCGCGGGTCGACGACGGCGTACAGGACGTCGGCGAGGAGGTTCGCCAGCAGGACGAAGACCGACGTCACCAGCAGCAGGCCCATCAGGACGAAGTAGTCCCGGGCCCCGACCGAGTCGATGAACAGCCGGCCCATCCCCGGCCAGGTGAAGATCGTCTCGGTGACGATCGCGCCCGAGAGGAGGAACGGCAGCTCGAGGGCGACGTTCGTCACGACCGGCAGGAGCGCGTTCCGGAAGGCGTGCTTGCCGACGACGCGGCGGCCCGGCAGACCCTTTGCCTTGGCCGTCCGGACGTAGTCCTGGCCGAGCGACTCGAGCATCGAGGCGCGGACGAAGCGGCTGTCGGCGGCGATGTTCACCGCGACGAGCGTCACCACCGGCAGGATGAGGTGGCGCCCGATGTCGACGACCGCCGCCGCCGGGTCGAGACCGAACGCCTCCCAGTACTGGGGCGTGTTGAACGGCGGCCACTCGCGGGTCGTGATGATCCCGCCGGTCGGCACCAGCCCGAGGCTCACCCCGAAGATGAAGATCAGCATCAGGCCCAGCCAGAACGTCGGCAGCGAGTAGAAGACGTAGGCGAAGAAGGTCATCACCTGGTCGAACAGCGAGTAGCGGTGGACCGCGGCGTACGTCCCGATGAGGATGGCGATGCCGACCCACAGGACGAGCGCGGTCGTGGTGAGGATGAGCGTCGCCGGGATCCGCTCGGCGATGAGGTCGGTGACCGGTCGGGCGGCCTTGATCGAGAGCCCCAGGTCGCCGTGGATGATCCCGTTGTCGCCACCGCCGAGGAAGGCCGGCAGGAAGTTCGGGACGCCGTTCTCGGACAGGAAGATGTCCGGGAACTCGTCGGTCGCGCAGTTGAGGACGCCGATCCAGCCGCCGAACTCGAGGAGGATGTTGCCGATCGAGACCTCCTCCTGGAGGCACCAGCGGCGAAGCCAGGCGTCGCGGTCCGCCTCGGACAGCGACTTGATGCCGGCGAGCGCCTGCTGCGGGCCGCCGGGGGCCGCCCGCATCAGCAGGAAGCTGATGACGACGACGCCGAGCAGCAGCGGCAGGAGCCCGATGGCGCGGCGAACGGTGTACTTGATCATCGACCCGTCTCCCTCCGCGGGGACCAGGGGTCCGGCGGGACCGGACCGTTCGGCGGTGCCGAGGGCTCCCCGGCAGGAGGCTCTCCCCTCACGCTGGCGCGGAGTATAGCGAAGGCGGCGGCCCGGGTGACGGGCCGCCGCCTTGCTGGCTGCGCGAGTGCGCTAGCGGATCCCTACTGGGTGACCCACCAGTCCTCGACGTTCCACATGTCCGAGCTGGTGCTCGGGTTCTTGAAGAAGTTGTTGAGCTTCGCCGACACACCGCGGGCCTCGTTGCGGTAGTACAGGACCACCTCGGGGACCTCGTCGATGTAGACCTGCTGGACCGTCCAGACGGCCTCCAGCTGGTCCTTGAGCAGGATCGACGACCGCAGGACGTTCAGCGAGTCGTCCATGTCCTGGTTGATGAAGCGGAGGTAGTTGTACCCGTCGCCGTTGTTCGCGTCGGTCGGGATCTGCTCGGAGTGGTAGCTGTAGTAGTAGTTGCCGAACAGGTCGAACGAGAGGACGTACGCGAACTCCGCCGTGTCGTACTGGCCGTGGGCCAGGTTGCACTTCGTGTCCGGGGCCACGTCCGGCCAGTTGGTGAAGAGCACCGTCGTCGAGTCGACGAAGTTGAGGTTGAGGGTGACGCCGATCTCGGCGAGCGACTTCTTGAGGAACTCGCCACCGGTCTGGCGGAAGCCCGCGGTCGAGGTGCAGTGCTCGAAGACGAGCTCGTTCCCGGCCGGGTCCTCGCGGGTGCCGTCGCCGTTGCTGTCCTTGTAGCCGGCCTCGTCGAGGAGCGCGTTCGCGGCCGCGAGGTCGTAGGTCAGGCACTCGGCATCCGGGAGCTGCCAGTAGTTGGTCGGCGTGGCGTTGACGCAGAGGCTGTAGTCCGGCACCGGGGCGCCGGGGAACACCGTCTGGTACATCGCCTCCTTGTCGATCGCCTGGGCGATGGCCTGGCGGACCTTGAGGTCCTTGAGGGCCGGGTGGCCCTTGCCCTGGCCGAGGCCGGCCTGGTTCATGTCGAAGTGCTCGTAGAGCCAGGCGGGCTCGAGGATGGCCTTGCCGATCGACGGGTCGACGACCTTGATGGCGTCGTAGTCGGCCTGCACGAGGTCGAGGGCGACGTCGATCTCACCGGCGAGGAAGGCGGCGATCATGCCTTCCTTGTTGTCCGGGAAGAACTTGTAGGTGACGGCGTCGAGGCAGGCCTTGCCGTCGCATGCCTCGGCGGGACCGGCCCAGTTGTCGTCGCGGACGAGCTCGATCGTGTCGGCGCTCGCAGTGACGTACTTGAAGGGACCGATGGTCGGCGACTTGGCGATGTCGGGGCTGAGCGGGTACGACTTCGCCGGCGCGTCGGCGACCGGGATCGTCGACATGTAGTGCTTCGGCAGGTAGTAGCCCGACAGCGTCCCGTAGAAGCCCGCGAAGGCCTCCTTGAAGTGGACGGTGACGTTGAGGTCATCCTTGATCGTCATCTTGTCGATGACGTCCCAGCCGAGGGTCGTCACGCCGACGTTGGCCGGATCGAGGACCCACTGCCAGGTGTACTCGATGTCGGCCGTGGTGAACGGCGTGCCGTCGGACCACTTCAGGTTCGGCTTCAGGGTGATGTCGACCTCGAACCCGGTGCCCGACGCGTCGGGGCGGATCGTGTCGTCGCTGAAGAGCGGCATCTTCTCGGCGAGGTCGACCTTGTAGTGGCCATCCGAGGTGACGAGCCACAGGCCGCGCATCGTCGATGCGTAGACCTGCGTGTTCGCGAACGCGTTGCTGTACCACGGGTTCAGCTGGTTCGCGGCCTGCCAGTCGCTGATGATGACCTTGCCGCCGGGCGTGCCCGCGGTCGGCTCGTACTCGTACCCGAAGAGCAGTGCCTCGTAATCGATCGGCGTCGGCTCAGGGCTCGGCGAAGCCGGGGCCGCCGACGGCTCGGTGCTGGCACCGGGCTCGCTCGGCGACGGCGAGGCCGCGCCCTGGCATGCCGCGAACACGATGGCCGTGGTCGCGAGCAAGCCGAAGAGACGTTTCCGCATCAACGGTCCTCCCAAGTGGGTTGCTACCCCTTGACTCCCATTCGCAGTCGCATCCCCCGTGGCCACGGTGCTCCCTGGGTCCCGGGGCGTCTCGACGGGCGAGGCGCCCAACCGGCACGGACGGCAGGGGCTGACGAGCGCACGGGCGCGATGGCTGCGCTGGCGGCAACTGTGACGGACCACCGGGGGCGTGTCAACCGACGCAACCGCCGGTCCCGATCCCGCGGGCCGTCTGGTCGAGCGTCCGGTCGCACCTCCTCCTTCGTCGTGCTGCGGTTCAGCTCGACCGGGCCGGCGCCGCCGCCGCCCGGTCCGTGTCGACGACCCCGATCCCGTCGGGGCCGGTCCAGCCGCTCTCGGCGGCGCTCGGGGCGGGCGCCGCGACGGGCCACGCCGAGGCCGGCAGGGCGACGCGGGTCGCCCGCTGCCGGTCGATGGCCGCGTTCTCGGCCCGGACCTCGGCGAGGCGGATCGCGTCGAAGGCGACGGGCGAGGTGCCCACCTCCTGGAGGTACACGACGCGCGGCAGCGTCATCGTCGAGGGCCCGACGAGGATCCCGACGAGGCCGGCCGCGACGGCGACGCCGGCGAGCGTCGCGCGAGCCTGCCAGACGGCCACCCGCGGCCGCTCGATCCGCTGGCGGAGGCGGTCCCAGGCATCGGCCGGCGGCTCGGCGATGGCCGCCTCGCGGCCGATCCGACGAAGCGCGACCACGGCCAGGGCGATCGTCTCCATCTCCGCCGAGCAGCCCGGGCAGGCGTCGAGGTGGGCGAGCGCCGCAGCCGTCCGCGGGCCGATCTCGCCGCGGTCGACGAACGCGACCAGCGAGCGGCGGTGCGGCGCGCAGCCGGTCCGCCGGGTCATCGGCCGGCCGTCGGCGGCGGTCGGACCGCCACGGCGTCCAGGGTGACGGCGTCCGCCGGCGAACCGTAGGCGCCGCCGAAGCGGCGGTCGGCCTCGAGGTCCGAGCGCAGCGAGCGGAGGGCATAGTGGAGCCGCGACTTCACCGTCCCGAGCCGGAGCTCGAGCAGGTCGGCGGTCTCGCGGAGCGAGAGGTCGTGGAGGTAGTAGAGGACGACGACGCTGCGGTGGTTCGGCGGCAGCGCGGCGACGCGCTCGCGGACGAGCTGGCGCAGCTCGCGCCGCTCGGCGGACTCCGCGGGCTCGGCCGCGGGATCGCGGACGACGCCCGACGTCTCGTCGGCGAGCGGCTCCGACCGCAGCCGGCGTCGCCCGAGGCGCGAGTAGCACAGGTTGAGGGCGACCCGGTGGAGCCACGGGAGCGGCGATACGTCGGGGTCGAGCGTGTCGCGCCACTGCCAGGCCCGGGCGAACGTGTCCTGGAGGATCTCCTCCGCCGCCTGCCGATCGCCGGTCAGGCCGTAGGCGGTCCGGAAGACCGGGCCGCGATAGCGCTCGAAGAGCGTCTCGAACGCGGCGAGGTCGCCGGCCCGCATCGCGATGAGCAGGTCGGTGTGGGGTGGCCGCACGGTCCCGGCCGGCGCTTCGACGGCCGCCGGCCTTCGGCCTCGCTGGATCATGGTCCCGATCCCACCATACGCCTCACGCGGCCCCAAGGTTCAACCGGCCGCCCGCCACCGGGCCGGATGGCCCCCACGCCTCAGTCCGGACAGGGGGTCTCGGCCGCCACCACGGGCCGCCAGCGGAGGTTCGGCTGCCGGGCGGCGGTCGCCTCGTCGAGTCGCCGGACCGGCGTCGTGTGCGGTGCCTCGTGGACCAGCTCGGGCGTCTCGCGCGCCTCCCGGGCGATCGCGATGAGCGCGTCGGCGAAGGCGTCGAGCGTCTCGACCGTCTCGGTCTCGGTCGGCTCGATCAGCATCGCCTCGTCGACGGTCAGCGGGAAGTAGACGGTCGGCGGGTGGAAGCCGTAGTCGATGAGGCGCTTGGCGACGTCGAGGGTCCGGATCCCGGTCGTTCGCTTCAGGCTCGCGGCCGAGGCGATGAACTCGTGCTTGCAGGCCCGCTCGAACGGGATGTCGTACGAGCCGTCGGCGGCGAGCCGGGCCTTGAGGTAGTTCGCGGCGAGGACGGCGTCCTCGGAGACGGTCCGGAGCCCTGGCCCGTGGGCCCGGATGTAGGCGTAGGCCCGGATGAGGACGCCGGTGTTGCCGACGAAGCTGCGCATCCGACCGATCGAGCTCGGGCGCTCACCGGGCCGCTCGAGGCGGAACGACCCGTCGGCCTCGCGCAGGACCCGCGGCGCGGGCAGGAACGGCGCGAGGATCTCCCCCACCCCGACCGGGCCGGCGCCCGGGCCCCCGCCGCCGTGCGGCGTGCTGAACGTCTTGTGGACGTTGAAGTGCATCACGTCGAAGCCCGCGGCCCCGGGCTTGAAGTGCCCCATGATCGCGTTGAGGTTCGCCCCGTCCATGTAGGCCAGCGCCCCCGCGGCATGGACGGCCTCGAGGAGCTCGCCGATCCGGGCCTCGAAGAGCCCGAGCGTCGAGGGGTTGGTGATCATGATCGCCGCGGTCCGCGGCCCGAGCGCCGCGCGGAACGCGTCGAGGTCGACCCCGCCGTCGGCCGCCGACGGGATGTTCACCGTCCGATAGCCGGCCATCGAGGCCGTCGCCGGGTTGGTCCCGTGGGCCGAGTCGGGGACGAGGACCTCGTTCCGCTCGCGATCGCCACGGCTCCGGTGGTAGGCCCGGATCATGAGGATCCCGGTCAGCTCGCCCTGCGCGCCGGCCGCCGGCTGGAGCGTCACCGCCCGCATCCCGCTGATCTCGGCGAGGTGCTGCTCGAGCTCCCAGAGCAGCTCGAGCGTCCCCTGGGCGAGCGCGTCGGGGGCCTCGGGGTGGAGCCCGGCGAAGCCGCGCAACCTGGCGGCCCACTCGTTGATCTTGGGGTTCCACTTCATCGTGCACGAGCCGAGCGGGTAGAAGCCCGTGTCGACCGCGTGATTGAGCTGGCTGAGGTTGACGTAGTGCCGGACGACCTCGGGCTCGCCGAGCTCGGGCAGGGCCGGCGGGACCGATCGGCGGTGCGCCGCCGGGATCCGGTCGAGGGCGTCCTTCGGCGGGTGCGGCACCTTGCCGCCGCCGCGACCCGGCGACGAGAGCTCGAACAGCGTCGGCTGGGTCCGCTCGCCCGTCACGCTCATCGGATCAGCTCCCCGAGGGCGGTGGCGAAGCGGCCGATGTCCTCGCTCGTCGTGACCTCGGTCGCGCAGACGAGGAGCCCGTCGCCGAGGGCGGCGTCGTCCGGCTCGAGGACCGACAGCGGGATCCCGGCGAGGACGCCGCGCCCGAGCAGCTCGGCGTGGACCCGGGCCGCGTCCGGGACCCGGATCGCGAACTCGTTGAGGTACGGGCCGGCGTGGAGACGGGGCGCGCCGACGGCGGCCAGGGCGGCCTCGAGCTCGGCCGCCCGGGCGGCGCCCATCGCCGCCACGTCGCGGAGCCCGTGCGGCCCGATCGTCGCGAGATAGACGCTCGCGGCCAGGGCCAGGAGGGCCTGGTTCGTGCAGATGTTCGACGCCGCCCGCTCGCGCCGGATGTCCTGCTCCCGCGCGCGAAGGGTCATGACGTAGGCCCGCTTCCCGTCGACGTCGGTCGTCATCCCGACGAGGCGGCCCGGGATCTGCCGGACGAGGGCCTCGGTCGTGGCGAGGATGCCGAGGTAGGGCCCACCGTACCCGAGCGGGATCCCGAGCGGCTGGCCCTCGCCGGCGGCGATGTCGGCGCCGTACGCGCCGGGCGGCTCGAGGACGGCGAGGCTGACCGGCTCGACGACGGCGACGAACAGCGCGCCGGCCGCCTTCGCGAGGCGGCCGACCTCGGCCATCGGCTCGAGGAGCCCGAGCACGTTCGGCCCGGCGGCGATGACGCCGGCGACGGGCCGGTCGGGGTCGCCGAGGAGGCGCCCGAGCGCCGCGAGGTCGGTCGTGCCGGCCGCCGGCCCGTCGGTCACGAGCGGGATCTCGTCGAGCTCGAGGTCGCCGCCCGACAGGTAGGTCCCGACGGTCTCACGGTACTCGCGGTGGACGCCGCGGCTGACGAGGACCCGGGCTCGCCTCGTCTGGCGGCAGGCCATCAGGGCCGCCTCGGCGGTCGCCGCCGCGCCGTCGTAGTGGGACGCGGAGACGACGTCGAGGCCGACGAGCTCGGCGATGAGCGACTCGTACTCGTAGATGCTCTGGAGGGTGCCCTGGCTCACCTCGGGCTGGTACGGCGTGTAGGCGCTGTACCACTCGCCGCGGAGGAGGAGCTGGTCGACCGCGGCCGGGGAGTAGTGCCGGTAGGCGCCCGCGCCGAGGAACGAGGCGAGGTCGACCCGGTTGCGGGCCGCGAGGCCGGCCAGCCGGTCGGCGAGGGCCGACTCGGGCTCGGCCGGCGGCAGGTCGAGCGGGCTCGCCTGGAGGGCAGCCGGGATGTCCGCGAAGAGCGCGTCCACCGACGCGACGCCGATCGTGGCGAGCATCCGCTCGCGGTCGGCGGGGGTATGGGGGCCGTACGCCATCGGCGGGTCAGCCCGCCGCGATCAGGGCGTCGTAGGCGCCGGCGTCGAGGAGCTCGGCCACCTGCGCCGGGTCGGCGAGCCGGATCCGGACCATCCAGCCCTCGCCGTACGGGTCGCTGTTGACGAGCTCGGGCCGGTCGGCGAGGGCGTCGTTCGTTCCGAGGACGGCGCCCGCGACCGGGGCGAACAGGTCGCTGACCGCCTTGACCGACTCGACGACGCCGAAGGTCGCGAACTGGTCGACCGTCGTCCCGACGGCCGGCAGCTCGACGAAGACGATGTCGCCGAGCTGCTCGGCGGCATATGCCGTGACGCCGACGACGGCCTCGTCGCCCTCGACCCGGACCCACTCGTGCTCCCTGGTGTACCGCAGGTCCGACGGGATCATGCGCGCGTCGCCTCCTCTCGTGCCGTGCCGCGGGGCGATGGCTCGGCCGTCACCGCGGCCGCTTGTAGAACGGCAGGGTGACGACCTCGGCGGGGACCGGCTGCCCGCGGACCTCGACGGCCAGCATCGTACCCGGTTCGGCATCGGCCGGGGCGACGTACGCCATCGCGATCGGGAGTCCCAGCGTCGGCGACCGGGTCCCGCTCGTGACCACGCCCGTCGGCCGCTCGCCGGCGAGGACCGGGTAGCCGTGCCGGGCGATCCCGCGGCCCCGGACGACGAGCCCGACGAGCCGCTTGGCGGGTCCGTCGGCGACGGCCCGCTCGAGGGCCGCCCGGCCGACGAAGTCGCCCGACTTGTCGAAGCGGACGACCCGGCCGAGCCCGGCCTCGATCGGGTTCGTCGATCGGTCGAGCTCGTTGCCGTAGAGCGGCATCCCGGCCTCGAGCCGGAGCGTGTCGCGGGCGCCGAGCCCGACCGGCGCCAGGCCGGCGCCCGCACCGGCCGCCGCGATCGCGTCCCAGACGGTCGTCGCGGCCGCGTCGCCCTCGACGAAGACCTCGAAGCCGTCCTCGCCGGTGTAGCCGGTCCGGGCGACGAGCGCCGGCACGCCGGCGACCGTCGCCGGGGCGATGCCGTAGTAGCGGATCGACCCGAGGTCGGCGTCGGCCAGCGGGGCGAGGATCCCGGTGGCGGCGGGGCCCTGGACGGCGACCAGCGCCGTCCCGAGCGAACGGTCGTCGAGCACGACGCGCCGCCCGGCAAGGCGCTCGGCGAGGGCGTCGGAGACGACCCCGGCGTTCGCCGCGTTGGCGACGACGAGGAACCGCTCG
This sequence comes from uncultured Anaerolineaceae bacterium, assembly GCA_964483405.1. GTDB lineage: Bacteria > Chloroflexota > Limnocylindria > Limnocylindrales > CSP1-4 > CAZABC01. The sequence continues at coordinate 23,733 of CAZABC010000024.1, forward strand.
GCACCGAGCCGGTAGACGATGAGGTCGTCGATGACGCCGCCGTCGGGCGCGCAGAGCATCGAGTACTGGGCCCGGCCGACCGCGAGCGCGCTCGGATCGGAGATGATCGCCGCCCCGAGCGCCGAGCCGGCCTCGGGTCCCTCGACGTAGAGCTCGCCCATGTGCGACAGGTCGAACAGCCCGGCCCGTTCGCGGACGGCCCGGTGCTCCTCGAGGATGCCCTCGTACTGGAGTGGCATGAGCCAGCCGCCGAACTCGATGAGCTTCGCGCCGAGGGCCCGATGCCGGTCGAGGAGCGGGGTGACGTGGGCGGTCGTCTCGGTCATGTCAACCTCCGCCGGTCCCGACCGCGGGTGCCGGCTGCGTGCCGGACGGCCCGACGGCCTCCGCGTACCCGATGGCGGCGGCGGCCCGCGCGACGAGCCCCCGCTCGGTCTCGAAGGTCAGGATCCGATCCGCGTCCGCGAAGGCGACCCACCGGACGTCGTCGAACTCGTGGTCGTGACGGGCGAGGTCGCCGCCGGTCGACTCCATCAGGAAGTAGTGGACCGTCTTGTGGATCCGCCGCCCGCCCTGGACGAACCAGTACTCGATCGACCCGAGGTCGTCGACGATCCGGACCTCGAGCCCGGTCTCCTCGCCGACCTCGCGGATGGCGGTCTCGGCATGGGTCTCGCCCGCGATCGGCGTGCCCTTCGGCAGGGTCCAGGTCCGTGAGCCGCGCTCGCGTCGGCGGATCCCGACGACGAAGCGGGGTCGGCCGTCGTCGACGCTGACGACGACGCCGCCGGCGGAGGTGGCGCGTTCGGTGGTCAGCCGCGCCACGGGGCCGGCTCGGCGCCCGGGCGACCCGTGCCGCGCGCCCGGCCCGACCGGGCCCAGGTCATCGTCACCGCCGGGCGGGGCGAGCCGCGCCGCGATCGTCGGACGGCGGCCGGTGCGATCGCCCGCCAGCTCGCCCGGAGCGCGACGAGCGGGCCGACCTCCGCCCGGAGGAGGACCGTCGCGCGCGCCGGGGCCGGCCGGAACGAGCCGAAGCCGCGAAGCCCGAGCCGACGCGTCCGCTCGCGGGCATCCGGGTGAGCGAAGCGGGCGACGGGTCGCACGGCGAAGCGCGCGGCGGTGCTGTGCTGCATGTCCGTATCGTACCCCGTCAGGAAGCTGGCGCAAGGACGGCCCGGAGCCGCTCGGCGGCAGGTCCGTCGATCGCTCCGCGGGCCAGGGCGAGATCGATCTCGCGCTCCGCCGCGGCGACGTACAGCGGCAGGACCCCCGGCGCGTGCGCCCGCAGGACGGCGAGGTGGCGCTCGAGCGTCCCGGCATCGCCGCGGGTCGTCGGGCCGGTCAGGGCCGCCCGGATCCCGAGCGCCCGGGCGTTGCCGAGCGTCTGCTCGGCGAGCCGCCCGTAGACGGCCAGCGAGCCGGCCTCGTCGAGCCCGGCGACCCGGCCGAGCTCGGCGATGGCGTCGAGGAGGGCGACGAGCCCGCCGGCGGCGAGGACGGCCGCCGCGTGATAGGCGGGCTTGGTCCCGGGCGCAAGCCGGACGGCGGTCGCCCCGACCGAGGCGGCGAGCCGGTCGAGGAGCGCCGCGAGGTCGTCGTCGCCCTCGACGGCCACGGTCGCCCCGCGGAGCGCGGCCACGGACCGCTCGACGTCGGTGAAGGCGACGAGCGGGTGGAAGGCGCCGACCTGAGTGCCGGCCGCCATCGCCGGCGCCAGGACCTCGGCGCCGAGGGCGCCGCTGGTGTGGACCATCGCCTGGCCGCTGTACAGGCGCAGCTCGGCGGCGAGCCCCGCGAGGACGTCGTCGGGGACGGCGAGCAGGACGAGCTCGGCCTCGTCGACGACCGCCGCCGCCTCGGCGAAGGCACGGACGCCGGGCCCCACGAGCGACCGGAAGCGCTCGCGGCGGGCCTCGTCGCGGGACCCGACGGCGACGATCGGCCAGCCGGCCCGGGCGAACGCGACGCCGAGCGCGGTCCCGACCGGGCCGGCGCCGACGATCCCGATCGACGGCCCCACGTCGCCGGCGGGCCGCTGGTGCGGGTGGGCATGGGCGACCGCCTCGGGATGGGTCGCCGGCTGGTCGGCCGCGTCACCGCCGGCCGGGGGTCCGGCCGGCGGGGCTCCGCCGGTCGCCGTCGCCAGTGGGTCGAGGTCGATCCCCGCGGCCTCGATCTCCGCGAGCGTCTCCGCCGTCTCCGCATCGAGCTCGTCCGGGTCCGGGCCCGGTCGCCGGGCGAGCTCGTCCCAGGCCCTCATCGGCCCGGCTCGCGGCGGCGGAGTGGCGGGACGCTGGCCGGGCGACCCGATGGCGACCAGCCGGGGGTGCGGGCGCGGTACGATTCCACCCGACGAGTGTACCGACCACCACCCGAAGGACGGACCCCCTTGCCAGCGAACGACCCGTTCGGCGCCCGAGCGCCGCTCGGCACCGGCCTACCGGACGTCTACCGCCTGGCCGCCATCGGCGACCACCTCGACCTCGACCGCACCCCGGTCACCCTCAAGATCCTCCTCGAGAACGTCCTGCGCCACGCCGGCGGCGGCATCGTCGCGCCCGAGGACGTCGCCACGCTCGCGGCGTGGCGACCCGGCACGACGGCGACGGCCGAGGTGCCGTTCATGCCGACCCGGGTCGTCCTCCAGGACTTCACCGGCGTGCCGGCGGTCGTCGACCTCGCCGCGATGCGCGACGCGATGGCCGACCTCGGCGGCGACCCGGCCCGGATCAACCCGCTCGTCCCGGCGGACCTCGTCATCGATCACTCCGTCCAGGTGGACGCGTTCGGCACCCGATCGGCGTTCGCCGTCAACGTCGAGCGCGAGTACGAGCGGAACGGTGAGCGCTACCAGCTCCTCCGCTGGGCCCAGTCCGCCTTCCGCGACTTCCGGGTCGTGCCGCCGGGGACCGGGATCATCCACCAGGTCAACCTCGAGTTCCTCGCCCCGGTCGTCGCGGACGGACCCGGCCCCGACGGGAGGGGCCGGGTCGCCTGCCCCGACACGCTCGTCGGCACCGACTCGCACACCACGATGATCAACGCCCTCGGCGTCCTCGGGTTCGGCGTCGGCGGCATCGAGGCGGAGGTCGTCCTCCTCGGCCAGCCGCTCTACCTGCCGATGCCGCGGATCGTCGGGGTCCGCCTGTCCGGCGAGCTGCCGCGCGGCGCGACCGCGACCGACCTCGTCCTCGTCGTGACCGAGCGGCTCCGGGCGCTCGGCGTCGTCGGCTCCTTCGTCGAGTTCGCCGGCGACGGGCTGGCCGGCCTCGCCCTCGCCGACCGGGCGACGATCAGCAACATGTCGCCCGAGTTCGGGGCGACGGCGACCCTCTTCCCGATCGACGACGAGACGCTCGCCTACCTCCGCCTGACGGGGCGGCCGGCCGAGCGGGTCGACCTCGTCGAGCGCTACGCGAAGGAGCAGGGCCTCTGGCGGACGCCGGGCGCCGAGCCCGACTTCGACGCCCTCGTCGAGCTCGATCTCGACGACGTCGAGCCGTCGCTCGCGGGGCCGCGCCGCCCGCAGGACCGGGTGACGCTCGCCGGTGTCCCCGAGAGCTTCCGCGGCGCCTACCCGGCCGCCCCGGCCAAGCCCGTCCGGGTCGTCGTCGGCGGCCAGACCGCGGAGGTCCGCTCCGGCTCGGTCTCGATCGCCGCGATCACGTCGTGCACGAACACCTCGAACCCGACGGTCATGGTCGGCGCCGGGCTCCTCGCCCGGAACGCGGTCGCCCGCGGGCTGGGCGTCTCGCCGGCGGTCAAGACGTCGCTCGCGCCGGGCTCCCGGGCGGTCACCGGCTACCTCGAGCGGGCCGGGCTCATGGCTCCGCTCGAGGCGCTCGGGTTCGCCCTCGCCGGGTATGGCTGCACCACCTGCATCGGCAACAGCGGGCCGCTCGACACGGCGGTCGCCGAGGCGATCGAGGACCAGGGGCTCGTCGTCGCGGCGGTCCTCTCGGGCAACCGCAACTTCGAGGGCCGGATCCATCCGCTCGTCCGGGCCGCCTACCTCGCCTCGCCGCCGCTCGTCGTCGCCTACGCGATCGCCGGCCGGGTCGACCTCGACCTGACGACCGAGCCGCTCGGCACCGGCCGGGACGGGGCGAACGTCTTCCTGGCCGACATCTGGCCGACGGCCGACGAGATCCGCTCGGTCGTCGGCGCCTCGATCGACCCGGAGCTGTTCCGCGAGACGTACGCCGCCGTCTTCGAGGGCGACGTGCGCTGGCGGGCCCTGCCGGTGCCGACCGGCGACCGCTATGCCTGGGACCCGAGCTCGACCTACATCGCCCGCCCGCCGTTCTTCGATGGGATGACCGCGACACCCGCGCCGCTGGCGGACCTCGTCGACGCCCGGGCGCTCGCCGTCCTCGGCGACTCGGTGACGACCGACCATATCTCGCCGGCCGGGTCGATCGCGGCCTGGTCCCCGGCGGGGACATGGCTCCAGGAGCGCGGCGTCGATCCGCTCGACTTCAACTCGTACGGTGCCCGCCGCGGCCACCACGAGGTGATGATGCGCGGCACGTTCGGCAACATCCGGCTCCGGAACGCGCTCGTTCCCGATCGGGAGGGGCCGTACTCGCTCCACCTGCCCGACGGCGAGGTCCGATTCCTCTACGACGTCGCGATGGCGTACCGCGACGAGCGGGTACCGCTCGTCGTCCTCGCCGGCCGGGAGTACGGATCGGGGTCGTCGCGCGACTGGGCGGCGAAGGGCACGGCGCTCCTTGGCGTGCGTGCCGTCATCGCCCAGAGCTATGAGCGGATCCACCGCTCCAACCTCGTCGGGATGGGCGTCCTGCCGCTCCAGTTCCTGCCCGGCGAGGGCGTCGGGTCGCTCGGGCTGACCGGCAACGAGGCGTACACGATCCGCGGCCTCGCCGACGGGCTGGTCCCGAAGGCCCGGCTGACGGTCGAGGCGAGGACCGACGGCGGATCGACCCGGACCTTCGAGGTCGATGCCCGGCTCGACGGCCCGATCGAGGTCGAATACCTCCGCCACGGCGGGATCCTGCCGGCGGTCCTGCGGCGGCTCGCCGGCGAGGGTCGCGCCTAGCCCGAGCCGGGCGCCTCCTCCGCCTTCGCCGCGTCCGCCGCGCGGGCGTGGTAGCGCCCGTCGTCGCCCGCCTCGAGGCGCAGCGGCAGGTCGAAGGCGGCGCCGAGCGTCGCCGACGTCAGCGCCGTGGCGACGGGCCCGGTCGCGACCGACCGGCCCTCGCGCAGCAGCAGGGCGTGCCCGAACCCGGCCGGGATCTCCTCGACATGGTGGGTCACGAGGGCGACAGCCGCGGGCCGGTCGTGGGCGGCGACGGCCGCGAGCGAGGTCACGAGCTCCTCGCGGGCCCGGAGGTCGAGCCCGGCTGCCGGCTCGTCGAGCAGGAGCAGGTCGGGGTCGGGCATGAGGGCGCGGGCGATCTGGACCCGCTGGCGCTCGCCGGTCGAGAGCGTCCCGAACGTCCGCTCGGCGAGGCGGTCGACGCCGAGCCGCGCGAGTAGCGCCATCGCCCGGTCGAGGTCGGCCTCGGTCGGCGGCTGCCACCACGGTGCGAGCGCTCCCGTCCGGCCGGTCGCGACGAGGTCGAGCGGACGGAGGCGCGGCTCCATCTCGGCGGCGAGCGACGGGCTCGCGTAGCCGACCCGGCGGCGGAGCTCGCGAGCGTCGACCGCGCCGATCCGCTCGCCGAGCACTTCGACGCTGCCGGCCGACGGCCACAGGAAGGTCGAGGCGACGCGGAGGAGCGTCGTCTTGCCGGAGCCGTTCGGCCCGACGACGACCCAGCGCTCCCCCGCCCCGACCGTCCAGTCGAGCGGCCCGAGGATCGTCCGGCCGGACCGTCGGACGGCGACCTCGACGAGGCGGACGACCGCGGCGGCGGCCGGCTCAGGCACGCCCGTGGGCCGGGTCGGACGCTCGCCGGCGGCCCTCCGCCGGGGCGAGGAGCCGGGCCGATCCGGCGGCCACGAGCGGACCGGCCGCCGAGCAGCCGAGGGCCGCGCCGGCGACGGCCACGGGGTGCGACAGGTCGGCGACCTCGGCGATGCCGGCCGCGGCGACGATCGCGGCGCCGAAGAACGCGGCCGACCCGGCGGCGACAGCGCCGAGCTCGACGATCGACCCCTCGGCCAGGTCCCACGAGCGGTCGATCGCGTCGACGACGCCGAGGTCCTCGACGACGATCGCCGGGACGAGGAGGACGAACCGGGCGCCGATCCAGAAGGCCGTCAGGACGACGAGGTACCCGCCGAACGCCCCGAGCTCGAGCAGGCTCGCCACCAGCACCGACGGGACGACGACCGCGGCGATCCCGGCCAGGGCGACGACGGCCGCGCCGACGACCGTCCGGGACCGCCCGGCCGCGATCGAGAGGCCGCGCCCGATGCTCGGCCCGGCGCCGACGACGCCGGCCCCGGCGCCGGCCGCGACGGCGGCCCCGTCGCCCGGTCCGGTCCCGGCCGCGGCGAGCGCGGCGGCCAGCCCGAGCGCGAGCGCGAGCCACCAGCCGAGCCACGAGAACGGCGGCGGGAGGAGGCCGGCGACCAGGGCGAGCGGGACGGTCGCGAGCGCCATGGCGGCGGCGCCGGCGGCCCAGGCCCACAGGAGCCGCCGGACGCGGGCGATGCGCCCGGGGGTCGACGGCGGCGGAGACTCAGGCCGGGGGGTGGCGACGGGGGGCGGCGGCGCGTGCATCGCGGCTCGATGTGGGTGGTGGGCGATACTGGGTTCGAACCAGTGACCTCACGGATGTGAACCGTGCGCTCTGACCGGCTGAGCTAATCGCCCGGGCGCGCCGGGATGGGCCCCGCGGCCCCGGCATCATACCCCGAGGTCCGGCCAGCGGGCGAGGAGCCGCTCGCGACCGATGTCGACCGCGACGATCTTGGTCCGGGCCGTCTGACCCCCGACGACCTCGACCGCCGAGCGCGGCAGCCCGAGCGTCGACGCGAGCAGGCGTTCGAGCGCGGTGTTCGCCGCGCCATCGACCGGCGGGGCGGTCACCCGACAGCGAAGGACCCCGCCGACGACGCCGTCGACCCGGTCGACCGATGCGCGCGGGACGAGCCGGATGGTGAGCCGGATCCGTGGGTCGCCGGCCATGCCGGGGAGGTCCGCCGCCGGGCCGCCGGGCTCAGAGCGCCCGGAGGAGGACGAACAGGATGACGAGCAGGATCGTCGGCGCGAAGTCGATGAAGCCGGTCTGGGGCAGGACCCGCCGGATCGGCGCGAGGAGCGGCTCGGTCATCTCGATGACGAACCGCGACAGCACGTTGCCGCCCCGCGGATCGACCCACGAGAGGATGACCCGGGCGAAGACCAGGGCGGTCAGGACGAGGATGATCGCCTGGAGGACGAGCGACAGCGCTTGCACGGCGCGAGTCTAGCGCGACCGCTCGCCGAACAGGGCCCGGCCGACCCGGACGATCGTCGCGCCCTCCTCGACCGCGACCGGGTAGTCGTCGGACATCCCCATCGAGAGCGCCGGGCCGAGCGCCGGATGCCCGGCTCGGAGCCGGTCCGACAGTGCCCGCAGGGCGACGAACGTCGGCCGGGCCGCCTCGGGGTCGTCGGTCAGCCGGCCGATCGTCATCAGGCCGGCCACCTCGAGCGAGCCGAGGGCGGCGATCGCCTCGATCGTCGCCGGCAGGTCGGCCGGGTCGAGTCCGGCCTTCGCCGGGTCGCGGTCGACGTTCACCTGGAGCAGGATCGGGCGCGGGCCGGCCGACCGCTCCCCGGCGCAGAGCAGCCCGTCGAGCCGGGCGGCCAGCGCGATCGAGTCGACCGTCTGGACGACCTCGAAGAGCTCGAGCGCCCGGCGCGCCTTGTTCGACTGGAGCGGGCCGACGAGATGCCAGCGCGCCCCGTCGACGAGCGGGCGCTTCGCGGCGGCCTCCTGGACGCGGTTCTCGCCGAGCGTGTCGAGCCCGGCCGCGACGGCGGCGACGAGTCGCTCGGCCGGCACGGTCTTGCTGACGGCGACGAGGGTGACCTCGGCCGGGTCTCGCCCGACGCGCGCGCACGCGGCCGCGATGCGGTCGAGGACACGGGCGCGGGCGTCCGCGAGACGGACGACCTCCGTCGGGTCCGGCCCGATGACGCCGAGGGCCGCGCGGTCGGCGCCGGGCGCCACCGCGCCTACTTCTTCCGGAGGAAGCTCGGGATCTCGAGGTCGCTCTCGTCGTAGGCGGCCCGGCGGACGGGCACGTCGCCCGACGCCCGGACGCTCACCGGGGCCGCGACGCGCTCGTCGCCGCTCGCCGCGCGGACCTCGGCCGCGACCTCGGATCGCTGGCGCTCGAGCTCGGCGAGGTAGTCGCGGTCACCCGAGACCTTGAAGCCGCCGGTCGCGGCGTCGACGGCCGACTCTTCGCGGCGGGCGACGTTCGGCCGGGTCCGGCCGTCGAAGCCGGTGGCGATGACGGTGACCATGACATCGTCGCCCATCCGGTCGTTGAAGCTCGTCCCGAAGATGATGTTCGCCTCCGGGTCGGCTGCGGCGCGGATCTCCTCGGCGGCGTCGAGGACCTCGGCGAGGGCGAGGTTCGACGACCCGGCGATGTTCCAGAGGATGCCCTGGGCGCCGGTGATGTTGACCTCGAGGAGCGGGCTGGCGATCGCCTGGCGGGCGGCCTCGACGGCCCGGTTCTCGCCCGACGCGCGGCCGATGCCCATGAGCGCCGAGCCGGCGTCGCGCATGATCGCCCGGACGTCGGCGAAGTCGAGGTTGATCAGGCCGGGGACGGTGATGATGTCGCTGATGCCCTGGACGCCCTGGCGGAGGACGTCGTCGACGACCTTGAACGCGTCGAGGACCGTCGTGTTCTTCTGGACGACGTCCCGGAGACGATCGTTCGGGATCGTGATGAGGGTGTCGACCTTCCCCTTCAGCTCCTCGGCCGCCTTCTCCGCGATGAGCTTGCGGCGGGCGCCCTCGAACGAGAACGGCTTGGTGACGACGCCGATCGTCAGCGCCCCCATCTCCTTGGCCACCTCGGCGATGACCGGCGCCGCGCCCGAGCCGGTCCCGCCACCGAGCCCAGCGGTGATGAAGACCATGTCCGAGTCGGCGAGCGCCTCGGCGATCTTCTCGCTGTCCTCCTCGGCCGCTCGCTGGCCGACCGCCGCGTCGCCGCCGGCGCCGAGACCGCGGGTGATCTTGTCGCCGATCCGGATCTTGT
>CAZABC010000025.1:0-32033 GCA_964483405.1 uncultured Anaerolineaceae bacterium
TCCCGTTCGGCTTCAACGGTGTCCTCAAGATCGACGTCGCGACCGACACGATCATCCACGAGCCGCACTGGGTCGACACGACCCGGGTGTGCGCGGCCCTGGCTGGGTAGCGACCGGCCGTCAGCCGTCGGCCGGACTCGCGGCGCAGGACCGGCACGACCTCGGACCCGAGGGTCAGCACGGACGGGCCGGAGCGGGCACCATTGCGCGGGGCGGTCGGGCGCCTGACCCGGCCCCCGCCTGACCAGGGGTTCGTGCAGGGATGTGCGGCGTCTTCGGCTACGTGACCGATCGCGAGGTGGCCCTCGGGCCGATCCTGATCGAGGCCGCGCAGCGGCTCACCTATCGCGGCTACGACTCGGTCGGCGCGGCGACGCTGCACGACGGCCGGATCGACCTGCGCAAGGACGTCGGCAAGGTCGACGCCGTCGCGGCGCGCCACGACCTCGCGAGCATGCGTGGCAGCCGCGGCATCGCCCAGCTGCGCTGGGCGACGTTCGGCGAGCCGTCGCAGGTCAACGCCCAGCCGCACCTCGACTCGGACGGCGCGATGGTCGGGGCCCACAACGGCAACGTCGTCAACAACGTCGAGCTGCGCGCCGAGTTCATGGCCGAGGGGATGACCGTCCGATCGGACAACGACGGCGAGTCGTGCGTCCATGCCGTCGAGCGGTACGTCCGGCGGGGCCACGAGCTCGTCGACGCGATCCGGCTCGCCTACGACGACCTCGAAGGCGACTACGCGTTCGTGATCGGGCGGGCCGACGACGACCGGCTGTTCGCCTTCAAGAAGGGCTCGGGCCTCGTCGTCGGGATCGGCGACGGCTTCACCTGCGCCTCGTCGGACCTGCCGTCGATCCTGCCGCTGACGCGGAACGTGGTCCGGCCGCTCGACGGGGAGATCGTGACGCTCTGGCCCGACCGGGTCGAGGTGCGCTCGGTCGCGGACGGCGGCCTCGTCGACCGCCCGGTCGAGGTCGTCACCGAGTCGATGGACGCCGTCCGGAAGGGCGGCTACGCGCATTTCATGGAGAAGGAGATCCACGAGCAGCCGCAGGTCGCCCGCGAGCTCCTCCACCTCCTCGACGCGAGCCCGGACGTGGCGCCGCTCATCGAACGGATGCGGACCGCCCGGCACCTCTACCTGATCGCCTGCGGCACGAGCTACCACGCCGCGCTGGCCGGTTCGGTGTACCTCGCCCAGCTCGCCGGGCGGGCGGCGATCCCGGTGCTGGCGCCGCAGTTCATCGCCCAGTACGCGCCGGCGGTCGGGCCCGAGGACGTCGGGATCTTCGTCAGCCAGTCGGGCGAGACCAAGGACGTCCTCAACGCCCTCGAGGCGGCCGAGCGGCAGGGTCTCGCCAGCTTCGGCCTGGCCAACGTCGTCGGGTCGACCCTGACCCGCGCCGCCAGCATCTGCCTGCCGCTCGGCTGCGGCTACGAGATCAGCGTCCCGGCCACCAAGACGTTCACGAACCAGGTCCTGACGTTCCTCTATCTCGCCTACCGCCTGGCGGGCCGGGACACGGGCCCCCTGGCCCGGGTGCCCGACCTCATGGAGGAGACGCTCGCGGTGGTGGCCGAGCCGATCGAGGCGATCGCGGGCGAGATCAACGGCTGGGACGACCTGTACTGCCTGGGCTACGGCGCGACCTACCCGATCGCCCTCGAGGGGGCGCTCAAGCTCAAGGAGATCACCTACGCCCACTGCGAGGGGATGCTCTCGACCGAGTTCAAGCACGGCCCGCTGTCCGCGGTGACGGCGGGCTTCCCGATCATCTTCGTCGCCGGGCCCGACGACACCCCGCTCATCATCAGCGGGATCAACGAGGTCAAGGTCCGCGGAGCCCGGACGATCACCGTCGCCGAGGAGGACCCGCGGCTGCGCGCCAACGGCGACGTCCTCGTGCCGATCCCGCGGTCGGACCCGCAGGTCAGCGCGCTGCTCGGCGTCCTGCCGCTCCAGCTGCTCGCGTACCGGATGAGCGTGCTCCGCGGCATCGACCCGGACTTCCCGCGGAACCTCTCGAAGACGCTGACGGTCGATTGAGGCGACAGCGGTGATCCTCGATCTCCGGGCCCGGGCCGATGCGCACGACCGCCTGCTCGCCGCCCGCCTCGACGCGCTGGTCCCGACCCTTATGGACCGGGCGGAGCTCGACGCCTGGGTCGTGACGGCCCGCGAGTACAACGAGGACCCGGTCCTCCAGACGATGCTGCCGGCCACCTGGCTCGACACGGCCCGGCGGCGGACGATCCTGCTCTTCCTCCGGACCGCCGGCGGCGTGCGACGGATGGCCGTCGCCCGCTACGCGGTCGGCGACGCCTTCCCGTCCGCGTGGGACCCGGGGGCCCAGCCGGACCAGTGGGCGCGGCTGGCGGAGCTGCTGGCCGAGGCCGATCCCGGTCGCATCGGCGTCAACACCTCGACCGTGTTCCCGCTGGCCGACGGGCTATCGGCCTCCGAGCGGGCCGAGCTCCTCGAGCACCTGCCGCCGGCGCTCGCTTCGCGGGTCGTCGGCGCCGACGTCGCCGCGATCGGCTGGCTCGAGACCCGCCTGCCCGAGGAGCGGGCCATCCTCGCCGACGCCTGTCGCGAGACCCACGGGTACCTCCGGCAGGCCCTGTCCCGCGAGGTCGTCACGCCCGGTGCGACGACGACCGCCGACGTCGAGTGGTGGCTCCGGAACGCCGTCCACGCGGACGGCTTCGGGTCGTGGTTCCAACCGACCTGCAGCGTCCAGCGCCGCGGCGGCGCGGCCCGCGACTCGTTCGCCGGGAGGCCGGGCGAGACGACGATCGAGCCGGGCGACCTCGTCCACGTCGACTTCGGCATCGTGGCCGACGGCTACTGCACCGACCAGCAGCAACACGCCTACGTCCTCCGGCCCGGCGAGACGCGGGCCCCGGCCGGCCTCGTCGGGGGGATGGCCCTGGCCAACCGGCTCCAGGACCTGCTGATGACCCGATTCGCGACCGGCCGGACGGGCAACGAGCTCCTCCGCCTGACCCGCGAGGCCGCGGCCGCCGAGGGGCTGGAGGGCCTGATCTACAGCCACCCGATCGGCGTCCACGGCCATGCCGCCGGTCCGACGATCGGCCTGTGGGACGCCCAGGACGGCGTCGCCGGGCAGGGCGATCACCCGCTGTGGCCGTCGACGGCGTACTCGATCGAGCTCCAGGCCAGGGCCGCGGTGCCGGAGTGGGACGGCCAGGTCGTCCAGTTCATGCTCGAGGAGGACGCCTGGTTCGACGACGCGGGCTGCGCGTTCCTCGACGGCCGCCAGACCGAGCTCTGGCTGATCTGACCTTCGGCCCGGCCCGACCGTAGGCTCGCCGGCACGGCCCTGGACGCGACCCCCTGAACGGAGGCCCCGCGGCGAGGTGCTCCGGCGGCGTAGGGAGTATGCTCGCCGCCCCAGCGTCCGGAGCCCGAGTGGGCCCTTGTCCGCCCGGCCGGCGATCGCATGGAAGGCTCGACCGTGCCCCATCCACCCGTCGCCGCCGCTGCGGTGCTGCCGCGGACGCTGCCTGAGCTCCTCGACGAGGCCGTCGCCGAGTCGGCGTCGGCGCCGTTCCTCGGCGTCCGGTCCTCGAGCACCCGCGAGATCTCGCTCACCATGGCCGAGTTCGGCCGAGCCGTCGCCAACGCCGCCGCCCGGCTCGCGGCCGCGGCCGAGCCACGGTCCCGGATCCTCGTCCAGGGCGCGCCCGGACCCGGCTTCGCCGCGGCCCTCTTCGCGGCCGGTCGGGCGGACGTCGTCCTCGTCCCGCTGGACGTCCGGATGACCGCCGACACGATCGATCGGATCGCGGCGCTGACGGAGCCGTCGGCGATCCTGCTCGGGACCGGCAGCACGCTCGAGCCGGTGACCATCCCGCGGCTGGCGAGCCTGCCCGTCGTCGACCTCGACGCCCTCGTCGACGAGCCGCCGCCCGAGGCGGTCGCGGCGCTCGCGGCGCGAGCACCGGCCGATCCCGACCTGCCCCTCGAGATCCTGTGCACGTCGGGCTCGACGGGCAACCCGAAGGGGGTCACGGTGACCCAGTCGATGCTGCTCGCCTCGACGATCCGGTGCCTCGCGACGATCCCCGCCGGCGGCAACCGCTTCGTCTCGATCCTGCCCCTGTCGCACATCATGGAGCAGGTGGCCGGGCTGATCTACGCCGTCGCCGCCCGCGCCGAGACCGAGTACATCACGACGCTCCGGCCCGACGTCATCGGGGCCTCGATCAAGGGCCACCGGGCGACCGCCCTCGTCGTCGTCCCGCAGGTCCTCGAGCTGCTCTTCGGGGCGATCCGGCGGGAGGCCGACAGGAGCGGCAGCGGTCGCACGTTCCGGCGCGCCCTCCGGGTCGCGCGCTATCTGCCCGTGCCGATGCGGCGCCGCCTCTTCCGCAAGGTCCACGACGCGCTCGGCGGAGAGCTGCGGCTGGTGATGTGCTCGGCGGCCTATCTCTCGCCCGCATTGCAGCGGAGCTGGGAGGCCCTCGGGGTCGAGGTCATCCAGGGCTATGGCTCGACCGAGGCCGGCCTCGTCACGACGAACTTCCGCGGCCGTGCGCCGGTCGACCGCGTCGGTCGGTCGCTGCCGCCGACGGAGCTGCGGGTCGAGCCGGACGGCGAGGTCGTCGTCCGCGGCCCGTCGGTCTTCGCGGGCTACTGGGAGGACCCCGAGTCGACCGCCGCCGCGTTCACCGCCGACGGCTGGTACCGGACCGGCGACTACGGCGAGCTCGACGCGGACGGTAGTCTCCGGCTGATCGGCCGGACGCGGTCCCTCATCGCGCTGCCGAACGGCATGAACGTCCATCCCGAGGATGTCGAGGCGGCGCTCGTCACCGAGGGGCTCGTCGAGCCGGTCGTCTACGACGCCGGCGGCGGCCGGATCGCGCTCGCCTATCGGCCCGACGCGGCGTTCCCGGACCCGGTGCCCGACGAAGCGGCCGCCGTCGCGGCCGCCGTCCGGGCGGCGAACGGCCGGCTCGCCCTGCACCAGCGGGTCGTGGAGCACGCCGTCTTCCCCGAGCCCGACTTCCCTCGGACGCATACCCGGAAGGTCCAGCGGAGCGCCGTCGCCGAGCGGATGGCGGCAGCGGCCCGGATGGCCGCCGCGTAGCGGGTCCCTACTCGCCGGTCCCCGAGGACGGCCGCCCCGCCGATCGCCCAGGCGAGGACGACGTACTTCAGGAGCCGGAGCGGCCGATCGATGACGGCGAGCGGCGCCGCCCGGCGCTCGAGCGACCGGACGCCGCGCCGGAGCGGGGGGAACCGTCGCTGGAGCGCGCGTGACAGCCCGGTGACGAGGTCCTGGAGGAAGCCGAGCGGACAGACCCAGCCGCAGAACGCGCCGCGGGCGAAGAACGCCGTCAGGAGGACGGCGACGGCAAGGACGACGTTCGAGAGGTGGACGTGCTGGACGAACCCGCCGGTCATCACGAACGTCGCGAACGTCTCGATGCCACCGAGCGGGCAGAGCGCCTCGGGCGCCGTCGGCGCGTCCGGCCCCCGCAGCGTCGACGCCAGGCGCGCGACGATGAGCCAGGCGACGAGGAGCGCGGTCGCCGTCTGGACGGCTCGTCGGAACCCCTGGACGCCACGCAGCGCGGCCAGGCCGCGACGGGGTCGTCGGATGGCGGTCGGAAGCGGGCGAGTGCCGGGGACGGCAGACATGGGCGGCGGACCTCCGGTGACGGGACGTGCTCCGTCGTTATCGCGGGTGCCGATGGAGAGCCGATGAAGGGCCGATGAAGGGCCGATGGATGATGCGTCGACGACGCGCCGTGTGTGGCCGCCGCGCTACCGCGCCGCCGGCACCTCGATCCATACCCTCGTCCCGCCGTCGGGCGGGGCCTCGACGCCGACGGTCCCGCCCTGCGCCTCGACGAGCGCCTTGACGATCGCCAGACCGAGGCCCGACGTCCCGCTCCCGCGGTCGCGGGCCTCGTCGACCTGGTAGAACCGGTCGAAGACGCGCGCCTGATCGTCCGGGGCGATGCCCGGTCCGTGATCCCGCACGGCGATCCGGACGCGGCCCGGCGACGTCGTCCACGCCAGCTCGATCCGGCCGCCCGCGGCGCCATGGCGGAACGCGTTGTCGAGGAGCGAGCCGAGCGCCTGGGTGAGTCGGTCCGGATCGCCGATCGCGACCGCCGGCCCGGGCGGCGCGGGGGCGATCTCGATCCGGACGCCGAGCGCCGTCGCGCGCGCCTCGAACGAGCGGGCGAGCCCGTCGAGGAGGCCGGGTACGTCGACCGGGCCCGTCTCGAGCGGAAGCGCGCCGGCCTCGGCGAGGCTGATCGTCCGCAGGTCGTCGACGATCCGGCCGAGGAGCCGGGCCTGGTCGCGGATCGTCGCGAGGTGGCGGTCGTCGTGTTCGAACACGCCGTCGAGCACGGCCGCCGCGGTCGCGTCGATGACCGCCAGCGGCGTCTTCATCTCGTGGGCGGCATCCTGGAAGAAGCGCCGCCGGGCCGCCTCGGACCGCTCGAGGTCGTCGGCCATCGCGTCGAACGAGCGTGCGAGCGAGCCGATCTCGTCGGGCCGGTCGGCCATCCCCGAGCGGGCACCCAGGTCGCCCGCCGCGACGGCCGCCGCGGTCGTCTCGAGCCGTCGCAGCGGCGAGGTCAGGCGGGCGGCGAGGACGAAGCCGACCGCCGAGGCGACGACGACCGCGAGCGCGGCCACCGCGACGACGGTCAGGATCGTCTCCTGCTGGACCTGCTGGGCGTAGACGCCGCCCGGGCCGCGACCGGCGTCCGCGCCCCCGCCACCCGCGCCCCCGCCACCCGCGCCGGCGCCGCCGCCGCCGCCTTGCCCGTGCCCCTGGCCACCGCCGGTGGTCGAGCCATCGGTCGCGTCGGCGAGCGCCTGCATCCGTTCGAAGCCCCGGGTGACGATCGTCGGCACGGTGACGGCGACCGCGAGGGCGCTGATGAGCGCGACGACGGCGAACGCCGCGGCCAGCCGCGGCCGGATCCCGCGCGGGACGATGCCCGGAGTCCGCCCGGCCCCGCCGCCCGATGCGCTCGAGGGCGGGCTCACGGTCGCGCCGCGCGGTAGCCGGTGCCGCGGACCGTCTCGATGTACGGCCCGCCATCCGGGCGGACCCCGAGCTTGTGTCGCAGGTTCTTGACGTGGCTGTCGATCGTCCGGTCGAAGGCGTCGAACGACTCGCCGAACACGAGTCCCCCGAGCTGCTCCCGGGTCAGGGCGATGCCCGGATGGCCGACCAGCGCCAGGAGCAGGTCGAGCTCGGCGCGGGTGAGGCCGAGGTCGCGGCCGGCGCGGCGGACCTCGCGGGCGCCGGGATCGACCTCGAGGTCGAAGAAGGCGAGGACGTCCGCGCCGACGCCCGGGGCGACCCGGTCGCCGACCGGGGGACCGTCGGGTGTGGGAACCGCTGCGTCGGCGAGGCGGCGCAGGACCGCCCCGACGCGAGCGACGAGCTCGCGCGGCTCGAAGGGCTTCACGACGTAGTCGTCGGCACCGATCTCGAGCCCCGCCACACGATCGACGAGGTCGTCGCGGGCAGTGAGCAAGATCACCCCGGCGGTCGACCCGGACCGGCGGAGCTCGCGGAGGACGTCGAACCCGGATCGGCCGGGCAGCATCACGTCGAGGACGAGGAGATCGGGCGTCACCTCGGCGGCGCGGGCGAGCGCCGCGTCGCCGTCCGGTGCGGTGACGACGTCGTGACCATCCCGAACGAGATAGCCGCGGACGACCTCGAGGATGTGGGGTTCGTCGTCGACGACGAGGATGCGCGCCATCAGGGGCATCGTAGACGGCCTGACCCGTCCGGGGCCCGGCCGTCGTCCGCGGCGTGTCCGATGCGCCTACCCACCGGCACCGGCGGCGCAGCCACCGCCACCGTTCCCGGCGCCGCCACCGTTCCCGGCGCCGCTACCGTTCCCGGCGCCGTTGCCCATCCCGCGACCCGCGCCACCGTTCCCGGCGCCGTTGTCGGCGCTGTTCCTGTTGCCGGCGCCGTACCCGCCGCCGGTCCCGTCGGCCGGTCCGTTGCCCATCCCCGATCCCGGGCCCGCCCCGACGGCCCCGCCGCGCATCCCGCCCAGCGGCACCTGGTAGACCATCGCCTTGGCCTGGAGGGCGACGTTCGCCCGAAGCGTCTCGGCCTCGGCCGCGGTGATCGCCCCGACCACGAGGCGCGCTTCGATCCGCTCCGTCCAGCGCGCCGTCAGCGCGTCGACCAGGACCTGCGGGTCGACGCCCTGCCGCTCGGCGATCCGGGCGAGCGACAGCCCGTCGTGCCGGAGCGCCATGATCTCGTCGTTGGTGAGGTCGAGGAGGTCGGCGAGGACGTCCGACGCGGCGCCTCGGCCGTCGGCCGCGGGCAAGACGGGGTCGCCGGTCATCGGCGCCGCGGCCGCGGATCGATCCGGGCCCGGGTCGCCCGAGCCGAGGCCGGCGGCGCTCGGCCCAGCGGCGCTCGCACCGGCCGTCAGGACGAGGACGGCGGCGCCGGCCACCGTCAGGGTGAGGATGAGCTGCTTCATCGGTCGCCTCGTGGTTCGCGTGGACCCCGTCCCGGACGGGGGTCGCCGGTCCTCCGACGACGCCCTCGATGCTCCGCCCGCCCCGCGGAGCGGTCGTGGACGGACGATGGAGGCTCGGTGGAGAATGAGCTCGACCCCCGCGGATCGTCCCGCAGCCCGGCGAGCATGACGAGGGCGAGGTGCGGCGACCGGGGCTCCACGCGGTGGACCTGCTCCTCGCCGAGCGGCTCCTAGCGCCCGTCGAAGCCGAGCGCCGCGGCCAGCTCCTCGAACGCACCGGGCTTGAGGTAGGCGATGCCCGGCAGCCCGCGGCGTTCCCGTCGCTCCACGTCGCGTATCACCGGCGACCACTGGGTCATCGATGCGATCGCCGGCGCCGCGTACGCCACCATCGCCTACTACCTCGTGGTCCACGCCCCGGCTCGGTTCCGCTCGGTGCGGGCATGGCGGGCGGGCGCGCCAGGCCCGGGGCCGACGCCGGCGGATCCGCCCGCGTCAGGCTGAGGGCGGATCGCCGACCGATGCGGCTTCATCGGATGTCGGTCCCGCGCCATCGGCCGTCACGCTCGCCGCCGCCGCAGCCGTCGCAGACACGACCGCCGGCGCGATCGAGAGGTGGACGTGGTCCTCGCCGATGAGGTCCATCAGGCCCATCCGCCGCATCCGGTCGCGGACGGACCCGCGGACCTGGGCGAAGTGGACGTCGGTCCCCTCCTCGCGGAGCTCGGTGACGATCTGACGGAGCGTGTCGCCGCTGGTGACGTCGATGTCGGCCGTCGCGCCGATGGCCAGGACGACGGCCGCCGGCCGCGGATCGCCGGCCCGGACCGCGTCGCGGATGGCGACCCGCGCCACGTTCACGTTGAAGAAGTAGAGCGGGGCATCGATCCGGAGGACGAGGACACCGGGGACCGCACGCGCTCCCGGGTGCCGCTCGAGGTCGGCGAACGTCATCGCCGGGTCGTCGAGCGCACCGAGCGTCGCGACGTAGGGCCGGCTTGCCCGGTACAGGAGCAGCGTCAGCGACAGCATGACCGCGATGACGAGCCCGGTCAGGACGGTCGTCGTGACGACGCCGATCATGGCGACGATCGCGAGGAGCAGGTCGGTCCGGCGGGTCGCGGCGTACCGACGGAGCTCGCCGACGTCCATCAGGCCGAGGACGGCGGCGATGACGATCGCCCCGAGGACCGCGTCCGGCAGGTTCGTGAACAGCGGCGCGAGCACGAGGGCCGTCGCCAGGATGAGGCCGGACGTGATGAGCGAGCTGAGCTGGGTGTGGGCCCCGGCCGCCTCCGCGGTCGCGGTCTGCGAGAGGCTCGCATCGACCGTGAACCCGCCGAACAGGCCGGTCGACACGTTGGCGGCACCGAGGGCGACCAGCTCCTGGTCCTGGTCGATGTCGTAGCGGTGGCGGGCGGCGAATGCCCGACCAGCCCCGAGCGACTCCCCGACCGCGAGGAAGACGATGCCGGTCGCACCGGCGGCGAGGTACGGGATGTCGAGGAGCGAGATGTCTGGCAGACCCGGCAGCGGCACCCCCGTGTCGATCGCCCCGACGACGCTGACGCCCCGGGCGACGAGGTCGAACGCGGTCACCGCGACGATCCCGAGGACCAGGGCCAGCAGGGGCCCCGGGACGCGCGGCGCGACGAGCCGCAGCCCGAGGATGAGCGCAAGTGCCAGCCCACCGACCGCGAGGGTGTACGGGTTCGTCTGGTCGAGCTGGCCGAGGAAGACCTGGAGCTCGTCGATGGCGCCGCTGCCGCCGCCGGGGACGCCGAACAGCTTGGGCAGCTGGCCGATGATGATCGTGATCGCCAGGCCGAAGATGAAGCCGGTCACGACCGACCGGGTGAGGAAATCGGCGATGAACCCGAGCCGGGCGATGCCGGCGGCGACGAGGATGACCCCGACGACGAGCGCGAGACCGGCGGTCAGGGCGAGATACCGCTCGGGGTCGCCGACCGCCATGGCGCCGACGACCGAGGCCGACATGATCGCCATCGTCGAGCTCGTCGTCGCCTTGACATGGCGGCTCGTGCCGAAGACCGCGTACCCGGCGAGTCCGGCGAAGGCGGTGATGAGGCCGATCTCGGGCGGGACGCCGGCGAGGCCCGCGTAGGCGAGGGCGACCGGCACCATCACCCCCCACGAGGTGATGGCGGGCAGGAGCTCGGCCCGCCGGTCGGCGCCCGACATGGCCGGCAGCCAGGTGACGATCGGGACGAACCGGTGGACGAGCCGACCCGCCAGCTCGCGGACGGCGACGGTTTCGCGGTCGTCGGTCATCGGCCTGACGCTCCGGACGCACGGACGCCCCGGTCCGGGACCGGGGCGTCCAAGCTGCGGGGTGGGGTGTCGGGCCTCAGCCGCCGGCGAGCAGCTTCGCCTTCGCGGCCGCGAATTCCTCGTCGGTGAGGACGCCGGCCGTGTGCAGGTCGCCGAGCTGCTTGAGCGCCTCCATGTCGAAGGCGGGGGCAGCCGGGGCCGGCTCGGCGGGCACCTCCACGTAGACGGGCGCTGCCGCCTGCTGGGCGGCCGCCTGCTCTGCGGCCTGCTTCGCGTACTTCTGCTCCTGGTGGTGGTGGACGGCCCCGGCGGTGCCGGCCACGACGGCCGTCGTCGCCGCCGCACGCATGAGGGGTCGGCCGCGTCGTCGCATCATCGGTCTGCTCTCCTTCGGTCTGGCGCTGTGGTGGTCGGTCGGTCGCGGTCGACGCTCAGGAGGCCGTCGCCGCGAGCGCGGCCTCGAGCTCGTCGTTGAGCTCGGCGAGGACCTCCGGGGCGACGGTGGAGCGCCCGACGAGGAACCCGCCGGCGGCCGCCATGGCGTCCTTGATGTCGACGGCCCAGCGATGCTCGAAGAGCATCGCGAGGGCGGACGTGTCGGCCGGGATCTCCTCCGCCAGGGTCAGGATGTCCTCCGGCGTGAGGAGTCCGGCGAGGTCGGCGAAGAGCGGCGCGAAGTCGGCGAACCGGGGATCGTCCTTGTTGTCGAACTCGACCACGGCGACGTTGCCCTCAACGTCCTTGGCGATCATGACGGCGTCGACGATCCGGATGATCTTCTGCTCGGAGACCTTGGCGATCTCGCGGGCGATCGACCCGTCGAACCTGTTGCCCTTGAAGCCGACGATGATGTACTCGAGCGGCCCGACGGTCATAACGGCCTCCTGACGCCAGTCTGGCGATGGTGGGGTCGCGCCGGCGCTCGTGGTGGTGGCGCTCGGCGTGTCGAGGTGATGGTACCGACCCCGGGCGTCCATGTCAGCGCAGCGAGGGCGACCGCGCATCCCCCCGTTCGGGTGAGCGGGCCATCGTGCTCGTCCGTGTCCGCGGGCACCGGCCGGACGGCCCGGACCGCCCGGACCGCCCATCGGGACGGATGGCACGGGGGCGTCGTCGTCGTCGCCGTCGATAGTGGGTCCCACCGGGGTGGCGGCCACGTCCCGCCGCGATTCCCGGTGCCCAGCGGGATGACGATGGACCAGCGAACCGCGGCAGGTCGAGCGACGGGCGACGGGCGACGGATCGGCGTCCTGCTCGCGATCTTCGACTTCCCGATGCTCCTCGCCGGTTTCCGGGCCGCGATCGACGCCGAGCCGGACCTCGCGGTGGTCGACCAGGTCGTGGCCCGCGAGGGACTTCGCGAGGCCGTCGAGGGGTCCGCCGCCGACGTCGTCGTCGTCGAGTGCAGCCCGTTCGGTCCGGTCGGCTGCACGACGATCGAGATGCTCGAGGCGGTCCGGGCGGGTCGGCCCGACGTCCGGGTCATCGCCCTCGAATGCCGCTGCGCGGGCGAGCAGTTCTCGGTCGCGCTCAAGGCCGGAGCCGACGGCTTCCTCGACCGCGAGGCCACGCCGGCCGACGTCGTCGCCGCGATCCGGTCGGTCGGCCACGGCCAGACCTACGTCAGCCCGTCGATCGTCACCCGGATGGTGAACACGTACGTCCTCCGGTCGCCGCACGAGGCCTCGGAGGACCCCTACGAGACGCTCTCCGAGCGCGAGCGCGAGGTCATGCTCCTCGCCGCCGTGGGCCACACGAACCGGGAGATCGCGACGATCCTCCACCTGAGCGAGCAGACGGTCCACAACTACCGGGCCCAGCTCATGGAGAAGCTCGACCTCCACGACCGCCTCGACCTGCTCAAGTACGCGATCCGGCGCGGCCTGGTCGACGTCGCCGACCTCTGAGCGAGCCGCGGCCCCGGCGGCCCCAGCGCGGCGGCGATCCGGCCCCGGCGGCCCCAGCTGAGCGCGCCGCCCGGCCGAGCCGCCCGGCCCGGCGACCCCGGTCGAGCCGCGCCCGCGATCGAGCCGCGCCTGAGCGTCGTTCGCGGCAACGATCCTCTCCCGCGGGCGATGGTCACGGGACTCGGTTTCGCGATCGCCGGGCGGCCGCGCGTCGGTGACATCTGCTCCTCGGGCGGGCGCTGATCACGGGCTTCGGGTCGTCTGCCCGCGTAGCGGGCAGCTGTCAGCGATCCGCCTCACCGCTCGAACTTGGCTGCGCCCGACGCCGTACGGACCCGGTGACGAGCTCCCGCCTGGGTGGCATCTGACACGAACATCACCCCGGCCACGGCCCCGTCGGGGGCCGCCATCCACCGCCGGAGCTCGACCGTCCTCGCCGGGAACGCTCGAGCGAACGTCGCCGCGAACCGGTCGACGCGCCGGCGGGCGGTGCGGTCGTTGGGCAGGACCAGGATCCGGGACACGGAGCTGACCGCCCAGCCGCGCTCTCGGGCGATCATCGGCGCGAGCCGCACCTTGCGGTCGATGCCGGCCAGCGTCGCCTGCACGTCCGGGACGACGGACTTGACCTCGACGACCAGCAGGTGACCGGTCGCAGGCTGCCGCGCGAGGACGTCGATCGAGCCGCGTTCGCCGCGGATCTGGAACGTGACCTCGGGGACGGCGATCCAGCCCTCCGATGCCAGGCGCCGGACCACCCACTCCACGAGTCGGGCGTGGTCACCGTCGAGGAGCCGGTCGAGCTCCTCGCCCTGCCACAGCACCCGCACCGATACGCGCGCTCCGAGGGCGCCGGCGAGCGACACGAGCGCCCGCACCGAGAGCCGGTCCGCGCGGCCGCGCTCGACACGCGACACCGCGGAGCTGGACATCTCCGCGGCCGTCGCGAGCTGCCGCTGGGTCCAGCCGCGACCGCGACGCAGAGCCCGAATGGAGAGACCGAACCGGACCGGGTCCATCCACGCAGCATCGTGCGCGCCCCTTGGCTGCGGCTTACGCGAGCGTGCCAGCCGACCTCGGCATCGCCCGCATCGGTGCACGCAACCGCCGATCGTCTCCGGCCCGGCGGCGACTAGCATCACCCCCACGACCGAAGGCCGGACCGACCACGAAGGACGGCCGCGGCACGCAGCGAGGACGAGCGCGATGGGCGAGTCGACCGAACACGGCATGGCGACCCTCCCGGACCAGGCCCGGGTCGTCGTCATCGGCGGCGGGGTCATCGGCGCGAGCATCGCCTATCACCTCACGAAGCTCGGCTGGCGCGACGTCGTCCTCCTCGAGCGCCGCCGGCTGACCGCCGGCACGACCTGGCACGCCGCCGGGCTCATCACCTCGGCCGGGATGGCGTCGGAAACGCTGCTCTGGATGGCCCGCTACACGCGCGACCTGTGCGTCTCGCTCGAGGCGGAGACCGGCCAGGCGACGGGGTTCCGGCCGATCGGCCACCTCCACCTCGCGTCGTCGGAGAAGCGGCTCGAGACGCTCCGGCGGGAGGCCGCCTTCGCCCGCGGGTTCGGGGTCGACGACCAGGAGCTGTCGGCCGAGGAGTTCGGGCGGCTCTGGCCGGCCGCCAGGACCGACGACGTCCTCGCCGCGTTCTACGTGCCCGACGAGGGCCGGGTCAACCCGGCCGACCTGACGATGGCCTACGCGAAGGGCGCCCGGATGGGCGGCGCCCGGATCCTCGAGGGGGTCGAGGCGACCGGCGTCACGACGGCCCGCGGCCGGGTGACCGGCGTCGTCACCGACCACGGCACGATCGCCTGCGAGCACGTCGTCAACGCCGCCGGGATCTGGGGCCGCGAGGTCGGCGCGGCGGCCGGGGTTTCGGTCCCGCTCCAGGCGGCGGAGCACTACTACCTCATCACCGACGCCGTCGAGTGGGCCCACCCGGACCTGCCGATCGTCGAGGACCCCGATCGATACGGCTACTACCGCGAGGAGGGCGGCGGCATCCTGGTCGGGTTGTTCGAGCCGGTCGCGGGGCCGTGGTCGCTCGACCGGATCCCGGCCGACATCGCCTTCGCCAGCCTGCCGCCGGACTGGGAGCGGATCGGTCCGTACCTGGCCCGGGCGATGGACCGCTTTCCGTCGCTCCACGACGCCGGCATCCGGACGATGTTCTGCGGCCCCGAGAGCTTCACCCCCGACGTCATGCCCCAGCTCGGCGAGGCTCCCGAGCTCGGCGGCTACTTCGTCGCGGCCGGCCTGAACTCGCTCGGCATCCTCCTCTCGGGCGGGGTCGGCAGCGCGATCGCCCAGTGGATCGTCGACGGCGTCCCGCCGGTCGACGTCATCGGGATGCACGTCGGCCGGACCCAGGCCTTCGAGACGAGCCGTCGCTTCCGGGCCGACCGGACGGTCGAGCAGCTCGGCGCGCTCTTCGGCGACGCCGCCTGGCCGAACTGGCACCCGCGCTCGGCCCGCAACGTCCGCCGCTCGGTCATCCACGATCGGCTCGCCGAGGCCGGCGCCCACTTCGCCGTCTCGTCGGGCTGGGAGTATCCCGAGTGGTTCGCGCCGCCGGGGACGCACGTCGAGGTCGAGACGGGCTGGGGCCGCGACGCGTCCTTCCCGCTCCAGGCGGCCGAGCACCGGACCGTCCGCGAGGCCGTGGGGATGCTCGACATGTCGGTCATGGCGAAGCTCCTCGTCCAGGGCCGCGACGCCGAGCGCATCCTGGACCTCGTAAGCGCCAACGACGTCGCCGTGCCGGTCGGGCGGGTCGTCTACACCCAGTGGCTGAACGCGAAGGGCGGCATCGAGGCCGACCTGACGGTGACCCGGCTCGCCGAGGACCGCTTCCTCGTCGTCGTCACCGACCTCGTCCACCGGCGGATCGGGCCGTGGATCCTGCGCCACGCCGGCGACGCCCACGTGACGGTGACCGACGTCACGTCCGGCACGACCCTGATGACCGTCCAGGGCCCGCGATCGCGCGAGCTGCTCGGGCGGCTGACGAGCGCCGATCTCTCGAACGAGGCGTTCCCGTACATGACCGCCCGCGAGATCGACGTCCACTACGCCCGGGTCCTCGCGCTGCGGGTCACCTACGTCGGCGAGCTCGGCTGGGAGCTCCACGTCCCGGCCGATCTCGCGCTGACCGTGTACGACGCCCTGCTCGAGGCCGGGGCCGACCTCGGCTACCGCAACGTCGGCCTCGGCGCGATGGGCAGCCTGCGGCTCGAGAAGGCGTACCGCGACCTCGGCCTCGACATCGACAACACCGACACGCCGCTCGACGTCGGGCTCGGCTTCGCCGTCGCCTGGGACAAGCCCGGCGGCTTCGTCGGCCGTGACGCGCTCCTGGCGGCGCGGGCGGCCGGCGGCCCGCCGGTCCGGCGGCTCGTGCCGATCCTCGTCGAGGATCCGGAGCCGCTCCTGTACGGCAACGAGCCGGTCCTTCGCGACGGCCGCTGGCTCGGCTACGTCCGGGCCGGGGCGTACGGCCACACGCTCGGCGGCTCGGTCGGGCTGGCGATGCTCGAGGACCCGGCCGGGTTGCCGACCGAGGCGGTCGACGGCGCCCGCGTCGAGGTCGAGATCGCCGGCGTCCGGTATCCGGCGCGGACGTCCGTCCGCCCGTTCTACGACCCGTCGCGGTCGCGGATCCTCGCCTGATCGCGCCGATCGCCCGGCCGCCGCGATACGATCGCGGCATGCGCTCGACCGCCGTCCGCCCAGCCGCGCTCGCGGCCGCCTGCTCGGTCGCCCTCGCCATCGTCCTCGCCGCCTGCTCCGGCACCCCGGCCGGGACCCCGGCTCCGTCGGCGCTCCCGGCCGGGACGTACACCTCGACGGCCTTCCAGCCGCCGGTGACGTTCACCCTGCCGGAGGGGTGGTGGATCGCGGTCGACAGCCCGGCCTACCTGCGGCTCGCCCCGGTCGGTTCGGAGGTCCTTGGCGTCCATCTCTTTCGCGACGCGCAAGCCGCCTCGCAGGACCCCGACTGCCCGGACGTGCCGGCACCCGGCGTCGGCGCCGACGCCGCGTCGATCGCGGCCTGGATCGTGGAGCGGCCGGGCCTCGTCGTGAGCGATCCGGTCACGACGAACGTGGCCGGGCTGCGCGGGCCGATGCTCGATCTCGGCATCGTCGACGGCTGGGCCGCCTCGTGCCCGTTCGCGGAGGGCCTGCCGACGGTGCCGCTGCTCGTGAACGTCGAAGCCGACTACCGCTGGGTCGTCGCCGGCGGCGAGCGGCTCCGCCTGTACCTGCTCGACCTGCCCGACGGCGGGACGGTCTTCGTCGACATCGACGACTTCGTCGGCGACTCGATCGACGCGCTCATCGCCGAGGCGACCCCGATCGTCGAGAGCCTCAGCTTCGCCGGGATCCCGATCGCGCCGTAGCCGTTCGTCCGTTCGGCACTGGCGGCGGCGGAGCCGTCGTCCGACGCTTCGGGGGTGACGACCCAGCCGATCCCGGCGCAAGGCACGCCGGCCCGGACCGCGGTCGACGTGCCGGTCCCGGCACTCGGGACCGACGCCCGCGCCGTCGCCCTCCAGCTCGCCCGGGCGGGGGTCGAGGCGGCCGTGCTCGGCGAGCGGCTCGACGTCCGGCCGGCGACGCTGCCGGCCGACCTCGCCCGCCCGGCAGGTGCCTTCGTGACGATCACCCGCGACGGCCGGCTCCGCTCGTGCATGGGCCGGATCGACGCCGACCGACCGTTCTGGGAGAACCTGCTCGACGCGGCCCGGTCGGCCGCCGGCCACGACCCCCGCTTCGCCCCCGTCGGGCCCGACGAGCTGCCGCTCGTCCGGATCGAGGTCTCGGCGCTCGGCCCGATCGTCCCGATCCCCGACGCCTCGGCCTACGACGCGGCGACCCACGGGATCGTCGTCGAGCGGGAGCGGGCCCGGGCGCTGCTCCTGCCGCAGGTCGCCCGCGACCTCGGCTGGGACGAGACGGCGATGCTCGACGCGGTCTGCGAGAAGGCCGGCCTGCCGGCCCGGGCCTGGACGCGCGGCGACGTCCGGCTGTCGGTCTTCGCGGCGGTCGTGCTCGACGAGCCGGGTGCAGCGCGGGACCCGGACCAGGGTTGACGGACCGGTCGCGCCCGCCGCCCGCCCGACGCCCGCCCGTTGCGCTCCCGCCCCGGGCCGGCACATCCCCTCTTGACCGCTGGCGTCGGGTCGATACCATGCGGGGGCCGGACTCATCCGGCGCCATGCCGCCGGGCCGGGTCGGGAGGGCCATATCGATCCTCCCGACCCATCGTCGAGGCCAACGCCGATCACAAGACCCTCAACGGCACGACGCCGTTGTGGGACATCGGGACGGTCAAGCTCAAGACCGGCCACACCATCAGCGGCGTCGTGCGCGGCGGCACGACGACGACCTCGTCGGTCCTCGCCGGCGTCTACGTCACGGCGAGCGGCGGCAACGGCAGCGCCTACGACTACGCCTCGGCCCAGACGAGCGCGACGGGTGCGTACTCGCTGGTCGGGCTGATCCCGGGCCAGTACCGCGTGTCGTTCTCGCCGCCGTCGGCGATGAACTACCGGAGCGGCTACTGGAAGTCGGGCGCCTCGCCCAACTGGTCCCCGGACTACGGCGGCGCGAGCCTGGTGACGATCGGGCCGTAGCCGGTGGTCGGTCGTCGGCCCAGCCGACGGTCGGGTCCATCAGGCGTCCCGCGACGGGGCGGTCCGCGAGGGCCGCCCCGTCCGCATGCCAGGGGCCTAGCCGGGTCTCCCGGGACCAGCGCCTCAGCCGGGCGGTGCGTCGTCGGCCGCCGGCGCCCCCGCGATCGGCAGGGCGAAGCGGAAGGTGCTGCCGGTCCCCACGGCACTCTCGAGCCACATCCGCCCGCCGTGGGCCTCGACGATCTCGCGACAGATCGGAAGGCCGAGGCCGGTCCCGCGCGGCTTCTCGGTCAGCGTGTCGCCGACCTGGCGGAACGACTCCCAGACCGCCTCGTGGTCGGCCGGGTCGATCCCGACCCCGGTGTCGCGGACCGAGACGACCAGTTCGTCGCCGGCCCGCCCGGCCGACACGGTCACGGCCCCCGCCGGCGTGAACTTGACCGCGTTCGAGAGCAGGTTGACGAGGACCTGGATGAGCCGGTCGCGGTCGCCGGTCAGGGTCGGCAGCCCGGGCTCGACCTCGACGACGAGGGCGAGGCCCGTCGTCGCGAAGAGCGCTGCGGTCGCGGCCGTCGCCCGCTCGATGAGCGCGCCGGCCTCGACCGGCCCCATCGCCCACTCGAACCGCCCGGCCTCGATCTTGGCAAGGTCGAGGACGTCGTTGATGAGCGCCGTCAGCCGGTCGCCCTCGGCGACGACGATCGAGAGGTTGTCGTCGACCTGGCGGATCGCCCGGGCGACCTTGGGGTCGTCCGAGACGACGGCCGGGAAGACGACCTCGGTGAGCCGCTTCCGGTTGATCTTCGAGAAGCCGACGACCGAGGTCAGCGGCGTCCGCAGCTCGTGGCTGACGTTGGCGAGGAAGGCGCTCTTGGCCTCGCTCGCCGCCTCCGCCGTCGCGCGGGCTGCCTGGGCGGCCTCGACCGCGTCGGCCAGCTGGGCCGTCCGGGTCGCGACGCGCTCCTCGAGGATCCGGGCCTGCTCCTCGACCGCGGCGTAGAGGCGGGCGTTCTCGATCGCTGCGGCGAGGAGGTTGCCGAGGGTGAAGAGGAGCGGCCCGTCGCTCGCGGCGAGCGCCCGCTCGGTGTGCCGGTCGTCGACGGCGAGGACGCCGATCGGTCGGCCCTTGGCGAGGAGCGGCGTGCCCATGAACGAGGTCACGCCGAGGGCTCGCGCGAAGGCCCGGTTCGGTTCGAACGGGTCGCTGTCGACGTCGCGGAAGACCAGCGGCCCGTCGGCCCGCCACAGCGCGACGAGCTGCGACTCGGGGTGGTCGAGCGGCAGCTCGAGCCCCGCGACGAGGGCCGCCATCTCGGGCGAGCCGCCGACGCTCCGACCGTGACCGAGGACGCCGCGCTCCTCGTCGGCGAGCAGGACGAGCGCCCGGTCGAAGCGGAGGTTGGCGACGACCGCGCCGAGGGCCCGATCGATGAGCTCGTCGCGGTCGAGCGTCGAGGCGAGGGCGATCCCGAGCTCGTTGAGCGCGGTGAGCTCGGCCATCCGCCCGCGCATCGCCTCGTTCGTCGCCCGGAGCTCGGCCGCGACCCGCTCGCTCTCGGCCGCCGAGCGCTCGGCGGCGGCCCGCTGCTCGACGAGCTCGCCGCGCTCGGACCGGAGGTCGGCCGCGATCCGGCGGGCCCCGAGGCCGTAGAGCGCGAGACCGGCCGGGAACAGCGTCGCGAGGACGATCGCGACGCCCTGCCAGGCGGGCCCTTCGAGGACCAGGTAGGCGAGGACGGCGAGCGAGCCCGCGATCCCGAGCAGGATGGGGCCAAGCCCGATCCGGCCGCCGGTCGACGCCATCGGTGGATCGCGCGGCGCTCGGTCAGCCGGCGGCGTCGCCGCCCTCGAGCTGGGCGACCCGCGCCTCGAGCGCCCGCTCCCGGGCCGTCGCCTCGCGGACCGCCGCCTCGTGCACGAGCGCGTGATCGAGCGCCGGCGCGGCGAGGGCGGCGATCGCCTCGACGACCTTGAGGTCGCCGGCCCGGTACTCGGTCGGTCCGTCGGCCGTGCCACCGAGGATCCCGACCACCCGCCCGTGCGCCCGCATCGGGGCGCACAGGATCGCCGGGACGGCGCGCTCCTCGGGCGCGGCGGCCGGGTCGGCCGCGGGGATGTTGAGGACTTCGGCGTTGCCCGAGGCCGCGACCCGTCCGCAGATCCCGACGCCGAGCCGGCCGGCGATGATCCGCCCGTGTGCGGCCGAACCAGCCGGCGCCGAGAGCGCCCCGGTCGCCTCGTCGAGGAGGAGCAGGAAGCCGGTCGCCCCCGCCGGCAGCCGGCCGACCTCGGCGACCGCCGCGTCGGCGACGGCGGACACGTCGAGCTCGGCACCGATCGTCCCGGCCAGGTCGTAGATGAGGCTCAGCTCGCGATACCGGTCGAGCGCCTCGCGGGCGAGCGCCTTCTTGTCGAGCTCGCGCGAGACCGCGTACGAGAGGATCGTCGCGATCGTCCGGGCGAGCGGCCCGCCCTCGACCGTCCCGATCTCGCGGCCGTCGCCGACGACGGCGAAGGGGCCCTGTCGCTCCGTCCCGATGTCGCGGCCCTCGCGGTGGAGGACGACCGTCCCGTCGGGGTCGCGGAGGATGCACGTCGCGTTCGTCCCGGCGAGGAGCGCCGACAGCATCGGGGCGACGTGCCGGTGGCGGACGACGAGGCGCTCGATCTCGGATGCCATGGCGGCGCGCCCTCAGGCGCCGACGATCGACCGGGCGAGCGCGAGGAGCTCGTCGGGGTCGAACGGCTTCGTCAGGTAGTGGTCGGCGCCCGCCGCCAGGCCGGCCTCGCGGTCGGCGACCTGGCCCTTCGCGGTCAGCAGCACGACGGTCGTCGCGGTCAGCCCGAGCTCGCCCTTGATCGTCCGGCAGACGTCGTAGCCGTTCCTGCGCGGCATCATCACGTCGAGGAAGACGAGCGTCGGCGCCTGGTGCCGGACGATGTCGAGCGCCGCCTCGCCGTCGGCGGCCGTGAAGAGGTCGACGCCCTCGTCGGCGAGCTCCTCGAGCGCCTGCTCGATCAGGAGGCGGATGTGCTGCTCGTCGTCGACGATGAGGATGCCGGCCATGACGCTCCGGGGCTCCGGCCGGCGGACGAGCCGATGGGTCGTCGACACCGGTGACACCCCAACGATGCCCGATACGGGCAGCCGGCCGCAACCCGGGTCGCCCGCAGCGGCCCGCCCGCTGTGGTCCGCCCGCTCAGGCGAGACGCCACCAGTGGCCGAGCGGCGGGGCCGGCTCGACGACGAGGAACCGTCCCGTCCAGCCAACGGCTCGCCCGCTCCGGTTGGTCCACGCCAGGAAGTGGCGGGCGACGTACGCCCGGCCGTAGAACGTGTCCGGTGGCTGCGAACGTCCCCAGATCGAGCTGACCCGCGGGTACCACGGGTCGCTGATCGCCCAGGCGGTGACCTCGGCGGACGGGTCGAGGAGCGGGTCGCCGGTCGCCCGGAACCCGTGGAGCACCCAGGCGTGGACCCCGCGCCAGGCGAGGAGCCCGGCCGGCCGCCCCGTCCGCCGCACGGCGAAGGCGGCGCCGTCGAGGGCGGTATCGAGGTCCGGGTAGACGCGGACGACGTAGCGATGGAAGCCGGCCCCCTCGAGGGCCCTGGCCCAGCCGATCGGGCCGATCGCCCCGTCGCCGCGGTCCCGCAGCGAGGCGGCGAGCGCGTGCAGCTCGTCCTGGCCGGCCCGGCTGTGGTCGGCGCCCGGCGACATGATGTTCGTCATCGTCTGCATCGCCCCGGCGACGCAGGTCACCTTCGTCGCCTGCGACGAGAAGTCATCCGCCTCGTAGAGGTCGAAGACGAACGACCCGGGCCCGGCGGCTCGCGCCCCGGTCACCGGGATCGGCCCGCCGAGGAAGAAGCCCGGGCCGACCCCGAGCCCGATCGCGAGCGCCATCGCGAGCGCGGACCGGAGCGGTCGGAGACGCTGCTGGCTGGTCACGCGGGGATGACGCGCGGTCGGTGACCGATGTCACGGCCGACGGCGCGACTCCTTCGGCGGCAGCGAGGCGGCGAAGGCGAGGCTCCGCTCGATCCACCCCGCGAGCGCCGCGTCGGCCTCGACGACCGATGTCGGCAGGACGAGCCAGCCCCGCATCTGCCGGCCCGGCATCGGCTCGAACGGGGTCGCCCCGATCGCGCCTGCAGCGGCCAGGTCGTCGGCGCCGAGCCGGACGACCCAGCGCGGCCCGTGGAGGGCGGTCGCGAGGTTGCCGCCGATGAACGCCGCCGGGTAGCCGAACATCCGGCGCCGCTCGGCGGCGGGGAACCCCTCGAGCATCGCCGCGAACCGCGCGACGAGCGCGTCGGGCGATCGCTCCCAGGTCCGGTCGGTATCGTCGGCCATGCTCCGACGATAGCGGGTCCGTCCAGCGCGGCCGCCCGACCCCGGCGGTCCGGCCCGGGCCGTCGGGACCGCGGGCCCGGCCCTTCGGGACGCTCGACCCTTCCGCGCTGCCTGCCCGTGCCGTGACATGGCCGCAGCGCGATCGGGCCCGCCCACGGTCCGGTCCGGCGTCCCCCGTCGATCTCGGTCCGCGTCGTTGCGTCCCGGAGGAGGCCAGCATGGCGGCCAGTCCAGGGAACCCGGTGGAAGCCGGCGCAGCCGGCACGAAGGGGCTGAAGGCCGGCGCCCTCGGCCTCGTCTCCAACATCGTCATCGGGGTCGCGTCGACCGCCCCCGCCTACAGCCTCGCCGTGTCGCTGGGCCTCGTCGCCGCCTTCGTCGGCCTCCAGGCGCCGGCCATCATGTGGGTGGCGTTCATCCCGATGTTCTGCATCGCGATGGCCTACTACTACATGAACCGGGCCGATCCCGACTGCGGCACGAGCTTCACCTGGGTCACCAGCGCGATGGGGCCGCACCTCGGCTGGATGACCGGCTGGGCGATCATCGTCGCCGACATCATCGTCATCGCCAGCCTCGCCGAGGTCGCCGCCCAGTACACGTTCAGCCTGTTCGGCATCGACCCGTTCGAGAACCCCGTCTTCCCGGTCGACGTCATGGGCCAGACCGTCGACTTCGGGGTCGTCGCCCTCGGCGTCCTGTTCGTCGCCGCGATGACCTGGATCTGCTTCCGCGGGATCGAGCTGTCGGCGCGGACCCAGGTCATCCTCCTCACCATCGAGCTCGTCACCCTCGGCGCGTTCGCCGTCGTCGGCCTCGCCCAGGTCTACGGCGGCCAGGTCGAGACGGCCGTGATGCCCTCGCTCGACTGGCTGAACCCGCTCGCGATCATCGGCGAGGACGGCAGCTGGGATATGAGCGCCTTCACCGCCGGGCTCCTCATCGCCCTGTTCATCTACTGGGGTTGGGACACGACGGCGGCGGTCAACGAGGAGAGCGCCGACCCGACCGAGCAGCCGGGCCGGGCGACCGTCATCTCGACGCTCATCCTCGTGGCGACCTACGTCCTCGTGACGATCACCGCCCAGGCGCTGCACGGCGCGGAGTACCTCGCCGAACAGGGTGAGGGCGACGTCCTCGCCGCCCTTGCCGACGAGGTCCTCGGCTTCCCCTGGACCTACGTGATGATCTTCGCGGTCCTGTCGTCGGCCGCGGCGTCCACCCAGACGACGATCCTGCCGACCGCCCGGACGGCGCTCTCGATGGGCGCCAAGGGTGCGCTCCCGAAGATGTGGGCGGAGGTCCACCCGAAGTACCTGACCCCGACCCACGCGACGATCTGGATGGGCGTCCTGTCGGTCGTCTGGTACGTCGGCCTGAAGCTGATCTCGGAGAACGTCTACTACGACGCGCTCACGGCGCTCGGCCTGATGATCGCCTTCTACTATGGCCTGACCGGCTTCGCCGCCGCCATCTACTACCGCCGGGTGCTCTTCCGGAGCGTCAAGAACTTCGTCGGGATGGGCCTCCTGCCGCTGGCCGGCGGGCTCATCCTCGCCTGGGCGTTCTTCAAGTCGATCGCCGACCTGACCGACCCGCTCTACTCGTACACCTGCACCGACCCCGAGGACGTGACGACCTGCGCGACGCTGTTCGGGATGAGCGTCCCGCTCGCCCTGTCGATCGGGTTCGCGGTGCTCGGGCTGATCCTGATGGTCATCTGGTGGGTCCGGGCGCCGGCGTTCTTCCGCCGGAAGCTCGAGGTCTACGACGAGGCGAGCCCGGCCGCGTGACCGGATGAGCGGACGGATCGGCTGCCGCGACGGTGGCTCGCGGCAGCCGGCCACCGGTGAGACTGCTCGGACGCAGTGAATGGAGACAGTGATGCGCATCCTCGTCATCGGCGCCGGCGGGGTCGGTACGGCCGTCGTCGCGATCGCCGCCCGGCGCGACTTCTTCGAGCACCTGGTGGTGGCCGACTACGACCCGGCGCGGGTCGAGCACGCGCTGGCCCAGGTGCCAGGCGATGCTCGGTTCAGCGGCGCGCGCGTCGACGCGTCGGACGCCGCCTCGATGGTCGCCCTCATCCGCGAGCACCGGATCAGCCACGTCCTCAACGCCGTCGATCCGCGGTTCGTCATGCCGATCTTCGACGCCTGCCTCGAGGCAGGCGCCGACTACATGGACATGGCGATGTCGCTCTCGAAACCACATCCGGAGCGGCCCCACGAGCTGCCGGGGGTCAAGCTCGGTGACGAGCAGTTCGCCAAGGCCGGCGCGTGGGAGACGGCCGGCCGCCTCGCGCTCGTCGGGATGGGCGTCGAGCCGGGCCTCTCCGACGTCTTCGCCCGCTACGCCGAGGACCACCTCTTCAGCGAGATCGACGAGGCCGGCGTCCGCGACGGCGCCAACCTCGTCGTCGACGGCTACGACTTCGCCCCCGGGTTCTCGATCTGGACGACGATCGAGGAGTGCCTCAACCCGCCGGTGGTCTGGGAGACCGGCCGCGGCTGGTACACGCTGCCGCCGTTCAGCGAGCCCGAGGTCTTCGACTTCCCCGAGGGCATCGGACCGGTCGAGTGCGTCCATGTCGAGCACGAGGAGGTCCTGCTCATCCCGCGCTGGACGAAGGCGAAGCGGGCCACCTTCAAGTACGGCCTCGGCGACGAGTTCATCGAGGTGCTCAAGGTCCTCCACAAGCTGGGCCTCGATCGGACGACCCCGGTCAAGGTCAAGGGCGGCGAGGTCTCGCCGCGCGACGTCGTGGCGGCATGCCTGCCGGACCCGGCCGGCCTGGGCGACCGGATGCACGGCAAGACCTGTGCCGGACTGTGGGTGACCGGCACCGGCAAGGATGGCCGGCCGCGCCAGGTCTACCTCTACCACGTGGTCGACAACCAGTGGTGCATGGCCGAGTACGGCTCGCAGGCGGTCGTCCTCCAGACCGCGGTCAACCCGGTCGTCGCCTATGAGCTCCTCGCTCGCGGGACGTGGTCCGGTGCGGGCGTCCTGGGGCCCGAGGCCTTCGACGCCGTGCCGTTCCTCGACCTGCTCAACGCCTACGGGATGCCGTGGGGCATGCGGGAGGAGACGCCCGCCTGATCACCGCTGCGATGAACGATCGGCCGGTCGATCCCGGTCCGGCCCGGGCTCGATGACGACGTCGCCGGTGTAGCCGTCCACGGTCACGACGGCGCCCGCCGGGATCCGCCGCAGCGCCCCGGTGACCGAGACGACGCAGGGCACACCGTACTCGCGGGCGACGATGGAGGAGTGCGAGAGCATGCCGCCCGACTCGGCGACGATCGCCCCGGCCCGGGCGAAGACCGGGGTCCAGGCGACGTCGGAGTGGGGGATGACGATCACGTCGCCCGGCGTCACCGTGGCGAAGTCGGCGGTCGTCGCGACGAGCGTCGCCCGGCCGCGGTGGCGACCCCGCGACGTCGGCAGGCCGGTCAGCCGACCGGCGCCCGCAGCGCCTGCCGGTCGGGGGACGAAGTCGTCGCCGTAGATGATCTCCGGCAGCTCGAGCTCCGCCGCGGCGGCCATCTCGGCCCGCCGGGCGGCGACGAGCGTTCGAGCGTCGATCGGCCCGCTCCCGGCGACCAGGGCCCGGACCTCGTCGAGCGTCAGGTAGAAGACGTCGTCGGGTCGGTCGAGCACGCCGCGCGTCACGAGTCGCTCGCCGAGAGCGAGGAAGGTGCCCCGGAATAGCCCGTAGCCATGGGTGTAGCGGAACGAGACGGCCTCGCGGTAGACCCGGAAGGCCCCGGCCCGGACGTAGAGCGAGCGCAGCCAGGGCCGTTCGAGCGACGGGAGCCGTGGCGCGATCGCGTCCCAGCCGGGGTCGGCCGGGCCGGCGCCGCCACCCCCGTCGGTGGCGGGCAGCGGGTGATCGAGGGCCAGCCGGACGACGCCGTCGAGGTCCTCGCGCCAGGGCGGGACGGAGAAGTCGTTGCCCGACGCCGCGAGGTGGCCGAAGCGCTCGACGAACCGGTCCAGGTCGGCCCGGAACGCCGCGAGACCCGGCCTGGCCCCGAGGGCCGCCCAGCCCCCCGCGGCGAGGGCGGCTCGATCGTCCGGATCGAGCGCCGCCGCCGCGACCGCCAGCTCGTCGAGCGCGATCCGTGGGTCGAACGCGGTCCGGTCGACCCGGTCCCGGGCCGGGTCCACGGTCGCGGGGTCGATGCCCGCCGCTTCGAGCCGGCGCCCGAGGAGGCGCCCGTACAGGTTCATCAGGACAGGGGTGACGATGTTGGCGTAGGCCGCCCGCTCGGTGATGCCCATCAGCGCGTCGACACGGTCGAGCAGCGCCGCCTCGCCGAGCTCGGCCGGGTCCACCGACTCGAGCTCGGCGTAGGCCCGCCCGAGCACGCGGAGCTCCTCCCGGACACGCGGCCCGTAGGTCGCGAGCCGCGCGCCCATCGCTGCCATCCGGGGCAGGTGCCGCCAGGTCGACGCCGACGGCCGGAACCGGGGCGGCTCGCTGCCGCGAGGGAGGCCGAGCAGCAGCTCGAGCGACTCGCGTGGCATCCCGAGGGCCGCGAAGAGCTCGCCGAGCGTCGCCATGTCGAAGTAGGCCCGGTAGGCGAACTGGCGGGCGAGGCGCTCGGGCGGTATGCCGGTCGGGCCGACCACCTCCTCGAAGAGCTCGATCCAGGCGCGGTTGACGACGGGCACGTTGACCGACCAGACGAGCGGCTTCACGAGGCCCGGCAGGACCTCGCGGGCGATCCGATCGGAGTAGAGCCGGATCCGCTCGAGCCCCGTGATCGGCCGGACCTGGAGCCACCGGACCTCGGCCCCGTCCCAGGCCCACTCGAGGTCGACCGCCTGGTCGCGGGCGCGTCCGATGGCGCGGGTCTCACGGGCGATCGCCTCGGCGACCGCGTCGGGGAGGACCGGTGCCGTCGGCCGCTCGATCCACTCGCCCCACCGATGGACCCACCGATCCGGGGTGACGCCGCCACCGACGAGGCGCTCGCCCGTCCCGGCGACCGCTTCCAGGACGACCTCGTCGAGCCCGGTCACGGGGTTCTTGCTGAACGCCACCCCCGCTACGACCGCCGGGACCATCCGCTGGACGATGACCGCCGTCCGCGGCACGCCGGGTGCGAGCCCGGCCCGCGCCGCGTAGCCCGCCACCTCGGGTCGGGTCGCCGAGTCGGCCACCCGGCCCATCGCCTCGAGGACGCCATCGACCCCGCGCACGTCGAGCTCGGTCCGCAGCTGGCCGGCGTACGAGCCCGCGAGCCCGTCCTCGACATCCGCCGACGAGCGCACCGCGTAGGCCGCGCCGTCCTCGATGAGCGTCGTCAGCCAGGCCCGGATCGCCGCGCGTCGCGCCGGGTCGACGAGCCCGGCCACGACCGGCGCCGGGGCCACCCAGGTCGGCGGGATGGCGTGGCCGTGCCGGGCCAGCCAGTGCAGGCCGTCGGCCTTGCCGCCGGCCTCCGCCAGCCGCGTGGCGCGGGCCACGTCGACGAGCAGGTGTGACACGCGAGCCCGGCCGGCCTCAGGCCGGGACGGCGACCTCGTCCACGAGCGGAGCGATCCAGTCGGCCGCCATCCGCAGGAACGCGGGGTCGTCGTTGAGGCTGGGGAGGTGGAGGGTCTCGACGCCGGGGTGGATCTTCCCGAGCCGCTCGATCGTGTAGCCCACGTCGAGCATCGTCTCGTGGTTCTCGGTGACGAAGCCGATCGGCGCGAAGACGATCGCCCGGGCGCCGGTGGTGACGAGGTTCTTCGCCGCCTGGAGCATGTCCGGCTGCGTCCATCGACCGGGTGTCGGGTGGTTCATCCAGCCGACGCTGATCGACGGGTACTCGTGGACGAGCCGGTCGCGGACCGCGTGGTAGAGGGCCTTGCTCTCCCGGATGCCGGTGTCGAAGCCCTTGGCCTTGTACGGACAGCCGTGGTTGAGGAGGACGATCCCGACCTGCGACGAGGCGTAGCGCTCGCGGAGCGGGGCGACGCCGGCCCGGATGTGCTCGGCGAGCCGCTCGTGGTACTCCGGTCGCTCGAAGAACGACGGCAGGTAGCGGAGGTGGCGGACCCAGGCGCCGTCGTCGCCGAGGGCCTTGTTGACCTGCTCGAGCGACAGGCCGTCGGTGTAGACGGAGCCGACGACGAGGAGCGGGTAGATGACGAGGCGGTCGTGGCCCGCGGCGCGGATCTTCGGGAGGACCTGCTCCGGCAGATGGCCGTCGCAGAAGTTGAACGCCTTGTAGACCTCGACCCGGTCGCCATAGCGCTCGCCGAGCTCCGCGGCGATGCCGGCCCGCTGTCGCTCGAAGATCTCGTTGTGCGGCGAGCGGAAGCGGTTCGCCCGCTCGTACTCCGCCCGGACGCGCTTCGCGATCCGCCTCGAGAGGATCGGGATCGACCAGTCGGGGAACTTGATCGACTTGCTGACGAGGAGCTGGAGCGACCGGGCGTTGTACTCGGGCAGCTCGTCGTCGTCTTCGACCTCGCCGTATCCACACAGCAACACCGCGACACGTCGGTCGGCGGGCAGCGACCCGACGCCAGGCCGCGGTTCGGTCAGGTGAGCATCCATCTGGTCGACCTCCGGCCGTCCGGCCGCCGCTCGGGTGGCGCTCCGTGGCCGCGTTTCGGCACGCCGACGAACGCGCTGCGTCGGCCGTGACCGGAGAGTGTGCCACACGTCGCCCGGGCCGACCGTCCGACGAGCCACTCGGCGGTCCGATCTGGCGTGGAGAGTGGTGCGTCCACGCCCCGGCTGCGAGAGCGTGCTCAGTCGCGCTCGATCCGGCGCGCCGCGAGTCGCGGCCCGTAGGCCGGCGCCCGGATGCCCGACGCCTCGAGGAGGCGGATGACCCGGCCCCGCTGGCCGCGATACGGCTCGAGCAGCTCGAGCATCCGCGCGTCGTCGCCGCGCGGCTCGCCGGCGAGTGCCCAGGCGACGAGGTCCGGGAGGTGGAAGTCGCCGACGCTCACCGCATCGGGGTCGCCAAGCGCCCGGGCGACGACCTCGGCGGCCGTCCACGCACCGACCCCGGGGATGGCGACCAGGCGCGCCGTCGCCGTCGCCGGCGACGCCGTCGCGAGCGCCTCGAGGCGGCTCGCCTCCCGGGCCGCCCGGCGGATCGTCTCCGCCCGCCGTCGCTCGATCCCGAACGGGTGGAACGCGTGGTACGGGAGGGCCGCGAGCATCGCGGGGGCGGGTGGCAGCCACAGCCCGAGCGGTCCCGGGGCCGGCTCGCCGTAGGTCCGCGTCAGGCCCTCCAGCCCGCTCCGCGCCCCGGCGCCGGTCACCTTCTGCTCGACGATGGCCGGGACGAGCGCCTCGAGGATGGCACCCGTCCGACCGATCCGAAGGCCGGAGAAGCGGCGCCGGAGCCGGTCGAGCCGTGGCTGTCCCGCGACGAGCCGGGCGAGGCTCTCCGGGTCGTCGTCCGCCCCCACCAGGGCGGGAGCCGCCTCGACGAGCCAGGCTGCGCCGGGCCCCCAGGCGCGGACCTCGATCCCACCCGGGACGGCGTGGATCGCCTCGCTCGCCGGCCCGTCGGGCGTGCGCGTGGCCCGCTCGAAGCCGGCCGGGCCGAGCCGGGCCGTCCGGTCGCCTCGACCCCGGACGAGGAGCCCGAGCGTCGCCCGGAGATCGAGCGGGCCCCGCACGGGGACGACCCGGACGAGCGCCGCGTCGTCGCTCGCGCGGCTCACGGGTGGTGCCCCGATGCAACATCCATCGAGTACTCGCAACTGACGCGGATGAAGATCCCGTGTATCATCCGCCGGACGTGAGACGCGACCGACTGGTCGCGAGCGTGGTGCTCACCGCCGCGCTCGCCCTGGTCGCCGTCCCCGGACCGGCCGGGTCCCGCTCCCCAGGCGGAGACCCAGCCATCGCGCCCGAGCAGTTCCAGCCGGTCGTGCTGGCCTCTGCAGTGCGCGGGACGACGACCGATGATCTCGACCCGGCGCTGCGCTCCGCGTCGGTCCTGGAAGCGGACACCGCTCTCCGGGAACCGGCGCCCTCGAGCGCAGCTTCGACGCGCCCGGCGATCGCCGTCCCGGCCGCGCCCGTCGGCTCGGTCGACAAGAACGTCTGGCGGCTCGACCGCAACGTCAGCTGGTACGGCCCCGGCTTCTACGGCAACCGTACCGCCTGCGGGCTCAAGTACACGACGACGATCATCGGCGTCGCCCACCGGACGCTGCCGTGCGGGACGAAGGTCGTCTTCCGCAACCCGGCGAACGGCCGGACGGTCGTCGCGACGGTCATCGACCGCGGGCCATACGTCAGTGGCCGCCAGTGGGACATGTCGGCCGGTCTGTGCAAGGCGCTCCGCCACTGCTACACGGGCTCCATCTCCTGGAAGTTCCCCTGATCGAGACGGGCACCCCGTCGGGGCCGTCAGCCCGGCTCCCAGCCGTCGGGCGCGAGCTCGAAGCCAT
This sequence comes from uncultured Anaerolineaceae bacterium, assembly GCA_964483405.1. Taxonomy (GTDB): domain Bacteria; phylum Chloroflexota; class Limnocylindria; order Limnocylindrales; family CSP1-4; genus CAZABC01. Next base: position 31,147 of record CAZABC010000025.1, read on the forward strand.
CGAAGGTGAACGCGGGCGACACCGTACAGCCGACGAGCGTCCACGCGCCGAGGCTCCGGGCGGTCTGCCAGGCGCCGGCGGGCACGACCGCCTGCGGTCGCTCCCCGGCGAGCACGTCGGGCCCGAGGACGACGGTCGACGGCACGGCAGCTGGCCCCGCGTCCGGCGCGGCAGACGGCCAAGCGATCCGCAGCTCGATCGGCGCTCCCGCGTAGTGGTGCCACAGCTCGTCGGCGTCGACGCGGTGCCAGCGGCTCATCTCGCCTGCCCGGAGCATGAACAGGATCGCCGAGCCGGCCGGCCGCTCGCCCGGTGCCGCCCGGGCCCGCCAGGTCTCCGCGTACCACCCGCCCTCGGGGTGGCGACGGAGGCCGAGTGCCTCGATGATCCGGGCGGGCTCGTCCGTGCCCGAGCCGGGGCCGGTCACGTGGTGAACGAGAGCGCGGCGGCCACCGCGAACCCGATCGCGGTCGCGAGGCCGGCGGCGGTGTGACCCCGGTGGTGGGCGCCGGGGATCATCTCGTCGGCGAGCATCACGAGGATCGCCCCCGCGGCGAACGCCTGGATCGCGGCGACGAGCGGCGGTGGCGCGTCGCCCAGGGCGGCATAGCCGATCCCGGCAGCGAGCCCGCTCGCGACGACGACGACCGCCCACATCGCGAGCGTCGTCCGCGTGCCGAACCGGGTAACGAGCCCGGGGGTCGACGAGATCGCCTCCGGGACGTTCGACAGGAGGACCGCCGCCAGGACGGCGACGCTCACGGTGCCGCCCCCCAGCAGCGAGATGCCGACGACGACCGACTCGGGGATCCCGTCGAGGATCGCTCCGAGGAGGATCGCGACCGGACCTCCGCCGTCCTCGTCCTCGGCATCCACGCCGGTCCCGC
>CAZABC010000026.1:0-19683 GCA_964483405.1 uncultured Anaerolineaceae bacterium
AGGAGTTCTTCCACACGTTCAACGCGATCCACGAGGACGGCAAGCAGATCGTCCTGAGCTCGGACCGGCCGCCGAAGGCCATCCTCACCCTCGAGGAACGGCTCCGCAGCCGCTTCGAGTGGGGGCTGATCGCCGACCTGACGGCGCCGGACCTCGAGACGCGGATCGCGATCCTCCGGGCGAAGGCCGAGGAGCAGGGGGTCCCGATCACGTCCGACGTGATCGAGTTCATCGCCCGCAAGGTCGTCAGCAACATCCGCGAGCTCGAGGGCGCGCTGAACCGGATCGTGGCGTACGCCTCGATGGGGGCGATGCCGATCACGATCGAGCTGGCCCAGGCCGTCCTCTCGAACGTCCTGTACAACCCGAAGCGGCGGCAGGTCACCCCGGAGCGCATCGTCAAGGCGGTCTCGGACTACTACGGCGTCGACCTCGACCAGCTGAAGGGCCAGAAGCGCGACAAGGCGATCGTCATGCCGCGGCAGATCGCGATGTTCCTGATGCGCGAGGAGACGGACGTGTCGCTCCTCCGTATCGGCGCCGAGCTTGGCGGCCGCGACCACTCGACGGTCCTCCACGCATGCGACAAGATCGGTCGCGAGACGGCGGCGAACGACGAGCTGCGGCGCGAGGTCGCCGCGGTCCGCGAGCTCATCTACGCCGACTGAGCCTTGCGCTCGCCCGGCCCGCCGCGGGGCGCCGGTGGGTCCGTGGCGGTGGATAACCGGCCCGTTCCGGTGGACAACCGCGGCCGAGTGTGGACGGCGGACCGTCGTCCGGTGCGTGGGCCGGGGGACGGATCGAGGGCACGCGGGGTCGCTCGGCGGTCGCGCCCGGCCGGCAGGTCGGCCGTCCACGGTCCGTCCCCACGCCGCTCCACCGCCGGCGCCCGCCCGGTCACAGGGAGCGGTCGGTCGTCCACCGCCGTTCGCCGCACGAGCCCCGCGTGGCGTCCACACCGTCCACCCCATGATGACGGTGATGACGGGATGAGAAGATAGGGGGACGATATCCCCGGACCATCGACACCCGGTCCGTGCCGATCCGGGCCTTAGGGCCCGCCCGGCGACCACCTGAACGGAGATCATCCGACGTGAAGCTCTCGGTCATGCAGGAGAACCTCGCTCGCGGCCTGTCGGTCGTCAGTCGCGCCGTCTCGACGCGGAGCACGCTCCCGGTCCTCGCCAACGTCCTGCTCCGGACCGAGGACGCCGGGCTCAAGCTCACCGCGACGAACCTCGAGATCGGGGTGACCTACTGGGTCCCAGGCAAGATCGAGACCGACGGGGCGACGACCGTCCCGGCCCGCCTCCTGACCGACCTCGTCGGCTCGCTGCCGTCGTCGGAGCGGGTCGACCTCGAGGTGACGGCCGGGGACACCCTCCAGCTGCGCTGCGGCCCGTTCGCGACGCACGTGAAGGGGATCGACGCCGACGAGTTCCCGGCGATCCAGACGGCCGGCGAGCGCCCGACGACCCGGGTCAACCAGGGCATCCTCCGGCGCGCCCTCGAGGAGACGGCCTTCGCCGCGGCGAGCGACGAGGCCCGGCCGATCCTCACCGGCGTCCTCGCCCGGTTCGAGGGGGACAAGGTCACCTTCGCCGCCGCCGACAACTACCGGATCGCGGTCAAGACGATCCCGATCCTCGACGCGGTCACCGACACGAGCGTCGTCATCCCCGCCCGCCCCCTCGCCGAGCTCGTCCGCGTCCTGGCCGACACCGACGACCCGGTCGAGATCGTCCTCGCCCAGGCGCGCAACCAGGTCCTCTTCCACCTCGAGGGCATCGACGTCGTCAGCCGCCTCATCGACGGCCAGTTCCCGAACTACCAGCAGGTCCTCCCGGCCAGCCACACGACGCGGGCCGAGGTCGATCGCGCCGAGCTCCTGAAGGCCGTCCGCCCTGCCGCGCTCATCGCGAGCTCGTCGGCGAACATCGTCAAGCTCGCCCTCGGCGTCGACGGCGAGGCGGGCGTGACCGTCTCGGCCGCGGCCGAGGTCGGGGACTACGAGGGCCGGGTCGAGGCGACCGTCGAGGGCGACGGGACGACGATCGCCTTCAACGCCAGGTACCTCAACGACGTGCTCTCGAACGTCGTCGCCGAGCGCTTCGCGATCGAGCTGAACGGCCCGCTCTCGCCCGGCGTGTTCCGGCCGGTCGGCGACGACCAGTACGTCCACGTCGTCATGCCGGTCCGGACGACGTCGTAGGGCCGGCGGGAGGCGGCGGGGCAGGCGGCCCGGCCGGTCAGGCGCTGCTCGACTCGCTCATCCTCACCGACCTCCGTGGCTACGCGGCCCTCGAGGCGGCGTTCGGCCCGGGGCCGCAGCTCGTCTGGGGCCCGAACGCGGCCGGCAAGACGAGCCTCCTCGAGGCGATCGTCCTCCTGGCCCGGGGCGCCTCGCACCGGACGTCGACCGACGCCGAGCTCGTCCGCTGGTCGATGCCGCTCGCCCGGGTCGAGGGGCGGGTCCGCGGCCCGGGGGTCACCCGCGAGGCCTCGATCGTCGAGCTGGTCGTGGCCCGGACCGGGGCGGGCGTCAGGAAGCGGATCCGGGTGAACGGCGTCGCCCGCCGGGCGGCCGGCCTCTCGGGGGTCCTCCGGGCCGTCGTCTTCGCCCCCGAGGAGATGCTCCTCGTCGTCGGGTCGCCCGGGCTTCGGCGGGCCGAGCTCGACGCGCTCGCCGCCCAGCGCTCACCGGCCTACGCCGCGGACCTCGCGACCTACGGTCGGGCGCTCGCCCAGCGGAACAGCCTCCTGCGGGCGATCCGCGAGGAGGCGGCCGCCCGGGCGGATCTGCGCTACTGGGACGAGCCGTTCCTCGAGGCCGGCGGCGCGCTCGTCGCCGAGCGGCTGCGGACGCTCGCCGACCTTGCCGCGCCGCTCGCCGCCGCGCACGCCGAGATCGCGCCGGAGGAGGCCGCCGCCGGACGCCTCGGGCTGCGCTACGCGACGAACGCCCCGGCCGCCCCCGGCGAATCGCCCCGGGACGCCCTCGCTCGCCGGCTCGCCGAGACCGCCGACAAGGAGGTCTGGAACGGGGCGACCCTCGTCGGGCCGCACCGCGACGACCTCGTCTTCGAGCTCGACGGCCGCGACCTGGCGGGCTTCGCATCGCGGGGGCAGCAGCGGACGGCGATCCTCGCCCTCAAGCTCGCCGAGCTCGACCTCCTCGCCGCGCTCGACGACCGGCCGCCGCTCCTGCTCCTCGACGACGTCTTCAGCGAGCTCGACCCCGACCGCCGGGCCCACCTCGTCCGGCGGATCGCGGCGCTGCCACAGGCCTTCGTGACGACGACGACCCTCGACGACCTCGACCCGGCGTTGCGGCGGGCGGCGGTCGCCTGGGAGGTCCGCCCGGATGCGGCCGGCGGGGCGCGCCTCGTCGGGCCGTCGCGGGCCGACCCCGAGCGCGCCCGATGACCCGTCGGCCGATGCAGCGGGTCGGCGACCTCCTGCCCGAGGCCGCCCGCCGGCTCGGGCTCGAGGAGCAGCTCCGGCTCGCCAACGCGACGGCGACGTGGTCCGTCCTGGTCGCCGAGCACGTCCCGCCCGCCGCCGGCGCCTGCCGGCTCGTCGCGGTCGAGGGCCGGGCGCTCGTCGTCGACGCCGACGCCCCGATCGTCGCCCAGGAGCTCCGGCTGCGGGCGACCGAGCTGCTCGCCGCCTTCGTCGCCGCGCCCGGCGGTCTGCCGGCAAGCGAGCTCCGGGTCCGCGTCCGGCCGGGCTGACGGCCCCGACCGATCTCGGTATGATCCGACGGCCTGCCGCCTAGCCACCGGGTCCCGCCACCGCGCGGGCGGACCCGCCAGCCCCGCCGGACCGCCCCAGCCGCGGACCGGCCTGTTGCAGGATCGCCACGCATGGCCGCTCGGCTCAGCCTGAAGCTCGGGGTCGTCGACGAGCGGGATCGTCTTCCCGACTCGCCGGACACGATCGCGCTCGTCGAGCCCACGGTGGGGTCGGTCGCCCGAACGAAGGGCAACCTCTACCTGCTCGTCACCTCGCGCAGCGGCGGCGCCAGGGCCCGCGAGGCGACCCGCCTCGTCGCCGAGACGATCCGGTCCGAGTACTACTACGACGAGTCGGCCGGCATCCGGGTCTGCCTCGAGAAGGTCGTCGCCCTCGCGAACAAGCGGCTCCTCCACGGCCGCGACCGGCTCGGCCTCCCGGCGACGGGGGGCCCGGTCGGGATCGCGCTCGCCGTCGCCCGCGGCCCGGAGCTGTACGTCCTGACGGTCGGCCCGGCCGAGGCCTACCTCGTCCGCGGCGCCCGGCTGTCGACCTTGCCCGACCCGAACCGCGACCGCGGCCTGCCGGCGGCCGACGTCGCCCCGGACGTCTGGCGCGGCGAGCTGACCGTCGGCGACTCGCTCGTCCTGGTCGGCTCCGGCGTCGTCGAGCGGCTCGGCGTCGATGCGCTCAAGGACGCTCTGGTCACGCTCCACCCGCAGTCGGCGGCGGAGCAGCTTCATGGCCGCTTCGTCGCCGAGGGCGGCACGGGCGCCGACGGCATCATCGCCCTCGAGGCGGCCGAGGTCTCGGCGACCCATCGGCAGCGGACGCTCGTCCCGGTCCGGCCGCCGGAGCCCCTCGCCGGAGCCCCCGACCGCTCGCCGATCCCCCTCGCCGACAGCGTCCAGGGCGGCGTGTCGGCCGTCGGCATCGGGGCGACCCGGGCCCGGAACGCCGCCGGCGGCTGGCTCGACCGGGCGATCGCCTCGATCCAGGACCGGCTGCCCCGCCGGGCCGCGCCGAGCCAGCGCGTCGCGACCTACGCCGGGCGCGAGGAGTCCCGGCGCCGGGCCGCGGTCGCGCTCCTCGCCTTCGTCGTCGTCGCCGGCGGGCTCGGGATCACCGTCTGGCTCGCCGGCGGCTCCGGCGGCCGCGACAGCGTCGCCTCGCTCACCGTCGGGCAGCGGGCGCTCGAGGAGGCGAAGGCCGACATCGCCGAGGTCTGGGCGCCGGGCGTCGATCTCGTCTCGGACGACCCGCGCCGCGCCCGGGAGCTGCTCGAGGACGCCTATGCCGAGCTGGCCGCCGCCGAGGCGGCCGACATCCCGGCCACCACGATCGACCCGCTGCGGGCCCAGGTCGTCGAGGGCCTCGACGAGCTGTACGGGGTGGTGGAGGTCCGACCGGCCGTGGCGTTCACCTTCCCCGACGCGGAGCCGCCGACCGACCTGGCCGCGATCGTGAAGGGGCCCGACGGGCGGCCGTACGTCCTCGACCGCGGCAACGGGACCGTCCTCCGGGTCGACGGCAAGACCGGGCAGGCGGCCGTCGTCCTGCGGGCCGGCGACGCCGTCGGCGGCGCGACGATCGCCGCGCCGCGGCTCCTCGCCGTCGGCGGCCCCGACGTCCTCGTCGTCGACGTCGAGAACCAGGTCTGGCGCTGGCGACCGTCGGACGACGACGGCCGCGGCACGCTCGCCCGGGTGCGCATCGACGACGCGCCGACCTGGGGCGACGACGTCATCGACATCGACACGTTCTGCAAGAACGCCGACTGCTCGCTCTACCGGCTCTACGTCGTCGACCCGTCGGAGCAGCAGGTCATGATGTACTCGCCGGCAGCCGACGGCGTCGGCTATCTCGGCGACCCGACCGGGCGCCTGGCGACGACGCGCGACGTCTCGACCTTCACCGACCTGCTCATCGACGGCGACATCTGGGCGGCCGACGCCGGCACGATCGAGCGGTTCGTCGCCGGCAAGGACACCGGCTGGCGTCCCGAGGAGCCGCCCGACGGCGCCCTCCGGCCGGCGCCCATCTACACGATGATCGGGACCGGCACGCCGCGGACGCTCGGCCGGATGTACGGCTGGGACGACCGATCCGGGCGGATCGTCGCCTTCACGAAGGACGACGGCGACTACGTCGAGCAGTACCGCGCCGCCGGGCCGCGCGGCTGGGACGACCTCCGCGGCTTCTACATCGTCGCCGGGATCGAGGATGCGCCGGCCACGATCGTCTGGATCGAGCGTGACCGGGTCCTGTCGGCCCTCCTCGAGGCACCGCTCGCCGGCGGCTCGCCCCGGCCCTCCTCCTCCGCCAGCCCCTCGCCCGGGACCGGGTCGTCGGCGAGCCCATCGGGCTCCACGGCTCCGTCCCAGGCGCCGTGATCCCGCTCCGCGACGCGCAGCCGCCCCGCCGCCGCCCCGCCCTGACCTTCGCCGCGGTCGTCGCCTGCGCGGCGGTCTACGGCCTCGAGCTCGCCGTCCTGGCGCTCGGCGGCGATGCGGCGATCGAAGACCTGTTCGCCCGCTTCGGGGTGGTCCCGTCGGCCGCGAGCGACGCCCTGGCGGCCGGGGCGGTCGACCCGGCGGTCGTCCTGTCGTTCGCGACGTACGCGTTCCTCCACGCGGGCTGGCTTCACCTGGCCGGCAACCTGCTGTACCTGTGGATCTTCGGCAACAACGTCGAGGACCGCCTCGGCCGCGTCGGGTTCGCCGCGTTCTGGCTCGCCGGTGGCGCGGTCGCCGCGCTCGCCCACGTCGCCGTCGACCCCCGGTCGGACCTGCCGCTCGTCGGGGCGTCCGGCGCCGTGTCGGCGATCCTCGGGGCGTACCTCGTCCTCTTTCCCGGGGCGCGGGTCGTCTCGCTCGTCTTCCTCGGCTTCTTCTACCAGCTCGCCCAGGTGCCCGCGATCGTCCTGCTCGCCTTCTGGTTCGCCCTCCAGCTCCTCGACGGTGTGCTGGCCCTCGGGGCCGACTCGGCCGCCGGCGGCGTGGCCTTCTTCGCCCACATCGGCGGCTTCGCCTTCGGGCTCGCGGTCGGCGGCGGGCTGCGACTCGTCGACCGGCTGCGCCGCGGGCCGGCCGACGGGGGATAATCGGCCCATGGCCGATGGCGTCGTCGAGATGGTCGTCGAGAGCGTGCGGGTCCACATGCCCTCGAGCCGCCACGTCGTGATCCTCAAGGAGGTCGGCCGCGAGCGCTACCTGCCGATCTGGATCGGCCCCTGGGAGGCGAGCGCGATCGCGATGCGCCTCCAGGGCATGGCCCCGGAGCGGCCGCTGACCCACGATCTCATCGTCGCCGCGCTCGAGGAGCTCGGCGTCGAGGTCGCCGGCGTCCTCATCGCCGCGCTCGCCGACGAGACCTTCCACGCTCGCCTCCGGCTGCGGACCGGGGGGCGCGAGGTCGAGCTCGACGCCCGGCCGTCGGACGCCATCGCGATCGCGGTCCGGACCGGCGCGTCGATCGAGGCGGCCGCCTCGGTCCTCGACCAGGCCGGTCTCGGTGCCGACGCCACCGCGGACGACGAGGGCGACGGGGCGCCGGGCCACCCGCTCGAGCAGACCGGCGAGACGATCGTCGACCCGCGGCTCGACGTCTTCCGCGACTTCGTCAACTCGCTCGACGTCGACCAGGGCGAGGGCGGCGCCAGCCGCTGACGCCCCGGATCGTCAGGCGCCGACGATCGGCTGGCCCCGCCGCAGGCTCCCGGCCCGGTCCGCCCACATCCGCAGGCGGAGCGACCAGAAGTCCTTCACGGCCCGGCCGATGACCGACGGCTTCGCGCCGGTCGGCGACCCCGCCGTCCGCGGGTAGTGCGGCACGCCGACCTCGACGATCCGCGCCCCGCTCGCCCCGAGCTTGATGAGGAGCTCGGCCGAGAAGAACGCACCGCCGGACTCGACCCGGACGGCCCCCAGCGCCTCGCGCCGCAGGAGCTTGCAGGCGCAGTCGACGTCGCGGACCCGCAGGCCGAAGAAGACCCGGTTGGCGAGCCGGTAGATCCGGGCGTAGACCCTGCGGATCGGCGGGTCGGCGCGCTCGATGCGATAGCCGGCGACGACGTCGGGGCGGTCCGCGCCCGCGGCCCGATCGATGAGCCGGCCGAGGTCGGCGACCCGGAACTGGCGGTCGCCGTCGGTGAAGGCGACGAGCTCGTAGCGCGCGGCCCGGAACCCCGAGCGCAGGGCCGCCCCGTAGCCGAGGTTGATCGGGTGGTGGACGGCCCGGACGACGTCTGGGTGGTCGCCGGCGAGGCGGTCGGCGATCGCCGGGGTCGCGTCGCGCGAGCCGTCGTCGACGACGATGATCTCGAACCGCTCGGCGAGGCCGGGCAGGGTCGCGAGCGCCTCCTCGACGAGCCCCTCGACGTTCGCCTCCTCGTCGTGCGCCGGGAAGAAGTACGACAGCTCGGCGACCCGGCTCATCGATCACCCCGCTGGCCGTCGATCCGGACGAGGCTCGGCCCGCCGGGCACGGCGATGTCGGTCGAGCGGTAGCGGCGGACGATCGCGGCGATGTCGGCCGGCGACACGCGGATGGCGTACACGGGCCGCAGCCCGAGGTTGGCGTCGATCACGTCGGTGAACTCTCCAAGTCCCTCGTCGAGGCGGGTCCGGTCGTCCACGATCCGGAGATCGGGGCGCCGCCCCTCGACGTGCTGTGCGTACCATAGCGGCGTCGACCAGTTCCACCACGAGACGACGACCGCGCCGGGCGGGAGCGCCGCGAGCGCCCCCTCGAGCCACTGCCGGCCGGTGTCCCCCCGGGCATCGACCGCCGGCCACCGCCCGGGCAGCGCGACGACGGTCGGCGCCAGGAGGATGACCCCGGCGACCGCCCCGCCGGCCAGGGCCACCGCGCGCCGCTCCCGGCGACGGGTCGCCCCCACCAGTCCCGGCCTCGGCGAGCCGCCGCGCGCGCCGGCGAGCGCGCCGACCGCCGTGTCGACGAGGGTCGCGGCCCCGACGGCGAGCCAGGTCCAGGCGACGAGGACCGGCCCCGCGTAGTACCGCCCGATGGCCGCGTTGTCGTACGAGATGGCGAACAGGACGGTGAAGAGGGCGGTCGAGCCGGTGAGGGCGGCGTAGGCGGGCCGGCGCGCCGCGACGGCGACGAAGGCGATCGCGGCGAGCGGCCCGAGCGGCCCGAGCTCGCGCCGGGCGACCCCGAGGACCGCTCCGAGGGTCGCCCCCGGGTCCGCCCAGGGCGCGTCGAAGGCGCCCCCGAACTGCGTCCCGAGGACGACGTACCAGAACCCTTCCCAGGTGTCCGGCCGGCCGTAGACCAGGGACGCCGGGAACGGCCCGGCACGGAGCGGCAGTTGGAGGTACAGGACGGCGGGGATCCCGATCGCCAGCGCCGCCGCGGCGGCGACGAGCGAGCGTCGCCGGAGGATCGTCGGCTCCACGAGCAGGACGAAGGCGGCGATCCCGGGCGCGGCGAGGACGACCAGGCGGTGGTTGGCGAGGGCGAGGCCGACGAGGGCCGCGGCGGCGAGCAGCCAGCCGTCGGCCGGCCGCCTCGCCCGCCGCCGCTCGGCCCAGCCGACGAGGGCGACCAGGAGGAGCGCGACGAGGGCGAGATGGAGGGCGTGGACGTCGGCCCGGCTGCCGAGCCCCCAGGCCACCGGGGTCGCCGCCAGCCCGAGCCCGACGGGCATGGCGATGACGAGCCGACCGGTCAGCTGGGTCGCGACCACGACGGTCCCCGCGGCCGCCACGCCGAGCAGCAGCGCCGAGAGGGCGCTCATCGCCAGCGCCGGCGACCCGAGTGGGCCGAGGGCGACCGAGGCGAGCCAGCCGAGCAGGACGTAGGCCGGGAACCCGGTGGGGTGCATCGTCCCGAGCAGCGGCGGGATCGTCTGCGCCTCCGCGGTGTCCCAGACCCCGACGTCCCGCAGGAGCGTCGACCAGGCGAGCCCGACGGCGATCGACCCGACGAGGAGCGCCGCCGGCAGCGTCCGCACCTCGGCCGGAAGCCGGCCCGCCGCCGCCGTAGCCGCGCCCGCGCCGCCCCGCCGCCGCGTCACCACCCGAGCACCTTGCTCCAGGCCAGGCCCCACAGGTTCACCGCGATCGAGGCCGCGATGAGCAGCGCGACGCCGATCCGGACCCCGCCGAGCCGCTCCATGCCGAGGGCGACGAGGAGCAGGACGAACGGCAGGTAGTCGTTGCTGAAGCGGTAGCCGAACTGGACCCAGCCCTGCGAGAAGTGCATCAGGTCGAAGACCGCGATGAGGAGGGTCGCCAGCGCCGCCCCGGTCACGAGCCGACCCCTGCCCCAGCCCCGGAGCGCGGGCAGGCCGAGCAGCAGCGCCGGGCTCGCGAGGAGGAGGCTCATCCCGTCGGCCCGCGGGCGGACGTACGGACAGGACGCCTCGAACCAGCCGCGGACGGCGTCGGCGCTCGGACAGGGCGGCAGGATCTCGGGCAGCCCGGCGAGCATGAGGCGGAGGTTCTGGGGGATGTAGCGGGGGTCCTCGACCAGCCAGTCGGCGTGGTACTCGAGGTACGGGAAGAGGAGCGGATAGAAACCGATCTCCTGGCGGTAGAGGTACTCGTACGCGGGGTGGAAGAGATGGCCCGTCGTCACGACGTTGTAGACGAGGAGCCCGACCAGCGGCAGGGCGGCGCCGACGGCGGCCGAGAGCCCCCGGCGGCGCCAGCCACCGCCGGACCCGACGAGGACGAGGAACGGCAGCCCGAGGGCGATCGGTAGCCGCGCCGTCGCCGCGAGGCCGAGCAGGACGCCGGCCAGGACCTGGCGGCCATCCAGCGGCCACCAGCCGCCCGCCACGGGCCCGCCAGCGCCGTCCAGCCCCGTCGGTGGCGCGGGGCTCCGCTCGGCCGCGTGGGCCGCCCCTGGGGCGGCTGGGACGGCCCCCCGATCCTCCCAGCCGTCGTGGGCCGCGGCCGCGACGGCCCGGGGATCGCCGCCGAGCGCGACGTCGATGGCGAAGAACGTCAGCCCGACGGCGACGACGTGGGCGAAGTACCACGTCGAGCCGAGCTGGGCGGTGTACCAGAAGACGGTCCCGAGCCCGAACAGGAGCGTGGTGGCGAGGCGGACCGAGGGCCGGACCGGGAGGCGGCCGAGGACGACGTAGGCGAGCCCGACGACGAGCGCGCCGAGGACGGCCGCCACCAGCTCCGCGTCGGTCGCCAGCCCGAAGATCGCGACGAGCGGCAGGAGGACGACCGCCGGCAGGGGCGGGAACGGGATGAGCGCCCGGCCGGTCCGCTCGCCGGCCGCATCGCGGAGCGGCAGGACGTCCTGGAAGTGGGCGTTCGAGCCGCCCAGGCCGTCGGCGGCCATGACCGGGTACCGGATGGCCGTCTCGCCCTCGAGCCAGGCCGACGCCTGCCAGACGAAGTGGTCGTAGGCGTTGGTCCGGATCGGGTCGCTCGCGACGTAGACGACGAGCATCACGAAGACGACCGCGAGACCCACCCCGACGGCGGCTCGGTCGGCTCGGTCGGCGATCGGCCCCGGATCGGTCGGCGGGGCCCCCCGTGCTAGACTCCGGTCCACCTCAGCGCTCGTGCAGGAGGCCGAACCGCGTGTCGGACCTCGTGGCGAGCCGGCCCGATCGGGTCGCGAGCGGGTCGTCCACGGAGACACGACGGGCGGCGGGCGCGCTCGCGGGCCTCATCGTGGCCGGGCTCGCCCTCCGGCTCATCATCGCATACCTCCTCCCCGGGTCCGGCTTCGAGGTCGACCGCAACGCCTTCCTCTTCTGGGCGGCGAACCTCGCCCAGGACGGACCGTGGGGGTTCTACGACCGGCCGTTCTTCCACGACTACACGCCGGGCTTCCTCTACGTCCTGTGGGCCCTCGGCATGGTCGGCCAGGCGATCGGCGGGCTGGGTGACCTCGTCAAGCTGCCGGCGATCGTCTCGGACCTCGTCCTCGCCTGGCTCGCCTTCGCGATGGTCCGCGACCTCGGCGGCGGCGATCGACGGGCCCTCGTCGCCGCGGCGATCGTCCTCTTCGTCCCGGTCACCTGGTTCGACAGCGTCGTCTGGGGCCAGGTCGACTCGTTCGGGCTGATCTTCGTCCTCCTCGCGATCCGGGCGACGTGGCGCGAGCGCTGGGAGCTCGCAGCGGTCTTCGGGACGATGGCGGCGATCACCAAGCCGCAGCTCGGGATCGTCGTGCCGATCGTCGCCGCGGTCGTCCTGTCGCGGACCCTCCTCGACCGACGCCATGACGCGCCGGACCCGCCGCCGGATCGCGGCGGGTCCGGTCCGCTCGCGCGGCTGCGCGACTGGACCCGCCGCGAGCGGGGCCCGGTCCGGATCCTCACGACCGCGGGGACCGGCCTGGCGACGGCGTTCCTGCTGTGCCTGCCGTTCGGGCTGTCGTTGCCCGGGCTCATCGAGCAGATCGTCGAGACCGCCGGTGGCTACCCGTACCTCACCGTCAACGCCTACAACCCGTGGGCGCTCGTCACCGACGCGAACGGCGGCGGGCTCGCGGCGACCGGCCAGTGGCTGTGCGATGCCGTCGTCCCGGACCGCTGCGCCGAGGCGGTGACGTTCGGGCCGTTCTGGGCGGTCTTCGTCGGGTCGACGCTGCTCCTCGCGGTCATCGCCCTCGTCATGGCGGTCGTCGCCCGGAGCCCGGACCGGCTGACGGTCCTCGTCGCGCTGTGCGTCCTGTCGATCGCCTTCTTCGTCGTCCCGACCCGCGTCCACGAGCGCTACCTGTACCCGTTCTTCATCGTCGGGGCGATCCTCGCTGCCGTGTCGTGGCGCTGGGCGGTGGCCTACGCGGTCCTTGCCGTCGCCAACTTCCTGAACATGTACGTCGTCCTGACGACGCTCTACCCGGGCAACCCGAGCATCGAGGACTGGCTCGGCATCGGGCCGGCGATCCGCTCGCCGGCGGGCATCACTGCGATCGCGGTCGCCCATCTCGCCGGCTTCGTCTGGGCCGTCGCCCAGCTCCGACCGGGCGCGCGGGCGACGCTCGCCCGCGATGTCGCCGGCGTGCCGCCGCCGGATCCCGCCGGGGTCGACGACGTCGTCGTCGCCGACGACCGCGACGATATCGCCGCCGCGGACGCCCCAGGGCCGCCGGTGGCGCTCGACCCCGACGTCGCCGCATGGGCGAGGGGCCGGCTCGGGTTCCTCCGCGGGCCCGGCATCCGGCCCGACCGCTCGGCGAGCCTCGATGGCGAGCCGGGCGGGCGGCTCGGGCGGCTCGACATCTGGCTGCTCGTCGTCCTGCTCGTCGCGACCGGGACGTTCCGGCTGCACCGGCTCGACGAGCCCCTGACGATGCACTTCGACGAGGTCTACCACGCCCGGACGGCGACCGAGTTCCTGCAGTCCTGGCGGTACGGCATCGACCACGACATCTACGAGTACACCCACCCGCATCTCGCGAAGTACGCCATGGCGGCCGGGATCGTCCTGTTCGGCGACGGCTCGGGCACGGCCGAGAGCGCCATCGGCGTCCCCGTCCGCGACGCGGCGATCGAGCCCCGCTGGGAGGATCCCGCCCGGCCCGACGCGGTCAACGGCGACCGGGTGTACGTGGCCACGGGCAGCGAGACCCGGGCCTTCGACCTCCGGACCCGCCAGCTCGCCGCGACGATCGTCGCCCCTGGCGCGACGTCCGTCGGCGTGTCGCGCTCGGACCACCGCCTGTACGTCGGGACGGACGCGGGGGCGGTCCTCGTCCTCGACACCGCGACCGCGCTCGACCCCTTCCGCGAGGTCGCGCCGGGGATGTCCGGCGAGGCGACACCCGACCCGTTCGCGACGGTCGGCGCTCCGGTCGCGCGGATCCTCGCCACCGGCGACGGCGCGAGCGTCGTCGTCGCGACGACCGACGACCAGCTCGTCGTCCTCGACGCGTTCACCGGGGGCGAGCGCGGGCGCCGGACGATCGTCGGCATCGCCCAGCTCGCGGAGGGTGGCTCCGGTGACGCGCTCGTCGCCCGGCCGGGCGAGATCGCCGACCCGGACGTGGCGGCGGCCGTGCTGGCGGGGATCACGGCCGGCTCGGTCGACACGTACGTCGCGCTGCTCGGCTCGGGCGCCGCCGAGGTCGTCGTCCCGGGCGCCCTCGAAGCGGCCGACCGAGCCGAGCTGGGCGCGGCGATCGCCGACGGCCGGCTCACCGGCCTCGCGGTCGAGCCGCGGGCCCGGGTCGCCGTCGCCGGCCAGGACGGCGTCACCTTCGTCTCGACGACCGACGCCTCGATCGTCGAGACGATCTCGCTCGAGGCGCCGGTCCGCGGCATCGCGACGATCACCGGCCTCGGCGACGACCTCCTGTATGCGACCGCCGGGTCGTCCTACTGGGTCCTGCGGATGGACGGCCCCGACGCCGCCGACCCGCGGGTCGACCGCGAGCACCCGCTGCCCGGGGCCGGCGGCTGGGTCGCCTACGACTCGGCGGCCCAGCTCGTCGAGGTGCTCGGCGAGCGGCCGGAGGGCGGCCCGACGGTCTACACGATCGAGCCGCACGGGAACTCGGTCTTCCAGGACGTCCCGCTGGCGTTCCAGCCGACGGCCTGGGCGCTCGACGAGGCGCCGCGATATCCCGGCGAGGACCGCCAGGAGGTGCTCACATTCGCGGCCGACGGGACGACCGCCGCCGTCGACATCGGCAACGTGGCCGTCGCCTGGCGGCTGCCGGGCGTCCTCGCCGGCCTGCTCGCCGCGGCGGCGCTGTATCTCCTCGGCCGGATCCTCTTCCGCCGCAGGGCGGTCGCGGTCGCCCTCGCCGCCTTCGTCCTCGTCGACCCGATGTTCTTCGTCCAGAGCCGGATCGCGATGAACGACGTCTACGCGGGGCTCTTCATCGTCGCGGCGGTCGCGCTGTTCGCGGCCATCTGGACCGGAGCCTGGCGCGGTCGCGGGTCGTTCGCCTTCGGCCTGCCGCTCGTCGGCGTCCTGCTCGGCCTCGCCCTCGCCTCGAAGTGGGTCGCCGCGTACGCCATCGGTGCGATCGTCGTCCTCGTCCTCGTCCGGTCGGCGCTCGGCCGGCTGCTGCTCATCCTCGGCCTGATCGGGCTGACCGCCGTCCTCGGCTTCGCGGCGATCGACGTGGAGGCCGGGGCGACGGGCGGCCCGAACTTCACCTTCCTCGCGATCATGGTGGCGCTGACGATCGCCGCCGCGGTCGTGGCCGTCCTCCGGCCGGTCGCCTGGACCGACGACGAGACCCGCTTCGCGGTCGGCGCCCCGCTCGCCGCCGGCGTCGGCCTGTTCCTGGTCGGCCTCGCCGTCCCGGGCGCCAGCTCGGTCGTGGCCCCAGGGCCCGCCGCCGTCCCGCTGGTGCCGGCCCTGGCCTTCGGTCTGGTCGCCCTCGCCGTCGTCGCCCTCGTCGCGTTCAACGTCGCCGGCCGGGTCGGGTTCGGCCCGCTCGCCGCCCCGCCGGCGCCCACCGATCCCGCCCGGCTCCTGCCGCCGGCCGCGCCCGCCCCGGAGGGCTGGCTCCGGCTCGGCTCGGGACTCGGCGTGCCGGCGGCCTGGATCGCGGTGTCGCTGGCGGCCGTCCCGCTTGCCGTCTACATCCTGCTGTACATCCCGTGGGCGCTCCTCGACGGCCACCAGCTCGTCCCCGGCTGGCCCGAGGGCCACACCGGCCAGACGCTGTGGGACCTCACCCGCTCGATGTACGACTACCACGACAACCTGCGGGCGACCCACCCGGCCGCCTCGCCGTGGTGGGCCTGGCCGCTCGACCTCAAGCCCGTCTGGTTCTACCAGGGCAGCTTCGCCGGCGACACCGCCGCGGCGATCTACGACCACGGCAGCCTCGTCAGCTGGTGGCTGGCCGTCCCGGCGATGGCCTTCGTGGCCTGGCAGGCCTGGGCCCGGCGGAGCCTCGCCCTCGCCCTGGTCCTGATCCTCTTCCTGAGCCTCTGGATCCCGTGGGCGCGGATCGATCGGGCCACCTTCCAGTACCACTGGTACACGAGCCTGCCGTTCACCCTCCTCGCGCTCGGGTACTTCGTCGCCGAGCTGTGGCACGGCCCGTCACGGCGGACCTGGCTCCTCGCTCGCGTCGCCGCCGCGATCGCGGTCATGGGGCCGGTCATCCTCTGGCTCGGCAAGGCGCCACTGTGCGTCCTCGCCGGCGTCGAGCAGGTGAACCCGGGCTCACCGGCGTGCGTCGGCGACCCGGGCCAGCTCGTCGTCACCGCCAGGATCGCCGGCGTCGTCGCCGTCGTCCTGGTGACGACCGCCGCGCTCGTCTGGCAGCTCCTCCATCTCGACCGGCCGACGGCGGACGGACGGCCGGCCGGGGGCTCGCGCCTCGCGATGCTCGCCGGCACGGTCGCCGGCGGGGCCGCGGCGCTCCTGGTGGCCGGGCTGCTCCTGCCCGACACGGCGATCGTCGACGTGCCGAACCTGCGGGCCGAGGTCGTGGCGCTCTTCCTGGCGATCCCGCTCGGGGCCGTCGCCTGGGTCGTCCTCACCGCCCGCGACGCGCGCCGGTTCGCCGCCGGCGCGGTCCTCGCCGCGGCGATCTGGACGGTCGTCCTCTACCCGAACATCGCCGCGCTGCCCGTGCCGTCGGTCCTCGTCAACGCCTACCAGGGGATCCTGCCGACGTACCTCTACCCGTTCCAGTTCGCGGTCAACACCGACCCGGCCGTCGACGGCGGCGGGCTGCTGACGGCGGGGGCGGCGATCCTCGGGGCCGCGCTCGCGCTCACCGTCGGCGTCGTCGCCTACAGCGCCTGGACGTGGCGGCTCAGCCTGGCCGAGCGGGCCGTCGCCGGCTCGCCCGGCGACGCCCCCGGCGACCGACCGGGCGACGACCCCGCCCCGGCCGGCGGGACCGCCTGACGGCCGAACGGGTCGATCGGCCTAGCGTCCCGGGTCGGCGATCCCCGCGACCGCGACCGGCGAACCCGTGGACGCCGCGGCCGGCGCGCCCGTCCCGCCGAGCGACTCCTCCGGAGCACCCGCCGCCCGCGGGGACTGGGGCACCGGCGCCCGGTAGTGAGCCGGCAGGGCGTCCGCGGCGGCGAGCCGGCGGATGACGAAGCCGTAGTAGTCGTCGACCTTGGCGGTGACCCGCTCCCAGCTGAACTCCCGCGCCCGCGCCGTCCCGCTCGCACCCATCCGCGCCCGGAGCGCGTCGTCGGCGAGCAGCCTGGCGAGCGCGGCGGCGAGCTCCGCCGGCTCGCGCGGCGGGACGAGCAGCCCCTGCTCGCCGCGGCGGACGACGCCCTTGTAGCCGTGGATGTCGGAGCAGACGATCGCCGTCCCGGCGGCCATCGCCTCGAGGAGCACGATCCCGAACGACTCGCGGCCGGTCGCCGGGGAGACGAAGACGTCGGCCGTCCGGTAGAGCGCCGCCTTCTCGTCGTCGGCGACCCGGCCGAGGAACTCGACGTCGCCGAGGCGGCGGGTCGCGACGTAGCGACGCGCCTCGCGCTCCTGGGGCCCGGAGCCGACGATGAGGAGCCGACAGTCGTAGCCCGAGCGACGGAGGATCCGGAACGCCTTGAGCAGGTCGAGGAGGCCCTTGCGCGGCTCGTGGCGCCCGACGAAGAGCAGGTTCGGCGTCCCGTCCTGCCAGCGGGCGATCGGCACGGCCCGGGCGAAGCGGTCGACGTCGACCCCGTTGGGGATGACCTTGTAGTCACCCGGGAAGTAGCGGTCGATGAAGTGGCGGGCGGCGGCGCTGACCGCGATCCGGCCGTGGAGCCGGTCGACCGCGCTGCCGTAGGCCCGGCTCCCGAGCTCGTACGCCGGCGACCACCCGGCGTAGGCGTGGAACGTCGCGACGTTCACGCTCCGACTCTCGCGGAGGACGACCGGCGACAGGAACGGCACGAGCGGCTCGTGGAAGTGGAGGAGGTCGAACCGCTCCCGCTCGAGCACGTCGCGGACCTGGCTGATGTAGCGGAGCGAGACGGTCAGCGTCCCGACCGAGCCGTTCGTCGGGACCGAGAAGCCCTTGCCGATCCGGATGACGTCGCCCTCGGAGCTGCGCTGGAGGCCGTGGCTGCTCGTGATGATCCGGACGTCGTGACCGCGTAGGCGGAGGTTCTCGTAGAGGTAGCGGACGTGCTGGGTCACGCCGCCCGGCAGCGGGTAGACGTAGGGCGAGACGAGCCCGATCTTCACCGCTCGGACCCCTGGCGCTCGACGACCGGGTCGTAGTGCGGCGGCCGGCGGTCCCCGCCGGGGTAGCCGAGGTATCGACCCGTGCCGTCGCGGCGGATCCGGCCGCCGAGCTCGGCCCGGGCGTCCTGCGAGTACTTGCGGAGTTGGCGGCCGAACGTGCCGACCATCGACCCGTGGGCGTGGAACTCGCCGTGCCAGCGGGTGGTGCCGGCGAGGATCGCCGCCCGCACGTCCTCGGGTGTCCGGCCGGGGAACGTCGAGTGGCCCTGGGCCACCTGGGCCGCGGTGTGGGCGTCGCTGTTGCCGAGCATCGATAGGCCATGGGCGCGGGCGAACTCGACCGAGCGACGGTGGCCCGGACGGCCGACGGTCGTCGGGTTGAAGACCTCGAGCCCATCGGGGCGGACCCGCGGATCGGGGTCCCGGAGCAGCCGCCGGAGGGCCCAGCCCTGGGCGCACAGGGGGACCGCCGGGACGAGCGGGTGGGCCGGGATGGCGAGCCCGCCCTGCTCGTGGATCTCGGCGATCGAGGTCCGGAGCGAGCGGAACGGCCGGATCGGCTCCTCGATGAACAGCCCGAGGAGGTGGCCACCGAGCGTCGTGATCTCCTCACCGACGACGACCCCGAGGCGGCCGCCCCGCTCGGCGGCCATCGCCCGGCCGGCGAGCGCGGCGTCGATCCGCTCGTGGTCGGTGATCGCGACGACGTCGAGCCCGGCGGCCTCGGCGGCCTCGAGCACCTCGGCGACCGTCGCGGTCCCGTCCGAGGCGAGCGTGTGGACGTGGAGGTCGGCGCGGCCGAGCCGGTCGGTCATCGGCCGGGCTCCGGCCCGAGGTCGGGCCAGATCGGGTGGAAGCAGCCCCACCACTGCTCGGCGGCGAGGACGATCAGGCGCTCGAAGGCCCGCGCCTCGGCGGCGAGGAACGCCTCGACCCGGGCCCGCCGGGGGCCGGCCGGCGGGAGCGGGATCGCCTCGAGCCTCGCGGCATAGCGGCCGAGGCCCGTCCGGCGCACGGTGATCGCGAACGTGGGCACATCGTCCTCGAGGACGAGCAGCGCCGGCCCGGCCGGGAGGGGGGCCGGGTGGCCGAAGAACGGCAGCTCGATGCCACCGCCGGTGAGGTCGCGGTCGGCGACGATCCCGATCGCCGCTCCCTCCCGGACGGCGGCGGTCAGCTCGCGGCGGGCCTCGCGCAGCCCCACGATCCGGACCCCCATCGTCGCCCGGGTCTCGAGGAACCAGCGCCGGAGCTCGGGGTCGTCGACCGTCTCCATCGGACCGACCGCGCCCCGCCCGATGACCCGGCCGAGGTAGAAGCCCGGCAGCTCGATCGCGCCGTAGTGCAGCCCGACGAAGACGACCGCCCCGCCGGTCGCGAGGGCGGCGTCGAGGACCTCCGGCGTCTCGATCCGGACCCGCTCGCCGATGTAGGCCGCCGACATCCGGGGGGCGCGGATGAGCTCGATCCAATAGCGGGTGTGGTGGCGGAAGGCGGCCTCGACGAGTCGCTCCAGCGCCGCGGGATCGGCCGCGGCCGCCCGGAGGCCATCGGGTCCGGTCCCCTGCTCGGCGGCCCAGGCCGCGACCCGGCCGAGGTTGCGGCGGGCCTGGGCGCGTCGCCCGGGCTGGAGCCGGTAGGCGATCCGGCCGCCGACGTCGGCGAGCTGGAAGAGGGGCCGCTCCGGCAGCCGCCCGACGACCCACGCACCGGCGACGAGGACCCGGGCCCGGATCCGCTGCCACGGCGTCCCCCGGACGGCGGCGCGCTCGGCCGCGCGGACGTCCGCCGCCGGCGAGCTCGAGCCGGTCATGCCGCGTCGTCGGCCGCGTCG
>CAZABC010000026.1:19783-31653 GCA_964483405.1 uncultured Anaerolineaceae bacterium
GTCGTCCGGCCGGCCGAGCAGCTCCTCCGCCCGACGGGCGAGCTCGGCCTCGGCCGCGTCGTCGGCGGGCCACATCGGCTTGAACGAGTACCACTGCTCGGGCGCGACCGCGACCGCCCGCTCGAGGGCGTCGGCGATCCGCTGGGTCGCCGCCTGGAGCGCGGCCGGCTCGTTCGCCGGCGCGTCGATCAGGGGCTCGTGCGTGAGGCGATAGCGGTTATCCGGGGTGCGTCGGACCGCCACGGGCAGGATCGAGGCCCCGGTCCTCGCCGCGAGCGTCGCCGGCCCGGCCGGCAGGGTCGTCCAGCGCCCGAAGAGCCGGACGGGGATCCCGTCGGGTCGATAGCCCCAGTCGACGAGGAGCACGAGCAGCTCGCCCCGCCGGAGGACCCCGAAGATCTCGCGGATGTTCCGCCAGTAGATCGTCCGGACCCCCCACCGGGCCCGCTGCTCGGTCAGGTGCTCGAGCAGCTCGGGCAGGGCCGTGTCGTCGGCGAGGCCGGCGATCGGGAAGCCGCGGTGGGCCAGGGCGGCCGCCGCAGCCTCGTTGTTGCCGACGTGGGGGATGGTGATGATCAGGCCCCTGCCCGACGCCCGCCAGAGCGCCTCGAGCTCGTCGAGCCCATCGTGCTCGAGCAGCTCGACGACCTCGTCGAGCGGGCGCGAGGGCAGCCGCATCAGCTCGACGATGTACGTCCCGTAGGTCCGGTAGGCGTCGAGGGCCAGGCGCCGGACGGCCGGGTCGCCGGGTTCGCGCCCGAGGACCCGAGCGTAGTTGAGGTCGACGAAGCGACGCTTCGCCGGCCAGGCCAGGTACGAGGCCTGGAAGACCCGGCCGATGACGGCCCGGGCCGGCCGCTCCGGCACCCGGCCGAGGACGGCGGCGGTCCCGCGGTAGGCGGTGACCGCCGCGCGCTCGGTGAGCCGCGAGAAGCTCTTCGCGCCGCGTCGGTGCGGCGCCTCGAGCGTCGGCCCGTCGCTCGTCACTTGGCGGCGGCCGCCGCCTTCACCTTCGGGGCAGCGACCTTCCTGAGCTTGCGCTCGGCCGGCGCCTCGGTCCCGACGAGCGTCTCGTCGTCCTCGCCCCGGATGAACGCCTCGACCCGCGCATGGGCGATGTCGTCGTGGATCTGCAGCGGCGGGCTCTTCATGAAGTAGCTCGACGGCGCGACGAGCGTCCCCTTCAGGCCCCGGTCGAGGCCGAGCTTGAGGCAGCGGATCGCGTCGGTGATGACCCCGGCGCTGTTGGGGCTGTCCCAGACCTCGAGCTTGAGCTCCAGGTTGAGCGGGACGTCGCCGTAGGTCGTGCCCTCCATCCGGATGTGGCACCACTTGCGGTCCTTCAGCCACGGCACGTAGTCCGACGGCCCGACGTGGATGTCGGTCTCGGCGATCGGGTAGTCGATCATCGAGGTGACCGCGTTCGTCTTGCTGATCTTCTTGGACTCGAGGCGCTCGCGCTCGAGCATGTTGAGGAAGTCGGTGTTGCCGCCGAAGTTCAGCTGGTACGTCCGGTCGATCTTGACGCCGCGATCCATGAACAGGCGGGTCAGGACGCGGTGGGTGATCGTCGCGCCGACCTGGCTCTTGATGTCGTCGCCGATGATGGGCAGGCCCTTCTCGGCGAAGCGGCGCTGCCAGTAGGGCTCACGGCCGATGAAGACCGGGATGGCGTTGATGAAGCCGACGCCTGCCTGGAGCGCCTGCTCGACGTACCACTTCGTCGCCTCCTCGCTCCCGACGGGGAGGTAGGAGACCATCACGTCGACCTCGCGCTCCCGGAGGATGCCGACGACGTCGGCGGTCGGGCCGGGGGCCTTGGTGATGACCTGGCTGAGGTACTTGCCGAGGCCGTCATGGGTCATCCCGCGGTCCACGGTGACGCCGAGGTGGGGCACCTGCTGGAACACGTAGGTGTTGTTCTGCCCGGCGTAGATCGCCTCGGAGAGGTCCTTGCCGACCTTCTCCCTGTCGACGTCGAAGGCCGCCACGAACTCGATGTCGCGGATGTGGTACCCGCCGAGCTCGACGTGCATGAGGCCCGGGATGACGTCGCCGGCCTTCGCGTCCTCGTAGTAGTAGCGGCCCTGGACGAGGCTGCTCGCGCAGTTGCCGACGCCGACGATCGCGACGCGGATCTTCTTGCCGGCCTTGTGGCCGTTCTTCCCGTTCGTGCTCACCTGATGCTCCATGCTCCTTGGCTCGACGTGACTACCTGGTGGTGCTGGCCGCCTTGCGGCGGGTGGCGACGACGCGCTGGACGACGGTCAACGACCCGAGGAGGGCGATGGTCGCGAGCGCAAGACCGAGGACGAGCGAGCCGCCCTCGAAGGCGGGACCGATGCCGAGCCAGCCGCCGACGAGGAGGCCGGCCGTCAGGACGACGAGCCGGATCTCGCGCGGCATCAGGCCGACCTCGGCCATGCCGGTGCCGGCCGAGAAGCCGAGCCCCTCGGCCTTCGCCCGGGCGTAGCTGACGAGGAAGGCGGCGCCCATCGCGACCGCCGCGAGGATCGCCCCGGCGTCGAAGCCGGCGCCGACGCTGCCGGCGACGATGCCGGCGTAGACGATCGCCTCGCCCCAGCGATCGAAGACCGAGTCCATGAACGCCCCGAGCGGGCTGACCTTGCCGGTCGCCCGGGCGAGCGTGCCGTCGAACATGTCGAAGACCCCGCCGACGAAGACGACGATGCCGCCGACGAGCCAGAGGCCGAGCCCGAGGAGGATGGCCCCGGCGACGGTGATCCCGAAGCCGATCAGGGTCAGCGCGTCGGGGGTCAGACCGAGGCGGCCCATCCCGAGCGCGATCGGCTCGAAGACCTTCTTGACGGCGGCGCGCTGGTCGTTGGAGAGCGACACGGTCAGCTCGCGATCCCGAGGAGCAGCCGCTCGCGCTCGGCGACTTCGCCGAAGGCCTGTGGGCGGAGCGTGCAGACCGTCTCGCGCCCGCTCCGGGCGGTGTCGACGATCCCGGCGTCGCGGAGCCGCTTGAGGTGGTGGCTGACGAGCGGCTGGCTCAGCCCGACGTGCTCGATGAGCTCGGTCACGGTGCTCGGCCCGACGGCGAGCCGCCGGACGATCCGCAGCCGGTTCACGTCGGCGAGCGCCTTGTGGAACGTGCGGAGGTCGCGCAGCTCCTCGGGCGGATCGACGATCGACGCGATCGTCGTGCGGAAGCGGGCGGGCGTCGGCAAGCGGGTGCTCCGATCGGGGATCGAGCCATCGCATCAACGATGGTTCATATAAAGCGGCGTTGATGCTACCGATGGTGCTCGGGCATGTCAAGACACGCCCAGGCGCCGGGGCCGGTCCGGGGGCCGGCACGCGGGTATCCTGTCGCAGGTCGCCCCGACGGTGGGCGGCGGGCGGTCGACGGAGGGCGGGATCGTGACGGAGCAGGCGGGCGCCGGACCGGCTCCCCCGGTGCCGTCCGCCCGGATCGTCCGCTGGACGCCGGACGGGACGACCGAGTCGACCGACCTCTCGACGCTGGCCGACCTGCTCGCGGATCCCGAGGCCCGGATCTGGGTCGACATCGTCGACGCCGACGCCGCGACCGTCGACGCCGCCGCCCGGGCGCTCGGCATCCACCCGCTCGTGGCGGAGGACATCGCCGAGCGGAACCAGCGGGCGAAGGTCGAGGCGACCGACGGCATCATCCACGTCGTCCTGTTCGGGGTCGCCTACGCCGGCGAGGTCCGGATGACCGAGGTCGACCTCGTCCTCGGCGAGCGCTTCATCCTCTCGGCCCACGACGGGACGTGGCAGCCCGACGGTCACGTCATCCGCCGCGGCGCGGAGGCCGCGCTCGCCCGCGGACCCGACTTCGTCCTGTACGCCATCGCCGACGCGATCGTCGACGGGTACTTCCCGGTCCTCGACCGGGTCGAGGACGAGATCGACCGGCTCCAGGACGACGTCCTCAGCCGGCCGACCCAGTGGACGCTCGAGCGCGTCTTTCGGCTGAAGCGCGAGTTGATCGAGCTGCGGCGGGCCGTATCGCCGTCGCGCGAGGTCTTCAACCAGCTGACGAACCGCGAGCTCGCGCTCGTCTCGCCCGAGCTCCTCATCTACTTCCGCGACGTCTACGACCACCTGATCCGGGTGACCGACGAACTCGACAACGATCGCGAGCAGGTGGCCGGCGCGCTCGACGTCTACCTGAGCTCGATCAACAACAATCTCTCGACGATCATGAAGCGGCTGACCGGCGTCACCGTCATCCTCGCCGGCATCGGCGCGGTCGCCGGCATCTTCGGGATGAGCGAGGCCGGCGCCGCGCTCGACGGCGGGGAGGCGCTCGGCTTCTGGGTCGTCACCCTGATCGTCGTCGTCCTCGCCGCCGCCGTCGCGGCGTTCCTCCGGCGGATCGACTGGATCTGACCCGCCCCCGGGGCGGGCGACCGCGTGCGTCAGCCGCAGGCGACCGGCTTGGGGGTCGGGTGCGCCTCGGCTGGATCGGCCGGCCCCGAGGAGAGGGGCATCGCGACGACCTGGAGCTTCGGGATCGTCCCCTTCGGCCCCTCGGAGGTCTGGAGCCAGAGCTGCTCCTCGCGGGCGGCGAGCGGCCGGTCGAGCGTCGTCTGATGGCGGAGGACCTCGGTGATCTCGTACAGGTGGAGCCGGTCGTCGCTCGTGTAGACCTGGACGAGCATGCCGAGCATCCGAGCCCCGTTCCGACGCTCCGATTCGGTCAGCAGCGGCAGGAACATCCCGGTCCTGGCGTGGGCGTAGAGGTACGTCGCCGCGGGTTCACCGGGCTGGCCGAGCTGGCGGATGTACATCGCGACGTCGCACGGCGGATAGGTGTCCGGCCCTTCCATGACCGGCAGGTCGATCTTCAGGGCCGGGATGACCACCCGGGTGGCGGTCGCCCGCTCGACCGAGGCGCTCGGCGCCGGCGAGGCCGACGGCGAGGCCGGCGGCGGACTCGGCCGGACGCTCGGGCTCGGCGCCGGCGTCGCCGTGACGACGGGCGACGGCGAGACACCGGCGGAGCCGGAGGCCGGGACCGGATCGAGGTAGGAAAGCAGGCCGGCCGCGAGCAGGGTCACCCCGGCCGCCGTCAGGACGGCGGGCGCGAGTCGCGTTCGGATCCGGTCGGCGAGGGTCATCGGCGCGGGCATCGTATCCCAGGGTTCGGTCGAGAGCCCCGGTCGGTTGGTACCGTGATCGGTCGGGACCTTCGCCGGACGATGACGGCCGTCGCGCCGCCGCCGTGACGTGGCGCGCGGGCACCGCCCGGCGGCCCGCCGGCCGCAGGGTCCCGCCGCCGGTCGTCCTGCTACGCTTCGCGGCCATGGGACCCCGTCTCGCGATCGTGGCCGGCGTCGTGGCCGGGATCCTCGTCGCCGCCCTCGCGCTCGGGGCGCTCGTCGCATTCCTGCCGCCGGTCGCGGTCCCGACGCCGCCGACGGCCTCCGCCTCGCCCGAGCCGTCGGCCTCGCCGGAGCCGAGCGCCGGGCCGTCCGGCCCGCCGTCGTCCACTCCCGCGTCGCCCTCCGGGGAGCCGTCGGAGGCCCCGTTCATGATCGGCGAGCCGGCGCCAGCCCTCGACGTCGAGCAGCTGGGCGGCGGCCGGATCGACCTCGCCGCGCTCCGGGGCCAGCCGGTCTGGGTCAACTTCATGGCGACGTGGTGCCCGCCCTGCCGCGACGAGCTGCCGCTGATGACCGACTTCGCCAGCCGCTACGCGGACACGGGGCTCGTGGTCATCGCCGTCGACGTCGAGGAGGACGAGGCCGTCGTCACCCCGTTCATGGCCGAGCTCGGCGTGACGTTCCCGGTCGGCCTCGACACCGACGGCGCCGCGAGCGACGCCTGGCGGGTCGCCTCGCTGCCGATCCACTTCTGGGTCGACGCGTCCGGGGTCATCCGCGACGGGGCGGTCGGCGGCATCGGCCCCGACGTCATGGCCGCCGGGCTCGAGTCGATCCTGCCGGGCATCGACGTCGAGCCCTGAGGGTCGCCGGGTCCGGGCGTGCCGGGCGTCGCCCCGGCGCTCGCACCCTGGGGTCGCCCTACGGCAGCGCGGACTCGACCTCGGTCGACACGGCCTCGGCGGCCGCGCGCGCCGCGTCGAGGACCGGGACCGGCCAGTTCGGCAGCACGCCGAGCATGATCGTGCCGACCATCGCGACGACGAGGCCGGTCCGCATCAGGCCGCCCCGGCTGACCGGCGCCGGCTCGCCGACGGCGTCGCGCATGAACATGTAGACGACGACCCGGAGGTAGTAGAAGGCGGCGGCGGCGGCGTTGAGCACGGCGATGACGGCGAGGACCGTCAATGGCCCGCCGGCCTGGACGGCGGACAGGATGACCAGCGCCTTGGCGAAGAAGCCGGCGGTCGGCGGGATGCCGGTGAGGCTGAGCAGGAACAGCGTCAGGAGGATCGCCAGGAACGGCTCGCGGCGCCCGAGCCCGGCGAACGAGTCGAGCCCCGAGGTCACGCCCTGGCGCTTCTGGATCGCGGCGACGACGGCGAACGCGCCGAGGTTCATGAAGGCGTAGGCCGCCCCGTAGTAGAGCAGGCCCTCGAGCCCCTCCAGCTCGCCGGCCGCGTAGGCCGCCAACCCGACGAGCATGTAGCCGGTGTGGGCGATCGAGGAGTAGGCGAGCATCCGCTTGACGTTGCCCTGGGTCAGGGCGACGAGATTGCCGAGCGTCATCGTCAGCGCCGCCAGGACCATGACGACCGGCAGCCACTGGTCCTCGAGCGGCCCGAGCGCCTCGACGAAGAGGCGGACGATGAGGGCGAACGCGCCGACCTTCGGCCCGACCGAGAGGTACCCGGTCACCGGCGTCGGCGAGCCCTGGTACGCGTCCGGCGTCCAGTAGTGGAACGGGACCGCGGCGATCTTGAAGGCGACGCCGGTCGTGAGGAACGCCAGCCCGAGCGCGAGGCCGGGCGAGATCGAGCCGCTCGCGGCGATCGCCTCGAGCTCGGCCGCGACACCGGCGATCGACGTCGTGCCGGTCAGGCCCCAGACGAACGACAGGCCGAAGAGGAGGATCGCCGAGCTGAACGAGCCGAGCAGGAAGTACTTGATCGCCCCCTCGGTCGAGAGCGCGTCGCGCTTGGCGAACCCGGCCAGCATGTAGCCCGGGATGACCATCAGCTCGAGGCCGAGGAACAGGAGCAGCAGGTCGGTCGAGCCGGAGATCAGCATCGCGCCGGCCATCGCGAAGACGAGGACCGAGGCGAACTCGGCGAGCGGCAGGTCGCGGGCCCCGAGGTACTCGGGGGCGAACATGATCGTGAGGGCGACGATCGCGACGAAGAGCAGGTCGAGGAAGGTCGTCAGCGCGTCGACGGTGTAGGCGCCGCCGAAGGCCGTCCCCTCGCTCCGCCCGACGAGCACGACGAGCGCGGCGACGACCGCGAGCCCGACGAGCGCGACGGCGGTCGCGATACGGTCGCGGCCCGGGGCGACGAAGTCGACGAAGAGGATCGCGATCGAGACGAGGGCCGTGGCGACGAGCGGCGCGAGGAGGCTCAGGTCCTGGAAGGTCATCGGGTCGCTCCCCCGGTCGCCGGCCGCCGCTCGCCGACGGCGAGGGCGTAGACGGCGCGGGCGACGATCCCGGCCAGGAGCAGCGCGGCCGCGGCGCCGATGAAGAGCGGATCGACCGAGACCGCGGTCCCGACCGAGACGGCCGCCAGCGTGTCGGCGACGGTCCCGGCGACGAGGTCGGTCAGCAGCCCGGGGAAGAGCCCGAAGATGACGACGAGGATGCCGAGCGGCGCGAGCGTCAGGATCTCGACCGGGCGCATGTCGACGAGGTGATCCCCGAGGCCCCGCAGGAACTGCGACAGCTCGCCGAAGGCGACCCGCTGGAACATCCAGAGCAGGTACGCGGCGGCGAGGATCATGCAGAGCGTCGCGACGAGCGCGGCGAGCGGGAGGGCCTCGTACGTCCCGACGAGGACGAGGAACTCGCCGACGAAGCCCGACAGGCCGGGCAGGCCGGCCGAGGCGAAGACGAAGAACCCGAATACCGCGGCGTAGACCGGGAGGGGGCCGCCGAGGCCGCCCATCTTGGCGATCGTCCGGTCGTGCGTCCGCTCGTAGATGACCCCGACCAGGAGGAAGAGCGCGCCGGTGATCAGGCCGTGGTTGATCATCTGGAGGATCGCGCCCTGCAGGCCGATCTCGTTGAAGACGAAGATGCCGAGGGTGACGAAGCCCATGTGGCTCACCGACGAGTAGGCGACGAGCTTCTTGAGGTCGGGCTGGACGAGGGCCACGATCGCGCCGTAGATGATCGCGATGAGCGACAGGACGATGACGACGGGGGCGAACGTCTGGGCGGCGTCGGGGAAGAGCGGCAGGGCGAATCGGATGAAGCCATACCCACCGAGCTTGAGCAGGATCGCGGCGAGGATGACCGAGCCGGCCGTCGGCGCCTCGACGTGGGCGTCGGGCAGCCAGGTGTGGAACGGGAACATCGGGACCTTGATCGCGAAGGCGAGGAAGAAGGCGACGAACGCGGCCAGCTGGAGCTCGATCCCGAAGCCGCCACCGGCCGCGTAGGCCCGCAGGAGCTCGAGGTCGAAGGCGCCCGCCCAGGACCCCGTCGTCTCCTGGTAGGCGTAGGCCGTCGCGAGGATGGCGACGAGCATCAGGAGCGAGCCGACGAGCGTGTAGAGGACGAACTTGATCGTCGCGTAGATCCGGTTCGCGCCGCCCCAGATCCCGATGATCAGGTACATCGGGACGAGGACGACCTCCCAGAAGATGTAGAACAGGAAGAGGTCGAGCGAGACGAAGACCCCGATCATGCCGACCTCGAGGACCAGGAAGGAGATCATGTACTCCTTCACCCGGTCCCGGATCGGCCCGAAGCTCGCGAGGATGCTGATCCAGGTCAGCGTCGTCGTCAGGACGACGAGCGCGACGGCCAGCCCGTCGACGCCGACCTTGTACTGGATGCCGAAGGCCGGGATCCAGTCCATCGCCTCCTGGTAGAGGAAGCCGGGTCGCCCGGGCGCGAAGCCGACGAGCAGGAGCAGGCTCACGACCCACGTCGCGAGCGCCGTCCCGAGGGCCACCCAGCGCTGGGCGTCGACCGCGGACCGCGGGATGAGGGCGATGAGGATCGCCCCGGCGAGCGGCAGGAAGGTGATGACCGAGAGGATCGGCAGCTCGGTGATCGAGGTGGTCATCGGTCCGCCTATCTCGCCGCGATGAGCAGGTACGACGCGGCCATCACGAGGAGGCCGATCGCGATGCCGAGGGCGTAGTTCTGGACGCGCCCGGTCTGGACCTGGCGGAGTCCGCGGCCGGCCCCGGCGACCGCGCCGCCGAGGCCGTTGACCGTCCCGTCGATGACCGCCCGGTCGAACCACCAGCAGGCCGCGGCGACCCGGCCGCCGACGACGATGAAGAGGAGGTGGTTGAGGTCGTCGAACCACCACTTGTTCAGCGAGGCTCGGTAGAGGAACCGGGTGGCGCCGTTGGTCTGGACGACCCGCTCGACCCGCTCCGGCTTCGGGGTGCTCCGGAAGACGAGCCAGCGGACGCCGAACAGCCACCAGGCGAGGGCGACGCCGGTCGCGGCGACCGCCACGCTCACGAGGATGAGGACGCCGTCGATGCCGAACAGCTGGTACTCGGTCCCGCCGTGGCCGAGAAGCTCCTCGGCCTCGTGGAAGACCGGCTCGAGCCAGTGCTTGATCGTCGAGTCGCCGAACGGCAGCCCGAGGGCGATCCCGAGGAGGGCCGACGGGATCGCGAGCAGGACGAGCGGGATGACCATCGTCCACGCCGACTCGTGGACCTTGTCCCAGATCGCCGCCGGCCCGCGCCAGCTGCCCCAGAAGGTCAGGCCCATCAGCCGGAACATGTAGAAGGCGGTCATGATCGCGACGACGACGCCGATCGCCCAGACCCAGTAGAACCCGAACTTGAACGCCTCGCCGAGGATCTCGTCCTTGCTGAAGAATCCGGCCAGCGGCGGGATGCCGGCGATCGCGAGCGAGCCGACCAGCATCGTCGCGTACGTCCAGCGGATCTTCGTCGACAGGCCGCCCATCTTCTTCATGTCCTGCTCCTCGTGGACGGCGTGGATCACCGATCCCGAGCCGAGGAAGAGGAGACCCTTGAAGAAGCCGTGGGTCATCAGGTGGAAGATCGCCGCGATGAACGCCCCGACGCCGAGCGCCGCGAACATCAGGCCGAGCTGGGACAGCGTCGAGTAGGCGAGGACCCGCTTGATGTCGTTCTGGGTGAAGGCGATCGAGGCCGCCAGGATCGAGGTGAAGATGCCGACGGCGGCGACGACGACCATCGCCTCGGGGGCCTGGGCGAAGATCGGGTTGGCCCGGGCGACGAGGTAGACGCCGGCGTTGACCATCGTCGCGGCGTGGATGAGGGCCGAGACCGGCGTCGGGCCCTCCATCGCGTCGGGCAGCCAGACGTGGAGCGGGAACTGGGCGCTCTTGCCGACCGCACCGCAGAAGAGCAGCAGGGCGATCAGGACGATCTGCTCCGCCGGCAGCTCACCGATCCGCTCGAACGTCTCGCGGATGTCGAGGGTCCCCAGGAGGACGAAGATGGCCATGATCCCGAGGGCGAACCCGACGTCGCCGACGCGGTTGACGATGAACGCCTTCTTCGCCGCGAGGGCCGCGCTCCGCTTGCGGTACCAGAAGCCGATCAGGAGGTAGCTCGACAGGCCGACGAGCTCCCAGGCGACGAAGACGACGAGCCAGGCGTCGGCGAGGACGAGCAGCAGCATCGAGAACATGAACAGGTTCAGGTAGGCGAAGAACCGCCAGAACCCGGGGTCGTGGTGCATGTAGCCGATGCTGTAGACGTGGACGAGCATGCCGATCGTCGTCACGACGATGAGGAGGCAGGCCGTCAGGTTGTCGACGAACAGGCCGACCGAGACCTCGAAGCCGCCCTCGAGCGGGATCCACTGCCAGAGGGTGACGCCGTAGCCGGTCTCGCCGAACGGCTCGCCGCCGGTCAGCGCCGTGGCGCAGACGGCCATCGCGACGACCCACGAGGCGATGACGAGCCCGACCGGCACGAGGTGGGCCCGCCGGCCGAGGCGTCGCCCGACGGCGGCGGTGAACAGGAAGCCGAGGATCGGCAGGAGCGGGATGAGCGGCAGGAGGAGGTCCCAGGTCCCGCCGGCGACGGCCTCGCCCGACCCCTCCGTGGCGGCGAGGATGGCTCCGCCGAGCGCGTGGAGCGACGTCATCGGGTCCGCCTCATTCGCGCATCGCGTCGTACTCGTCGACGAGCGGCGTACGGCGGTTCCGGAAGATCGCGATGACGATCGCGAGCCCGACGGTGACCTCCGCCGCGGCGACGGCCATCACCATCAGGGCGATGACCGAGGCGTGGACCCGCAGCTCCGGCGTGAACGCGCCGAAGGCGAGGATGGACAGGTTCACGGCGTTGAGCATCAGCTCGACCGACATCAGCATGCTGATCGCGTTGCGGCGAGCCAGGAACCCGAACGTGCCGATCGCGAACAGGATGCCGGCGAGGATGAGGTAGGCGTCGAGGGAGTCGCTCACGAGTCCCGGCTCTCCTCCCGCTTGGCGAGGAAGACCCCGCCGACGACGGCCGCGAGGAGGAGGACGCTGACGACCTCGAATGCCAGGACGTACTCGTCGAAGAGCAGCCGGGCGACCGAGTCGGTCGCGGTGTGGAGCCGCTCGGCGACCGCGCCCCAGTCCGTCGCCGTGACGGCGACGGCGATGCCCAGGGCGAGGACGAGGGCGGCGATCGCGGCCGGCACCGCCTGGGTCTGGAAGACGAGCCGGATCGGCGCCGCCTTCGTCTGGGTGAGCATGATCGCGAAGAGGATGAGGACGCTGATCGCACCCATGTAGACGAGGACCTGGGCGGCCG
>CAZABC010000027.1:0-6275 GCA_964483405.1 uncultured Anaerolineaceae bacterium
CAGAAGACGGCGGCCCTGCGGATGAGCCTCGACGCGGTCGAGCGGCAGGGGATGCCGTTCCGCGGCGAGGAGCGTGGGATCGCGCCGGGTCAGGGGATGGGCGAGGTCCCGGGCGCGACACCCGGTGGGGGACCGGAACCAGGCGGCGCGCCGGGAGCCCCGACCGGCGGCCGGATCCCGACCGATCCGGCCCTCGCCGAGCGGCTGGCCGAGGCCCGCCGTCGCGCGGCCGAGCACGGCGACCACGACGCTCCCCGTGCCCCGCGCCCGGAGAAGATGCAGCGGTGACCGCGCCGCGCGATGCCGGGGGTCGGGGCCACGCCGACGCCGTCCGGGTCCCCGCGGTCGGCGGAGCGCGGACCGTCCCGGCCCCGGACGCGATCGCCCGCGACTATCTCCTGCTCGGCCTCCGCCTCGACCAGCACGACCCCGGGCTGATCGACGGCTACCTCGGGCCGGCCGACCTCAAGGCCCGCGCCGACCTCGAGCCGCTGCCGTCGCTCGGCCGGCTCCGTGACGATGCCGAGGCGCTCCGGGCGCGGGTCGCCGCGGAGGTCGAGGAGCCGGACCGGCGGGCCTGGCTCGATGCCCAGCTCGTCGCCCTCGCCTCGCGCGCCGCCGTCCTCGCGGGCGAGCCGATCCCGTATCTCGCCCAGGTCGAGCGCTCGTTCGGCGTCGTTCCCGTCGGCCGCGGGGAGGCCGCCTTCGACGCCGCCGCGGCCGAGCTCGACCGGCTGCTGCCCGGGACCGGCACCGTCGACGACCGCCTGGCGGCGCTCGACGAGCGCCTCGTCGTCGACCCCGACCGGCTGCCGTCCGTCGTCGATCGCCTCGTGCCCGAGCTGCGGGCCCGGGCCGCGCGGCGGTTCGGCGTGCCCGAGGGCGACGGGCTCCACGTCGGGCTCGTCCGCGATCAGCCCTGGTCCGGCTACAACTGGTACGACGGCGGCCTCCGGTCGCGGGTGGACCTCAACGTCGACCTCCCGATCCGGGCGACCGACCTCGTCGACGTCCTCGCCCACGAGACCTACGCCGGCCACCACCTCGAGCATGCCTGGAAGGAGACGCTGCTCGTCGAGACCGCCGGGCGGCTCGAGGCCAGCCTGCTCCTCCTGCTGACGCCCGAGTGCCTCATCTCCGAGGGGCTCGCCAGCCTCGGCCCGGGGCTGCTCGTGCCGCCCGAGGATCGGGTCGACCTGCTCGTCGAGGTCTTCGGCTGGGCCGGCCTCGCGCTCGCCGCCGATCCGGCCGAGGCCCGGGCGGTCGCGGAGCTGACCGTGGCGGTCGCGGCGCCCCGGCGGCGCCTCGGCGAGATCGCCGTCGATGCCGCGCTGCTCCGCTGGGCCGACGGAGCCTCGTCGGACGCGGTGCTGGCCCACCTCGTCCGGGTCGGCCGGATGCCCGAGGCGCGGGCCGCCAAGCGCCTCGAGTTCGTCGAGCACCCCCGCTGGCGAACGTACGTCCATGTCTACCACGAGGGCGAGCCACTCCTCCGGCGCTGGGTCGACGCGGCGCCCGACGGTGACCGCGATGCCCGGTTCGGCCGGCTCCTCCGCGAGCCGCTCACGCCCGGCCGCATCGCGACGGAGCTCGCGACGGAGCTCGCCGGCGACGGCTGACCGTGGCGGTGCCGCCGTGCGCCACGGCCGGCGTTCGACGGGGCGCCGCGGGCTCGTCCGAGGCGTCGCTCGCCCGCTCGAGGGTGTAGCGTGGTCGCCGGCGGTCAGAGCGCGAGCCGCAGGGCTCCAACGACCTCCGGAACGGTGGGATCCGATGCGCCAGCTCCGTCGCCTGCTCGTCCTCGTCGCCGGCGCGGCCGTGGCCGCGACGACCCTCGCGCCCGTCGCCGGGGCGGCCGGCGGAGCGGATCGGGGCGGGCTCGATCGCGCGGTGGCGGCCGGCCGGCTCGACCCCGCCGTTCGCGCGGCGGTCGCCGCGCGGAGCGATGCCAGCGCCCTCAGCGGCTGATCCTCGACCCCGCGACATCGGCGCTCCGCCGTGCGGTCGGATTGCCGTCGGTCGTCTGGGCCTCGAGCACGAAGCGGCACGTCCTCGTCAACACGGCCGGTGTGTCGAGCGGCAGTCCGACCTACCGGCTGTACCTCTCGACGGGGACGGGGTCGCCCTAGGCGACCGGCGCTCACGCGACGGCCGGTCGGCAGGGCTGACGCCGCCCCGCTACAGCTCGCGGACGAGCCGGACCCGATCCTCGCCGTCGTAGTCGTAGTCCGGGTAGGCCGGGGTGCCGTAGAGCGGCAGCGTCCCGGGGCCGTCGTCCGGGCGGAACCCGAGCGCCCGGTGGAAGGCGACGGAGACGCGGTTGCCCGGCCAGGTGACCGCCTCGATCCGGGTCACGCCGAGGGCCGCCATGTCGGCGAAGAAGCGCTCGTACATCGTCCGGGCGACGCCCCGGCCACGAAGGTTGGGGTCCGTCGCGACCATGTGGACGTACGCCGTGTCGGGGTGGTCGGGCGAGCGGAAGCCGACGAGGAAGCCCGCCAGCCGGCCCGTCGCTGTCTCGGCCACGAGCGAGGTGCCGGTGAAGTGCCGGAGCCACAGCCGTGGCAGGAGGTCGTGGAGGCGCCGGCCGCCCCACCACTCGTCGACGTGTCGGACGATCGCGGCGTGGTCGGCCTCGGTCGGACGCCGGAGCCGGACCGCGATCTCGGATCCGGCGGCGCCGGCGGCTTGCGAGCCGGCGGGCGCATCGGTCACCGGGTGCCCCACCAGGCCCCGCCGGCGGCGAGGAGCGCCTGGAGCGGGACGAGCGCCCCGTACGTCTCGGCCAGGAACGACAGCGGGTCGAGCCGGCCGCCCTGAAGCCAGGCGATCCCCCACAGGCCGAGCTGGGCGACCGCCACGGCACCCAGGGCGATCGCGATCGCGAGCCACAGGCGGGCTCCGCCGGCGAGCGTCGGCCCGGCTCCGGCGGCGACGCCGAAGGCCGTGAACCGGCCGAGGAACAGGGCCAGGACGATGAGCCCGGCCGTCAGTTCGAGGATGCCGCCGAAGACGACGATCACGGCCGCGACGAGCAGGGCGACGACCGCCCCGAACGCGACGCCGCGGAGCGGGCTCGGGCGGCCCCAGTCGGTCGCGCCGGCCGGGTCGCCGGCGTCGCTGCCACCCACCGCCGCGCCCGCCGGGGGCCGGTCGCCGGGCATGGGCCGGCCGCCGGCCGTGCCGGCCCCCCCTCCGGCCTTGCCGCTCCCCCTGGTCCCGATCCGATCGCGCTCGTCCATGTCCGGGTCATCGTAGCGGCTCGTGGCGGCACGACCGACCGGGCGCTAGACTGCTCGACGTGAGCCACCCCAGCCTGGGCCTCCCGCCCCGCGACCTGACGGTCGGCCATCCGGCCGCCGCGGCCCGCCTCCACGCCGACCGCCACGCGCTCGGTGCCGCCGGTCTCGAGATCACTCTCCAGCGGACGACCGGCATGCGCGAGCGCTACGACGAGCACGGCCTCCGCCAGCTGCTGCGCGACACCGAGGTCCTCATCGAGCGGATCGCCACGGCCGTCGCCTCCGACGACCCGCGGGTGGTGGCCGACTTCGCCGACCAGGTCGCCCCGATCTACCGTCGCCGGCGCGTCCCGATGGACGACATCGTCGCCCTGCTCGAGGGCATCCGGTCGGCGACGGCCGGGGTGCTCCGGGACGACGAGCAGGCCGCCGTCGACCGAGCGATCGACGCCGGCCGGGCGGTCCTTCGCGACTACCGCCGGATCGCGGGGGACGCCCGCAAGAAGAACGCCCTCCTCGACGCCATCTACAAGGGGGCCTGAGCGGATGACGATCAAGTGGGTCAAGGTCGACCCGCTCGTCCGCAACGGCGAGCCGTTCCTCTACAACTCCCGGCTGACCGTCCGGCAGCTGCTCGAGCTCCGCCGGAGCGGCGCGACGCTCGTCGACATCCTCAAGGACCACCCCGAGCTCCGGGTGATGGGGGTGGCGGCCGCCTTCTGCTACGCGGCCGACCACCGCGAGCGCTACGCCGAGTTCTTCGAGGCCGACGGGTCGCTGGCCGGGCCCGGCTACACCGAGGCCGAGGCCGCCCGCCTGCCGTCCCAGTACCGCCGGCCCGGCATCGTCGTCAAGGGCGCGGCCGCACCCGTCGCGTAGCCGGGCGCGCCGCACGACACCGCCCGCTCGTGGCCCGTCGCTCGCTGCCTGGGCACCCACTCGTCGCCCCGCGCGTCCCGGGCAATCCCGACCCCGATGCTATGATTTCGCCGCGCCGACGACCGATCGCCGTCCCACGGAGCTCCCATGGACGACCAGACCACTCCCGCCTCGACCGCCGCTCCCGCCTCGGAGGCGGCCGCCTTCGACCCGGCTCGCCGGGCGACGGAGCTCGCGATCCTCGACGCCCTGCGGGCGGTCGTCGACCCCGAGATCGGGATGAACGTCGTCGAGCTCGCGCTCATCAAGCAGATCGTCCTCGGGCCGGACACGACCGAGGTCAAGATGATCCTCACGACGCCGTTCTGCCCGTACGCCGGCTCGATGATCCAGCAGGTCAAGGAGCAGGCCGAGTCGGTCGTCGACCACGACGTGAAGGTGACCCTGCTGGCGGAGCGGTGGGATCCCCGCGACGCCGGCCTGATGTGGTGACGGCGTGAGCCCGCGACGGACCCTCCCCTTCGACTCGGCGGTCGCGACCGGCGCCGGCGACGACGGCACGACCGGCCTCCTCTACGGCGGCGACCGGGTCGGCAAGGACGACCCGCGGACCGAGGCCTACGGGACGATCGACGAAGCCGTCGCCGCGCTCGGGCTGGCCCGGGCCGAGGTCGGGATCAAGGCGGCCTACGGCGTCCTGCCGCCGGCCCTCGGCGGTCTCGGCGACCTCATCCTCCGGCTCCAGCGCGAGCTCTTCGTCGTCGGCGCCGAGCTGGCGACGAACCCGGCGGCCCGCGACCGGCTCGAGGACGGCCGGACCCGCATCGGACAGACGATGGTCGACGGGATCGGCGAGCTGCTCGTCGAGCTCGAGCGGCACGTCGAGCTGCCGCGCGAGTTCGTCGTCCCCGGCGAGACCCGCCTCAGCGCCGCCCTCGAGCTGGCCCGGACGGTCGTCCGGCGCGCCGAGCGCCGGGCCGTCGGGCTGACCCACGCGGGCCTCCTCCCGACGACCTCGCGGGTCGTCCCGTACCTCAACCGCGTCGCCGACCTGCTGTGGATCGTCGCCCGCGCCGCCGAGCGCGCCGAGGCGCACGAGGCCACGCCGGCGACCCGCACCGACTTTGGATAGCATGCGAACGACCGGGCGCGCGCCCGACCAGATGGAGCACGACGAACGACGATGATGCAGTCCCCGTACGCCAGCCCCAGCCAGCTCGGCGTCAGGCCGGCGGTCCAGCTCTCGAACGCGTTCCTGACCCAGGCGATGTTCTTCATGTTCATCGGCCTGCTGATCACGACCGCCGTCGGCGTCTTCACGGCGAACCTGCCGGAGGAGACGCTCCTCCGGCTGTCGGGCCTCTGGCTGTTCATCTTCATCGGCCAGATCGCCCTCGCCTTCGGGCTGACGCTCGGCATCCGGAAGATGTCGGCGACGCTCGCGCTGCTCCTGTTCTTCGTCTACGCGGCGACGATGGGCTTCACCCTCGCGATCATCCTCCTGACCTACACGACGGCGTCGATCCTCGCGGCCGGCGTCTCCGCGTCGGCGGTCTTCGCCGGGGCGGCCCTGTACGGCGCCGTCACCAAGCGCGATCTCACCGCGATGGGCGGGCTGCTGACGATGGCCCTTTTCGGCCTGATCGCCGCGAGCATCGTCAACATCTTCATCGGCTGGGACGCGCTCAGCTTCGGCATCTCGGTCGCGGGCGTCCTCATCTTCACCGGCCTCACCGCCTGGGACGTCAACCGGATCCGCAAGGGCGAGGTCGCCGCGTTCACCGGGTCGATGGAGAAGAGCGCCGTCATGGGCGCTTTCATCCTGTATCTCGACTTCGTGAACCTGTTCCTCTTCCTGCTCCGCCTCTTCGGCAACCGCCGCTAGGGATCGCGCTGGCGGGCCGCCACCGGGACCGGGGTCGCGACCGCGGCCGCGCCCGGCCGAGACCCACGGCGGCCAGACGGCGCTCGGCACCGGGACCGCGCCCGGCCGAGGCCCGCGGCGGCGGGCCGCCGTCCGCTCGCACCGGGTGGTCCGCGCCGGCTCCGGCTTGGCACCAGGATCGGTCCCGGCTGCACTACCCGGATCGCGCTGGCGGTGCGCGCCAGCTCGCCGCGCCAGCTCGCCGCGCCAGCTCGCCGCGCCAGCTCGCC
>CAZABC010000027.1:6375-11986 GCA_964483405.1 uncultured Anaerolineaceae bacterium
CGCGCCAGCTCGCCGCGCCAGCTCGCCGCGCCAGCTCGCCGCGCCAGCTCGCCCTGCCCACCCCGTCTTCGGGGCCTGCCGCGTCCGCCGTCACCGCGCCGCGCCCGCCGCAGCCGCGCCGATCCTCCCGGCCCCCGTCGCGCTGCTCACGGGCGCCCGTGGCCTCACAGTCTGCAGATTCGCGCATCCGGTTCCGGCGTACTGGCGGTCTGCGCGTCCATGGGTCGAATCGGTATGGGTCGCGGTCTGTAAGGCCACGAACCGACCGTTGCGGACCCTTCGACAGGGTCGCGTGGCGGTTTAGGGTCGAACAAGTCGGGAAACGCAGACTCGTAGGCCACAAGCGCCGCGTCAGGCCGCGCCACCCCGCCCCCGCGCCCGCCGCGTCAGGCCGCGCCACGACCCCGTCGCCGCCCGAGCGTCCTCGGGAAGGCCGCGGCCGGGACCGGTCGGGCGAACAGGAAGCCCTGGCCGCGATCGCAGCCGAGCGCCCGGAGCACCTCGAGTTGCTCCGCCGTCTCGATCCCCTCGGCGACGACCTCGATGCCGAGGCCGTGGGCGAGCGAGACGACCGCGCCGACGATCGAGCGGGCCGTCGGGTCGCCGACCACCTCGGCGACGAACGAGCGGTCGACCTTGATCGTGTCGAGCGGCAGCCGCTGGAGATAGGCGAGCGAGGAGTAGCCGGTCCCGAAGTCGTCGAGGGCCAGCCGCACCCCGAGCGCCCGCAGCGAACGAAGCGTCTCGACGCTCGAGTCGGCCCGGTCCATGAGGGTGGACTCGGTCAGCTCGAGCTCGAGGCGCTCGGGCGGCAGCCCGGTGGCCCCCAGGATCGAGGCGACGACCTCGGCGAGGTCGGCCGTCCCGAACTGGCGGGCGGAGAGATTCACGCTCATCCGGAGCGGGGCTCGGCCATCCCAGGCCAGCGCCTGGGCGACCGCGGTCTCGATGACCCAGCGGCC
Organism: uncultured Anaerolineaceae bacterium; assembly: GCA_964483405.1. GTDB lineage: Bacteria > Chloroflexota > Limnocylindria > Limnocylindrales > CSP1-4 > CAZABC01. Next base: position 7,338 of record CAZABC010000027.1, read on the forward strand.
GATCGGCAGGATGAGGCCGGACTCCTCGGCGAGCGGGATGAAGCGGTCCGGTGGGATCGTCCCGAGCCGCGGATGGGCCCACCGCAGCAGCGCCTCGGCGCCGACGACCTGCCCGCCCGCCAGGTCGACGATCGGCTGGTAGTGGAGTCGCAGCTCATCCCGGTCGAGGGCCCGGCGCAGGTCGGTATCGAGCTCGAGCTGGGCGATCGTCTCGGCGCTCATCTCCGGTTCGAAGACGGCGAACGGCCGATCGACCTCGGCCTTCGCCCGGTGGAGCGCGATCTCCGCCTCCCGGAAGACGTCGGCGGTCGTGTGCAGGCCGATCCGGAGGCGGACGACGCCGAGCCGGGCGGTGACGAACGCCTCGCGTCCGGCGAGGTCGAACGGCGCCCGCAGCTCCTCGTCGATGCGGGCGGCGACGGCGATCGCCTGGCCGGGCTCGGCGAGCCCGTCGAGCAGCAGCCCGAACTGGTCGCCGTCGAAGCGGGCGACGAGGTCGCCCGGCCGGAGGACCTCGCCCAGCCGCCGGCCGATCGCCCGGAGGAGCGCGTCGCCGGCGGCATGGCCGAGCCGCTCGTTGACGACCCGGAACCGCTCGACGTCGAGCAGAAGGAAGGCGGCCGGTTCGTCCTTCGGACCGGCCAGCACCGCGGCGAGTCGCTCGGTCAGCTGGTCGCGGTTGGGAAGGCCGGTGACGCGATCGGTCCTGGCCTCGTGGGCGAGGCGCTCCTCGAGCCGGCGCTGGGCCCGGAGGTCCCGGATGGAGGCGACGCGCGCCGGGCCGCCCGGGTACGGGATCGGCCGGCCCATGACGAGGAGCGGGACGTTCGACCGGTCGGCGAGGAGGCCGGCGACCTCGTGGGCGTCGTCGGGGTGGCGCTCCGCGTGCTCCTCGAGGAGCTCGTGGCATGACGGGTCGATGACCTCGAGGGGGGAGCGGCCGACGATCTCCGCGTCGGAGACGCCGAAGAGGTCCCGGAACGACTGGTTGACCTCGAGGATCGTCCCGTCTCGGTGGATCGCGAGCGCCTCGGCCGCCGCGTCCGAGAGCCGGCGGAACCGCTCCTCCGACGCCCGGAGCTCGCCCTCGGCGCGGGTCCGCTCCTCGACCTCGCGACGGGTCGCCTCGATGAGGCGGGCGTTGTCGAGGGCGATCGAGGCGAGCTGGGCGAGCCGCGCGAGGACGGCGATCTCGCGGTCGCCGAACTCGCGGACGACGCCGCCCGACGAGAGCCCGAGGACGCCGACGACAGCCGTGCCGGAGGTCAGCGGCACGGCGACGATCGACCCGAGCTCGCCGAGCGGGGCACTCGGATCCCGCCCCTCCCATGCGTCGTAGTCGGTGACGGCGAGGGGGCGGCCGGTGGCCGCGACCCGACCCGAGAGCCCGGTGCCCACGGTGAGCTCGTGGTCGATCCAGCCGCGGTAGAAGCCGGACGCGACCCGGACCCGGAGCACACCACGGTCGGGATCGAGGAGGTAGATGAAGCCATGCGGCGTGCCGAGGAGCCCCGTCGCCCGGGCGAGGATCGCCTCGAGCAGGTCGTGCGGGTCGACCCGGTCCATGAGCGCGAGCGCCGTCTCGTTGAGCGCCGCCAGGTAGAAGTCCCGCGGGTCGTCGCCGCTCGCCTCTGCCTCGCGGAGCGGCTTGGCGAGGTAGAGCGCCCGGTCGGCGGCCGCGACGAGGTCGTCCTTCGTCGTCGCGTCGTCGGGGAGGACCGCGATCCCGATGCTGACCCCGGTGCCGTTTCCCGGGGTCGCCCCGCCCAGCTCGGCGGTCGTCCGCCGGATCCGATCGGCGACCTCGAGCGCCCCGAGCCGGTCCGTTCCCGGGAGGAGGATGGCGAACTCGTCGCCGCCGTAACGGAAGACCGCGTCCCCCTCGCGGACGCAGCCCTCGATCACCCGGGCGAGGTCGCGGAGGAGCGCGTCGCCGGCCGGGTGGCCGTGCGCGTCGTTGAAGCGCTTGAACCCGTCCAGGTCGAGCATCAGGAGCGCCAACGGGTCGCCCGGCCCGGCGCCGGCGAGCTGCGCGACGAGCGCTGCCTGGAATGCCCCGTGATTGCGGAGCCCGGTCAGCGGATCGTGGGTCGCCCGGACCTCGAGCGCCCGATGCGCCTCCGCGTTCTGGAGGGCGAGCGACGCCTGCCCGGCGAAGAGCTTGGTCAGCTCGAGCTCCTGGTCGCTGAAGTGCGCCTCCGCCTCGCCGATCCGGCCGATGTTCAGCGTTCCGACGACCTCGCCGGCGACGACCAGCGGGACGACGATCATCGACTCGGGCTCGAACGGGGTGCCGGGGATCTGGGTCGTCCGGGCGTCGAGGTGGGCGTCGTTCGCGAGGACCGCCTCCCCGTGGGCGACGACCCAGCCGGTGAGCCCGGTCCCGAGCGGCGCCTCGTAGTCGAGGATCGTGTCGGCGAACCGGTCGCGGGCGACGACCGCCCGTCGGACGCCGCGGGCGCGATCGACCCGGTAGAGGCTCAGCGTGTCGTACCAGACGAGCGCCTTGAGGGCGTCGGCGATGAGGTCGAGGACCTCGCGCGGGTCTCGCGCTGAGACGAGGCGCTCGGTGACCTCGAGGAGCCGGCGCTGGCTCGCCAGCTGGTGCTCGAGCTCGGCCTGCTGGCGGCGGACGTGCTCCGCGGTCTCGGCATTCACCAGGGCCTGGGCCGCGTAGCTCGCGAAGACGCCGAGCGTCGCCTCGTCGTCGGCGGTGTACCGGTCGCGCCCGGCGCTGCTGACGACGACGAGCCCACGGACCTCGTCCTCGTAGCGCATCGGGACGGCGAGGACCGACTCGGGTCCATCCGCCGTGCCGACGAAGACCGCTCGCGGGTCGGTCGCCGCGTCGCCGCTGACGATGGTCCGGCCCGTCGCCGCGACGTGGCCGGTGAGCCCGTCCCCGATCCGGACCCGGAGCTGCTCGATCGTCGGCGACTCGACGCCGCTGAACCGACCCTGGAAGGCGATCGGCTCGCACCAGCCCGTCGCCCGGTCCACCCGGTAGACGCGGATCGTGTCGTGGGCGACGATCGCCTTGGCCTCGGCGACGATCGCTTCGCCGATCGCAGCGACGTCGCGGATCCGGTTGAGTCGCTGGGACAGGTCGCCGATCGCCTCCAGGCGGGCCGCGAGGTCGCGGACGGAGCGATACAGCCGGGCGTTCTGGATCGCGGCCGCCATCTGGTCGGCGAAGCCGCGGGCGAGGTCGATCTCTCCCGGCGGCCACTCCCGGGCCACGTGGTGGTAGAGGACGAGCAGCCCGAGGGGCTCGTCACGGAACACGACCGGCACGAAGCAGATCGTCCGGATCCCGTCCTCGAGATAGGCCCCGGTGAGCGGCCCGGAATCCGCCTCCGCGGGTCGAGCGACCCGGATCTCGCGAGCCCGGATGGCCCGGAGGCCGACCGTGTCGTCACCGAGGCGAACGGCGGCGACCGCGGCGCGGAGCCGCTCGCTGACGTGCCGGGCGGCCGCCAGGCGGAGCGGCCGGTCACCGGTCCCGAGGAGCCACAAGCCGACGCGGTCGGTGCCGAAGAGCGCCGCGGCGTGGTCGAGGACCTCCTCGAAGAGCTCCTCGAGCTCGAGCGATCCGCTGACCTCGGCCGCCACCCGCCCGAGTGCGGCGAGTCTCGCTTCGGCGTCGGCCGCACGGTCGGGCGGCGGCGTGGAGGCGACGTCGGGCGACGCGACCGAGCTCCGCGGGCTCCGGCGACGCGCGGGCGGAGGGTCGGGTTCGATGGCGACGGTCATGGGCGATCCGTGCGGACGTCGACCGCGATCGACGACGGCCGATCGCTCCGGTGCACCGTAGCGCCACCCCGTCTGGGGTCGCGATGGCCCGGGAGTACCAGCCGTCGTCGCCGAGCGGCGCTGCGATGGGCCGCGACCCTCGGGCCGGCTCCCGGCGGGACCCCGGCGGCGACCCGTCGTCCGGTAGGGCGGCGGCCCAGGTCCTCCGTGCGGATCTCGCCCGGGTCGGCGACAATCCCGCGATGCGCCGATCGCTCGCCCTCCTGCTCCTGCCGTCGCTCCTCGTCGCGGCCTGCCTGCCGCCGGCGGACTCGCTCACGCCCGAGCAGGTCGCCAAGGTCTGCGCCGTGGCGGGCGAGCTGGTCGCGATCCGCGAGTCGCTGGACACGGCGGCCGGCCTTGACCCGGAGGCCGCGGCGACGCCCGGCTCCCCGGAGAACGAGGCCGCGATCACCGTCGGCACCGCGATCCAGGAGGCGGCCGCCCGGGCGCAGGCGGCGCTCGACGAGCTTCCCGACTCGGAGCTCGGCATCCTCGTCGGCGTCCTCGAGGCGGCGATCGAGGCGGTCGACCAGTTCGGCGCCGACCTGGTCGCCGCGGCCGAGGCCGGCGACGCCGCCGCGATGGAGGCCGTGCTCGGCCGGATCGCGTCGCTCGTCGACCTCATCGACGGGGCCCTGGTGCGGATGATCGAGGCCGGCTACGACGAGGAGACGTGCCCGGACGTGGTGTTCCCGCCCGATCTCGGCGCGTCGGCCGAGCCGAGCCCCTCGGCCGAGGCCTCGCCGAGCCCGAGCCCGCGCCCGTCGCCGCGCCCGAGTCCATCGCCGTCGCCCTCGCCAAGCCCGAGCCCGTCGCCCAGCCCGAGCCCGAGCCCCTCGCCGTCGCCGAGCCCG
>CAZABC010000027.1:12086-31218 GCA_964483405.1 uncultured Anaerolineaceae bacterium
CCGAGCCCGAGCCCCTCGCCGTCGCCGAGCCCGTCGCCCAGCCCGAGCCCGAGCCCCTCGCCGTCGTCGAGCCCCAGCCCGAGTCCCTCGCCGTCGCCCAGCCCGTCGCCCAGCCCGAGCCCGTCGCCCAGCCCGAGTCCCTCGACGTCGCCGTCGCCCAGCCCCTCGCCGTCGCCCAGCCCCTCGCCGTCGCCCGAGCTGAGCCCATCGCCTTCACCTTCGCCTGACACCGGCGGCGCCGGGTCGTCCGACGGCCCCGGCCCGATCGGGTTCCTGATCCTCGCCATCCTGGGCGTGGCGGGTGTCGGACTGCTGGCGTACGCGCTCCAGCGATCACGGAGCGGGCCGGCGTCATAGCCGTGGGTCACCGGTCGTAGCCGCAGGTCATCGAAGGCTCTCTCCGCGTCGGCTTCATGGACGCCCCCAGCACTGCCGTCCCCGCTACCGTCGGTACGGCGCTCCGGCATCTGCCAGCGTTCCTCGGCGATCGGCCACCGCACGCTCGGCTGGGCTCCGGTTCGAGCGCGGCGTCCGCCATTCAGTGGTCGGGCGTCGTGGCCGGCGGCCATCGTGCCTGCCGATGCGCTGGAGGTGTCCACGCAGCCGACAGCCGGGGCCGCAAGACCCAGCCGGGGCCAGGCTGTACACGGGCGGGGGCAGGACACGGGCGGGGGCAGGCGGGATGGCCGCCGAGCGAGCCGCGGCCGCCCGGCGCGCCGCCGGGGTCGCCCAGCGCGCCGCCGCCGCAGCGTCAGCTCGCCCCGGAGCACGACCCGTCACGCTCGTTGACGGAGGACCGACGCGGGACCTAGACTAATCCCGATTGATTTCATCGGGATTGAGGGTCCTCCCCTGAGCACGCGTTCGACCTACCACGGCAGCGGCGCCATGTCCTTCAGCACGAAGGGCGAGTACGGCGTGCGGCTGATGGTCCAGCTCGGCCGCCGCTTCGGGACGGGGCCGGCCAGCCTGGCCGACATCGCCGCCGAGGAGGACCTCCCGCGGCCGTACCTCGAGCAGCTCGCGATCGGCCTCCGCGACGCCGGGCTCGTCGTGAGCACCCGCGGCGCCCGGGGCGGCTACGAGCTCGCCCGGCCGCCCGAGGCCATCCCGATGGCCGACGTCCTGCGCGCGCTCGAGGGCCCCTTCGCCCCGATGGTCTGCGCGACCGAGGACGAGACCCACGGACCCGGCTGCGAGCGGACCTCGCGCTGCACCGTCAACCTGCTGTGGCTCCGGATCCGCGACGCGATCGCGGGCAGCCTGGAGTCGATCACCCTCGCCGACCTGGTGCCGCAGCGGACGATCGCCCTCGAGGCGCTCGCCAGCCGCGACCGAGAGGCCGTCACCGCCTGAGCCACCCCGCCACCACGACCGACCCCCACCGGAGCATCGAACCGACCGTGAGCACCGACCAGACCCTCGTCATCCGCGGCCTCCGGGTCGCCCCCGCCGGCAAGCCCGACAAGGAGATCCTCCAGGGCATCGACCTGACCGTCAGCAAGGGCGAGGTCCACGCGATCATGGGCCCGAACGGCTCGGGCAAGACGACCCTCGCCTACGCGCTGATGGGCCACCCCGCCTACCAGGTCCTCGGCGGCGAGGTCATCTGGAAGGGCCGCGACATCCTCGCCCTGTCGGCCGACAAGCGGGCCCGCCTCGGCCTGTTCCTCGCCTTCCAGTATCCGACGGCGATCCCGGGCCTCAGCGTCGCCTCGTTCCTGCGCTCGGCCCTGAACGCGAAGCTCCAGGGCATCGACAAGGACCCGAACGTCGACCCGACCGACCCGACCCGCGGCGGGATCGGGATGGGCGACTTTCGCAAGAAGATGCGCGAGAAGTTCGCCCTCCTCAAGATGGACGAGCGGTTCGCCAGCCGCTACGTCAACGAGGGCTTCAGCGGCGGCGAGAAGAAGCGGCTCGAGATGCTCCAGATGGCCGTCCTCGAGCCGGAGATGGCGATCCTCGACGAGACCGACTCGGGCCTCGACATCGACGCCCTCCGCGTCGTCGCCGAGAGCGTCAACGCGATGCTCAGCCCCGAGCTCGGCGTCCTCCTCATCACCCACTACCAGCGCCTGCTCGACTACATCAAGCCGGACGTCGTCCACGTCCTGGCGCAGGGCCGGATCGTCAAGACCGGCGGTCGCGAGCTCGCGCTCGAGCTCGAGCGCGACGGCTACGGGCCGGTCCTCCGCGAAGCCGGCCTCTCGGTCGACGTGTCCGACGAGGCGCTCCACGTCCCGGTGGCGCCCGAGCCGGTAGAGGTCGCACACTAGGCCCCCGCGGCGAGCCCGCCGCGGACGATGAGGAGCGGACGATGACCGTCGAGACCGAGGTGACGGGCAGGGCGCTCGACCCGTATGCCCGCCGGGCCGACTTCCCGATCCTCGGGACGACCGCGCACGGCCGGCCGCTCGTCTTCCTCGACTCGGCATCGACGAGCCAGAAGCCGCTCGCGGTCATCGAGGCGATGGACGACTTCTACCGCGGCTACAACGCGAACGTCCACCGCGGCATCTACGAGATCGGTGAGCGCTCGACCGCGGCGTACGAGGGCGCGCGGGCGTCGGTCGCGAGGCTCCTCGGGGCCCCGTCGGAGCGCGAGGTCGTCTTCGTCCGGAACGCGACCGAGGCGATCAACCTCGTCGCCAACACCTGGGGCCGCCGGAAGATCGGCCGTGGCGACGTCATCGTCCTGACCGAGATGGAGCACCACGCGAACCTGGTCCCGTGGCAGATCCTGGTCCAGGAGAAGGACGCCGATCTCGAGTTCATCCCGATCACCGATGACGGCCTGCTCCGCCTCGACGTCCTCGACGTCCTCCTTCGGCTCAAGCCGAAGCTCGTCGCCTTCACCCACGTCAGCAACACCCTCGGCACGATCAACCCGGTCCGCGAGATCGTCGACCGGGCCCATGCCGCCGGGGCGCTCGTCCTCGTCGACGGCGCCCAGGCCGTGCCCCACCTGCGGGTGGACGTGACCGAGATCGACGCCGACTTCTACGTCTTCAGCGGCCACAAGGCCCTCGGCCCGGCCGGCTCGGGCGCGCTGTGGGCCCGCCGCGATCTGCTCGAGGCGATGCCCCCGTTCATGGGCGGCGGCGAGATGATCCGCGAGGTCCACCTCCGGCGGTCCGAGTGGAACGAGGTCCCCTGGAAGTTCGAGGCCGGCACGCCCGACATCGCGGCCGCGATCGGGATGGGCGCGGCGGCCGAGTACCTGATGGGCGTCGGCATGGACGCGGTCCGCGAGCACGAGCGCGAGCTCGTCGCCTACGCCCTCGAGGTCCTGCCGCGCGAGATCCCCGGGATCACCCTGTACGGCCCGCTCGACCCCGACCGTCGCGGCGGCGTCGTCCCCTTCAACCTGCCCGGCGTCCATCCCCACGACGTCGCCCAGGTCCTCGACCGCTTCGGCGTCTGCGTCCGGGCCGGCCACCACTGCACGATGCCGCTCCACGAGCGGCTGGACGTCGCGGCGACCACCCGGGCGAGCTTCAACGTCTACTCGACCCGCGAGGACATCGACGTCCTCGTCGAGGGGTTGAGGGAGGTCGTCGCGCTGTTCGGCGATCGATGATTCCCGGTCGGCGGCCCTATACCCGACCTTGCTGGTCGGGATTGACCCGACGCGCTACACTCCGCATCGCCCATGGACGACCTGTACCGCGACTACATCCTCGAGCACTACCGCCGGCCCCACAACTTCGGGGTCCTCGACGCGCCGACCGCGAGCATCGAGGGCAGCAACCCGCTGTGCGGTGACCGGATCACCCTCCAGCTCCACGTGACCGAGGACGGCGACGTCGACGCGGTCGCCTTCACCGGTCGCGGCTGCGCGATCAGCCAGGCGAGCGCGAGCCTCCTGACCGACGAGATCCGGGGCAAGCCGCTGGCCGAGGTCGCCGCGATCGGCGCCGACGACGTGCTCGACCTCCTCGGCATCGAGATCAGTCCGGCGCGGCTGAAGTGCGCGATGCTCAGCCACGAGACGCTCCAGAAGGCGCTCGCCGAGATCGCCGCCGGCGGGCCATCCGCCGGGGCCCCGGAGGCCGAACCGCAGACGAACGAGGCGAGCGCGTGAGCACGCCCCACGTCGTCGCGGCCGTGGGCCGCTGCAGGTGTCGCCGGCCGGCCTAGCCGGCGTCCAGCGGCGTCCCGCGACGCACCGTCGATCACCACCGCACCGCCCTGCCGCTCCATCGGCAGCCCGTCGTCACCGGAGCCAGACCGATGCCCCCCAAGTCCTACGTCGACCTCTTGCGCGAGGCGCGCGAGCAGGTCCGCGAGCTCAGCCCGACCGAGGCCGAGCTCGCCCGCGAGCGCGACCCGCGGACGGTCCTCCTCGACGTCCGCGAGCTGGCCGAGTGGGAGGCCGGCTATGCCGCCGGCGCGGTCCACGTCGCGAAGAGCTACATCGAGCAGGACGTCGAGGCCGCGATCCCGGACCGCGACCGCCCGATCGTCGTCTACTGCGCAGGCGGGATCCGCTCGCTGTTCGCCGCCCAGACGCTCCAGGCGATGGGCTACACCGACGTCGTGTCGATGAGCGGCGGTTTCCAGCAGTGGAAGGCCCAGGGGCTGCCGTGGCAGGCGCCGACCGTCCTGTCCGACGCGCAGAAGCAGCGCTACAGCCGCCACATCCTCATCCCCGAGGTGGGCTCGGACGGCCAGCAGCGGCTGCTCGACGCGAAGGCGCTGCTCGTCGGCGCGGGCGGGCTCGGCTCGCCGGCGGCCCTCTACCTCGCCGCCGCAGGCGTCGGGACGATCGGCATCGTCGACTTCGACGTCGTCGACGTCAGCAACCTCCAGCGCCAGGTCATCCACACGACCGACCGGGTCGGCGAGCGGAAGGTCGAGTCGGCCCGCAAGTCGATCGCCGCGCTCAACCCCGACGTGACGGTCGTCGGTCACGAGGAGATGCTCACGACGGCCAACGTCGACCGGATCATCGCCGGCTACGACGTCATCGTCGACGGGACCGACACGTTCGAGACGCGCTACGCGCTCAACGACGCGGCGGTCGCCGCGGGCATCCCGGTCGTCCACGCCTCGGTCTTCCGGTTCGAGGGGCAGCTGACGGTCTTCAAGCCGTACGAGGGGCCCTGCTACCGCTGCCTCTACCCCACGCCGCCGCCGCCCGAGCTCGCGCCGGGCTGCTCGGTCGCGGGTGTCCTCGGCGTCGTGCCCGGGATCATGGGGCTCCTCCAGGCGAACGAGGCGCTCAAGGTCCTCCTCGGCATCGGCGACCCGCTCGTCGGCCGGCTGCTCCTCTTCGACGCCCTCGACACCTCGTTCACGGAGTTGAAGCTCAAGCGCGACCCGGCCTGCCCGGCCTGCTCCGACGACGCCGTCCTCGCCCGGGCGATGGGCACGCCGCTCGCCGCGGCGCAGCCCGCCGATGGCGGGGTGTTCACCCTCGGCGGGTCGTTCGGCTCCGCGCCTGCGTCGGCCGGCGCCGGCGCGGCTGCTGCCGGCTCGGCCGGTGCGGGCTCGGCCGCCGCCTCGATCGCCACGACCCCGGAGGGTCCCGCATGAGCATCGTCCGCATCCCGCCCGTCCTCCGCGCCGCCGCCGGCGGCGAGAAGCAGCTCGAGGTCGACGGCACGACGGTCGGCGAGGTCCTCGCGGGGCTGGTCGAGCGGCACCCCTCGCTCGGGCCGCAGCTGCTGACACCGGACGGCGAGCTCAACCGCTTCGTCAACGTCTACGTCGACGGCCAGGACGTCCGCTACCTCCAGGAGCGGGCGACCCCGGTGGCGGCGGACGACACGATCATCATCCTGCCGGCCATGGCCGGCGGGGCCTGACCCAGGGGCGCTCGAGATGACCGCCCTCGGAGCCGGGCGGGTCGACGGGCCGGCGAGCCCCGGCCTGCCGGCAAGCCCCGGCCCGCCGGCAAGCTCCGGCAAGCCGGCGAGCGACCCCCACCCGCCAGCGCCGGGCCACGGCCACGACCCGGACCACCCGCACGTCCACGACCACGACGACCTGCCCCGCCACGGCGGACGGCACGAGTCGATCCTCGAGGCCGTCGGCCACACGCCGCTCGTCGCGATCCCCCGGATGAGCCCGGACCCGGCCGTCCGGATCTACGCCAAGCTCGAGATGTACAACCCGACCGGCTCGGTCAAGGACCGGGTCGCGAAGTACCTCGTCGAGGACCTCGAGCGGCGCGGCGCGCTCCACGAGGACTCGATCATCCTCGAGCCGACGTCGGGCAACACCGGCATCGCCCTGGCGATGATCGGCCGGCGGAAGGGCTACCGGGTCGCCCTCGTCATGCCCGACAACGTGACCGCGGAGCGGCGCCAGATGGCCGCCCTCTACGGCGCCGAGATCGTCGACTCGCCGGGCCACCTCGGCTCGAACGGCGCGATCGCGCTGGCCAAGCACCTCGCCTCGAAGGACCCGCGGTTCGTCATGCCGTACCAGTACGGCAACCCGGCCAACCCGCAGGCCCACTACGAGACGACCGGCCCGGAGATCCTGACCGACTGCCCCGAGGTCGACGTCTTCGTCGCCGGCCTCGGCACCGGCGGGACGCTGATGGGCGTCGCCCGCTATCTCCGGGAGCACCGACCCGGCGTGAAGGTATACGCCGCGGAGCCGCTACCCGGTGAGAACGTCCAGGGCCTCCGATCGCTCGACGAGGGGTTCGTCCCGGAGATCTTCGACCCGGCGCTCCTCGACGGGAAGTTCCTCGTCTCCAACCGCGACGCGATCGCCGCACTGCGCGACCTCGTCTTCCGGGAGGGGATCTTCGCCGGGCCGTCGTGCGGCGCCGTGCTCGTCGCGGCGGCGAGGGTCGCCCGGTCGATGGCGTCGGGCACGATCGTCGCCCTCCTGCCCGACGGCGGCTGGAAGTACCTCTCGGCGGGGACGTTCACCCGCGACCTCGACGAGATGGACGAGGACCTCGAGGGCGGGGTCAACTGGTGGTGAGCGACGGGCCGACGCCGGCCCGGTCCGGCGGCGCCCGGGCGACGGCTCCCGGCGAGCCGACGCCGGCCGGCCACCCCGGCCCCGTCGAGGTCGTGCTGCCGGCGGCGATGCGCGTCGCGATGATCGACCACGCCCGGGCCGAGTACCCGAACGAGATGTGCGGCATCGTCCTCGGCGACCGGCCCGCCGCCCAGGGTGGCGTCGCCGAGCGCTGGGAGCCGACCCGCAACGAGGCCGCCTCGCCGTACCGCTACCGGATCCACCCCGAGGACCTGCTCCGACTGTCGCTCGAGACGTGGGACGACGAGCGCGTCTTCTGGGCGATCGTCCACTCGCACGTCCGCAGCCCGGCGGTCCCGTCACCGACCGACGTCGGCGCGGCGGAGTATCCCGACGCCCTGTACGTCCTCGTCTCGCTCAGCGACGGCGAGGCCGACCCGGCGACCGGCGAGCCGTCGGTCCGCGCCTGGCGGATCGTCGACGGCGCGATCCACGAGGTCGCGGTCCGCGTCGAGGGTGCGAACCGTGGCGGCGACTGAGGATCCCGCGCCGACGGCGGCGCCGGACCGCACCGGCGGCCGGCTCGTGTCGCTGGCGCTCCTCGTCGGCGGGATCGCCGTCATCGTCGGGGCCACCCTCGCCGGCGAGGGTGGCGCACTCGAGGCGATCGTCAGCCCGCCGCCGATCGTCCGGGCGGCGCTCGTCGGGGCGATGACGGTCCTCGGCCTGGCCCTCGGACGCCGGGCGTTCGCCCGGATCGCCGCGAGCGGTGCCACCGAGGGCGGGCTGCGAGCGGCCGATCCGGTCGTCCTCCTGCGGGGCATCCGGCTCGCCTTCCTCTCGCTCGCCTCGTTCGCCGCGGCCGCCGGCTGGCTCCTCGCCTCCCCGCTGCCGCTCGTCGTCGCCGGCATCGTCGCGGCCGTCGACGTCGTCGAGACGTCGTTCCTGCTCCTCGTCGTCGGTCCGCGACCGCCCGAGTAGCATCCGGCCCGCCGGCAGCCGGCGCCCGCATCCGGCCCGCCGGCATCCGGCGCCCGCACCCCGCGCACCGGTCCCGGCGGCCGTCCCGGTGCCGCCGGCCGTCCTTCGCGTCGGACGTGTCGGCTGCCTGGACGGGACAAGCACAGCCGAGCGCGCGACACCCCCGTGTCCGACCGCCGCTCCGACGATGTCGCCCGGGGCGCCGAGTGCATGGGCGTCTCGTGCTGAGCGCGGACGTCAAGGGAGCGGATGTGGGTGTCGAGGACCCGACGCTGCCACGGTGGCCGGGACCTCGGGGCGCGCCTGAGCGTGGCCCGACCATGCAGCCGACAAGACGTGGCGCATGGCGCGCGCCCGACCGGGACCGCTCACCAGGCGGTCGACCGCACCCGGCGCTGAGGGTGACGCCCGGCGGTTGACTCGGGCGCCGCCGGTCCGCACGATGGCCGCGAGGAGGTGGGTCGATGGTGGGGATGTCCCGACCGGAGCGCGTGACGGTCGCCCTGATGGTCGCCGCCCTCGTCGCGGCGCTGGTGGGGATGCTCGGGGTCGCCGCCGGTCGTCCCGGTGACGCCCCCGGCGACCTTGGCCGTGCCGGCGCCCGCGAGCCCGGGCCGCTCGAGGAGCTCGCCGCGAAACGCGACCGGCGGATCGCCCGGGTCGCGGCCCACTTCGCGGAACAGGCGGCGGTGGCCGCGGCCGGCGGCGCCGGCCAGCAGGCGCCGACCGTCTCGTCGCCGGCGCGCGGCTGGGTCGGCGAGCAGCCGATCGACACCCGGTACGACGACTGGGAGCCGGCGATCGCGGCCGATCCGAACGGCCCGTACGTCTACGCGATCGTCACGCGGTACGCGCCGAAGCCCTGCACCGGCAACTGTCCGAGTCCCTGGATCGCGATCGAGCGGAGCAGCGACGGCGGCGCGACGTGGACGCCCGGCGCACCGCTCTGCGCCTGCAAGGGCTCCGGCCAGTTCGACCCGATCATCGAGGTCGTGCCGGACACCGGCCACGTCTACGCCGTTTACATGAACGGCTTCAACGTCGTCTTCGTGAAGTCGGCCGACCATGGCGCGAGCTGGTCGACACCGGTCCGGACATGGGGCACGGTCTCGTGGAACGACAAGCCGGTGCTCGCGATGAGCGACGACGGCCGCGACGTGTACGTCGCCTGGAACGGGCCGACCGGGGGCGACCCCTGGCTCGCCCAGAGCCACGACTCCGGCGCGACGTGGACGCAGACGAAGATCGTCGACTCCGACCGCTACTACTTCGCCTTCGATGCCGACGTCTCGGCCGACGGCACGATCTACGTCTCGCAGGGGAGCCTGCGGTACGGCGGCAAGGGCAGGAGTGGCGGCGTCGTCGGGGACGTGCTCCAGCACGTCTTCATCTCCCGCGACCGGGGCGCGACGTGGCGGGACCTCGTCGTCGACGCCGTCGCGACCGGCGAGGCCTGCGTCGCGGCCGGGTGCTCGGCCGACTTCTACCTCGGGCACAGCGCGATCACCGCCGACGCGGACGGCGACCTCGTCCTCGCCTACGACGGGGCGACGGCCACCGCGGGCCGCCAGTCGATCTTCGTCCGGCGCTCGACCGACGGCGGCCGGACGTGGACCGCCAGGACCGCGATCTCGACGGCCGGCGAGATGGCGACGGCGCCGATGATCGAATCGCGCGGCCAGGGCGACGTCCGGGTCGCCTGGTACGAGACCGTCGGCGGCGACCACGACGCCTGGAACGTCCGGTACCGGCGGTCGCGCGACGGCGGCGCGACGTGGTCGACCGCGATCCGGCTGTCGGACGCCGCCGATGGCGCCGGCTACAAGACCGCCGCCGGGTTCGCCGAGGTCTACGGCGACTACGGCGAGATGGCGATCACGAGCGCTGGGAAGACGATCGCGATCTGGGGCGAGGGGTACAGCTGGATCGGGCCGGGCGGCGCCTGGTTCAACCGAGAGTCGTGAGACGCGCGCGCCGGGATCGCCTCGCCGGCGTCGACGCCGTGACCGTCGGCAGAGGCCGCCCGTGGCGGTCCCGGTCGGTCGCTACCGCATCGTGAGGGCCATCACCGCCTTCTGGGCGTGGAGCCGGTTCTCGGCCTCGTCGTAGACCACCGAGTGCGGGCCGTCGATGACGGCGTCGGCGACCTCCACTCCCCGGTCCGCGGGGAGCGGGTGCATGTAGATCGCGTCCTCGGCCGCCAGGCCGATCCGCCGCTCGTCGGCGATCCAGTCGGTGTACTTCCGGGCGACCTCGGCGCCCTCGGTCTCGTCCTTCGCCGTGAGGAGGGCGCCCCAGCTCTTGGCGTACACGACGTCCGCGCCGGCCATCCCGGCGTCGAAGTCGTCCATGAGCTCGAAGCTGCCGCCCGAGCGCCGGGCGTTCTCGGCCGCCTGGTCGACGATGTCCTGGGGCAGCCGGAACTCCGGCGGATGGACCAGCCGGACGTTCATCCCGTAGCGGGTGGTGAGGAGCGACAGGTCGACCGGGACGCTGATCGGCTTCTGGTAGCTGGCCGCGTAGGCCCAGCTGATCGCGATCGTCCGGCCGCGCGGGTCGCCCTTCCGCTCGTGGATCGTCATCAGGTCGGCGAGCGACTGGTGCGGGTGGAACAGGTCGCACTGCATGTTGAGGACGGGCACCCGGGAGGCCGCGGCGACCTCCCGGATGTAGGTGTTGCCGATGCCCCAGTCGACGTTCCGGATGGCGATCCCGTCGTTGTAGCGGCCGAGGATCTCGCCGATCTCCTTGGGGGTGTCGCCGTGGGCGATCTGGGTCGTCCGGCTCTCGATGAACTGGGCATGGCCGCCGAGCTGGGCCATCCCGGCCTCGAACGAGGCCCGGGTCCGGGTCGAGGAGAAGAAGAACAGCATCGCCAGGACGCGGTCCCGCAGGAGCGGATGGGGGATCCCCATCGCCCGCTCCCGCTTGAGCCGGAAGGCGACGTCGAGGATGGTGTCGACCTCGTCCTTCGTCCACTCCTGGAGGCTGATGAGGTCGCGGCCGCGGAGGTCGGTCTGCATCGGAGGCCGCCTACTCGACCGCGCCGAGGACGAGCGACAGGAGCGACATCCGGGTGCAGACGCCGTTGAACGCCTCGACCCAGTAGCGCTGATGGCGCGTCGCGTCGACGTCCTCGGGGAGCTCGTCCATCCGCGGCAGCGAGTGGAGGATGATCGAGCTGCCGAGCGCCTTCTCCCGCAGCAGCTCGCGGGTGACGACGTATTCGGGCGGAGTCAGGCCGACCTTGTCGCCGCGCTCGACGCGCGACGCGGTGTAGTCCGCCTGGACGACCGGCTCCATGTAGATGACGTCGGCCTCGCCGATGACGTCGCGGACGTCGCCCGCCTCGCGGTAGACGACGTTGAGGGCGTCGAGCTCCTCCTTGAACTCGGGTAGGAGCGACATGTCCGGCGGCCCGACGACGATCGCCTCGGCGTCGAATTGCGACAGGGCGTACAGGATCGAGTGCATCGTCCGCATCCGCATGTCGCCGACGAGCAGCCAGGTCAGGCCGTCGAGCGTGCCGAGCTCGGACCAGGTCGTGTAGAGGTCGGTCAGGACCTGGGTCGGGTGCTCGCCCCAGCCGTCGCCGCAGTTGATGACCGGGACGGACGCCCACTTCGCGGCCTCGTGCGGCGCGCCCTGCTGGAAGTGGCGGATCGCGATGACGTCCGCGTAGTACTCCAGCATGTGGAAGGTGTCCTTGAGCGACTCCTGGTAGAAATCGCCGGCGCGGGTCATCTTCGCGTCGGAGAAGCCGAGGACGTGGCCGCCGAGCCGGTGCATCGCCGCCTCGGTCGAGAGCCGGGTCCGGGTGCTCGGCTGGTAGAACGCCGTCAGCAGCGTCTTGTCCTTGAGGAGGTCGCCGTTGCGCCGGTCGCGGGCGAACGGCTTGAGGTCGTCGGCGACCTGGAAGACCCGGAAGAACTCGTCGCGGCTGAAGTCCTTCAGCGAGAGGATGTCGCGACCGAGGAAGCTCCGCATCACGTACTCCGATCCGTGGGACGCATTGGGCTCGATGGATCGGCGGGATCGCCGATCGCGTGGACACCGCCACTGACGGCCGCGGCGGTCGCGGGCGTCCGGCGGGCACCGGTGAAGAGGACGGCGACGGTCTCGTCCGGCCGCAGGTCGCCGTGGCGCGCGCTCTCGAGGAGGCCGGCCAGGCCGGCCGTGCCGGTGGCGTCGGCATCGATCCCGGTCGCGTCGCCGCCGAGGAGCTCGGCCTCGCACAGGGTCGCCTCGTCGACGACGAGCGCGCGGCCGCCGGTGGCGAGCATCGCCCGGACGACGGCGAGCCAGTCGTACGTCTCGTCGTCGAGGATGCCGTGGGCGACGCTGACCGGCTCGGTCTCCCACGGCCACATGTAGGCGCCGCGGTCCCGGGCCGCGGCCTCGAGGATCCGGGCGACGACGGGCGAGGCGAGCGCCAGCGGCCGCCCGGGCTCGACCGCGACCCCGGCGTCGGCGAGGCGCGCCGCCAGCCGAAGGTAGGCCCGCCGAAGCGGCCAGCCACCCTCGGTCTGGACGGTGTCGATCCGCGGCGGGGCGGCGAGGCGGCCCATCGCATGGGCCTCGAGCAGCCCACCGGCGACGCCCGACGCGAGCGCGCCACCGCCGACCTGGACCACGACCCGGTCGAGCCTGGCGGGGCCTGACAGCTCCCTGCCCGCCTGCGCGTCCGCGCCGCCGACCGCGCCCGCGACGGCATCGGCGAGCTCCCAACCGAGGGTGTGACCGCCCTCGATCGCGAGGCCGTCCAGGTCGCCCTGGCAGGTGAAGGGGATCGCTCCCGCCGCGAGCGCCGCGCGGAGCCGGGCCACGGATGGATCGCCGGCCGGGCTGCCGGGCGCCCGCTCGCAGACCTCGATCCGCGCCCCGAGCGCGCGGAGCCGATCGACGACCGGCGGCTCGGCTGTCGAGAGGACGTAGACGTCGAGCCGCCGGCCGGCGGCTCGCGCGACGACCGCCGCGGCGAGCGCGGCGTTGCCGCACGAGGCGATCGCGAGCGGTGGCGGATCCGCCGCCGGCAGGGCGCCCGTCCGCTCGGCGACGAGGAGCTCGAGCAGCACGCCCATGAGGTGGCGGGCCTTGTGCGAGCCCGAGACGTTGCCCGTCTCGTCCTTGACCCAGACCGTCCCGGGATCCGACCCGATCGCCGCCGCGATCCCGTCGATCCGGACGAGGGGCGTGACCCGGAAGCCGCTGCCATCGATCGTCGCGACCGCGTCGTCGAGCTCGCGGACGAGATCGACGAACCGGGCGTCGGACCAGCCGGCGGCCCGGGCGACGTGCCAGGCCCGGAGCCCCTGGCGGTAGCGGACGAACGGGTTCGGATCGTCGTCGGCCGGCAGCTCGACCCGCGACAGGTCGAGGCGGCGGGTCATGACGTGGTCGATCCCGTCGCCGGCGACCCGCCCGCCGCAGACGGCCGGGAACGGGTCGCCCGGGTCGGCCTCCCGGCCGCACCCGGCACAGACGACGCGCACGGCGGGGGTCACCCGTCCGCGACCCCGACGAGGGCGTTGAACTCGCGGATCCGCTCGTCCCAGACCGGCAGGATCGTCCGCATCTCGGTCCACCATTCCGGCCGTCGGCGGGCCTCGAACTCCTCGATCGAGACGCCCTGCTGCTCGACCCAGGTGTAGTAGCCGAGGTTGAAGATCCGGTCTCGGTCGGGCTTGCGCAGTTCGAGGAGGTCGTCCGTCCCGGTGCCGAGCAGGTGCTCGCCGAAGACCTCGCCGGCGGCGACGGTGTCGAACCCGTCGGGGAAGTCGCGGGCGACGATCCGCTCGACCTCGGTCGCGTACATCGCGGCGCCGTCGGTCGCGACGGTGACGATGACGTCGTCGGGGCCGTAGCCCTCGTACTTGGCGACCTTGATGGCAGCGAGGACGTTGCAGATGCTCGAGAAGCCGAGCGAGGGGAGCCAGGCGATCAGCTCGGCGGGCACCCCGCGACGGTCGGCGAGGTAGCCCTGCCCGACCGGGTCGGTGAAGAGGACCTCGAGGCGGTCGGTCGCCCGGTCGGAGATCGCGATGACGAAGTCCGTCGCCACGACGTCGTGGATGAGCGGGATGTGCTTGTCGCCGATGCCCTGGATGTTGTGCTCGCCGAACCCGTTGCGGAGCATCGTCGGGCACTCGAGCGCCTCGACCGCGACGGTCCGCGAGCCGTGGCGGTCCCGGAGGTAGTCGCCGGCCCCGAGGGTCCCGGCCGAGCCGGTCGCGGACACGAACGCCCGCAGGCGAAGGTCGGGCTCGGCCGATCGCATCGACTCGTAGACGACCTCGAGCGCGCGACCGGTCAGCGCGTAGTGGGCGATGTGGTTCCCGAACTCGCTGAACTGGTTGAAGATCACCGTGTCCGGGTCGCGGTCAAGCACGGCGCACTCGTCGTAGATCTCCTTGACGTTGCTCTCCGTCCCGGGCGTCCGGATGATGTCGGCCGGGTCGGCGACCCAGCGCTCGAGCCACTCGAAGCGCTCCCGGCTCATCCCGGCCGGCAGGACCGCGACGCCGCGGCAGCCCATGATCCGGCTGATGGCGACGCCGCCCCGGCAGTAGTTGCCGGTGGAGGGCCAAACGGCCCGTTGGCTCGTCGGGTCGAACTGGCCGGTCACGATCCGCGGCGCGAGACAGCCGTAGGCCGCGATGACCTTGTGCGAGCCGATCATCGGGAAGCGGTCGCCGAGCGCGATGACGATCCGGGCGTCGACGCCGGTCAGCTCGCGGGGAAGCACGAGGTGGACCGGGACGTCGACCCTGCTCCGGCGGTCCGCCGAGCCGAACCAGTGGCTCCGAAAGAGGTTCGCCGGGTCGGGCGCATCCGGGTCGATCGCCGCGAGGCGCTCGGCCATGCCCGCCGGGATCGTCGTCGGGTCGGCGAGCTCGGCGAAGGTCGGGAGCACGATCCGCTGGGCACGGAAGCGCTCGACCGTCCGGGCGCGGACGTCGGCGTCGACGAGTTCGTGCTCGAGACCCAGGCGTCGCATGAGGGCTCCTCTCCGGTCCGGTGCCGAACGGGCCGCGGGGTCGGGCGCATCGGCACGCGTCCGCTCGCGGGCGGCCCCGCCACGATGTCCGGGCCGGCGGCGGCCGCGGAAGAGCCGGATGGCCGCCTGCGCCGGGCGAGACGGACCCGATGGAGTTCACCTGCAACGGGCTGAAGGTCTCGGTCGAGGCCGACCCGGACCGGAGCCTGCTCGACGTCCTGCGGAACGAGCTCGGCTTCCGCTCGATGAAGGACGGCTGTGCGCCCGAGGGATCCTGCGGCGCCTGCACCGTCCTCGTCGACGGGCGGGCCGTCGTCTCGTGCGCCCGACCGGTCGCCCGGGTCGAGGGCCGCGAGGTCGTGACCCTCGAGGGCCTGCCGGCCGTCGAGCGCGACCGCTGGGCCGACGCCTTCGTCGCGACCGGCGCCTCGCAGTGCGGCTTCTGCTCGCCCGGCATCGTCATGAAGGCCGAGGCGCTGCTGCGGCGCGACCCGGCCCCCGATCGGGCGGCGATCGCCCACGCGCTCGCCGGCAACCTCTGCCGCTGCACGGGCTACGTGAAGATCCTCGACGCGATCGAGGCGGTCGCCGGCGCGCGCCGCGGCGCGACCGACCCGACGACCGGCGTGACCGACCAGCCGAGGTGGCCGGCCCAGGGTGGCGTCGGGACCCGAACCGACCGGATCGGGGCCCGGGCGATGGCCCTCGGCGAGCAGGTCTTCGTCGCCGACATGACGGTGCCCGGCATGCTCCACGGCGCGCTCCGGCTGAGCGACCATCCGCGGGCGGTCGTCCGCCGGATCGACGTCTCGCGGGCCGTCGCCGCACCCGGGGTCGTCGCCGTCGTCACGGCCGCCGACGTGCCCGGAGAGCGGGTCCAGGGCCTGATCGTCCGCGACTGGCCGGTGCTCGTCGCCGAGGGCGAGACGACCCGCTACGTCGGTGACGTCCTCGCCGCAGTGGCCGCACGCAGCCGCGCCGAGGCCCGGGCCGCCGCGGCCCTTGTCGAGGTCGCCTACGACGTGCTCGAGCCCGTTGCCGACGCGTTCGCGGCGCTCGCACCGGGCGCCCCCCGCCTCCACCCGGATGGCAACCTCCTCGAGACGTCGGTCGTCCGTCGCGGCGACGCCGACGCTGCGCTCGCCACGGCGGCCCACGTCGTCCGCGAGCGGTTCACGACGAGCGCCGTCGACCACGCCTTCCTCGAGCCGGAGGCCTGCCTCGCGGTCCCCGGCGACGCGACGGATGCGCCCGCGCTCCACCTCTTCTCGCAGGGCCAGGGCGCCTGGGACGACCGGCGCCAGGTCGCCTCGCTGCTCGGGCTGCCCGAGACCGCGGTCCGGGTGAGCCAGGTCGCGACCGGTGGGGCGTTCGGCGGCAAGGAGGACCTCTCGGTCCAGGGTCAGGCCGCGCTCCTCGCCCGGGCGACCGGCCGGCCCGTCCTCCTGGCGCTGTCGCGCGAGGAGAGCCTGCGGCTCCACCCGAAGCGCCACCCGATCACCCTCGACTACGAGGTCGGCTGCGACGGCGACGGCCGCCTCGTCGCGGTCCGGGCCCGGATGGTCGGCGACACCGGCGCCTACGCCAGCGTCGGGATGAAGGTCCTCGAGCGGGCGGCCGGCCACGCGTGCGGCGCCTATCGCGTCCCGAACGTCGACGTCGAGGCGCTGACGGTCTACACGAACGGACCGCCGGCCGGCGCGTTCCGCGGCTTCGGCGTGCCGCAGGCGACGTTCGCGATGGACGGCTGCCTCGACCGGCTGGCCGAGCGGGTCGGACTCGACGGCTGGGAGATCCGCTGGCGCAATGCGTGCCGGACCGGTGACCGGTTCGGGACCGGCCAGCTGCTCGGCCCGGGCGTCGGGCTCGAGAAGACCCTCCTCGCGGTCCGCGACGCCTATCGCGACGGCCGAGCCCACGGCGCCGCCGTCGGCATCGCCTGCGGCGCCAAGAACGTCGGCATCGGCAACGGGATGGTCGAGCGGGGTCGGGCGATCCTGCGGGTCGAGCCGGACGCGACGATCACGCTCTGGCACTCCTGGACGGAGATGGGCCAGGGCGTCCACACCGTCCTCGCCCAGGTCGTGGCCGAGGAGCTCGGCGTCGAGCCGTCGAGGGTCCGGGTGCTCGTCGACACCGAGCGCGAGCTCGACACCGGGGAGACGACGGCGTCGCGCGCGACGACGCTCGGGGGCCGGGCCGTCGCCGAGGCCGCGCGACGGGCCCGCGAGGCGTTCGACGCGCTGCCGCCCGGATCGGACCTCGAGGCGCTGGCCGGTCGCGAGTTCCGCGGCGAGTTCGTCGTCGACTGGACGACGAAGCTCGGCGAGGGCGTCGAGGATCCGGTGACCCATCTCGCCTACGGCTGGGCGACCCAGGTCGTCGTCCTCGACGACGCGGGCCGCATCGTCCGGGTCGTCGCCGCCCAGGACGTGGGTCGGGCGATGAACCCGACCCTCCTCGAGGGCCAGATCGAGGGCGGTGTCCACATGGGCCTCGGGCTTGCCCTGACCGAGGCCTTCGTCACCGAAGGCGCGATCCCGCGCACGACGACCCTGAAGTCGCAGGGCATCATCCCCGCCGCGTCGATGCCCGAGGTCGAGGTCGTCGTCGTCGAGGAGGCGCAGCCTGAGGGGCCGTATGGGGCCAAGGGTGCCGGCGAGGCCGTCCTGGTGCCGACCCCCGCCGCGGTCGCCGGCGCCCTCCACGCCTTCGATGGTCGCTGGCGGACTGCGCTCCCGATGCGCGATTCGGCGGCCGCCCGGGCCGCGCTGCCGCGGGTCGACCAGCTGCCACGGGCCGGGGATGCGCCGCCGACCGAGGGGAGCGCCTGAATGTCCGCCGTCACGCCCGGTCTCGTCTGCGCCCACCACCATCTCTACTCGGCGCTCGCCCGGGGGATGCCGGCGCCGCCGCGGACGCCGCGCGACTTCGCCGAGATCCTCGAGCTCGTCTGGTGGCGCCTCGACACGGCCCTCGACCTCGAGATGATCCGCTGGTCGGCGATGCTCGGGGCCCTCGAGGCGCTCGAGAGCGGGACGACGGCCATCGTCGACCACCACGAATCGCCGAACGCCATCGAGGGCAGCCTCGACGTGATCGCCGAGGCCTGCGCCGCGGTCGGCGTCCGCTCGGTCCTCGCCTACGGGATCACCGACCGGCACGGCCCCGACGGGGCGCGCCGCGGCCTGGCCGAGAACGAGCGGTTCCTGCGCAGCCGGGGCAGAGGCCTCGTCGGCATCCACGCCGCCTTCACCTGCACCGACGCCTCGCTCGACGCCGCCGCCGGCCTGGCCCGCGACCTGGGCGTCGGGGTCCACGTCCACGTCTGCGAGGGTCCCGGTGACGTCGACGCCACCCGCCGGTTCGCCGGCCTGACCCGCGACGACTGGCTGCTCGCCCACGCCGTCCACCTGCCGACCGACCACGACCTGCGCGGGACGATCCTCCACAACCCGATGTCGAACCTCAACAACGCCGTCGGGTATGCGGCTCCCGCCCGCTTCGCCAACCCGGTCGCGCTCGGGACCGACGGGATCGGCGGCAACGTCCTCGAGGCGTTCCGGCTGGCCTACGTCCTCCATCGCTCGGTCGACGTCACCGCGAGCCCCGAGACCGCCTGGTCGTGGCTGGCGACCGGCTGGGACCTCGTCCCGGAGGCGCGCGACGACGCGGTGACCTGGTCGTACGACCCGATGGATCCGTGGCACGTCGCGTTCACCCCCGGGATACGGCCGCTGCGGGTCGTCGTCGGCGGCGAGGTGGTGCTCGAGGACGGCCGTGCGACGCGGGTCGACGCAGCCGAGGTCCGGGCGAAGGCCCGCGAGCAGGCCGCCCGCCTGCACGCCCGGCTCTGAGCCGGCCGATGTCCGACCGCTTCCGGCCGCTCTCGCTCGAGCAGCTCGTCGACTGGGCCGCGACCGAGCTCGAGCGCCGCGACTCGATCTTCGGGGTGCCCCGTGCGGCGTTCTTCGTCCCGCGTCCCGACGACCGCTTCCGGGTAACCGAGCACGGTCGGGTCCTCGAGACGCCATTCGGGGTCGCAGCCGGGCCGCACACCCAGCTCGCCCAGAACATCGTCGCGGCCTGGCTGTGCGGGGCCCGGGTCATCGAGCTCAAGACGGTCCAGACGCTCGACGAGCTCGAGGTCCACAAGCCCTGCATCGACGTCACCGACGAGGGCTACAACGTCGAGTGGAGCCAGGA
>CAZABC010000028.1:0-4613 GCA_964483405.1 uncultured Anaerolineaceae bacterium
GGATGTCGAGGCCGGACTCGATGATCGTCGTGCAGACGAGGACGTCGGCCTCGCCCGAGGCGAAGGTCGCCATGACCCGCTCGAGCGCTCCCTCGGGCATCTGCCCATGGCCGACGACGATCCGGGCGTCCGGCAGGAGCCCCCGCAGCTGCTGCGCCTGGGCCTCGATCGTCTCGACCCGGTTGTGGACGAAGAACACCTGGCCGCCCCGATCGAGCTCGCGGAGGATCGCGTCGCGGACGAGCCCGGCCGAGGCCTCCGCGACCCGCGTCTGGATCGGCAGGCGGTCCTCGGGCGGGGTCTCGATGACCGACAGGTCGCGGATCCCCGCGAGGGCGAGGTTGAGGGTCCGCGGGATCGGCGTCGCCGACAGCGTCAGGACGTCGACCTCGCGCCGGAGCCGCTTGAGCCGCTCCTTCGCCGCGACCCCGAAGCGCTGTTCCTCGTCGACCACGACGAGCCCGAGATCACGGAAGCCGACGTCCCGCGAGAGGAGGCGGTGGGTGCCGATGACGAGGTCGACCGAGCCGTCGGCGAGCCCGGCGATGGCGCGGGCCTGCTCGCGCGGCGCGACGAACCGGGACAGCAGTCGGACCGAGATCGGGAACGCGCCGAAGCGCTGCGAGAACGTCCGGAAGTGCTGGTCGGCGAGGACGGTCGTCGGGACGAGCACGGCGACCTGCTTGCCGTCCTGGATCGCCTTGAACGCGGCCCGGAGGGCCACCTCGGTCTTGCCGTATCCGACGTCGCCGACGACGAGGCGGTCCATCGGCCGGACGGCCTCCATGTCGGTCTTGACCTCGACGATCGCCCGGAGCTGGTCGAGCGTCTCCTCGTACGGGAACGACGCCTCGAGCTCGCCCTGCCAGGGCGTGTCCGTCGCGAAGGCGTGGCCACGCGCCGCCGCCCGGACCGCGTACAGCTCGAGGAGCTCGGTCGCGAGGTCGGTGACGGCCTTGCGGACGCGCTGCTTCGCCCGCAGCCAGTCGGTGCCCCCGAGCCGCGACAGCTGCGGGTGCTCGCCGCCGCTGTAGCGGGTGACCCGGGCGATCTGCTCGACCGGCACGTAGATCCGGTCGCCGGCCGCGAACGACAGCTCGAGGAAGTCGCGGTCGTCGCCGAGCCCCGACGAGCGCCGCAGCATCCGCTCGTAGCGGGCGATGCCGTGGTCGATGTGGACGACGAGCTCGCCCGGCGTGAGCCGCTCGATGATGTCGCGCGGGACGACCCGGCGGAGCGCCTTCGGGCGGCGGACCCGGACCGAGCCGAAGAGCTCGCGGTCGGTGACGAGGACGAGGCCGTCGGGGCCATCGGCGAACCCGCCGTTGAGGCTCCGCTCGATGAGCGAGATCGAGCCGGCCGGTGGCGCGGCGGTCAGCCCCGCGGCGATGCCGACCGGGTGGCCGGCCTCGGCGAGCAGCTCGGCGAGGCGCGGCGCCTGGTCGGAGGCGATGACGACCCGGGCGCCGTCGGCGAGCCAGGCCTCGACCGCCTGGCCGATGCGGGCCGTCCGCGCGGGCGGCAGGGCCGGCTCCCGCCAGCCGAAGAGATCGCCCGATGCGAGCCCGTCGCCGGCGAGGAGCGTGGCGGGTGGCGGATCGGTCTCCCAGGTCAGCTCGAGCGTCCGGCCGGCGAGCAGCCGCCGCTTCCAGTCGCGCGGCGGGAGGTACGTCGACGGCCAGTCCTTCGGCAGCTCCCCGGCGTCGACGAGCTCGGACCGTCGCTCGTCGGCCTGGCGCCAGAGGAAGGCGGCCGCCTCGGCGATGTCGCCCGGCTCGTCGAGGACGAGGACCGTCCCGGCCGGCACGTGGTCGAGGCCGGTCGCCGGGGCGACGAGCGGCGCCCACACCTCCGCGCCATCGCCGATCGCGAGGGCCCGCGCGGTGCCGCCGGCGGAGCCTGGCTCGACGACGGACCCGTGGCTCGTTGGCCCGTGACCCCGGCCGTGGTCCCGGCCGTGGTCCGCCGCGACCGATGCGGCGGTCAGCCGCTCGAGGTCCGCCGCGAGCCGGTCGGGCAGGCGGCCGGCGCCCCGGCCGAGCGCGGCCCGGATCGTCGCCACGCCACCGGCCGGGACGAGGAACTCGCTCGCCGGCAGGATGACGACCTCGTCGATCGGTCCGACCGTCCGCTGGTCGGCCGGGTCGAACCGCCGGAGCGAGTCGACCTCGTCGCCGAACAGCTCGACCCGGACCGGCAGCTCCGCGGACGGCGGGAACACGTCGACGATGCCGCCGCGGCGGGCGAACTCGCCCCGTCCGGCGACCTCGAGGACCGGCTGGTAGCCGAGGCCGAGGAGATCCGCGAGGAGCGTCGCCTGATCGAGCCGCGTCCCGACCCGGAGGCGGCGCGGGGCGGCGGGCAGGTCGTCGGGGGCGATCGTGTGCTGGAGCAGCGCCTGGACGCTCGCGACGAGGACGCGGACGCGACCGCTCCCCCACGCCGCGAGCGCGGCGACCCGGGCGGCCGTCTCGTCGGGGACGAGCTCGCTGCGCTCGTAGGCGAGCGCCGTCCGGGGCTCGAGGACGGCGATCGCAGCGGGGTCGCCGAGCCACGAGGCGAGCTCCTCGACGACCCGGTCGCCGATCTCCGCGTCGCGGGCGATCCAGCAGACCCGCTCGCCGGCGGCGAGGACGAGCGCGGCGGCGAGGTAGGTCTTGGCCCCGTGGGGGACGGCGGTGACGGCGGCGTGCCGGCCGCGGGCCGGAGTGGTCCCGTCGGCCGGGCCGAGCCGCTCGCGGACGGTCGCGAGGGCCCCCGTCGAGGCGAGGAGCGGCGGCAGGCCCGATAGATCGGGCAGGCGTCGGCCGGCCCGCGGCGTCGCCGACGACGGCGATCGCGGCATCGGACCGCCGGCGGACGGGCCGATCGCGTCGAACGCAGGCCGGCGGTCGGCGGCGGGAGCCGGAGCGGCATCGGCTTCGCGCTCGGCGGCGTCGCGCTCGGCGGCATCCTGTGCCGCCTCCTGCGCGGCCTCCCGCGCGGCTTCGCGCTCGGCGGTCTCGCGGGCGAGCTCGACCTCGGCGTCGGCGCTCTCGCGGTCGAGGTCGACCTCGGCCTCCGCGCCGGCTGCCTCGACCCGCCGAGCCGCCCACTCGGCGGCGACCTTGTCGGCGAGCCGGCGCTGGCGGGTCGTCCGCCCCCGGTCGAACGTACTCACCGGCCGACTCCCGGGCCCGGTCGCCTCACCGCCGGTCGATCTTCGGTCGGACGAGGCGCCAGCCCGTCTTCGTCCGCCGGATCCCGTCCGTGCCCGGCGGCCCGTCGACCTCGCCCGGCGGGATCGCTTTCGCCGGATCGGGCGTCGGGAGCTGGAACGGGTTGAACCGGTTCGCCGCCTTGCTCGTCCCGTCGCGGGCCCAGGCCTCGACCGCGTCGGCGGCGACGTCGATCAGCTCGTCGAGCCGCGTCTGCTCGTCGGCCGAGAACCGGCTGAGGACGTGGTCGACGGCCCCTCGGTCGGGCTCGCCGATCCCGACCCGGAGCCGGCTGAACCGCTCCGAGCCCATCTCCTCGATGATCGACCGCAGGCCGTTGTGGCCGCCCGGCCCGCCCCCCTCGCGGAACCGCAGCCGGCCGAACGGCAGGGCAAAGTCGTCGGCCACGACGAGGAGGTCGTGGAGCGGGGCCCGCTCGCGGGCGAGGAGCTTGCGGACGGCGATCCCGGAGTCGTTCATGTAGGTCTGGGGCTTCGCCAGGACGAGGTCGAGGCCGGCGTAGCGGCCCATGACGACGGCCGAGGCGTCGCGCTCCCGGCCGCGGCCGCGCCAACCGGCCCGGTCGGCGACCCGGTCGAGCACCATCCAGCCGATGTTGTGGCGCGTCTCCGCGTACTGGCGGCCCGGGTTCCCGAGCCCGACGACGATCTTCACCTGACCCCACGGGCATGCCGAAGGCCCCGCCGGGGCGGACGGGGCGACGACGCGATGGTAGCCGTTGGCGAGCCGAGGGGCGCTCGGAGCCGCGCCTACCCTCCGAGGAGGCGCCGCTCGAGCGCCCGCATCGCCGCCTCCTCGACGGGATCGGCGTGGTCCCAGCCGCAGACGTGGAGGGTGCCGTGGACGACGAGCAGCCGCAGCTCGTCGGCGGGCGACCACCGGACGTCGCCGGTCTGACCGCCTCGGCCGTCTTCGGCCTGCGCCACGGCCCGCTCGACGGACACGACGACGTCGCCGAGGTGGGGCCGTCGCCCGGGCGGCAGGACGAAGCCCTCCGGCGCCGCGTGGCCCGGTTCGGTGGCGGCCGCACCCGCACCTGATCCTGACTCGCGGCCCGCGTGCGGTGGGTACGCCCCGGGCGGCAGCAGCGGGAACGACAGGACGTCGGTCGGACCGGGCCTGCCCATGTGCGTCGCGTTGAGGGCCGCGAGCTCCGCGTCGTCCGACAGGACCAGGCCGAGGGACGCCGGTCGCGGCGCTCCGCCGGCGCGAAGGGCCGAGGCGACACACCGGGCGAACTCGGCGTCGGGCAGGACGCGCGGCGTGCCGGGTCGTCGCTCGATGTCGATCCGGAACGGGGGCAGGTAGCGACTCGGCATCGGCGTCACGGTACCAGCGCGACACCGAGGCGGCGGCGCAGCCGTCGCGGGGCCGGGGCCGGGGTAGCCGCGGGGC
>CAZABC010000028.1:4713-30414 GCA_964483405.1 uncultured Anaerolineaceae bacterium
GGGCGCGCGTCACGGGACGAGCGTCACGGGGCGGGCGCCGCTACCCTGCCGAGACCCGGCACGCCGGCCGCGCCCGACCGGGCCGCCCGACCGGCAGCCGCTACCGACGTCCGGGATCGCCGCCTGGACCGCCGCCGGGCACCGGGCCCGACACGGGCGCCGTCCCCGGGCCGACCGGGCCGCCGCCGGCCGCGATCGCCCGCCGGGACTCGAGCTCGACGATCTTGTTCTGCGGGTACGCGATCCGCTGGTGGTACATCCCGAGCAACTGGGCGACGAACGCCTCCCGGATCCGCTCGATGTCACGCAGCGTCAGGTCGCACTCGTCGAACTGCCCGTCGGCGAGGCGCTCCTCGATGATCCGGGCGACCATCCCCCGGATCGCCGCCTCGTCGCGCGAGGCGAGCGAGCGGACCGACGCCTCGACCCCGTCGGCGAGCATGAGGATCGCCGCCTCCCGCGATTGCGGCTTCGGGCCGACGTGCCGGAAGCGGCGCTCGTCGACGCCCTCGGCGGCGCGGCGACCCTCGGCGGTCTCGAGCCCGCCGTACGGCGCCGCGGCCTCCTCGCGGGCCTTCGCGTAGAAGTACGACACGATCGCCGTCCCGTGATGCTGCGGGATGAAGGCGATGAGCGTCTTCGGCAGCTTGTACCGGTAGGCGAGGTCGATGCCGGCGGTGACGTGCGACTTGAGGAGCGCCGCGGACTCCTCGGGGTCGAGCTGGTCGTGGATGTTCTCGCCGCCGGCCTGGTTCTCGATGAACGCGAGCGGGTCGGACAGCTTGCCGACGTCGTGGTAGTAGGCCGCGACGCGGGCGATCAGCGGGTCGCCCCCGATCGTCTCGGCGGCCCGCTCGGCGAGGTTCCCGACCATGAGCGAGTGGTGGTAGGTCCCGGGCGTCTCGACGAGCAGGCGGCGCAGGAGCGGCTGCGACGGGTTCGCCAGCTCGAGCAGCTGGAAGACCGTCAGGATGCCGAAGAGGTTGCCGAGGACGGCGAACGTCCCGACCGTGACGACCGCGGCCCCACCGGCCGACACCACCGACGCGGCGAGGAGCTCGAGGAGTCCCTGCAGGTCGTGGTAGCCGAGGAGGGTGAAGGTCACGACGACCATCGCGTTGGCGAGGGCGACGGCGACGCCGGCCTGGATGAACACGTTCAGGCGGTCGCCGCGCCGGATCGTGAGGATGCCGGCAAAGCCGCCGAGGAAGACGTAGGCGGTCAGCTCGAGCGAGCCGCCGTTCACGACGCCGGCGAGGAGGGCGAGGAGGGCGAGCACGACCGTGGCCGCCCAGGCGTCGAGGAGGATCGCCAGGAGCATCGCCGACGCGGCCAGCGGCAGGAAGTACGGGAGGATCGACCGGCCGGCGGTGACCTCGACCGCGAAGGCGCTGCCGAGGACGAGGACCCCGATGAGGACGAGGACGTTGTTCCGGTGCCAGAGCTGCGGCCTGAACCGCCAGATCCAGGCGAGGAGGACGCCGATCATCAGGACGGCCAGGGCGATCCAGCCGGCGAACCTCGCGAGGTCGGGCCGCGGGTCGTCGAGGCCGAAGAACTCGATCATCTCGTACTGCAGCGGGGTGACCCGCTCGCCGTCGCGGACGATGATCTCGCCGCGGGCGATCGGGACGGTCACCGGGGCGACGGCCGCGGCGGCCTGTTCGCGCCGCTCCTCGGTCAGCTGCTCGGAGAACGACGAGTTCGGGACGAGGAGCGGGCTGATCAGCTCCTTGGCGAGGAGCGCCTCTGACGGTGAGAGCCCGACGAACTCGTCCTCGAGGCTTGCCCGGACCTCCGTCAGGTCGGAGTCGCGGAGCTCGGAGCGGAGTCGGAGGTCGAGGACGCGGGCCGCCTCGGACCGCACGACCGCCCAGCGGTCGGCGTCGAGCGCGACGAGTGCCGCGCGGGCCGTATCGGACAGCCCGGGGATCGCGTTCTCGAGCAGGAGCGTCCGCTCGTCGTCGGTCAGGTCGGCGGCGAAGGCGGCGTCGACGGCCGCGGCACGCCGCTGGAACGCGGTCCCCTGCTCGGTCGCGATCGCCGCGGCGTCCTCCGGCGTGTAGTCGTACTGCGGCTGGACGGCGAGCCGCTCGGCCGCGCGGGCCTCCTCGGTGAGGATCTCGCTCGTGAGCTCGTCGGCTCGCGGGGCGCGGATGTCCTCGGTCGCGACCTCCCCGACGGCGACGCCGACCCGCGCGGGCAGGATGTCGACCGCGAGGATGGCCACCAGCCCGGCGATGAGCACGGTCGCGGCGGCCACGAGCCGCACCGCGTCGCGCCGGGTGAAGGCCCGCAGCGGGGTGGATCGCTGGGCGAGCATCGCGGTCGGCCTCGGTCTCGCTCAGTGCCCGCCGGCATCGTGGCCGGACAGGTCGGCGCGCGCCAGGGCCGCGGCAACGAGCTCACTCGCCCGGCGGCCGTCAGCCCGGCCGCGGATCCGCGGCGACAGCCAGCCCATGACCTTGCCCATCTCGCGGGCCGAGGTCGCGCCGGTCGCGACGACGCCCTCGGCGACGAGCGCCTCGAGCTCGGCCTCGGTCAGCGGCTGCGGCAGGAACGGCTCGACGACCGCGAGCTTCGCGGCCTCGTCGTCGGCCAGGTCGTCACGACCGGCCGCCCGGAACGCGTCGATCGACTCGCGGCGCGTCCGGACCTCGCGGACGAGGACCGCGAGGGCCTCGTCGTCGGTCAGCGGTCGGCGCTGCGCCTTCTCGGCGTTGTAGAGCGCGTTCGCGGCCATCCGGAGCGCGTCGCGGCGCACGGCGTCGCCGGCCCGCATCGCGGCCGTGATCTCCGATTGGATGCGTTCCTGGAGGGTCACCGGGTTCGGCTCCTCGGGCGGACGCGCCGGACGGTCGTCCGGCCCGGCCCGCCCGCGGTGGTGGTCGGTCGTCCCCGCCGGAGACCGGCGGAGGGACCTCAGCCCTGCTGGCGAGCCGCCTTCTTGCGCTTGGCTTCCTTGCGCTTGCGCTTCACGCTCGGCTTCTCGTAGTGCTCGCGACGGCGAGCCTCGGCGAGGATGCCGCTCTGCTGGATCTTCTTGTTGAAGCGACGCAGGGCACTCTCGAAGGTCTCGTTCTCACCGACTCGGACTTCGGCCAATCCGGATCCACCTCCTCGGGCTGGGGGGTGCTGCCCGCGAGCCCCGCGGGGAGCCCACCACCGCGGGTCGCGTGCCGAGCTCCGCGGCGCACGTGCACCCGGGCCCCGGCAGGGCTCGGGGAGCATAGCCGCGCGACCCGGGTGGGTCAACCGGCCGAATGGCCCTAGCGCGGACCCCGAGGCGACCATCCGGCGGGACCGCAACACCCTGTGCCGTTGCGCGTCTCGAAGGCGTCGGCACGCGGCGACGGTTGCGAACGGCCCGCCCGTAGCCGACGATGGACGCGGCGACCCGGCCCGCTGGACGGGCGCCGGAGCGGGAGGAACGCGGCGATGCAGCCATCCGGACGGACCCTCGTCGAGGTCCTCGAGGGCTCGGCCGCCCGGTATGGCGACCGGATGTCCCTCGGCCTCCGGCGCGAGGACGGGACGATCGCCTCGTGGAGCTACCGTGAGCTCGACCGGCGCAGCCGCCTCGCCGCCTGGCGGCTCCGCAGCCGCGGCCTCGTGAAGGGCGACCGGCTCCTGACCTGGTCGCCGTCGAGCCCCGAGCTCGCCGCGGTCTACTTCGGCGCGATGCGGGTCGGGGTCATCCTCGTCCCGCTCGACCTGCGGATGGCGCCGGACGCGATGCGCCGGATCGCCGATCGCTCCAAGGTCCGCCAGCTCGTCATCGGGACCGGGCGCGACGCGCCGGACCCCGCCGACGCCGACCTCGACCACCTGCCGCTCATCACGACCGACGACCTCTGCGCCGAACCCGGCGCCGGCTTCCCGGCCGACTGGGAGGCCCAGCTGGCGACCTGGCCCCGGCCGGTCCCCGACGACGTCTACCTCCTCGTCTACACCTCCGGGACCACCGGCACCCCGAAGGGCGTGACCCTGACCCACGCGAACACCGTCACCGGCATCGACGGCTTCAAGACGATCGTCCCGGACATGGAGTACCGGATCACCTCGCTCCTGCCGCTGTCCCACCTCCTCGAGCAGTCGATCGGCCTCTACCTCACGCTCGACATGGGCGCCTCGATCGTCTACGTCCGGAGCCTGAACCCGCGGGTCATCCTCGAGACGATCCGCGGCCACCGGACGACAGCGATGGTCGTCGCGCCACAGCTCCTCGAGTTGTTCTGGAACGGGCTCGTCCGGGAGGTCGAGCGGCGCGGCCAGACCGAGATGTTCGAGCGGCTCCGGCGGATCGCCCGGCCACTCCCCCTCGGCCCCCGGCGCTGGCTGACCGGCCGGATCCGGACGCCGGTCCTCGGCGACGACTTCCGGCTCTTCCTGTCGGCCGGCTCGTACCTGCCGCCGCGGGTCCAGCAGGGCTGGGAGGACCTCGGCATCGTCGTCATGCAGGGCTACGGCTCGACCGAGACCGGCTCGGGCACCGTGACGACCTGGAAGGACCACCCGCTCGGCACCGTCGGCCGGCCGGTCCCCGGCGTCGAGATGAAACTCGCCGAGGACGGCGAGGTCCTGTTCCGCGGGCCGACCGTGACCTCTGGCTACTGGGAGGACCCCGAGGCGACGAAGGCCGCCTTCACCGAGGACGGCTTCTACAAGACCGGCGACCTCGGGCGGCTCGACGATGGGGGCCGCCTCATCCTCCAGGGCCGCAAGAAGGACATCATCGTCCTGCCGAACGGCTTCAACGTCTTCCCCGAGGACATCGAGAACGCGCTCAAGATCGCCGGGATCCGCGACTCCGTCGTCCTCGAGACCGAGCCGGGCCGGATCGAGGCGATCGTCCTCGCGCCGGCCGACCTCCAGCGGGTCCAGGAGGGCGGGACCGGGACGCCGGGCGCCGGGGCGTTCATGGAGGGCACCGACCTCGAGCGGG
This sequence comes from uncultured Anaerolineaceae bacterium, assembly GCA_964483405.1. GTDB lineage: Bacteria > Chloroflexota > Limnocylindria > Limnocylindrales > CSP1-4 > CAZABC01. The sequence goes on from CAZABC010000028.1 coordinate 9,659, forward strand.
TCCGCCGCGAGACGGACGCGAAGGTCAAGGCCGCCAATGCGACCCTGGCGACGTACTCCCGGATCGCCGCCTGGCGGTACTGGCCGGAGACCGACTTCCCCCGGACCCACACGTTCAAGGTCAAGCGGAACCAGGTCCGGGCCTGGGCATCGGTCGCGGCGCCGCTCCCGGTGACCGAGGACCCCGCGTCGGCCTGACGCCCCGCTCGACCGAGGGTCGCGGGCTCCGCGCGGCCCGCGTCCCGCGCCGTACCGGCGTCCTAGCGACGGACCTCGTAGCCCTGGCCGATCGAGGCGAGGGCCGTCGCGATCCGCCCTTCGCCCTCGGGGTCGGTCGAGCCCGCCGGCGACCAGTGGTGGACGACGACGGTCGAGCCGGCCTGGCGGATCGTGAACCGCGCGTCGAGCGGGAACTGGACGCTCCCGGGGCCGGTCGCGACGTACTCGGCGAGCTCGCGCGCGGCGGCCGCCGCGGCCCCGCTGTCGGCCAGGTCGTAGATGACGATGAAGCCGTCGTCGGGCGCGTCGGGCAGGATCGCGTGGAGCACGATCCGCGGCGCCGCGGCGAGGGCCGGCGACTCGCCGGGCCGGTACGGGACGCGCGCGTCCTCGACCTGGACCCGCGCCGTCCCGAGTGCGGCGACGACGGCCGCCCGCGTCTGGCCCTGGGCGGACGACACCGACGGCGACGGCGCGACCGACGGCGGCGCGGGCTCGACGACCCGGGCGGCGAAGCCGCAGCCGGCGACGACCGGGACGAGCGCGGCCGCCAGGACGAGCGCGGCGAGCGGCCGGCGGCCCGATCCGGCCGTCATCCGGGCGGCCACCGGAACGTCCGCCCGCCGAGCAGGTGGACGTGGAGGTGGTCGATGGTCTGGCCAGCCCGGAGGCCCGCGTTGGCCACGATCCGGTAGCCGTCGTCGACGAGTCCCTCGCTCCGGGCGAGGTCGGCCGCGACGGCGAACAGGTGGCCGATCGTCGGGCCGTCCGCCTCGGTCACGTCGGCGAGCGAGGCGATGTGCGTCCGCGGGACGAGCAGGATGTGCGTCGGCGCGACCGGCGAGATGTCGCGGAAGGCGACGATCCGGTCGTCCTCGTGGACGATCGTAGCGGGGACCTCGCCGGCGGCGATCCGGCAGAAGAGGCAGTCAGCCATGCGGTCCTCCGTGGTGGGCGACCGGCGCAGCGCCGGCGAGCGGGAGCGGGACCCGCAGCCGCGGACCGGGGTCGAATGACAGGACCCGGCCCGTGACCCGGTCGGCGGTCTCGGCGTCGACGCGCTCGACGACCACGCGGGCGATGCCATTGTCGGGCCTCGCGCCGACCGGCGCCGGGACCGCGACCGGGACGTGGTCCTCGGCATGGCCGAGCCAGCGGCCGTCGGCCAGCCGCGTCTCGAGGAGGACCGACGCCTCGCTGCCGACGCGTCCGGCGGCGAAGCGGGCGCGGGCCGCGGCGGCGAGGGCGAGGAGCGCGGCGGCGCGCTCGCGCCGGACCGGCTCGGGGACGTGGCCGGCCATCCGGGTCGCCGGCGTCCCGGGTCGGGCCGAGTAGCGGAAGACGTGCAGACCGGCGAGCCCGAGGCCGTCGATGAACGCGCGGCTCCGCTCGAACGCGGCATCGTCCTCGGTCGGGAAGCCGACGATGACGTCGGCATGGATCGCCGCGGTCGGGATCGCGCTGCGGATCCGCGCCACGACCGCCGCATACCCGGCGCGGTCGTAGCGACGGCCCATCCGCCGAAGCACGCCGTCGTCGCCCGACTGGAGCGGCAGGTGGAAGTGCGGCAGCGTCCGGCCGGCGCCGTCGCGCCAGGCGGCGAGGAGCTCCTCGTCGACGTGCTGCGGCTCGATCGACGACAGGCGCACCCGCTCGACCGACGTCTCGTCGAGGATCCGCCGGACGAGCCCGGCGAGGGTGAGCGCCGGGTCCAGGTGCGAGCCGCGCGGTCCGGGCTCGGACCGGCCCCCGTCGTAGGTCCCGATGTTGATCCCGGTCAGGACGATCTCGCGATGGCCCACCGCGAGCGCCCGCCCGACGTCGGCGAGGACGGCGTCGGGCGGGAGCGAGCGCTCTACGCCCCGGGCCGCCGGGATGAGGCAGTACGTGCAGTGGAATGAGCAGCCGTCCTGGACCTTGACGAACGCTCGCGTCCGGTCGGCCGCGGTGCGGTCGTCGGCGATCCCGTCGATCTCGACGCCCGACAGCGTCGGCAGCGGGCCCGCGAGGCCGCCGCGAGCCCGCTCGCGCGGGGCCAGCGCCGCCAGCTCGGCGAGGAGCGCCGCCTTGCCGTCGTTGTCGACGAGCCGGGCAGCCGGGTCGAGCGCCGCGAAGGCCGGACCGTGGACGGTGACGGAGCAGCCGGTGACGACGACCGTCGCGTCGGGGCTGGCGCGGCGGGCCCGACGGACGGCCTGGCGCGACTTCTGGTCGGCGACCCCGGTCACCGTGCAGGTGTTGACGACGACGAGGTCGGCGGCGTCGCGCTCGCCGACGAGGACGGTGCCGCGCTCGCGGAGCAGCCGAGCGGCCGCCTCGATCTCGGCCTGGTTGACCTTGCAGCCGAGGTTGACGATCGACGCCCGCGCCGGCGCGGTGCCGGTCGCCCGGTCGGAGACGAGCGGCCCGACGATACCCGGCTCGGCGGCGATCACCACAGCGCCGGCTTCGTGCTCATGAGGAACGCGATCAGCCCGACGGCCGACGTGATCCCGTAGGCGATGTAGCGCTGCCGCCGCGCGCCCTCGCGCCAGGCGGCGGCGTCGGCCTCCGTCCGGCCGCGGCCGCGCCGCAGCAGCCGACCGAGCTCCGGTCGCTGGACGGCGAAGACGACGATCGCGGTCGCCGCATAGGTCCCGAGCGCGACGAGCAGCCAGGGCTCGGTCAGGATCCGCGGCCCGAGCACGACGACCATGCCGATCCCGGTGATCGCGAGCCCCGCCCCGATGACCATCGTGCCGTGCGTCTCGACCCACCGCAGCCCCCGGACGAAGCGACCCGGCGGTCGGTCGGTCCCGCGCGATCGGAGCGTGAACGGCAGGATGACGTTCGGGACGAACAGCGCGATCGCCAGCGAGACGTGGACGGTGAGCAGGAGCGGGAAGAGCGAGGCCATCGGCCCGGGATTCTAACGGCGACCGTCCCCGGACCCCGTCGGCCGCCTCGGCCGCGTCGCGACGAGCGCGACCCAGTCGCCCTCGGCCGTCCGCTCGTCGACGGCGAGGCCCGCCACCTCGAACGCCGCCCGGACCTCGGCCTCGCGATCGACGAAGATCCCCGATGCGACGAGCCGGCCCCCCGGAACGAGCTCGTCACGGAGCGGCTCGGCCAGCGCGACGAGGAGCGAGGCGATGAGGTTCGCGAGGACGACGTCGAACGGGCCATCCCCGGTCGGCACGGAGCCCTCCCGGGCGACGAGGCGCCGCGCCAGCCGGTTCCGCCGGGCGTTCGCCCGGGTCGCCTCGATGGCGATCGGGTCGGGGTCTACCCCGACGAGCTCGCCGGCTCCGAGCCGGGCGGCCGCGATGGCGAGGATCCCCGAGCCGCAGCCGACGTCGAGCACCCTCGCGCTGCCGTCGCCCGCCCGTCCACCGGCGAGGGCCCCGGCGTCGGCGAGCCGTTCGATCGCGGCGAGGCACAGCCTCGTCGTCGGGTGGAGCCCCGTCCCGAAGGCCATTCCCGGGTCGAGGGCGACGACGACGTCGTCGGGCCGGGGGCGGGGGCGCCGCCAGGTCGGCCGGATGACGAGCCGCCGGCCGACCCGCAGGACCGGGAAGTGGGCCTTCCAGGCGTCGGCCCAGTCGGCCTCGTGGACGACCCGCGTCGTCAGCTCGCCGATCGGCCGGAGCCCGAATGCCTGGAGGTGACCGAGATCGGCCGCCGCCCGCTCGGCGGCCGACTGCGCCGTCGCGGCGTCCCGGGCCGGGACGTAGGCGCGGACGACGACCGGCCGGGTCGGGTCGACCCGGGCGCCGAGCCCCTCGTCGACGAGGTCGAAGGCCGGCTCGACGCTGACGCCGCCGGGCGCGACCCGCGACAGGATCTCGCTCACGGCCTCGACCGCCTCGGCGTCGGCGCCGACGGCGAGCTCGAGCCACGCGCCGGGCCCCGCGGCCCCGACCCGATCGCCGCCGGCGTCGCGGTCGGCGGCGCCGGTGCCCACCGGTTCGCCGGCCGCCACTCAGCCCTTCTTGCCGAAGCGACCGAGGATCCCGCCGCCGCCGACCGTCTCGCCGGCCTCGCGGGCGTACGCCTCGAGCGCGGCGCGCTGGGCCTTGGTCAGCTTCGTCGGGACCTTCACCCCGATCTGGACGTGGAGGTCGCCGCGGACGTTCGGCCGGCGCAGGTGCGGCACGCCGCGACCCCGGAGACGAAGCTCCGTCCCCGGCTGGGTCCCCGGCTTGATCTCGAGCTCCTCCTCGCCCTCGACGGTCGGGATGACGACCTTCGTCCCGAGCGCGGCCTGGGCGATCGAGAGGTCGAGGTCGAGGTACAGCTCGCTCCCCTGGCGCTTCAGCGCGGGATGCGGCGTCACGTGGACGGCGACGTAGAGGCTGCCGGCCGGTCCGCCGCGAGGCCCGACCTCGCCCTCGTTGCCGAGCCGGATCTGGTGGCCCTCGTCGATGCCCGGCGGGACCGTCACCCGGAGGGTCCGGCGTCGTTCGGTCCGGCCGTCGCCGCGGCACGTCTCGCAGGGCGTCTCGATCGTCCGGCCCTCGCCGCGGCAGCGCGGGCAGGTCGTCACGTTGACCATCTGGCCGAGCATCGTCTGGCGGACGTGGCGGACCTCGCCGCGACCGCCGCACCCCGAGCAGGACGTCGCCTCGGTCCCGGGCTTCGCCCCGCTGCCGCCGCACGTGTCGCACCGCCCGAGGACCGGGAACTCGATCTCCTTCTCCGTCCCGGCGATCGCCTCGGCGAACGTCACCCGCAGGTCGTAGCGGAGGTCGGAGCCGGCGCTCGGGCGCCCGCGCCGGGTCGCGCCGGCGCCACCGCCGCCGAAGAACGCGTCGAAGATGTCGCCGAAGCCGCCGAAGCCGCTGAAGCCCGCGTCGGCCTCGCCGAAGCCACCGCCGACGCCGGCCCGCCCGAAGAGGTCGTAGGCCTGGCGCCGCTGCGGGTCCGACAGGACCTGGTAGGCCTCGTTGATCTCCTTGAAGCGCTCCTGGGCCTCCGGCTCGGCGCTCACGTCCGGGTGCCACTGCTGAGCGGCCTTCCGGAAGGCGCGCTTGATCTCGGCGTCGGTCGCGCCCCGCTCGACGCCGAGGATCCGGTAGTAGTCCTGCTCGCTCGTGGCCATCGCCGGTGAGTCTACGGGAGCCGGCCGGGAGGGCCGGCGGTCGCCGGCCGGTCGGTCGGCTCGGTCGATCGGGCGAGCGCCGCGGCCCGGCCGAGGACGGCCTCGAGCATCGTCGGCGTCAGCCGCCCGGTGAACGTGTTCTGCTGGCTCGGGTGGAACGAGCCGATGAGCCGGTACGGCCCCACGGTCGCCTCGGCCGCGTGACCGAAGCGGGGTCGCGGCCGGGGCGGCGGGTGGCCGAGCGCGGCGAGCGCCCGGAGCGCGCCGTCCCAGGCGAACGATCCGAGGGCGAGGATGACCCGGGCGGCCGGAAGGAGGTCGAGTTCACGGGCGAGGTACGGCAGGCACCGGTCACGCTCGAGCGGCGTCGGCCGGTTGGCCGGCGGAGCGCAGCGCACGACGGCCGCGACGTAGGCCCCCGAGAGCGCCAGGCCATCGTCGCGGCGCCGGGCGTGGGGCTGGTTCGCGAAGCCGGTCGCGTGGAGGGCGGCGAACAGGACGTCGCCCGAGCGGTCGCCGGTGAAGACGCGCCCGGTCCGGTTGCCGCCGTGGGCCGCCGGCGCCAGCCCGACGATCACGACCCGCGCATCGGGGTCGCCGAAGCCGGGCACCGGCCGGGCCCAGTACGGCTCGTCGCGGAACCGGGCGACCTTCTCGACGGCGACGGTCTCCCGCCAGTCCACCAGCCGCGGGCAGGCCCGGCAGGCGACGACCTCCGCCGCCAGCGCGGCGAGACCATCGGACGCTGCGAGCCGCCCCGGCGCGGCGCGACCGTCCATCTCAGAACGGGTCCTGCGGCCAGCGCCGCTTCGCGATCGCGACGAAGCCGATGACGAGGGCCAGACCGACGAGGATCCCGACGACCCCGAGCGCGGGCGGCACGACGAGCGTGCCGCCGACGCCGCCGGCCCCCGGCACGAGCGTCGCGTCGGGGGCGAGGCTGGCGAGGAGGGTCGCGATCGGCGACGGTTCGGGCGTCATCGCGGACCCAGCGAGGCCGGCAGGAGCTCGGCGTGGGAGCCCGGGGCGAAGTCGTCGAAGGACTGGCGCCAGGTGGATCCCGGCCAGCGGTACTCGACCCGACCTGCGCGCGGGTGGAAGACGGCCGTGTAGAGCGTCCCGAAGTGGCCGTTCCCGGCGCTGTCGCGAAGCGGCGGCACGAGGAACGCCTCGACGAACCGCTCCGGGGTCATGGCCGGGTCGTCGAGGAGCGCCCGGACGAGTCCCTCACGCTCGTGCGAGCGGGTCAGGGCCGTGTACTCGGGCCAGTCGAGGACGTCCTGGTGGTTGGTCGCGACCGGGGTCCGGGCGAACACCGGCCGGCGGTCGGGGGCGAGGTACGCGGTGACGACCTCGCCGGCCGCGTCGACGAGGGTCAGGTTGTGGGCGAGCTGGTACGGCAGCCGGTCGAGCGCGTCGGTCGCCTCGCGGACGTCGCGACACGTCTCGAGCAGATAGCGGACGACGAGCGGGATCCCGAAGCCACGCCCGTGCGCCCGCCGCCCGCCGAACGTCAGCGAGACGGCCAGGCCGTCGTCGTTCATCCCGTCGAGCAGGCCCCACAGCAGGTCGCTCATCCCGATGACCCGACCGCGGGTCCAGGCGGTCCACCACAGTACGCCCTCGAGGCGCTCGGCGAGGTAGTCGTAGTTCCGGACGAGGACGGGGCCGTCCGGCCCGGCGATGACGCCCTGCGAGCACGCGGAGAGGAACGGGGGTGGCTCGACGAGGGCGAGCATCCGGGCGGCGAGGTCCCCGCCCCCGGCGAGCGCGCAGAGCCGCTCAAACGTCGGGATGAGCTCGGGCATGTGCTCGGCGAGCATCCCGACGGCCGCGCCGTACGACGGCCGGGCGGCGTCACCCTCCTGGAGGAACCAGTCGCGGTAGGCCGGCCAACGCTCGGCGAACAGCCCGGCCCAGATCGGACCGGGCTGCGCCTCGGCGAGGGCCCGGAAGGTGAACGGCGCGAGCGGAACGGTGCTCATCCGGGGCGCCGGGGCGGTCCGCTCAGACCTCCTTGTACGTCCCCTCGACCGTCTCCTCGCCGCTCCCGGCACCGTCGGCGCCGGGCTCGTCGCCGGCCCCGGGTCCGGGCCCGCCGCCGGCCGCGCCGGCGTCGGCCGCCGCGCCGGCCTGGTACGCGGCGATCGAGACCTTCTGGAGCGCCTCGGCCAGGGCGGTCGCGCCGGCGGTCACGGCCGCGCCGTCGGCGCCCTTGAGCGCCTCGCGGAGCGTCGCCACCTTGCTCTCGACGTCCGCCCGGTCCTCGGCCGACACCTTGTCACCGAGGTCGCTCAGCGTCCGCTCCGCCTGGTAGGTCAGCTGCTCGGCCTGGTTGCGGGTCTCGACCTCCTCGCGGCGCCGGCGGTCCTCGTCGGCGTGCTCCTGGGCCTCGCGGACCATCCGGTCGACGTCGTCCTTGCCCAGCATCGAGCTGGCCGTGATCCGGACCTGCTGCTCGCGGCCGGTCGCCCGGTCCTTCGCCTTGACGTCGAGGATGCCGTTCGCGTCGATGTCGAAGCCGACCTCGATCTGCGGCACCCCCCGCGGCGCCGGCGGGATCCCGTCGAGAATGAACCGGCCGAGCGTCTTGTTGTCCGCGGCGAAGTCGCGCTCGCCCTGCAGGACGTGGATCTCGACCTGGCTCTGGTTGTCAGACGCGGTCGAGAAGACCTGGCTCTTGCTGGTCGGGATCGTCGTGTTCCGGTCGATGAGCCGGGTCATGACGCCACCCAGCGTCTCGATGCCGAGCGAGAGCGGCGTGACGTCGAGGAGGAGGACGTCCTTGACCTCCCCGCCGAGGACGCCGGCCTGGATCGCCGCGCCGACGGCGACGACCTCGTCGGGGTTGACCCCCTTGTGCGGCTCCTTGCCCCCGAACATCGCCTTGACCGCCTCGACGACGGCCGGCATCCGGGTCATCCCCCCGACGAGGATGACCTCGTCGATGTCCGACGCCTTGAGCCCGGCGTCCTTGAGGGCGGCCTTGACCGGTCCGGCCGTCTTGTCGATGAGATCCCGGACCAGCTCCTCGAGCTTGGCTCGCGAAAGCGTCGTGACGAGGTGCTTGGGGCCGGTCTGGTCGGCGGTGACGTACGGCAGGTTGATCTCGGTCTGGGCGGTCGTGCTGAGCTCGATCTTCGCCTTCTCGGCGGCTTCCTTGAGCCGCTGCATCGCCTGCGGGTCCTTCGACAGGTCGACGCCCTGGTCCTTCTTGAACTCGGCCAGCAGCCACTCGATCACCCGGACGTCGAAGTCGTCGCCGCCGAGGTGCGTGTCGCCGTTGGTCGCCTTCACCTCGAAGACGCCGTCGCCGAGCTCGAGGATCGAGATGTCGAAGGTCCCGCCGCCGAGGTCGTAGACGGCGATCTTCTCGTCGTGCTTCTTGTCGAGGCCGTAGGCGAGGGCCGACGCGGTCGGCTCGTTGATGATCCGCTTGACGTCGAGGCCGGCGATGCGGCCGGCGTCCTTGGTCGCCTGGCGCTGCGTGTCGTCGAAGTAGGCGGGGACGGTGATGACCGCCTCGGTCACCTTCTCGCCGAGGTACGCCTCGGCGTCGGTCTTGAGCTTCTGGAGGATCATCGCGCTGATCTCGGGCGGCGTGTAGCTCTTGCCGTCCGCGAGCAGGACCTTGATCCCGTCCGACTTGGCGTCCTTCTCGACCTTGTACGGCACGAGGTCGCGGCTGTGGGTGACCTCGGGGTCGTCGAAGCGACGCCCCATGAACCGCTTGATCGAGTAGATCGTGTTGCCGGGGTTGGTGACCGCCTGGCGCTTGGCGAGCTGGCCGACGAGGCGCTCGCCGGTCTTGGCGAAGGCGACGACCGACGGGACGGTCCGGCCGCCCTCGGCCGAGGCGATGACGGTGGGCTCGCCACCCTCCATGACGGCGACGACGGAGTTCGTCGTCCCGAGATCGATGCCGATGATCTTGCCCATCTGCGTGGTGGCTCCTGTGCGGTCGGTCAGTGCGACGGTGGGGTGGACGGGGGTTCGGTGGTCGGGTCGGACGACCCGGGGGCGACTTCGCCGGCGGCGACGGCGACGAGGGCGGGCCGGATGACCTTGTCGCGGAGGCGGTAGCCGCGGCGGACCTCCTCGACGACGGTGCCGTCGGGCCGGCCGCTCCCGGCGACCGACGCGATCGCCTCGTGCTGGCGCGGGTCGAACGGGGTGCCCGGTGCGGCCGGGATCGGGGCGACGCCCTCGCTCTCGAGGAGCTGGCGCAGCTTGCGGTCGATCGCCCCGACGCCGTCCGCCCAGGCATCGTCGGCGAGCGCTGCCGGACGCGCCTCGATGGCGAGGTCGAAGTCGTCGGCGAGGGCGATGACCTTGGCGATCAGACCCTCGGCGGCGAGGCCGAGCGACGCCTCGCGCTCCTCGGCCGTCCGCCGCTTGAAGTTCTGGAACTCGGCGCGCTCGCGCTGGAGCGCCGCGAGGTACTCGTCGGCCTTGCCGCGGGCGCCCTCGAGCTCGCCCTTGAGCCGCTCGATGTCGGCCAGCAGCTTCGTCGGCGAGACGTCGATCTCGTCGGCGCGCTCCTCGGCGCGGGTGCGGTGCGGTCGGTGGGTGGTCATCGTCGTTCGGTCTCGCTCGTGCGGCTCCGGCTGGCGGTCAGGCGTACAGGTGGTCGACGAGCTCGTCCATGAGCCCCGACACGAACCGGACGGTGCCGATGGCGTGCGGGTAGGCGAGCCGGGTCGGGCCGAGGACCCCGACGACCCCGACGGCCCGGCCGGGCCGGCCGTACGGGGCGAGGACGAGGGCGACCTCGGACATCTCCTCGGTCGCGTTCTCGTGGCCGATGAAGACCTGGACGCTGCCGGGATCGACCGCGGCGACCCGGCCGAGCAGCTGGGCGAGGTAGGTCCGGTCCTCGAGCGCCGAGAACACCCGTCGGAGCTTGTCACCCTCGGCGAACTCGGGCGCCTCCATGACGTTCCGGAGGCCGTCGCTGTAGACGTCCTCGACGGCCGCGTCGTCGTACTCGCGCATGACCCGGACGGCCCGCTCGCCGACGCGTCGGAGGAGCGGGGTGTCGGGGGCGTCGGCCGGCAGCGCCTCGAGCCGCCGCTCGAAGGCATCGGCGGTCTGGCCGGCCGACAGCTCCGAGAGACGGTTCGCGATCGCGGTCAGCCGGGTCTCCTCGACCGCGCCGTCGAGGGTGACCATCACCTGCTTGATCGTGCCCTCGCGGAAGACGAGGATCAGGCTGGCGAGCCGTTCCTGGAGCCCGACGAGGTCGACCCGGCGGAGGCGAGCGGCGCGGGGCTTGGCCGGGGTGGCGATGCCGGCGGCGCGGGTGACGGTCGCGAGCGTCGAGGCGGCGAGGCGGAACCAGTGCTCGCTCGCGTACTCCACCTGTCCGAACTGGTGCCGGATCATCAGCTGCTCGACGACCGGCAGCGGCATCGCGTCGACGACGGACTCGACGTACCAGCGGTAGCCGGCGTCGGTCGGGGTCCGCCCGGCGGAGGTGTGCGGGTGGGTCAGCAGGCCGGCGGCCTCGAGCTCGGCGAGGATGTTCCGGACGGTCGCCGAGGACACGCCGATGCGGTACCGGTCGACGAGCGTCTGCGAGCCGACCGGCTGGGCGGTAGCGATGTGCTCCTCGATGACCGCCCGCAGGATCGCCTGGTGGCGGAGGTCGAGCGGGCCGCTCGAGCGGCGGATCCGTCGCGCCATGTGCCGGTGTGAGTCCCTTCGGGGCGGGCCGTCGTCGGTCCGTCCGCTGGGTTAGCACTCTACCTATGCGAGTGCTAACGTCGTGACGGCATGGTAGCAGTCGCCGGGTCCGAGTGTCAACGCGCGGCGGGCCGATCAGACGATCCGGGCGAAGACCTCGTTCGAGAGGAGCCGCCCGCGGGTCGTCAGCCGGAGCCGATCCCCCACCCGCTCGACCAGCCCGGCCGGCTCGGCCCAGGCGACCGCATCGCGGAGCGGCGGCCGCGTGGCCAGGTCGACCGGGACGCCCGCGTCGAGCCGCAGCCCGAGGACGATCCGCTCGGCTTCGGCCTCGGCGGCGGTCGGGTGGGTCGCTCCCCCCGGTGGGAGCCGCGGCCGGGCCCCGTCGGCGGGTCGGAGCGCTGCCAGGTACGGCTCGAGCGCGGCGGCGTTCCAGCGCCGGATCGCCCCGTCGAAGGCGTGGGCGCCGAGACCGATCGCCTCGACCGGGAGGCGCTCCCAATACGCCAGGTTGTGGCGGCTCTCGTGGCCCGGGCGCGCCCAGTTCGAGACCTCGTAGCCGCGGTAGCCGGCTGCGGCGAGCCGCTCGGTCGCGACGAGATAGGCGTCCGCCGCCCGGTCCTCGTCCCCGGCGCCGCGGGCCACCGCCCGCCAGCGCCGGGCGCCCGGGGTCGTCGGCAGGTGGTCGCCGCCGGGGCCGGTCAGACCCTCGGCATCGGGGTCGTCGAGGGTGAGCGCGTACAGCGACAGGTGGTCGGGCTCGAGCGAGATGGCGGCCTCCAGCGTCGACGCCCAGCTCGCCGCGGTCTGGCCCGGCACGTCGTAGAGCAGGTCGATGCCGATCGAGTCGATCCGCGCGGCCCGGGCCGCCCGGACGGCCACGGCGACGTCGTCCGGACCGTGCCGCCGACCGAGCCGCCGGAGCTCGGCCGGCACGAGGCTCTGGGCCCCGAGGCTGAGCCGGGTGACACCGGCGGCGCGCTGGCCGACCGGGTCGCCGCGATCGTCGGGTCCCGGGTTCGCCTCGAGGGTGACCTCCGCACCGGGCGCGAGCCCGAACCGCGTCCGGACCCGCGCGACGAGCCCGGCGATCGCGTCGGCCGGGAGCAGCGACGGCGTGCCGCCGCCGAGGTACAGCGAGCGGAGCGGCGGCCGGACGCCCGGCGGGCCCCAGGCGGCGTCGAGCGCGTCCGCCCGCAGCTCGAGCTCGACCGCGAGCGCCTCGAGATAGGCGGCCACCCGGGCGCGCGGGCCGCGCGCGGCGGCGCCCGCGAGGACGACGAAGTCGCAGTACGGGCAGAGCGAGACGCAGAACGGGACGTGGACGTAGAGCCCGACCGGGGGCGCCGCCCCGCTCACGACCGGCGCCCGTCGGCCTCCCGCGGGTCCCGGCCGTCGCGTCCGCCGATCGTCCGCCAGCCGTCGGGGACCATCCGCGCCTTCTCGATCTCCTCGTCCTCCGCACCGGGCGGCAGGGCGTGGCCGGCGTGGCCGGTCGCGAGGAACACCGAGAAGCGGGTGATCCCGTGGCCGATGATCGCCGCGCCGATCCCGCCGGTGGCGACCGTCAGCCAGCCGCCGACGAGGCCGATCGCGAGCGACAGGACGAGCAGGTACGGGCCCCGGCCGGTGGCGCCGCTGCGGGTCGCGAGGGTGTAGACGATCGCCTGGATCACGATCGCGACCCATGGGTCGAGCCCGGCGAGGAGCAGGAAGCCGAGCAGGATGCCCCGGAACGTCGTCTCGTCGATGACCGCGGTCAGGATGGCGTTGACGAGGGCGCCGGGGTACGAGGAGAGGCTCGGCCAGCGCATCCGGTGGTAGCGCAGCCAGGCGAAGACCGCCGCCTGGGCGAAGCCGAAGGCGCCATAGACGAACCCGGCGAGGAGGGCCGCGTTCCGGTCGCCGAGGCCGAGGCCGAGCTCCCCGGTCGCGTCGGGATGGATGAGCATGGCCGCCGCCGCGAGCCCCAGCCCGAGGAGGTACCAGGCCAGCCGGCCGCGGAGCGACGGCCGCTCGCCGTCGACGACCTCGTCGTACTCGGCGGCGCCGAACCGCTCGGCATCGAGGCGCAGGAGGATGAGCAGCCCGCCCAGGCCGACGGTCATCAGCGCCCGGAGTGTGTCCTCCACGATCCCTCCGCCCGTCCGGCCCCTACGCCTCGTCCATCCGGAGCATCGCCAGGAAGGCCTCCTGCGGGATCTCCACGGAGCCGACCCGCTTCATCCGCGCCTTCCCCTCCTTCTGCTTCTCGAGGAGCTTGCGCTTCCGGGTGATGTCGCCACCGTAGCACTTCGCGAGGACGTTCTTCCGCATCGCCCGGATCGTCTCCCGGGCGACGACGCGCGACCCGATGGCGGCCTGGACGGGCACCTCGAACATCTGGCGCGGGATCAGCTCCTTGAGCTTCGCGGCCAGCTGGCGGCCGACGTACGGCGCCTTGTCGCGGTGGGTGATGAGGCTCAGGGCGTCGACCGGCTCGCCGTTGACGAGGACATCGAGCTTGACGAGGTCGGCGACCCGGTAGCCGATCTCCTCGTAGTCCATCGAGGCGTAGCCCGCGGAGCGGCTCTTGAGCTGGTCGAAGTAGTCGACGATGAGCTCCGACAGCGGCATCTCGAAGGTGAGCACGACCCGCTGCGGGTCGAGGTACTCCATCGTCTCGAAGATGCCGCGGCGGTTCGTCGAGAGCTCCATGAGCGCGCCGATGTACGAGGCCGGCGTCACCACGCTCAGCTTCACCCACGGCTCCTCGATCGTCTCGATCTCGCCGACGGGTGGCAGCTTCGCCGGGTTGTCGATCGCGACCCGCTCGCCACCGAGGAGGTTGACCCGGTACTCGACCGACGGCGCGGAGGCGATCAGGTCGAGGCTGAACTCGCGCTCGAGCCGCTCCTGGACGATCTCCATGTGGAGGAGGCCGAGGAAGCCGCAGCGGAAGCCGAACCCGAGCGCGACCGAGCTCTCCGGCTCGAAGCTGAACGACGCGTCGTTGAGATGGAGCTTCTCGAGGGCCTCCCGCAGGAGCGGGTAGTCCTCGCCCGAAAGCGGGTAGAGCCCGGCGAAGACGAGGCTCTTCGCCGCCTGGTAGCCGGGCAGCGGCTCCGCGGCCGGGCGGGCGGCGACGGTGATCGTGTCGCCGACCTGGGCGTCGCGGACGCTCTTGAGGCCGGTCGCGACGTAGCCGACCTCGCCGGCGACGAGCTCGGCGACAGGGACGAGCTGCGGTCGGAACACCCCGAGCTCGAGCAGCTCGGAGGTGGCCCCGGACGCCATCAGCTTGATCGTGTCGCGTTCGTGGAGCCGACCCGACTCGAGCCGGACGTAGACGACGACGCCCTTGTAGGCGTCGTAGTGCGAGTCGAAGACGAGGGCCCGGAGCGGCGCCTCGGGGTCGCCCTTCGGCGGCGGGATGCGGGCGACGATCGCCTCGAGGATCGCGTCGATGCCGGTCCCGTCCTTGGCCGAGGCCAGGAGGACCTCCTCGCGCGGGATCGCCAGGACGTTCTCGAGCTCCTCCATCACGACGTCGGGCTGGGCCGACGGCAGGTCGATCTTGTTGAGGACCGGGATGATCGTCAGCCCTTCGCGCAGGGCGAGGTGGACGTTCGCGAGCGTCTGGGCCTCGATCCCCTGGGCGGCGTCGACGACGAGGAGGGCCCCCTCGCAGGCCTGCAGGCTGCGGCTGACCTCGTAGCTGAAGTCGACGTGCCCGGGCGTGTCGATGAGGTTGAGCCCGTAGCGCAGGCCGTCGTGCGCGGTGTGCTCGAGGCGGACCGCGCGGGCCTTGATCGTGATGCCCCGTTCGCGCTCGAGGTCCATCGAGTCGAGGACCTGGCTCGTCATCTGCCGCGAGTCGATCGTGTGGGTCAGCTCGAGGAGCCGATCGGCGAGCGTCGACTTGCCGTGGTCGATGTGGGCGATGATCGAGAAGTTGCGTAGGCGCTCCTGGGGGATCCTCACGAGGCGGGAGTGTAGCCGGTACCGGTCGCCGGACCGGCCGGCTCGTCGAGGCGACCCTGGCCGGGGCAGCGGATGGCGTCAGACCTGGACGAGGGTGACGATCGCCACCCCGACGAGGACGGCGACGACGCCGACGCCCTGGAGCCGGGTCAGCCGCTCGCCGAAGACGATGAACCCGCCGACCGCGGCCATCGCCGCGAACTGCGACGCGAGGACCGCGGCGATCGCGATCGAGTCCTGGGCGCCGACCGTGTAGATCGCCGTCCCGACGACCTCGCCGACACCCGCGACGATCACGAGCGGAACGACGGACCGGACGATCCGGAGGCGGCCCCGGAGGGCGAGGGGCACGGTGACCGCGACGACCCCGACGAGCCGGGCGGCGAGAGCGACCCAGGCGACCGGCAGCTCGGCGACCGCGAGCGCCGACGTCACGAGGCCGGTCGCGAACACGAACGCGGCGATGACGGCGAGGATCGCCGCTCGCCGGTCGTCGGCGTGCGGCCGGCCCCCGAGCTCGCCCGCGTCGCGCGGGCCCGTGGCGGACAGGACGACGCCGACGACGATGATCCCGAGCGCCGCTGCCGTCGCGAGCCCGATCGGGTCGCCGATGACGACCGCGATGACCGCCGCGATCGCGCCCTCGGTCGAGACGATCGGCGCGACGAGCGAGATCCGGCCGATCCGGAGCGCCGTGTAGTTGATCAGGAGGCCGAGGACGTACGCGGCGCCGGCGAAGAGCATGAGGGCGACCGGGCCCGCCTCGACCGGCCCCTCGGGTCGCGAGAGGGCCGCGGGGACGGCGGCAGCGACCGCGCCCACGAGCATGACCCAGCCGAGGTGTGACCATGCCCCGATCCGGCGGGTCGAGCCGGCGGAGGCGATGGTCGCGAGCGCCCAGCACAGGGCGGCGGCGAGGCCACCGATGACGGCGATCACGCCCGGAGTATGGCGGCCGGGCCGCCTGCTTGGCCGGGGCGGTCGCCTCTGCTACCATTCGCGGTCGCGCCCGCGCGGCTCCCTCGCGCCGGCATCCGAACACCCGCACCGCAGCACACGAGGTCGCTCCCTTGGCCAAGACGCCCCGCAAGTGGACTGGCGCTCGCACGCCGTCGGGTCTGAAGCGCGTCCGCTCTGCCGAGCGCCGGCACGAGATCCTCCAGCCCCGCCGGACGGCCGCGAAGACCCTCACCAAGAAGGCCCTGTCGGTCGCCACGACGCAGCCGGAGGGCGCCGACGCCCAGGTCGCGCTCGCCGAGGCGCTGAGCGCGCTCGACCGGGCCGCGAAGTCCGGTGCCATCCACCCGAACGCCGCCGCCCGCCGGAAGTCGCGGCTCACCCGCAAGGTCAACGCCGCCCTCGGTGGGGTCGCCGTCCCGACGACCGCCCGGGCGACGAAGACGACCGGGACCGCGGCCGCCCAGAAGGCGGCCAAGGCCCGCATCGCGGCGAGCAAGGCAGCCAAGGCCAAGGGCGCCCAGACCGCCGCCGGCAAGGCTCGCGCCGCCCTCTCGAAGACCGCCCGCGCCGAGGCCGCGGCTGCCGCGGCGAAGGCCGACGCGGCCGCCCCGGCCGCTCCGGCGACGTCGAAGGCGGCCTCGCCGAAGGCCGCCGGGACCAAGACCGCGGCATCGACGACCACGAAGGCCGCGCCGAAGGCCACCGCCGCGAAGACGACGAAGACGGCGACGCCGAAGGCGAGCGCCGCGAAGACCGTCGAGAAGGCCGCCCCGAAGGCGACCGCCCGGGCGAGCCGGGCGAAGAAGACCGAGACCGACTCGGCCTCCTAGGCCACGAGGTCCGGCGGCTCGCCGCCGGACCTCCGCATCGACCGCCCCGGGCCACCGCCCGGGGCGTCATCATGTCGGTCATGCGGCTCCTCGAGCGCGACGATTCGGTCCTGATCGTCGTCGACGTCCAGCCCGGCTTCTATGGGGTCCATCCCCAGACCGCGCCGGGCGGACCTGCGGGCGCCGCAGACCCCGCGACCGCCGAGCTCGTCGCGCGCGTCGCCTGGCTCGTCGGTGTCGCCCGCGCCCTCGGCGTCCCGGTCGTCGTGACCGAGGAGGATCCGGCCCGCAACGGGCCGACCGCACCGCCGGTCTCGACCCGCCTGCCGGCCGACACCCGTGTCTTCGAGAAGGCCGTCTTCGGCCTCGCCGACGACCCGCCGATCCTGGCCGCCGTCGAGCGGACCGGGCGTCGGACCGCCGTCCTCGTGGGGATGGAGACCGATGTCTGCGTCGCCCACTCGGCGCTCGGGCTGCTCGACCGTGGCTACCGCGTCGCCGTCGTGACCGACGCGACCTTCTCGCCCGGTGCGACCCACGGCCAGGGCCTCCGCCGCGTCGCCGAGGCCGGGGCGCTGCTCGTCCACGCCAAGGGCGTCTACTACGAGTGGGTCCGGACGCTCGAGGCGGCCCGCACGTTCGAGGCCGCGAACCCCGACCTCGCGGAGCCGCCCGGCTTCGCGCTGTAGGTCGGGCGCGACACTCAGGCCGCGGGCGGCGTCGGCTCCTGCGCCGGCTTCGGCTTCGGCCGCGCGGCCCCGTAGGCGAGGCCGCCGCCGAGCCCGCCGAGCGTCGTCAGGAAGACCATCAGGCCGGCCGTCGTGAGCTGCTGCGACCAATAGAAGGCCGTGAACGACTCGACGTCGGTGACGCCGGCCGCCTCGAGCTCCGGTCCCCGACCGTCGGCGAGGTAGCGTCCGTAGACGCAGTCGGCGCCGCCGGTGCACTCGATCCGGCCGCCGAGGGCGGGATCGCGGTAGCCGTCGTCGGCGGCGAAGAAGACCGCCTTCGTGCCGAGGAGGAGCAGCGCGTATGTCAGGCCGGTCAGGAGGCCGGCCCACAGCGCGTTCGCGAGGATCCGCGACCAGGGGCCGGCCGTCCGGGCCGAGCGGGCGTTCGCGTAGTAGCCGATGACGAGCCCCGACGGGAGGGCGAGCAGCCAGTAGATGGGCTCGATCGGGATGACGAGGAGGAAGCTGACCGCCACGGTGGCGGCCATCCCCACCCCGACCCAGCCCGCGGCGATCGCCCCCCGGTCGAGGAACCGGGTCACCCGACGACGCCTCGGCGCGCGGCACCCGACAGGGCGCTCCGGCCCGGGTAGCGGGCCGAGTCGCCGAGCTCGCCCGAGATCCTGAGGAGCCGGTTGTACTTGGCCACCCGCTCGGAGCGCGACGGGGCGCCGGACTTGATCTGGCCGGTCCCCATCGCGACGACGAAGTCGGCCATCGTCGTGTCCTCGGTCTCGCCCGAGCGGTGGCTGACGACCGAGGCCCAGCCGGCGCGGCCGGCGAGCTCGATCGCGGCGATCGTCTCGGTCAGGGTCCCGATCTGGTTGAGCTTGATGAGGACGGCATTCATCGCGTCTTCAGTGATCCCGCGGGCGATGAACGCCGGGTTGGTGACGAGGATGTCGTCGCCGACGAGCTGGACCTTCGAGCCGAGCCGCGCGTTGAGCTCGCGCCAGCCCGCCCAGTCTTCCTCGCCGAGCCCGTCCTCGAGCGAGACGATCGGATACTTGTCGATCCATCGCTCCCAGAGGTCGATGAGCTCACCCGAATCGAGCGTCCGCCCCTCCTTCTCGAGGCGGTACTGTCCGACGACGCCCTCGACACCCGTCCCCTCGACGAGGATCGAGCTCACGGCGGGGTCGAGGGCGATGGCGACCTGCTCGCCGGGCTGGTAGCCGGCCCGCTCGATCGCCCGGAGGATGGCCTCGACGGCGGCCTCGTTCGAGGCCAGCGACGGGGCGAAGCCGCCCTCGTCACCCTGGCCGGTCGCGAAGCCGTCGTCGTGGAGGATCGCCCGGAGGGCGTGGAAGACCTCGGCCCCGGCGCGGAGCGCGTCCTCGAACGACTCGACGCCGACCGGCATGACCATGAACTCCTGGAAGTCCGTCGAGTCCTGGGCGTGCTTGCCGCCGTTGAGGATGTTGAACATCGGGACCGGCAGGGTCCGGGCCCCGGCGCCGCCGACGTAGCGGTAGAGCGGCAGGTCGAGCGACGCGGCGGCCGCGTGGGCGGTCGCCAGCGAGACGCCGAGGATCGCGTTCGCGCCGAGCCGGCCCTTGTTCGGCGTCCCGTCGAGCTCGATGAGGGTCTCGTCGAGCCCGACCTGGTCGAGCGCGTCGAGGCCGAGGATCGCCGGGCCGATCTCCTCGACGACGTTCCGGACGGCCGTCAGGACGCCCTTGCCATCGAAGCGGGCCGCCTCGCCGTCGCGAAGCTCGACCGCCTCGTGGATGCCGGTCGACGCGCCGGAGGGAACGGCCGCCCGACCGACGGCGCCGTCGTCGAGGACGATGTCGACCTCGACCGTGGGGTTGCCGCGCGAGTCGAGGATCTCGCGGGCGTCGACGATCTCGATGCTGCTCACTTGGTGACCTCCCCCGCGACGGCCGCCGACCGGTCGCCGATGACGGCGATGCCCGGGAGGGTGCGGCCCTCGAGGAACTCGAGCGACGCGCCGCCGCCGGTGCTGATGTGGGTCATCTTGTCGGCGAGGCCCTGCTGCTCGATCGCCGCGACCGAGTCGCCGCCGCCGACGACGACGGTCGCGCCGCCGTCGGCCATCTCGGCCAGGATGCGGGCCATCGATCGGGTGCCATGGGCGAACGACGGGATCTCGAAGACGCCGAGCGGGCCGTTCCAGAAGACCGTCCTGGCCGGGCGGATCGCCTCCTCGAAGCGGTCCTGGGTGCCCTTCGCCATGTCGACGATGCTCCAGGACGCCGGCACCTTCTCGACCGAGACGGTCTTGTACTCGGTGCCCTGGGTGACCTCCTTGGCGATGACGACCTCGGTCGGGAGGACGAACGGGATCCCCTTCGCCTCGGCGGCAGCGAGGATCCGCTTCGCGTCCTCGATCCGCTCCGGCTGGGCGAGGCTCTTGCCGATCGCCTTGCCCTGGGCGAGGAGGAACGTGTTCGCCATCCCGCCGCCGACGACGAACAGGTCGACCCTGTCCATGAGGTGGTCGAGGACCTTGATCTTGTCGGAGACCTTCGCCCCGCCGAGGATGGCGGCGAACGGGTGCGCCGGGGCCTCGAGGAGCTGGGACAGCATCGCGATCTCGCGCTCCATGAGGAACCCGGCGTAGGCCGGCAGGTGCTCGGCGATGCCGGCCGTCGAGGCGTGCGCCCGGTGGGCCGTCCCGAAGGCGTCGTTGACGTAGATGTCGGCGTACGAGGCGAGGGCCTTCGCGAACGCCGGGTCGTTCTTCTCCTCCTCGGCGTGGAACCGGAGGTTCTCGAGGAGGAGGACGTCGCCCGGGCGCATCCGCTTCACCGCGTCCTCGGTGCCGATGCCGAGGGCGTCGCCGGTGACCCGCACCGGCCGGTTGAGGAGCGTGCTCAGGCGCTCGGCGACCGGCCGGAGCCGGAGCCCGTCGTTCACCTTGCCGTCGGGCCGGCCGAGATGGCTCGCGAGGATGACCCGCGCGTTCTGGTCGACGAGGTACTTGATCGTCGGCAGCGCGGCGCGGATCCGGGAATCGTCGGCGACCTTGCCGTCGCGGAGGGGCACGTTGAAGTCGACGCGGACGAAGACGCGCCTCTCGGCCGCGTCGACGTCACGGATGCTCAGCTTGTCCATGGCGCTCTCGTGGGGCGCGCCGGGCCCGATCGGGCGCCGGCACGGCGGGATGGTCCGGGGCGGGACGCCGCATGCGCGACGCCCCACGGGCCGGGTCGGGCGGGACGGCGGGTCAGGCGGCGACCGGCAGCCGGGCGGCGATGACCTTCACGAGGTCCGCGACGCGGCAGCTGTAGCCCCACTCGTTGTCGTACCAGGCGATGACCTT
>CAZABC010000029.1:0-29258 GCA_964483405.1 uncultured Anaerolineaceae bacterium
TGCCAGCCTGTCACGCTGGAGATCGCCGGTTCGAATCCGGTCGGGTCCGCCATCGCCCTCCTCCTCGATCGACCGCCGCGGTCGAGCGCGCCTGCCGCGGGTGCCCCGCCGCCAGGCTCAGCCGAGGCCCGCGAAGAGGTCCGTCTCGGGTGCCGCCACCGGCACGCGCGACGCCCGCAGGACGAACGCCTCGCGTGGCCACCAGCGCTGCCAGGCCTCGAGACCGAGGGCCATGAAGAAGCTGTCCGGGCCGATCTGGGTCACGTGGGCGAGCGTCGCCCGCCACTTCCGGGCGAGCGGCTCGCCCGACACGTCGATCCAGGCGGTGACCGACTCGTCGGGCACGAGCATCCTCGCCATCCGCGCCTCGAAGGCCGCCCGATCCTCCGGCGAGGCATCAGCGGCGAGCGACCACGGGCTCGGCCGGCCGAGCGCCGTCAGGCCCTCGGCGATCGCCGTCCGGACGCTGGCCGGGATCGCCTGCTCGTAGAGCTTCGCCGGCTGCCAGGGCGCGAGCCCGCCCTCCTCGGCCGACGGCCCCGTGCCGCCGTGCTCGGGCGTGACCTGCTCGGGATACCAGGCCGGGTCGCCGGCCCGCTCGAACGCGCCGACCGCGACCAGATGGGTCCGGATGTGGTCGGGGTGTCCGTATCCGCCGAAGTCGTTGTAGGTCGTCATGACGTCCGGCCGGAACCGCCGGACCATCCAGGTCATCCGCCCGATCGCCTCGTCGAGGTCGGCCTGCCAGAACGACCGTGGGTCGAGGTTGCCCGGCGTGCCCATCATCCCGGAGTCCCGGTAGCCGAGGTTGTCCCACTCGGTCACCCCGAGCTCGCCGAGCGCCGCCTCGAGCTCGGCGGCCCGGATCTCGCCGAGCCGGCGGTGGTTCTCGGGCGTCGCGAGGTCCTCGACGACGATGTCGCCGAGCTCGCCGCGGGTGCAGGTGATGAGGACGACCCGATGTCCGTCGGCGACGGCCTTCGCCATCGTGCCGCCGGTCCCGATGGACTCGTCGTCGGGATGGGCGTGGACCGTCATCAGGGTCAGCGGATGGGTGTCGTGCATGGGCCGATGCTAGCGCGGCAGCCGGCCGCGTCATCGCGTCGTCATCGAGCGTCGGGCATCCTTCCCCGACCGGACCGCATCGAGGACCCGACTTGCCCCCCTCGCTCCGACCCCGCCGCCCCGCCCGTGTCCTCGTCCCGACGGCGGCGCTCGCGCTCGCCATGCTCGTCGCCGCCTGCTCGAGCGGGACGGGCGCGTCGCCCGCGCCGTCGTCGCCCGCGTCGATCGCCCCGTCCACGGCGCCGTCGGGCGAGCCGTCGCCGGCGCCGTCGGGTGCGACTCCCTCCGGGCCGGTCGCGTCGGCCTCGGCAGCGCCGAGCGAGGCTGCCGGCCCGACCCTGACCCAGCCCTGGGCGACCGCGACGCTGACCGACGTCGCGACCGGCGAGACCTTCCGGATCGCCGACCTCGCGACCGGGGGCCGGACGGTCTTCGTCGAGATGATGGCCATCTGGTGTACCAACTGCCGCCGCCAGCAGGGCGAGTTCACCGACGCGCTGGGACGGCTCGACCCGGCACGGATCGCCTACGTCGTCCTCGACGTCGAGCCATCCGAGACGGCCGACCAGCTCGCGGGCTACAAGGATCAGCAGGGCTTCGAGGGGCGCTACGCGATCGCGGGGGCCGACGTCTCCCGGGCGCTCGTCGACGAGTTCGGGCCGAACGCGATCAACCCGCCGACCGTGCCCAAGGTCGTCATCGGCCCCGACGGCTCGGTCTCGTTCGAGACCGGGGCGGGATCGTCCGACGACATCGTCGCCCGCGTCGGCGGCTGACCGGCGCCCGGGCAGGCCGATCGACCGATGGCCGAGCTGATCGCGGTGTTCGGGGCGGGGCTGGCGAGCGCCGCGAGCCCGTGCCTGCTGCCGCTCTACCCGGGCTTCCTCGCCTATCTCTCGGCGAACGCCGGGGCGCTCGCCGGCCGGCGGGCGATGGGCCTCCTCGGCCTGCTCGTCCTCTTCGGCGTCCTGACGACGATGATCGTCGTCGGGGTCGCCCTCCTCGCGGTCTCCGTTCCGGTCGGCCAGCTGGCCGTCTACCTCATCCCGCTCATCGACGCCTTCCTGATCACCCTCGGCGTGCTCCTCCTCCTCGGCCGCAACCCGTTCGCGCGGCTGCCCGGGATGCGCGTCCCGATCGTGTCGAACCCGTACGGCCAGGCGTACGTCTACGGGGTCATGCTCGGGCCGCTCGCCCTGCCGTGCGCCGGGCCGTTCCTGGTGGCCCTCCTCGCGATCGCCGTCGGGTTCGGCGACACGGTCGCCGCCCTCGGGACGTTCATCGTCTTCGGGCTCGGCTTCGGCCTGCCGCTCCTGGTCCTGTCGATCCTCGCCGGGGCCCGCCAGCAGGCGATCGTCCGTTGGACCGTGTCGCACCACCGGGCGATCGAGGTCGTCGCCGGCGTCGCCCTCATCGCCGTGGCCCTGTGGGACCTCCGCGAGAACTGGGAGGGCATCCGCTTCGCCTTCGGGCTGTGAGGCGGGATCGCCACCCGGTCGCGCCACCGCCCCCCGACGGCGGGTTCGCTATCCTGAGCGCTCATCGTGTGGGAGCGAGGGGCCACGTTGACCTGTCCCACCTGTGGGTCGCCCAACGAGCCGGGCCGCAAGTTCTGCGGCGAGTGCGGCGCGCCCCTGGCGCGGACCTGCCCAGCCTGCGGCAGCCCCAACGGTCCGACCACGCGCTTCTGTGGTGAGTGCGGCACGCGTCTCGAGGCGTCGGCCGGCGCGGCGCCGGGCACGCCGGCCGCGGCGGTCCCGGCCGCGCTCGGCGAACCGGCCCCGTTCGGGGCGACCGGACCTCAGACCGAGCTGCGGCTGGTCAGCGTCCTGTTCGCCGACCTGGTGGGGTTCACGTCGCGCGCGGAGGCCGCCGAACCCGAGCAGGTCCGCGAGTTCCAGGCGCGCTACTTCGACGCCTGTCGCGAGGTAATCGAGCGCTACGGCGGTACGGTCGAGAAGTTCGTCGGCGACGCGGTCATGGCGGTCTGGGGCACGCCGGTCGCCCGCGAGGACGACGCCGAGCGCGCCGTCCGGGCGGCCCTCGACCTCGTGGACACGATCGGCCACCTGGGCCGGCAGGAGGGCAGCGAGCTGCAGCAGCGGGTCGCGGTGCTCACCGGCGAGGCGGCGGTGGCGATCGGTGCGGTCGGTCAGGGCATGGTGGCCGGTGACCTGGTCAACACCGCCTCGCGCCTCCAGGGCGTCGCCCCACCGGGCGTCGTCCTCGTCGGCGAGGCGACGAAGCGCGCCGCCTCCTCCGCGATCGCCTTCGAGCCGGTCGGCGAGCAGCAGCTGAAGGGCAAGGTCGCCCCCGTCGAGGCGTGGCGGGCGCTACGGATCGTGGCGGAGCGCGGCGGTCAGGGTCGCTCGGAGGGGATCGAAGCGCCCTTCGTCGGTCGCGACGACGAGCTCCGCCTCATCAAGGACTTCCTGCACGCGACGTCCCGCGAGCGCCGGGTCCGGCTCCTCTCGGTCACCGGCCAGGGCGGGATCGGCAAGAGTCGCCTCGCCTGGGAGTTCCTCAAGTACATCGACGGCGTCAGGGAGGCCATCTTCTGGCACCAGGGCCGCTCGCCCTCGTTCGGCGAGGGCGTCACCTTCTGGGCCCTTGGCGAGATGGTTCGCCGACGCGCCGGCCTGGCCGAGACGGACGACGAGGCGACCACCCGGGAGCGCATCCGCGCGACCCTCGAGGAGTACGTCCCCGACGAGGACGAGCGACGGCGCCTGGAGCCCGCCCTGCTCTTCCTCCTCGGGGCCGGCGAACCACCGGCCGGTGGGCGCGAGGAGCTGTTCGCGGCGTGGCGCACGTTCTTCGAGCGGATCTCCCTGCACGGCACGACGGTGCTCGTGTTCGAGGACCTCCAGTGGGCCGACGCGGGTCTCCTCGCCTTCATCGACCACCTGCTCGAGTGGTCGATCGGCTACCCGATCCTCGTCATCACCCTCGCCCGGCCGGACCTGCTCGAGCGGCGTCCGACCTGGGGAGCCGGTCATCGCAATTTCGTCGCGCTCGCCCTCGGTCCGCTCCCCGACGAGGCGATGCGCCGGCTGCTCGACGGACTCGTGCCGGGCCTGCCTGCGCCCACGATCGGGATCATCCTCAAGCGCGCCGACGGCATCCCGCTCTACGCAGTGGAGACGATCCGGATGCTGGCGGAGGACGGCAAGCTCGAGGAGGACGCCGGCTCCTATCGGGTCGTCGGCGACCTGGGCGCGCTGCAGATCCCCGACACGCTCCACGCGCTCATCGCCGCCCGCCTGGACGCCGTCGCCCCGGAGGATCGAGCGCTGCTGCAGGACGGGGCCGTGCTGGGCCAGACGTTCAGCGTCGGGGCGCTCGCCGCGCTGACCGGCGAACCTCCGGCCACGCTCGAGCCGCGCCTGCGCGCCCTCGTCCAGCGCGAGATCCTGACCCTGGACACCGACCCGCGCTCCCCCGAGCGCGGCCAGTACGGCTTCACCCAGGCGCTCGTCCGCGAGGTCGCGTACTCCACGCTGTCGAAGCGCGACCGGCGCTCGCGCCACCTGGCCGCCGCCCGCTACTACGAGTCGCTCGACGACGACGAGTCGGTCGGGGTGCTGGCCATGCACTACGTCGACGCATGGGAGGCGGCGCCCGCTGGGGCCGAGGGCGAGGCGGTCGGGGCCCAGGCCCGGATCGCCCTCCGGGCCGCGGCCGAGCGGGCCACCGCGCTCGGTTCGCATGACAGCGCGATCGCCTACTGGCAACGCGCGGCGGCCGCCACGACCGACGCGGCGGAGACGGCGGAGCTCCTCGAGCATATCGGGCTGGCGAACCGTCTCGCGGGACACTTCGAGGCGGCCGAGGCCAGCCTGCGGGCGGCGCACGAGCGCTACGAGGCCCTCGGCGACCGCATCGGTGCAGCGCGGGCGGCCTTCGGGATCGCCCGCCTCCTCGTGAGCAGCGGGCGCGCCCAGGAGGCGTTGCCACTCGCCGAGGCGGCCGCGACCGGGATCGCCGACCTGCCGCCGGGACCGGTGATCGTGGAGGGGTGGCTGGCGATGGCGAACGGCCACTCGGTGCTGGGGCGCAGCCACGACGTCGTCGTGCTCGCCGACCGTGCGCTGGGCGAGGCCGAGCGCCTGCGCCTGGCGCCCCAGATCGTCGACGGGATGGCCACGAAGGGCGGGGCGTACCTGCTCATCGGCCGCCCGGTCGAGGGACGCGCCCTCATCGAATCGTCGCTTCGCCTGGCCGAGGCGATCGGGTTGGGCCAGGAGTCGGCGCGGGCCGCGTTCACCCTGGCGCTCGCCCAGATCGACGAGGATCCACGGGCCTCGCTCGAGACCAGCCGCAAGGCCGTCGAGCTGTGCCGACGGTTCGGGCTCGCGACCCTCCGGCTCGGGGCTCTGATGAATGCGACCGAGACCTCGCTCGTCGTCGGCGATTGGGGGTGGCTCGAGACCGAGCTGGAGGCCGTCCGCCGTGACGACCTGGAGCCGCCCGACCAGATCGCGCTCGACGTGGCGATGGCGGAGATCGGCGCCGTCCGGGGTCGCGACACGTCCGGCCCGGTCCAGGCCATCGCCGAGTACGCGGCCGCGAGGAGCGACCCGCAGTCGATCGCGGCGTGTGCCATCGGTCTTGCGCTCGTCGCCTTCGCCGAGGGCCGGTTCGAGGATGCCATCCGGCACGCTGCCGACACCGAGGCCGACGACCTCAACGCGCCATGGGGGCGGGTGATCGCGACACGGGCGTCCGTCCGGTCGGGTGACCTCGTCGGCGCCCGCGACGCGCTCGGGCGTCTCGAGGGCGGCGCTCCACGGGGGGCGGCGTTGAGCATCCAACGTGATGCGCTTGCGGCGGCGGTCGCTGCCCTCGACGGCCGCGTCGCGGATGCCGTGACCGGGTTCCACGACGCGTGGCGTCGCTTCCGCGACCGCCGCCTCGACGTGTCGCTTGCCCTGAGCCAGCTCGATTACCTGTCGGTCGCGCCGGCCGGCGACCCGGCAGCCGTCACCGCCGCCCGCGAGGCGAGGACGATCCTCGAGCGCGAGGGTGCGCACGCCTACGTGACCCAGCTCGACGCGCTCGAGGCCGAGCGCGAGCGGGTCGCCGGAACGAGCCTCGCGCGCGACGTACCGGCCGGTGCCCGGTCGTCGCCTGCCGCATCGTGACGGACGCACCCGACTCGCCCGCGCTCCGGGCGCTGTCCGCCGGGGGGATCGCCCACACCGTGGTGCGGACGCAGCGGGCGCGGTCGGCCGAGGAGAGCGCCGAGCTCCAGGGCATCCCCCTCGGCGCGCTCCTCCGCTCGATCGTCGTCCGGCGGGGCGAGGACGACTACGTCTTCGTCCTCGTCCCCGGGGGTCGGCGCTTCGACTGGCCGAAGCTGCGCGCCCACCTCGGCACCAACCGGCTGTCGCTCCCGGACGCCGACGAGGCGAAGGCCGTCACCGGCTACGAGCGCGGCGCGATCACGCCGTTCGGCTCGGCTCGAGCCTGGCCGGTCGTCGCCGACACCTCGATCATCGGGCTCGAGCGGGTCGCCATCGGCGGCGGAGCCCACGGGGTCAACGTCCACCTCGCGCCCGCCGACCTGGTCGCGGCGACCGGCGCGGCGGTCGTCGACGTGACCCAGCCCGAGACGCCCGCGGCGCCCGGGACGCCGGCGGTCCGATGATCCGCCGGGCCGCCCCGCCGGCCACGTCCGGTCCGCTCGCAGGGCTGCTCGTCGCCGACTGCTCGACGGTCCTCGCCGGACCGTATTGCACGATGCTCCTCGCCGACCTCGGCGCCGACGTCGTCAAGGTCGAGCCGCCCGAGGGCGATGCGACGCGCGGCTGGGGGCCGCCCTGGGTCGGCGCCGGGCTGGCCGGGCCGGACGACCCGGGCACGGCCGCCTACTACCTCGCGGTCAACCGGAACAAGCGCTCGATCCGCCTCGACCTCAAGGCGCCCGAGGGGGCCGAGGTCCTTCGCCGCCTCCTCGCCCGGGCCGACCTGCTCGTCGAGAACGCGCGGCCCGGGGGCCTCGACCGGCTCGGCTTCGACGACGCCGAGCTCGCCCGGATCAACCCGCGGCTCGTCCACCTCGCGATCAGCGGCTACGGCCCCGACGGTCCCGACCGCGACCGCCCGGGCTATGACTTCATCCTCCAGGCCGAGGCCGGGCTGATGTCGATCACCGGCTTCCCCGACGATGCCGCCGGCGAGCCGACGAAGGTCGGCGTCGCGATCGCCGACGTCGTCACCGGGCTGCTCGGCGCCGTCTCGGCGCTGTCGGCGCTGCTCGGCCGCGAGCGCCCCGAGAGCCCGGCCGGCGGTCGCGGCCAGCGGATCGACGTCTCGCTCCTCGCGTCGACGCTCGCGGTCCTCGTCAACCAGGCCCAGAACGCGTTCGTCACCGGCCAGGCGCCGACGCGGCGAGGGAACGCCCACCCGAACATCGTCCCGTACGAGACGTTCGCGACCGCCGATGGCGAGATCGCCGTCGCCGTCGGCAGCGAGCGCCAGTGGCCGCGCTTCTGCGCCGCCCTCGGGCTGGAGTCGCTCGCGGCCGATCCGCGGTTCGCGACGAACGGCGCCCGCGTCGAGCACCGGGCCGAGCTGCGGCCGCTCCTCGCCGAGCGGCTCCGGCTGCGACCGACCGCCGACTGGCTCGCGGCGCTCCGCGCGGCGGGGGTGCCGGTCGCGCCGATCAACGACATCGTCGCGGCCTTCGAGCTGCCGGCGGCCCGGGCCCGGGCGATGGTCGTCGACGTCGAGCACCCGGCGCTCGGCCGCGTGCGCCAGGTCGGGATCCCGTTCGAGCTGTCGGCCACGCCGGCCTCGATCCGGACGGCGCCGCCGCTCCTGGGCGAGCAGACCGACGCGATCCTGGCCGAGCTCGGCTATGACGCGGCGGCGATCGCGGCGCTGCGGGCCTCCGGGGTGGTCTAGGGCGCCGTCCGGCGCGCCCTCGCTACAGCTCCTGGCGCCGGAACGACGTCCAGGCGAGCACCGCGCACCCGACGACGATCGCGATCGTGCCGAGGACCGCGGTCGCGAGCTCCTCGGGCCGCTCGACCGGCCGGCCGGCCGCCAGGGCGAGCGCCCCCGGGTCGAGGCCGGTGGGGAGGAACCGGCCGACCCCCGGGATCGCCGAGACGAGCGACAGGCCGAGCAGGGCCGCGACCCCGATGCCGGCCGCCGCCGCGGCCGAGCGGGTGACGGTCGAGGCAAGGAAGGTGATCGACGCCCAGGCCATGAGGGCGAGCCAGATCAGACCGGCGAGGGCGACCCAGCCGCCGACCGGGAGCGGCTCGAAGAGGACCGCGGTGTAGGCCCAGGCGACGGTGGCGGCGAGGGCCGTTCCGATCGCGAGGACCGCCCCGAGCGCGATGAGCTTCGCGGCCAGGAAGGCCGCCCGCGTCGCCGGCTTCGTCAGGACGAACGCGGCCGTCCCACGGTCCTTCTCGGTGGCGACCGAGCCCATCGCCAGGACGATCGCCGTCAGCGCCCCGAACTGGCCGAGGTTCTTCTGCAGCTGGAGGACCGCGTCGGCGACCGTCGGGTCCGGGGCCGGGATCGTCATCTGGTCGCCGACGGCGAGCGCGATGATCTCGGGGAGGTAGCGCGCCGTCAGCGGCGAGATGATGCCGAGGATCAGGAACAGCCCGGCCACGACCGGCAGCCGGCGGGTGCGCCAGCTCTCGAGGAGCTCCTTGCGGAGGAGGACGGCGAAGCCGGTCATCGCCCGGCCTCCGGACCGTCGCCCCGGCCGACGAGCCGGAGGAAGACGTCCTCGAGCGTCGGGCGGACCCGCTCGAAGCCGGCCAGCGCGACCCCCGCCTCGACGACGGCCGGCAGGAGCTCGCGACCCGCCCGCCCGGGATCCGACACGGTGACCCGCAGAAAGCCGTGCTCGCGGCGCACGTCGGTCGTCCAGTCGGCCCCGCGGATCCGCTCCGCGAGCGCATCGACGGCCGGGTCCTGGCCTGGCTCGGGGTCGAGCCGGTAGACCGGCAGGGCGTACCGCTCGAGGAGGGCGTCGAGGGGCCCCTCGGTGACCAGCCGGCCGTGGTCGAGGATGGCGATCCGATCGCAGACGCGCTCGACGTCGGACAGCACGTGGGTCGAGAAGAGCACGGTGCAGCTGGAGCGCAGCTCGGCGATGAGGGCCAGCAGGTCCCGGCGACCCTCCGGGTCGAGCGAGCTGACCGGCTCGTCGAGGACGAGCAGGCGGGGCCGGGCCACGAGCGCCTGGGCGAGCCCGAGCCGCTGGCGCATGCCGCCCGAGTACGTGGCGACCCGCCGGTCGAGCGCATCGGCGAGACCGACCCGCTCGAGCGTCTCGGCGGCCGCGGACCGGAGCGCCTCCCCGTCGAGCCCGTGGAGCCGGCCGACCATCTCGACGAGCTCCCGGCCGGTCATCCAGCCGTAGTAGCGCGGGTCCTGGTCGAGGAACCCGATCCGGCTCGCGAGCCGGGGTCCGTCACCGTCGAGCGGGACGCCGGCGACCGTCGCCGAGCCGCCCGTCGGCCGCGACAGGCCGACGAGCATCCGGAGCGTCGTCGTCTTGCCGGCGCCGTTGGGGCCGAGCAGGCCGAAGACCGATCCCTCCGGGACGTCGAGGTCGAGCCGGTCGAGGGCGAGGACGCCGTCAGTGCCGCCGTACCGCTTCGAGAGGCCCCGGCAGGTGACCGCGGGCGGGCCCGGCGGGAGCGCAGCCGGCGCCGTCGCCGCTTCGGCCGGCATCCCGGCCGCCTCGGCCGGCACGTCGGCCGACGACCCTCCGACGGCCGCTCGCGCCGCGCCGGCGGCACCGGCGGCGGGCCCTTCGCCGGGCTCCGGCCGGCCGGCCGGCGGCGGAGCGCCGGCCTCCTCGCGACCGATGAGGAAGTAGAGGATCGCCCCGAAGCTCGAGACGAACAGGATGATCAGCGCCCACATCACCCGGCTCTCACCACGGACCCGCCGACCGGGCCGCGTGAGGTCCCTCAGGGCGAGGATGATCAACCCGACCTGGACCACGACGACCGGTACCAGGAGCAGGAGGAGCGTCGGGTCGAGCTCGTTCATCGGCCCGCCCAGCCTAGCGCGCCGGACCGCCGCGAGAGGGGCCGTTCGCCGATCCGCGACCGGGGCGTCCGGCTCGGCCGACCCGTGCGGATGGCCCGGGCCGGCCGCTGCTAGCATCGCCTCATACACCCCGCGACCCATCCCTGGAGACGACCCGCATGACCGACACCCGCGAGCGCTGGGCGCTCATCCTCGGTGCCTCGAGCGGGATGGGCGAGGCGACCGCGATCGGGCTCGCCGACGCGGGGTACCACATCTGCGGGATCCACCTCGACTTCCGGGCCGGCCGGGCCCACGTCGAGGCGATCAAGGCCCGGATCGCGGCGGCCGGCCGCGAGGCGGTCTTCCTCAACATGAACGCCGCCGACGACGAGCGCCGGGCCGAGGCGCTGGCGACGCTTCGCGAGACGTTCGAGGCGCGTCGCGCCATCGGCGCCGACCCGTACGTCCGGGTCGTCCTCCACTCGCTCGCCTTCGGCTCGCTCGTGCCGTTCATCGCCGACGACCCGAAGGCGGGGGCGGACCGCAGGAAGATGCAGATGAGCCAGGACGTGATGGCGAACAGCCTCGTCTACTGGGTCCAGGACCTCTGGCACGGCGGGTTCCTCGGCCCTGGCTCGCGGATCTTCGCGATGACCTCGGAGGGCTCGAGCCGGGTCATCCCCTCGTACGGCGTCGTGTCCTCGGCGAAGGCCGCCCTCGAGTCGCACGTCCGCCAGCTCGCCATGGAGCTCGCCCGGCGGAAGTCCGGGATCACGGTCAACGCGATCCGGGCCGGCGTGACGCTCACCCCGGCGCTCATGAAGATCCCCGAGCACGACGAGATCATCGCCGCCGCGACGAGCCGCCACCCGGGCGGACGGATGACGACGGTCGACGACGTCGCGAACGCGATCGTCGCGCTGGCGGGGGACGGCACGGACTGGATCACCGGCGAGGTCATCGGCGTCGACGGCGGCGAGTTCATCACCGGGTCGTAGGCAACGGAGGGATGGTCGGATGAGCGGCCGCGTCATCGTCGTCGGGTCGGTCAACGTCGACCTCGTCATCCGGGCGGCCCGCCTGCCGACACCCGGCGAAACGGTCACCGGCGGCACCTTCGAGCGACACCACGGCGGCAAGGGTGGCAACCAGGCGGTCGCGGCGGCGCGTCTCGGCCGGCCGACCCTGTTCGTCGGCGCCGTCGGCGAGGACGCATTCGCAGGCGAGGCGCGCGCCGCGCTCGCGGCCGAGCACGTCGACGTGTCGCGGCTGATCCCGATCCCCGGAGCTTCGACGGGCGTGGCCCTCATCCTCGTCGACGATCGCGCCGAGAACCTCATCGGCGTGGCCTCCGGCGCCAACGCCGACCTCGAGCCGGAGATGGTGGCCGAGGCGATCGGCCGGCTCGGCCCGCTCGACGGGGACGTCGTCCTCGTCTGCAACGAGATCCCGTCCGACACCGTCCGCGAGGCGCTCCGGGTCGGCCGCGCCGCCGGGGCGGCGACCGTCCTCAACCCGGCCCCGGCGGGCGGGCTCGACGCGTCGATCCTCGCGCTCGCCGACGTCTTGACCCCGAACCGCAGCGAGCTCGCGATCCTGGTCGAGGGCCTGCTCGGCGAGTCGATCGCCTCGAGCGCGCCGGACCCGGTCGCTGCGGCCGGTCGCCTCCTCCTCGCCCTCGCCCCGGTCGTCGGCGACGGCCCGATGCCGGCGATCGTCGTGACGCTCGGTCCGAGCGGCGCCCGGATCGTCCGGGTCGTGTCGGACGCTCCCGACGCGGAGCCGGTCGGCGACGGCCGAACGACCGTCGTCGCGGTGCCGGCGCCGACCGTGGCCGCGGTCGACTCGACCGGTGCCGGCGACGCGTTCTGCGGTGCGCTCGCGGTCGCCCTGGCCGAGCGCCGCTCGCTCGAGGATGCCTGCCGGCGCGCGGTCGCCGCCGGCGCGCTCGCGACGACCGAGGTCGGTGCCCGCGAGGGGATGCCGAGCGCCGAGGTGCTCCGGCTCTTCCTCGGCGAGCCCGATCCGCTGCCGCCGGTCGTCGCGGGGGGCGACGCCGCAGCCGAGGACCCGGCCGACGGGCGCGGGGAGTCGGTCCAGGCGGCAACGGCGCAACCGGGGGACGCGCCGACCGCCTAGCGGATGTGCCGCCGGCCCCCTGTCCGCATCGAGGCGCCGGTGCGCGCCGGGGTTTCAACCCCGCCGCCGGACCTTCGGCGACGCGGGCCTCGCCGATGGTCCCGAGCCCGGCCCGCCGGGGAGCGCCGCTAGCGGAGCGCCTCGAGGATCCGCTCGGTGTCCCAGCGGATGATGCCGACGAACGTGTCGGCCGGCGCCTCGCCGAGGCTGTCGGTGTACAGGTCGCTGACGACCGTCGCGCCGGTCTCGTCGGCGATCGTCGTCACGAGCTCGGGGCTGAACTGCGCCTCGCTGAGGATCGCCCCGATGTCGTTCGCCCGGATGACGGCGATGAGGTCCGCGAGCGCCCCCGCGCTCGGGTCCTGGCCCGGCGCGTCGACGACCGTGTCGACGACCGTCAGCCCGTAGGCCCGCGCGTAGTACGGGAACGCGTCGTGGAACGACACGACGTTCCGATCGGCGGCCGGGATCGCCGCCAGCGAGTCGCGGACCCAGGCATCGAGCTCGGCGAGCTGGGCGCGGTAGGCGTCGCCGGCGGCGCGGTAGCCGGCGGCGCCGGCCGGGTCGGCGGTCGCGAGCGCGTCGACGATCCGCTCGACGTACTTCGCCGCGTACGCGACGTCCATCCAGAGGTGCGGGTTGACCGCCTCGCCCTCGTGACCGTCGTCTCCGCCCGCGATGTACTCGACGCCCTCGAGATCCTCGCCGAGCGCGACCACGGTCGCCGTCGACCCGGCGTCGGCGACCAGGTCCCCGAGCCAGTCGTCGAGACCGAGGCCGTTCATGACGATGACGTCCGCCTCGGCGACGCGGCGGATGTCGGACGGCGTCGGGTCGAAGGTGTGGACCTCGCCGCCCCTGGGGACGAGGCTCGACACCGCCATGGCGGTGCCCCCGACGTTCGCGACGAGATCGGCGAGGACGGTCGTCGTGGCCACGACCCGGATCGCGCCAGGGTCGGGCGACGGGCCCGTCGCAGCCGGGGACGACCGGCCGACGCCCGAGCAGGCGGCGACGCCGAGCGCCACGACGACCGCGAGCGCCGCACCCCGCCACGCCCCGGGCCGGCTCAAGTGCGGCACTCCGGGCACGTCCCGAAGAGCTCGAGGCGATGGGCGTCGACCCGGTAGCCGGTCCGCCTGGCGACCTCGTCGACGACCTCGCGCATCCCGCAGCCCTCGACGTCGGTCGAGCGACCGCAGACGGTGCAGATGACGTGGTGGTGATGGCGGACCGGCTCGCAGCCGACGTAGGCGTGATCGCCGGTCGGCAGGTCGACCCGCTCGACGACCCCGAGCTCGGCGAACAGGTCGAGCGCCCGGAAGATCGTCGCCCGGCCGAGTCCGAGCCGACGCCCACGGGCGTCCTCGACGAGATCCGCGGCGGTGAAGTGCCCGTCCCGGCCGGCGATGAGGTCGGCGACCCGCCGGCGGGGCTCGGTCACCCGGTGCCCGGCGGCGTCGATGGCCCGGACGAGGGTCGCCGCGTCCGACATCGTCAGGCGGGCTCCGCGACCGTCGGCCGGCCGCGTCGCAGCGCGCCGAGCAGCCCGGTCCGGGGCCCGAGGGCGAGGACGACGAGGAAGACGAGCGTCTGGGTGATGACGATCGTCGCCCCGCTGGCCACGTCGAGCCAGAACGAGGCGTACAGGCCGGCGATCGCCGAGGCGATCCCGACCCCGACGGCGAGCAGCATCATCCGGCCGAACCGGACCGTGAGGAGCTGCGCCGTCGCCGCCGGCGTCACGAGCATCGCGACGACGAGGATGATCCCGACGGCCTGGAGGCTGATGACGATCGTCAGGGCGACGAGGGCGAGGAGGATCGACTCGATCCAGGACGTTCGGTAGCCGGACGCGCCAGCGCCGAGCGGATCGAAGGTCGCGTAGAGGAGCTCCTTCCACAGGAGGAGGACGATCGCCAGGACGACGAGCGAGAGGATCGCCAGGCCGACCAGGTCCTCGGGCGAGATGGCGAGGACGTTCCCGAACAGGAAGCTGAACAGGTCGGCGACGTAGCCGTCGATCGTGCTGAACAGGAAGATGCCGAGGGCGAACGTCCCCGCGAAGAGGACCCCGATCGCCGTGTCCTGGCGGATGTGCGCCCGACGGGTGACGACCCCGATCGCGAGCGCCGTCGCGACGGCGGCGATCCCCGCGCCGAGGTAGAACGGCGCGCCGATCAAGTAGGCCGCGACGATGCCGGGGAAGGCGGCGTGGCTGATCGCGTCGCCGATGAAGGCGATGCCCTTCAGGACGACGTACGTCCCGACGACGGCGCAGATGGCACCGACGATCGCCGACGCGGCGAGCGCGCGGACGAAGAAGCCGAGGCCGAGCGGCTCGAGGATGAGGTCCATCAGTGCCCGCCTCGGCCGCCTCCGTCGTCGTGGAAGTGGACCTCGCCGGGCGCCTCCTGGTCGTGGTGGTGGGCGTCGTCGAGGACGAGCTGGTGGCCCTCGAGGACGAGCAGGTGGCCGCCGTAGGTCCGGGCGAGGACAGTCGGGTCGAGGACGAGCTGGGCCAGCCCGTGGGCGGTGATGCGGCGGTTGATGGCGAGGACGTGACCGAATCGCTGGGCGACGAACGCCAGGTCGTGGGTCGTCGCGATGACGGTCCGACCGCGCCGGGCCTCGCCCTCGAGGAGGTCCATCAGATCCTCCTGCGTCGTCGCGTCGATCCCGGTCACGGGCTCGTCGAGGAGGTACAGGTCCGGCTCGCCGACGAGCGCGCGGGCGAGGAAGACCCGGCGCCGCTGGCCGCCCGACAGCCGCCCGATCTGGGTGGTCGCGTGGCGGGTCATCCCGACCCGGCCGAGCGCGTCGGCGACCGCTCGCCGGTCCGCCGCACCGGCCCGCCGGATGGGGCCGAGGCGCGGGTAGCGACCCATCATCACGACGTCGCCGACGGTCACCGGGAAGGACCAGTCGACGAGCTCGGCCTGGGGGACGTAGGCGATCCGGCGCGCCTGCTGGCCCGGCGGATGCCCGAGGACCTCGATCCGGCCGCTCCGCGGGGCGAGCAGCCCCGCGACGAGCTTGAGGAGGGTGCTCTTGCCGGCGCCGTTCGGGCCGACGACGGCGAGCAGCGTCCCCGGCTCGACCGCGAGGCTGATCCCTTCGAGGACGAGGCGCTCGTCGTAGCCGGCCGAGACGTCCGACAGCCAGACGTCGCTGTGGGCGTGGGCGTGGCCGGCGTCGACGGCGGCGCTGACGTCCGGCAGCCGGCGGCGGGGCGGGGAGGTGACGGATGATCCTGACACGGTCACGACATGATACTGAGTATCAGTAATGCGGTCAACATCGCCCGCGCCGCGACCGTCCACGGGCCGGTCGTCGACCCGTCCATCGGACGAGCCGGCCCGGCTCCGCTAGGATGGCGGCCGCGTCCCCGCTCGCGCCGCCACCACGCGGCCCCACTCGGAGGATCCGACCCTGTCCCGCTCGACGCCACCCCCGCCCCAGTCCCGCAAGGAGCGCCGCGCCGCCGAGCGCCGCGGCCGTCGCGAGACCGCCCGCCCGTCCGTCGCTGGCCGGTCGCGCGTTTCGGGCGCGACGAAGCCCGCCTGGCAGTCGCCGGCCGTCCTCACGACGATCGGCGCGCTCATCGTCGGCGCGATCTTCATCGGCGCCGTCCTCTTCTTCCAGAACCAGGACGGTGGCGGCGACGGGACGCTGCCCTTCGGCCTCCAGGCACCCGCTGACGACATCCCGGCGACCGTCGCCGTCGACGGCTCGACGATGGGCCCGGCGACGGCCCCGGTGCTGCTCGAGGTCTACTCCGACTTCCAGTGCCCGGCCTGCGGGACCTTCGCGACCGAGACCGAGCCGCTCCTCCGCGAGACGCAGGTGGCGGCCGGCACGCTCCGCATCGTCCACATGGACGCGGCGTTCCAGGGCCGCCGGGGCGACCCGAGCTACGACGAGTCGGTCGAGGCCGCCGCCGCCGCGCACTGCGCCGGCGAGCAGGGCAGCTTCTGGGAGTACCACGACTGGCTCTTCGCCAACCAGGACGGTGAGAACGACGGCGCCTTCCGCGACGAGCGGCTCAAGGCGATCGCTGACGCGATCGGTCTCGACCGGACCGAGTGGGACGCCTGCCGGGCGACCGGCGAGCAACAGGACGCCGTCATCGCCGCCACCGACGAGGCGGTCGCCAGCGCCGGGGTCAAGGTCACGCCGACCCTGTTCCTCAACGGGACGAAGTACGAGGGCGCGGTGCCGTACACCGACCTCGCCGCGCTCATCGCCGAGGCAGCCGCGGCGGCCTCGCCGACCCCCTCCGCGTCGCCCTCGCCGTCCCCGTCCCCGTCCCCGTCGGTCGTCCCGTGACGGCAACGCCGGTCGCGTGACGGCGGCTCCCTCCGTGGCATCCGCGCCGGCCTCGACGGCCGCCCGCCACCTGGTCCTCGGGCTCGTTCTCGTGGCGGCGGCCGGGCTCGCGATCGCCGGCTATCTGCTGGCCACCCGCCTGCTCGGCGGGCCGCCGGTCTGCCTGATCGGCGGGGGCTGCGACACGGTCCAATCGAGCGAGTACGCGACGGTCCTCGGGATCCCGGTCGCCGCCTACGGCGTCGCGTTCTCGTCCGCCGTCGCGGTCGCCGGCATCGCCTGGCTGCGGGCCGGCGACCGGCGGGCGCTCTTCGTCGCCTGGGCCCTCGGCATCGTCGGGACGCTCGGCGTGGCCTACCTGACGTACCTCGAGCTCTTCGTCATCGAGGCGATCTGCAGCTGGTGCATCGCCTACGCGGTGTCCGTCGTCGCCGGCCTCGTCCTCACCGGGCTGGCCCTTCGCGCCACGTCCGGCGGCTGACCCCCGGGGGCCTCGGCCTCCGGTCAGTCGGTGATCGCCGCGAGGAGCACGTCGATCTCCTCGGTCCCGAAGACGCCGGTGACCTTGGAGCGTACGATGCCGTCGCCGTCGACGACGAAGACCCAGGGGACCGAGATCGCGCCCCACGGCCCCTCGCCGATGCCCCACGAGCGCGCGAGCGGCGCGATGACCGGGTCGGTCAGGTCGCCCTCGAGGACCGGGGTGCCCGAGACGAGCGAGTAGACATACGGCTCGAGGTGGATGAACGCGACGTCGCGCCAGCGATCGGCCATGTAGCGGGCCATCCCGATCGCCCGGCCGCAGGCCGGCGAGACGCGGAACCGGTACGAGTCGAGGACGATGACGTAGGGCGTGCCACTCGCCCGCGCGTCGGCGGTCGAGGTCTCCGAGAGTCGCCGGTCGGGCTGAGGGTCGGTCGTGATCGCGGCGAGCTCGGCGACGTCGGCGACGGTGGGAGTCCGGACGTCCGGGGCCGGCTCGCCGATCGCGGGCGTGTAGCCGGGGTCGAGCGCCGTCACCTCGGTCGAGCCGCCGCGAGCACCGCCGCCCGTCGCGGCCGCGACGTCGAGCCGCCAGCGTCCAGCGCTCGGGATGTCGAGGTCGGCGAGGAGGTAGTCGCGGCCGAGGCCCGGCGGGCGGACGATCCGGGCGACGACGGCCGGTCCGGCCGGCGTCCCATCGAGCGCCGCGAGGGTGACGGTCGCGGTCGCCCCGGTGAGGTCGATCGGCGCGTCGGCGCCGTCGAGCAGGCTGAGGACGACCGGCGTCCGACCCGCCCAGACCGCGGTCGAGACGACGACCGGTCGGGCGCCGTCGACCGGCAGCGCGGTCGCGTCCGGGGATGCGGACGGGCTCGGGGCGGCCGAAGGGGTCGGCGACGGGCTCGCGGCCGCGGACGGCGCGGGAGAGCCGTCGGCCGTCGGCGGCGGCAGGGCGGCGAGTGCCGCCAGGATGGGCTCCTCGGGCGTCCCGAACGGGAAGTGGGCTCGGAGCATGCCGTCGGCGTCGACGAGGTAGACGTCGGCGGTGTGGGCCATCGCGTAGCCGCTCGCCGACCCGGTGTCGATCCGGGCGTAGGTGACGCCCCAGGCGTCGGCCGTGGCGCGGATCCGGTCGGGGGACCCGGTCAGGGCGACGTACGGTTCCGGCAGGAACTGGAGGTACTCGGCGAGCGCCGCCGGCGTGTCGCGCTCCGGATCGACGCTGACGAACACCATCGTCGGCGGCGCATCCGATGCGCCGATGACCCGGTTGAGCGTCCCGATCGTCGCCGGGCAGACGTCGGGGCAGTGGGTGTAGCCGAAGAACACGAGGGCCGGCCCCCCGCGGAGCGAGGCGAGGGAGAACGGCCGGCCGTCCTGGTCGACGAGGTCGAGCGGCGGTGCGCCCCGGACCTGCGGGTAGGCGAACGACGCCGGGTCGGGCGACGGCTCGACGGCGCCGGGCGTGGGGCCGGCCGCGGTCTCGGCGGGCGGGCCGACGAGGGCGACCGCGACGAGCGCCGCGAGCAGCGCGCCGACGGCGAGGAGGGCGATGGCGCCGACGATCGCCCAGCGCCGGTCGACCGGCGCTGGGCGGGACGCGGGGTGGTCGGTCACATGCCCTCGCCTTCTCGGACCTCGGCCGTGACCTTGACCTCGCCAGCCCCCTCGAACTCGAGGGTGATCTCGATCTCCTCGCCGACGACGAGGTCGCCGGTCAGGTCGATGAGCATGACGTGATAGCCGCCCGGCTCGAGCTTCACGGTGCCGCCGGCGGGGATGTCGATCCGCTCGACCGGCTGCATCCCCATCGCCCCGCCCGACTCGACCGTCTCGTGGATCTCGACGGTCGTCGCGGCGGGCGACGTCGCGCCGATGAGCGCGTCGGCCTCGTCGCCGCCGGTGATCGTCATGTAGGCGGCTCCGGCTCGGTCCATCCCCATCGACGGGCGGGCCCAGGCGTCGGCGACGGTCGGCTTCGCCCCCGCGTCCGAGCAGGCGGCGATCGTCGTCGCGACGAGCGCGGCGATGGTGGCCATAGCGAACATCCGGCGGATCATGGTGGTCACTCCTCGAGGGCGGACGATGTCCCCGGGGGACATCCCCGGCGATGGACGTGCCGCCAGGCGTCGCCGTGACGCGACGCCTGGTCGATGGTGCCGCAGGTCGCCGATCCCTGCACGGGCCGAACGTCCTCGGCTGGGTCGCCGGACGCCGCCCGGCTGCGAGGTTCCGGGCGGCGTCCGGCGATGGGGGTGGGACGCGCTAGTTCTTGGGGTCCCCGTCGCCGGCCTGGAAGAGGCCGAGCGCGCCACGACCCGGGAAGTTGAAGGCGTGGGTGACGATCGGGTAGAGCCCGTCCTCGGCCGTCGTGAACTCGACGATCGCGCCCTGGGCCGGAGCGAGGTCCACGGCCTGTGAGCCCCAGTTGCCCTCGTTGCCGCGGGCCAGGACCACCCCCTCCTTGATGACGGTGTCGAAGATCGTCCCGACGACGTGGAACGAGCTGTCGATGCTCGGTCCGGCATCGAGGACGAAGACCCGGACCCGCTTGCCCGTGTCGACCTTGATCGGAGCATCGACGTACTGCGCCGCGACCCCGTTGAAGACGACCCAATCGGGCGACGGCGCGCCGGCCGCGGCCTTCGTCAGATCGGTGACCTGCGCCTGCTCGCCGAAGTACCACTCGCTCTGGACGAGGGCGAACTCATGGTCGACGGCCGGGAGGCCCTCCTTCGGCTCGACGATGACCATCCCGAACATGCCGTTGGCGATGTGGTGGAGCGCCGGCGCGGTCCCGCAGTGGTACATCCAGACGCCCGCGTAGTCCGCCCGCCACTCGTAGATCTTCTCCTCGCCCGGGTCGATCGAGGTCATCTCGTCGTTCCAGGCCACCTGGCTCGAATGGAAGTCGACGCTGTGGGGCAGCTGGCTCGTCGCCGGGTTGACGAGCCGGACCCGGATCGAGTCGCCGACCTTGACCCGGATCGTCGGCCCCGGGACCGCCCCGTCGAACGTCCAGACGGCGATCTGGTAGCCGGGGGCGACGGTCATGAGCTTCTCCTCGATCGTGAGGACGATCTCGTGGGTCTCGCCCTCGAGGCGCTCCGGCGCGGCGGGATCGAAGGTGACGGGAGCCGGAGCGTTGGGGTCGGGCGACGGGAGGACCGCCCCGGGGCCGCCGTGGTCGCCGTCGTCGGTGCCGCTGCCGCTGCCGTAGCCGGCGACGAGGACCTCGCCCTTCATCCCGGCCTGCTCGTGGCCGGGGATAGAGCAGATGAACGTCATGCCCGCGTCGGGGATCGTGACCTCGCCCTCGACGGTCTGGCCAGCCTGGGCCGTCAGCTTGGTGCCGTCGGCGAACGTGATGTCGTGGACGAGGGCCCCGGTGTTCACGAACTTGACGGTGTAGGTCCCGGCGGACGCGACCTCGGTCTGGGCCGGCTTGAACCCGAGGTCGAACGCCTCGATCGCGATCGTTCCCTCGGACTGACCGGGAGCCCCCGGGCTGGCCGGGGCGGGTGACCCGGCCGTGGCCGTCAGCGGGCTGAACGTCCAGGTCGGTCGGCCGCCCGTCGCACAGGCGGCCGTCGCGACGGCGACGAGCGCGACCAGCGCGACGAGCGCAGCCAGGGATCGGGGTCGATGGGGATCGCGCATCGGTCGGTCCTCGCAACCTTCGGGCCGGCGGGAGCCCGCTGGCGCCGAATACTGACTTACTTGGTATTCGTTCTACCCCGGAGATACGCGGCTGCCATGGGCCATTCGGCCCGTTCTTCCTCGGATCCCGCGTCGCGCCGGGTCTCCGGCGCTCCTCGGCGCGTGGGTCAGGGACGGCGTTCCGCGACCCCGCCGTCGAAGGTCTCGTAGACCTGGGCCACGTCCGCCAGGGTGGCCCGCCCGAGGTGGTCGAGGACCGCTTCCTGGGCCCCGGCGAACACGGGATGGACGGCGCAGTAGCCGTCCCGGCCGCAGGGTCCGCCACGGAGGACGCAGGTCTGGCGGCGGGTATCACCCTCGGCGGCTTCGACGATCCGGAGGAGCGTGACCCGCTCGGGGGCGTCGACCAGGCGGTACCCGCCGCGGCGGCCGGCGTGGGCGACGACGAGGTCCGCGCCGACGAGGTCGCGCATCACCTGCGGCAGGAAGCGCGGCGGGATGGCCATCCGCT
The DNA here is from genome assembly GCA_964483405.1 of uncultured Anaerolineaceae bacterium. Lineage (GTDB taxonomy): Bacteria > Chloroflexota > Limnocylindria > Limnocylindrales > CSP1-4 > CAZABC01. The sequence continues at coordinate 21,200 of CAZABC010000029.1, forward strand.
CGGCGATCCGCCGGACGCTCTGGTAGCCGTCGTCATCGGGCACCGCGAGGGCGATCATCGCCCGGACGGCGTAGTCGGCGCGATGGGTCAGCTCAAGTCGCACCCCGACAGTGTGCCTTTCCCCGACCGGGCGATGGAGGGCCGATCGGCCATGCCGTCCGGCCCGACCGTCCCGTCGGAGTACCGGGTCGGGCCCTGACCATCGTCTGGCTTCCATCGGGCGGGCCGTCTGCGACCGTATGGGCACGGTCCCGCGCGTGCCGGCCGGCGCGCGCTCGACCCCGTCGATCGGGAGACTCGATGGCCCTGCCGCTCCTCCGAGGACGGACGGCCCAGCCCGCTCGCGGCCCGATGGAGATCGGCGTCGAGGGCGCCCGGACGATGAGCTGCCCGACATGCGCGAGGCCGCTCGCGTTCGATGCGCCTCGCTGCCCGGGCTGCGGGACCTACCTGCTGCTCGGGGTCCCGGCCAAGCGGGCCGGCATCTTCCTCGTGTCCGGGGCGGTCATCGGGCTCGTCGTCGGGGGCTCGCTGATCGGCAGCGTCGTGGCAGCCCGGTTCGCCGTCGTCGACGGCGCGGCCGCCCCGGCGGCGCCGGCCGTCGTCACCGGCGGGACGACGCCCGTCGCCCCGGTCGCGCCCGGGGACGAGCCGGCGTCGGCGGTCCCGGCGGCGGTCCAGGCGGCTCTCCGCCAGGCGATCGCGATGAACGGCCGCCTCGCTGCGACGACCGTGACCCTCCGCGCGGCCCTCGAGGCCGACCAGCTCGACACGTACGCGATCGCGACGCTCCTCCGCTCGGTCACGGCCGACGCGGCGATCGGCGCGACGGCCTCGACCCGCCTGGAGTCGTGGGACGGGGCGGCGACGCTCGGACCCGAGCTCGCCGGCGCCTATGGCCGGATCCGGGCGGTCGCCCGCGACGGCCTCGCCGCGCGGCTGTCGAACGAGCCGGCCTACCGCGCCGCCGCGGCCGCGATGCTCGACGAGCTCGCCGCGCTCGCGGGGCTCGACGCTTCGGCCCGGGCGCTCGCGGCCGAGGCCGGCATCGAGGTCCCGGCCGCGCCCTGAGCGTCCGCCGGGGCATAGCCGGTCAGCTCCACGTACGCCCGCCCGGCGACCGGCCGCCCGTCGCGGGTCCCGGCCACGGTCTGCGAACCCTCCCAGTAGATGACGCCGGTCGTCGACCGGGTGTCGAGCTCCTGGTCCGCCAGCGTCGGCGTGAGGACGATGTCGAGCGACTGGCCCGGGACCCGGATCCGCCAGCCGGACGGGTAGCTCGCGCCGGTCCGCGGGCTCGTCCAGCTGCCGAGGACCTCGACCTCGACCGCGGTCGCGGGCAGGTGGGTCGCCGCGCCGGCGGGGTCGACCAGCGTCCCGTAGACGAGCGGGTAGCTGCCGTCGAGGTCGCGGACGAGCGACACCGTCAGGTCCGTCCCGTCGTCGAGGTCGACCGCGAACCAGTCCCAGCCGCCCCCGCCGACGGCGATGAAGTCGCCCCACTGGTGGTCGAACCAGGCGGTCCCCTCGACCGCCCGTGGACGGCCGTCGAGGACGATCGTGCCGCTCGCGTCCATCGCCGTCCGGGAGTAGTAGTACGAGCCGCCGGCCGGTCCGAAGTCGATCCAGCCATCGACGTCGTGGAGCGCCGGCGGCTTGGTCGCGACGAGGCCGAGGTCGAGCGCCATCCCGCCGGGCGACCCGGCGGCCGTCGCCTCGTCCGCGGCGAGCGTCGCGGCCAGGCGGTCGCGGCCGTCGCGCCCGGCCATCGTCCAGGCCGGCCGGCCGAACGTCTCGGGACGGGTCGGGTCGAGACCGCGGAGCGAGAACGAGAAGCCGGCGTCGGACGCCGACGCGGTCTCCGCCCCGGCGCCGAGGTCGACCTGCGGCCCGATCTCCGCCCGCTGGGCGTAGGCGAAGCGGCCCCCGTCGACGTCGGTGATGGCGAGGTGGCTCGCCCACGACACCGGGAAGTCGCCCCGCTCGGCCCGGAAGACGACGTACTCGAAGCCGTACCAGGCGCCGGTCTCGTCGCGGAGGTGGCCGGTGTAGTACCACCACTCGGTCAGCCGGTCGTGCGGCGCATCGTCGAGCGGGAGGCTGACCGGCTGCGGGTCGTCGGCCGGGGTGGGAGCCGGCGTGGCCGGCGGCGGGGCCGGCCGCTCGACCGGCTGCTCGGCGAGGACCGCGCCACCGGTGCAGCCGGCGACGACGAGCGCGACGACCGCGAGGAGGGCGAACAGGAGGATGGCGGGCCGGCGGCTCATCGGAACGCGGCCTCGACCTCGGCCTCGGAGCGCGGCAGCCGCGAGGCGACGACCCGCTCGAGGCGGGCCGGCATCCACCAGTTCCAGCGGCCGAGGAGCCGCATCGTCGCCGGGACGAGGAGGGCCCGGACGACGGTCGCGTCGAGGGCGACCGCGATCGCCACGCCGATCCCGAGGGCCTTGATGAGGACGATGTCGGCGAAGGCGAACGAGCCCGCGACGACGACGACGATCAGGGCCGCCGACGTGACGAGCCGGCCGCTTCGCTCGAGCCCGGTCGCGACGGCCGCGACGTTGTCGCCGGTCCGGTCCCAGGCCTCCTTCATCCGCGACAGGAGGAAGACCTCGTAGTCCATCGACAGCCCGAAGAGGACGCAGAAGAGGATGACCGGCAGCGTCGTCTCGACGAACCCGAGCGGGGTGAACCCGAGGATCGCCGAGAGGTTGCCGTCCTGGAAGATCCAGACGAGCGCCCCGAAGCTCGCGACGATCGAGAGGGTGTTCATCACCAGCGCCTTCGCCGGCAGGAGGACCGAGCGGAGGAGGACGAAGAGGACGAGGTACGTCGTCACGACGATGAAGAGCGCCGTCCGGGGGAAGTCGGCGGTGATCCGGTCGACGACGTCGCGGACGTCGGCCGCGCCGCCGGTCACCCCGACGGTCATGCCGGCGGGCGGCGCGAGCGCCCCGGTCGTGTCGCGCAGGTCCGCGACGAGGTCGCGCGCCTCCGACCGGTTCGGGCCGAACGGCGTCGTGAGGGTGAAGACCGTCAGGTCATCGCGGGTGGTCGCGCCGAGGCCGGCCTGGGCGAAGCGGTCGGGCGGCCCACCCGGCGCGGAGTAGAGGAGCTGGTACTGCTCGAGGCGGAGGCGCGGGTCGACGTCGACGAGCCCCTGGACCCGGACGACCCGCTCGTCCGCGGCCAGCCGCCGCGAGTACGCGAACAGCGCGGCCACGTTCGCCGGATCGGTCGCCGGGCCGTCGGTCCGGATGGCGAGCTGGATCGGCGCGAACTCACCCTCGCCGAACGCCTCGCCGAGGCGATCGTAGCCGGCCCGCGAGGGGGCGCTGGCCGGGAGGATGGACGCGTCGGGCGCGTTGAACTGGACCCGCAGGAACGGCAGGCCGAGGAGCAGCAGGAAGGCCAGCGTCGGCACGAGGACGGCGACCGGCCGGGCCATGACCCAGCGGGCGAGGCGGGCCCAGCGACCCGACGAGTCGCCGACGGCGGACCCGCGGCGGATCGAGAGGGCGTCGATCCGCGGCCCGAGGACGCCGAGGATCGCCGGGAGGAGGGTGAGCGAGGCGACGACGGCAAGCCCGACGACGAGGGCGCCGGCGACGCCGACCGAGCGGAGGATCATGAACTCGAAGAGGACCAGCCCGAGGAGCCCGAGGAGCACCGTGAGGCCGCTGAAGAACACGGCCCGGCCGGCCGTCGCGACGGTGACCTGGACGGCCTCGCCGATCGCCCGCTCCCGCGCGGCCCGACTCGCCGGGTCGTCGCCCTCGGTCTCGGGGCTTAGGCGGCCGGCCAGCTCCTCGCGGAACCGGCTCGTCATCAGCAGCGAGTAGTCGACCCCGAGCCCGAGCCCGAGGAGCGTCGCGAGGTTCAGGACGAAGACGCTCATCGGCGTCACGCTGGCGAGGACGAAGATGGCCGCCAGCGACACGACGACCGCGGCTCCCCCGACGACGAGCGGCACGCCGGCTGCGACGACCGAGGCGAAGACGAGGAGGAGCGCGACAGCGGCGATCGGGAGCGAGATGACCTCGCTTCGCCGCAGGTCGGACTCCGAGACCGCCTGGATGTCGCCGTAGAAGGCGGGACCGCCGGCGAGCGACACTTCGAGGCCGGCCGGCTCGCGGAGCCGCCCGCGGATCCCGTCGAGCGCCTCGGGCGAGTCGTCGGGCGGCAGGTCGAGGAGGACGACGTCGTACGCCGTCCGGCCATCGGCCGAGACCTGGCGCGGGGCGAGCGCGTGCGAGAGGACCCCGGTGACGTGGGGCGCCTCGTCGACGTCGCGGACCGCCTCGGCCGCCGCGAGCTCGAACGCGGGCGTGCCGGCGCGGAGCGTCTCGCTGTGGAGGACGACGACGAGGGCCGATGGCGGCAGGCCCAGCTCGGTCTCGAGCGTCCGGCGCGTCCGCTGGGCCTCGAGGTCGTCGAGGATGAAGCCGCCGGCCGTCAGCGCGCCGGGCGCCTGCGGGGCGAAGGGGATGGCGATGAGGAGGAGGGCGGCCCAGGCCCCGATCACCAGCCAGCGCCGGCGATGCACGGCCCGGCCGAGCCGCTCGAAGTTGGTCACGTGTTCTCGTTCGGGGCCAGCATCGGGCCGGATGGCGGGAGGGGGCGCTCATCCTACGGCGGGGGCCGTCATCGCGCCGTCACGGATCCTGCGCCATCCTCTCCGGGTGCACGATCGACCCTCGAACGTCTCGCCGTCCTCGGCCGCGCTCGCCGGCGCCCTGGCTGCCGGTCCGGCCATGGCGATCCTCGTCCTCGGCTCGACGCTGCTCGGGCCGGGGCTGCTCGAGGTCCTCGCCGAGGGCGTGACGGCGCTCCTGCCGGTCGCGGCGTTCGACGCGGCCCTCGGGCTCCTGGGGCCGCTGGCCAAGCCGGCGCTCGCGGTCGGGGTCGCCGCGGCCATCCCGCTGGCCGGGGCCGCGCTCGCGGCCGGCCTCGCCGCCGCCGGTCTCCTCGCGCCGTCGTCCCCGGGCCGGATGGCGCTGCTCGCCGCCGGCGTGGCGCTCGCGCTCGTCGAGCTCATCGTCCTGCCGCTCGCCGGCGCCGGGTTCCTGGGGGCCGATCACCGCGGCGACGCGCTCGCGCTCCAGCTGCCGATCGTCGGCGCGGCCGCCGCCTACGGCGCGACGCTCGCGGGACTGCTCGCGCGGGCCGCCACGGTGCCGACGGCCGACCCGGCCCCGCCCGCCGGCCCGGTCGTCGGCCGCCGACCGGTCCTCGGCGGCGCGCTCGGCCTCGCCGCGCTCGCGACGCTCGCCGGCTCCGGGGCGCTCGTCCTCGCCCGGTCCGTCGGCGCGATCCGCCGGCCGGTCGATCCGGGTCGGGCGCCGGTGGACGCGTGGGGCGTCTCGCCGCGCATCACCCCGGTCGAGGACTTCTACGTCATCGGCAAGGACCTCGTCGCGCCCGACGTCGACCTCGCGACGTGGCGGCTCACGGTCGGCGGGCTCGTCGCCCGACCGCTCGAGCTCACGGCCGCCGACCTGCGCGACCTGCCGCGAGTCGAGGGCGTCCGCTCGCTCCAGTGCATCAGCAACGAGGTCGTCCGCTACGGACGCTACGTCGGCAACCAGCGCTGGGCCGGTGTCCGCGTCCGCGATGTGCTCGAGGCGGCCGGGCCGCTGCCGGAGGCCGGCTGGGTCATCTGGCGCTCGGCGGACGGGTTCAGCGAGTCGCTGCCGCTCGAGACCGCGCTCGACGAGCGGACCTGGCTCGTCGACGAGATGGGGCCGCCTGGGACGCTCCTCACCCGCGACCACGGCGCGCCGCTCCGGGTCCTCATCGCCGGGCGGTACGGGATGAAGCAGCCGAAGTGGCTGACCGCGATCGAGCTGGCTGCCGACGACGAGCCGGGCTACTGGGTCCGGCGCGGCTGGGACGCCGAGGCGGTCGTCCGGACGTACAGCCGGATCGACGCCCCGGCCGCCGGAGCGACGGTCGTCGCCGGCGAGCCGCTCGCGGTCTACGGCGTCGCGACTGCCGGCGACCGCGGCGTGGCGCGTGTCGAGGTGAGCCCCGACGATGGCGCGACGTGGCGCGAGGCCGAGCTCGAGCCGATCGCACCGGACGCGGATGGCGAGCTCGCCTGGCGACGCTGGCGCGCGACGATCACCCTCCCGCCCGGCGCCACGGCGCTCCTCGCCCGGGCGACGGACGGGACCGGTGCCGTCCAGGTCGCCGAGCCGCAGCTGCCGCCGCTCCCGTCGGGCGCGACCGGTCTCCACCGGGTGCCGGTCGTCGCCGATCTCGGCTGACCCGGTACGCGACGGCGGGGCCGGCGGCGCCCCGAGCCCGGGGCTCGCGGGCGCCGTTGCGGCTCTGCTACCATCCGCGCGTCCGGACCGACCCGATCGAGGACCGCCCGTGCAGCTGCTGCTCGCCCCCTTCTCGAGCCCGCTCGTCTTCATCATCTTCGCGATCTCGACGGTGCTCGCGGCGATGATCGTCATCCCGGTCTTCGCGTCGGCCAAGTCCGCCGAGGGTCGGCAGCCGCGCTGGGTCCGGGCGATCACCGGCATCAACGCCAAGGCGCTCTTCGCGATCCTGTTCATCGGCTGGGCGGTGACCTTCGGCTTCCTCCTCCAGCTCGTGCCGCACGAGGGCGCCAACTCGCCGTACGGCTCGATCGGCCTCGTCGCGATGCTGTCGGGGGTCTTCGTGATGTTCGGCCTCATCTGGGCGGTCGTCCGCGACTGACGACCCCCGGGCGCGTCGGTCGCCCGGCTCGGACCGGTTCGGTCATCCCCGTCTTCGGTGCGTCCGCTGGACCCCCGCGGGCCGCCCGGCTATCATCGGGCTCCATGCACTCTGCATAGACTTTATGCGTCGCCGATGTGCCGAGGAGGCCGCCGACCGATGGACGTCCAGGAGACCCAGCCGACCGCGGCGGTGCCCGCTCCGACCGAGGCGGAGCCGTTCGTCAACCGCCGCGACCCCGCCCGCGCCCTCGGGCCCGACGGCAAGCCGGCGGTCAGCCGTCGGGCCCCGTTCTGGGCCGACGTGCCCGACGAGAAGTGGAACGACTGGCGCTGGCAGCTCAGCAACCGGGTCAACGACCTCGCCGACATCGAGCGGATCCTCGAGCTGACCGACGAGGAGCGCGAGGGCCTGTCCGCACCCGACAAGTTCCGGGTCGACGTCACGCCCTACTTCATCAGCCTCATCGACCCGAAGGACCCCAACGACCCGATCCGGCGCCAGATCATCCCCCTCGGGCGGGAGCTGCGGGCGTTCACCGGGATGATGGAGGACTCGCTCGCCGAGGACCGCCACAGCCCGGTCCCGGGGCTCGTCCACCGCTACCCCGACCGGGTCCTGATGCTCATCACGACCCAGTGCGCGAGCTACTGCCGCTACTGCACCCGGAGCCGGATCGTCGGCGACCCGACCCAGAACTTCAACCGGCGCGAGCACGAGGCGCAGCTCGACTACATCCGCCGGACGCCGCAGATCCGCGACGTCCTGATCTCCGGCGGCGACGGCCTGACGCTCGCCCCCAAGCTCCTCGAGTCGGCCCTCCGCGGCCTCCGCGAGATCCCCCACGTCGAGATCATCCGGATCGGCTCGCGGGTCCCGGTCTTCATGCCGCAGCGGATCGACGACGAGCTCTGCGACATGCTGCAGAAGTACCACCCGATGTGGCTGAACATCCACGTCAACCACCCGCAGGAGATGACGCCCGAGCTCGCCCGCGCCTGCGACAAGCTCGCCCGCGCCGGTATCCCGCTCGGCAACCAGTCGGTCCTCCTTGCCGGCGTCAACGACTGCGTCCACGTCCAGCGCGACCTCGTCCAGCGGCTCGTCGAGGCACGCGTCCGGCCCTACTACATCTACCAGTGCGACCTCGTCGAAGGGGCCGGGCACTTCCGGACCCCGATCGGCAAGGGGCTCGAGATCATCGAGGGCCTCCGCGGCCACACCTCGGGCTACGCCGTCCCGCAGTACATCGTCGACGCGCCCGGCGGCGGCGGGAAGATCCCGGTCATGCCGAACTACCTCATCAGCTACTCGGACCACAAGGTCGTGCTCCGCAACTACGAGGGCT